>JAQUAF010000017.1 GCA_028687435.1 Verrucomicrobiia bacterium | reverse complement strand
GTCAAGCTGCGGCACGGAAGACGGCTCTGCGTTTTCCAAATTAAGGCCGCACTTCGAATCGAGTCTATGACAGCACTTCGGAAAAATCCTGCGGCACAGCTATGATGCCAATGTGGAAAATTACATGAGCTAAAAAAAATCTATCCAGTTCTTTCTTCATAAAACTCTCAGCCGCTCCGGACAACCCGGGCGGCTGAGAGTTTTACTGCCCATTCGGTTTGGCGATTTAACCCTGCCTTCGGCTTGCTACTGTTTTGCGTACAGCGTTTGGCGGAATACGCCTTTGCCGCCGTCGCTTTTTATCGTAATGGCGTCTGGCGCAATTTTTCTTGCGGCGGCCAGCACGGAGACGACCACGCGATCATATGGACAGTGCTCCGTCTTGCAGTAGTCAAAACATTTTTTCCGACCATGCCGTGGGACTGGACATCGCTCCAAAATGAAGGACTCGCACGATTGGCCGTTGATGCCATTGAAGGCGATCTGGTGATCTGCGACTTTGGTTTCGCCTTCTCCCTCGGGGCCTGCCAGCGCGATTCCTTCGGCTGCAGCCAGTCGAAAGATCTGTCTGGTTGCCGCCATGAGCTGTTTCCATTCCGGCATCGTAAATGACCGGGATTGAGTCCAATGATGTGAATAACCCATAAATCTCCTGATGTTGTGAAAAGCCGCCCCACGCAGAGAGACATGGGGCGGCTTGGTTGATGTTGATGCGTTTATTGGGGCCAGAATCTTTTGCCGACCCATCGGCCAAAGCCAAAGCCGGCGCCCGCCGTGACGATGATCATGACGGGTTTTGCCAATACGGCGGCTGTCACCGCCGTCGCGCCGATGAGGACGGCAAGACCGGCGCAGGTCAGATTTCCAGGGCTCACAATTCTCCTTGCGGTGTGGATGTTTGGGGGATGATGGCGCGTTGGGCGCGGTATCGCGCAAAGGCGATCCCGAGCGCCACAGCCGCCGCATAAATGATGGCCAGAACGGTCAGGGTTGGGTGTTGATGGGGTTGGTTCATGGATTTCCTTTCGTGCAGGCGGGGCGGCGCCTTTACTTTTGGGCGCGCCGTTTGCGAATGATCTCGATGATTTCGACAATGGCCGTGGTCGCAACGATGATCACTGCCAGCCAGTTTTTGGGGTTCAAGATTCTGGGCATGGGATTCCTTTCGTGATGTCGCCAGGGGCCGCACCCGTTGGGATGCGGCCCCGGCGTTGCCTCCGTGCAGACGCCTTGCGGCGCCTCGGGTCGGAGGCAAAAGGTTATGCTGGTTGTGCCTCTGGAATGGCGCAGGTTTTTTGTGCGTCAACCTTCTCGTCCTCATCCGCCAGTGATGGATCGAAAAAGGCATCTGAAAAAGCTTCGATGGCGCTTTGCCTGTCCTCGTTGTTCAATTCGATTCCGTTGTTGTTTTCAAAATCGGTGACCCAGCTATCGGCGTGGTCATAGATGATTTCGTTGATGGTTTGATTTTCACCTCCTGCATACCGGGCTTGCCGGATCATTTCTCGGCGCAGTTCAGGGGAGATCGGCGGCGGTTCGGGTTCGTTCATGTTTTTCCTTTCAAGCGGCAATGCGCCGCAATAGGGTTTCTTTCTCCGGGTTGGTGGCCGGTCGTGCCCGGCCCTTGGACCATTTTCGCAATTCATTGATCTGTTCGGCCATCAGCCGGGACAGGGGCACTGCTTCGGTTAGAATTTCACTTATTGACAGGTCGCCGGGCTCCTTGTTTTCCGCAAAGGCCGCGAAAAGCGCGTCAACAAACGCCTGTTCGATCTCGGCGCCTGTAAACCCTTCCGTGGCCTTGGCCAGATGCCCCAGATCGAAATCCGAGGGATTGCGGCCATGCTTTGCGATCTGGATGCCCCAGATGGCCTGCCGCTCCTCCTGATTGGGCAGATCCACGAAAAACAACTCGTCGAACCGTCCTTTGCGGAGCATTTCCGGCGGCAACTGCGAAACATCGTTGGCGGTGGCGACGATGAAGACCGGGGCTTTCTTGTCCTGCATCCAGCTCAAAAACGAGCCAAATACCCGGGAACTGGTGCCTCCATCCGTGGCTCCGGAGCTTTTCGAGCCGTTAAACCCCTTCTCGATTTCGTCGATCCACAACACGCACGGAGCCATCGCCTCGGCAGTCTGGATGACGGAGCGCACGTTGCCCTCGCTTTGGCCCACCAGACCGCCGTAGAGGCGTCCAGCGTCGAGTTTCAGGAGTGGCAGGCCGAATGCGGCGGCGGTGGCCTTGGCGGTCAAGCTTTTGCCTGTTCCGGGAATGCCCAGGATGAGTAACCCCTTTGGGGAAGGCAGACCGTATTCAACCGCATGCCGGCTGAAGGCTTCCTTGCGCTTCCGGAGCCAGTCTTTCAGGGCATCCAATCCCCCGACTGAATCCAACGACTCCGCGGTTTCGATCACTTCCAGCAAACCGTTCTTTTTGAGGGTTTCGGCTTTTTGGCGGGCCACGACAGCCGCATCAAGTTCCCCTGTTTCCACAACGGACAGGGCGAACGCATTTTCGGCTTCCGTGGTCGTCATACCCTTGGCGGCGTCCAAGAACGTGAATTTCTCCTCTTTTTTGAGTTTGGGCAGTTTGGCTGATGCGGCAATGCCATCCAGAACCGTTTCCAACTCCTCCGCGGTGGGCAATGAAAAGTCCATCACGACGATCTCCCGCTCCAATTCCGGCGGAATCCTCTGGCGACACGCCAGCGCGATAATAGTTTTTCCGCGAGTCTTGGCGCTTCGCAGTTCCTCCTTGAACATCCGCACCGCTACTGGATTGGGATCGTCCCAAAACACATGCCAATCCCTCAGGAGAATCATGGTGTTTTCGGGCAGTTCGCCGATGGCTTGCAGAACCTCGACGGCATCATGGCAGTCGCGCACTCCTTTCTGGGCCACATCCACAAGTCCCGTGGTAATGCTCCAGATGTGGAGCCCGTGCTTTAAGTCCCCGGCAACCGCTTTCAATTCAGATTCAACCCGGGCTTCTTCCGCAGAGATCAGATAGATTCCTGGATACCCGGCCCGGACATGATTTTTAATGGTTTCTTTCATTTGAATTTCTTTCGTAGTGGATCTGCGTGGTTTTCTTCCCATGACAGACAGTTTTGACGACTCCAGTCCGTGAAGATCACCTGCCCTTTACGGTTGAGGACCACCCAGTGTTGGCGTTTCCCGTCAAACTCGATGGTCGATGCTCTTTCAATTTGGAGTTTCCCCAATTGCGCCAGGTCGATGAGTTCGGTGTAGAGACAATGGACATGGCCGGAGGGGGTCACACTCATCTTGAAACTTTTCAAGATCCAACTCCCTGATGGCCGACGACCTGTGCTTTGCGGTCATATTCCGGCTTTTTGACACGCTTGCCGATGACACCCAGGGCCTTTTCCAGATAGGATGTAGCCTTCTCGCAATCGGCACCCTTGAAATTCAGGGCTTCGATGGCGATTTCGCCGGTGGGGGAGACGGTTATTTTGATGGTGCGATTCATACGCCTCCGATTAAAAGGTTGATGACCTCGCCTTCAATCGTCTGGCGGGTCTGACGTTTGACCAGATGTCCTTTCTTCCGGGCCTCAATGGTTGCCTTGTGGACGGCGTACAGTTGGAGAAGGCGTCCGTAATTCTTGCCGACTTCCTTTTCCACATAGCTGCCCCACCAGTCCGTGGTGAGGCCGTAGGCGCCGTCCTTTTGCTTGTTCAGGGCGATGTCGTAAGGGCCTTTCAGCTTGATGATGTAGTCGCCCCGGGTTTTGTGCGTGGAAAATCCCCTGGCTTCCGCATTGGCGATCAGGGCCAGGCCCATCTCCTCGCAGGCCGTTCGCAAGGCGGTGATGTCCTTGATTTGGGTGTTGACTGTTACGAAATGGCTCATGTGAGCCTCCTTTCTTTTGAAAGTTAAATTTTGTTTTGTGGGCAAACGTTTATAGGAATAGAATCCCATCATGAATCTTGCTGAAAAGCTTGCAGCTTGCTATCTCCGGCTAAATGGTTTTTTGCTTCTGCCCCATTTCACTGTGTTCGGTGGAGAACGACACAATCATGTTGATTTAGTCGGCCTTCGTGCACGCAATTCCAAAGAGAGTATTGGAAATTTTCCCTTTCCAACTGATGATCGTCTCTTTAAAGAGTTTGATCAACTCTGCGGGGGTTCGTCGCGTTCAAAGACTTTTGGTGTCATCGGAGAAGTAAAAAGCAATGAAGAGTCTGATGTAATTTCACGGGAGCATTTCGACTATATCAGACGTTTTCTCGGCGAGTTTCCAATTTATCGAATAGTCTTCAGGGATAGTGAGGATGCCATCGTCCGTAAAGACGATGCCATTGAAGTCGGTCTGAGGGCTGCTGGTTGTTGGATTTTAGAATGTATTCATAAGATGGATAACATTCTCAAACTTACAAAGACGGGGAGTTGGACTTTAAGTGAGTCTTTCCTGTCTGATATTCTGTTGCTGCGGAAATATGGCCTTATGCCCAATGCTTGTCAGAATCATTCTGAGAGAGAAAGGCAGCCCCAGCCGTGAAGGCCAGGGCCGCTCTCCTTCGGTTGATTCTTCGCTATGCGGCCAGGTGAAACTTGCGTTTCCCCATCTCGCCGAAGCGCTGTACGATCTCGGTGGCGTCCTGGCGCGCCATTTCCCTTGCCGTGTCCCGCAGACGAGTCAGCCCTTCCGTCAGTTGATTCTGGGCGTGGGCATTGTCCCGGTATTCCGCCGCGGTGTGGGAAAGAAGTTCGAGGCGGGCATTTTCCAACGTCGTTTCCAGTTCCTGATCGTTGGCAAAGTTCATTGTCTTGAACTGATCCATGAACTTGGCCAGCCGGTTTAATGTCTTCTGGTGAACCCCATCGGTTTTTCCCGTGCGGATCGTGGCGAGCACCTCGTCACAAAGCAAGACGGTTTGTTCCCGCAACGATGCCACGCACTCCCGCACAAAGCCTTCAGTGCTTTGCCGGATATGCCGGGTGGCTTCCTGAGCGGCCTGACGCCGCGCTTCCAGTACAGCTTGCTGCTCGCCCTCCGCCAATAGACGCAGAGAGAGGCTTTCAGGAACCGCGATCTGGAAAAGCTGGGTGGAAAACCCAAAGGACTGTTCCAGTCTCAAGGTTTCAGGGAAAGCACCCTCAACCGCTGCCACCAAACTCACGGGATCGGTGGACAAGCGCTGGGCCATCTCACACCACTCACGCGTCGCGGTGGCCCGGTGCTTCTCGTAGTGACGCAGGAACAAACCCTTGGCGTTCCAGAACTCGGTTTCCAATTCTTTGAGCTTCGCTGTCACCGTGGCCAGTCGTGCGTTGGGCACGAACCTCGCCAGGCCGTTCAAAAACGGGAATGAATTTTGTTCGACCAAGGCGTGTGCCTGGCCCTCGATGAGAACCAAGGGAGCGAGAGCCTCCTTGGGCATGAGCCGTTTATGCCCCAGGCTCACGAGACGATCCGAGACATTGTTGGGATCCAAACCCAGGTCTTGCGCTTTTAGTTTCTTGTGCCCGCGCCAAAACCGGATGGAGACGTTCAGAAGAACGCCCTCGCGCTTGAGCATGGGCAGAAGTCCGTTTTCCGTTGAACCGTTTGACATAATGATTTCCTTTCAAAAAACTGAGGCCGCACCCCCGTAAAGAGGATGCGGCCCGTTGCCTCATCACAGGCGCTCCGCTCGGAGCGCCTTCGGGTCGGGGGGGGGCAAATTATATTTTTACCTTTTGCAGGTTTTTCAGGGTTTCGCGCACTGATTCGACTTCCTTCTCCGTGGTTCGCTGCTCTTTGGCTGCGTTTTTGAGGATGTTGATGAGTTCGCCAAGGTGGGAAGCTGTCTCCTTGAGCGCTTCCCTGATGGCTTCGACCTGGGAGATGGCGGTTTTGATGGCCGTGGCTTCCTCCGCCCTGCCCGTTGTTGCGGACGGTGAATCTGGGGCGGCGGAAACATTTGATGCGGACGAATGATCGTTTTTCATGGGTTTGTTGGGTTCAGGGTTGGTTGGTTCGGGTTGAGGGGATGGAGTTGGAGACTTCTGTTTAGGCGCATCTGAACTTGCGCTTGTAGCTGGCGGAACCGGCGGATCATCATTCAGGGGCATGACAATCATCTGCCTACCAGCCATGCTGAAGCGCAGGGGCAAGTTTCCATGGCCAAACTCGATCTGCCGGAAGCCGAAGGACAGGGCTTTGAGCAGGTACTGACGGTTCAGGTTGACGGCCATGGGGCGTCCTTGGATTTTCACTCCGGGGATCTCCGCCTGCGCGCTTCCAGGCTGGCCCTTGGCATGGGCTTTGACCTTGAACCCCTCCCGTGTCATGAACAGGCGCACGGGGTGATCGGGATCGGACGCCCCGGGCAGACGCTGGAGGGCGGCGGCAAGAAGATCGGCGGAGGCATCGCTCAAGCTCAGTTGGGTTTGAGTCGAGTTGGCCGAAGGAACCACTTGCCGCCAGTTTGGAAAGACGCCTTCAACCCGTTTGGTCAGGTAGCTCCAATGATGGCTGTCAATGCGCAGATGGGGGTCCTTGGTGTTTTTGGCAACGACAAGCTTCCAATCGCCATCCTGCACAAATCCGCTCCATTCCAGGAACTTCTGGATGGGAAGGATGATGGAGTCGCGCATATCCAGCCGGAACGAATTGGCTGAATAAAGATGGCGTCCGTCGGTGGCCACCACGCAATGACCGTCCATGGAGACGTCCAGATAGACCCCGTGCAGGACCTGACGGCTTTCGTCCGGGAAGGCGCATTTAAAGGCTTGCAGGATGGATTCCCGCAGATGGGTGATCGCAATGCCCCGGCCTTCCAGGTTGGGCGTCTGCGGAAAGTCCTCCAGGGGCGGCGTCTCAAACTGCTCTTCGATGAGGTTTACGCCCAGTTTGGATCCGATTTTGACCGCGCAATCGGAAATGGCGGACAACGACAGAAAGTCGTTTTTGTCGAGGTTCCTGCTCATGGAGGCCAGTCCCGCGCAGGGCGCCAGCATGACGGTTGGCGGTCCCTCTTGCGGCTTGTCCAACCGGAAGAGGGCGTGCGAATTCAGGTTTGTGCCCTCCAGGGTGACGCGGCCCTGGGTGTCACGCGCGAGCCGCAGGTGGTCCAAAACAGGCAGCCTGCTGAAACGCGGCATGAATTTTGAAAAACCCGCCAAGGCAGTCCGCAATTCCGCCGCGGGCAGGGTAATGGTGTTGTTCATATGGATTGAAAGAAAAAGCCGGTCCGTCATGGGGACGGAACCGGCTTGGGTTTGTGGATGGAGGTCATCCCCAGCGTTTGCATTCGTTGAGGAATTCGCAGCCGGCGCAGTGGAATCCCACCGATGGGGTGATGTCCCGGCGATCCAGCCCGTCCACGTAGCTCTGCATGAGCCGCAACAAGCGGGTCTCCTGCAACTGGCTCATGGGAGGAAGCGAAACCACCGCCACCTTGGGTGTCTTGGTTTTGACCAGATGATGGAGTTCAATCCCTGACTCGGCGTGGCCGGTGGATTCCCGGTAGAGGATGGCGTAGCAGGAGGTCTGGACTTCGTTGAGAAAGGAGGCTTTCTCAGGCGAAGGGGTTTGTCCCGTGGTTTTGAAATCCACGATCCTACCCCCGGAACGCACCAGATCCATGACGCCGATGAGTTTGGGAAGCCCGTGCATGGAAAGATCGGTTTCCACGTAAACCTCAACCCCTTCCGGCTTTTCATCCGGTTTGATGGGGGTTTCCCGGAAGTAGCATTGGATGAGGTTCCATGCGGCTTCCCGTTCGGCATCCTCTTCCTCCTGCCAGTCAATCGGGTTTTCCTCCGGCTGATCCTCCCAATTCTGAAGGAATATCTCCCGCCATTCCTCCTGGCTGTAGGTTTCCTTGCGCCACCGGGCCACATTCCATGCCTGCAGCAGCTTGTGGATGGTGGAACCCACAAACAGGGCCGGTGTGGGCGGCTTTTTGATGCCCTCCACGTACCGGAACCAGAACTTCAGACGGCAGGCCATCCAGGTGTTGAGCCGGGAGGCTGATACCGTGGCGCTCAGTTCCTCCACGGAGCGCCCCTGCTTTTCAGCGGATACCGCTTCCAGGGCTGGCGCTTCGAGCGTGGCATTCATCGCGCACCTGCCCTGTGAAAGCCGCGACGGCAGCCATTGCCGCGGCCCCGCGGATGACGAGAGCCGTATTTCTCAAGCAGTTCGTCGATCAGGCCGGAGGCTTCCAGCTTGTTCAACGCCTTGACCGGCGTGTTGAAGCGTTCCCTGGCCAGGGCTTCGACCTCGTTTTTGTCGAGGTTGTTGTCTTGGACAATGTTGAGGATAAGCTCCTTTTGCTTGTCCGAACAGGCCCAGACATCGGAATGACCATTTCCGTTGTGGCCGTTTCCGCCATTGCCGTTGTGTCCGTGAGACTCAGGGTCGGGCAGAAAGCCCACCTTTTGCATTTCACGATCCACGGCGGCCTGCAGGATGGCGTAAAGACGCTGGGATTCGGCGTGCACTTCATTGACTCCGGACAATTCCGTGCGCAGCGTGATGGCGTACTGGTGACTGCTGTAATGAGGCAGCCCCAGCTTCTTGCTGTAGTTGGCTTCAAGGATGATAGCCATGGGGTCCTTTCTGTTTTGGTTTTGGGTTTGTTTTGACAAAAAAGAGGCCGCCAAAAGACCGGGCGCTTTACCTGGAGGAATATGGGAGCGCGGGACGATCCTCTGGCGGCGAAAAGGAAATGCCCTGACCAGGAAGATCAGGGCATGGGGTGAGGAGGTTCAGACTTCGTCCTCTTCTTCAGGATCACTGCGGTACTTGAGCTGTTTCACGCTGCAGGCGCCGGCCTCAACGTCATCCCGCTGGCCCAGATAGAACGGTTGATAGATTTTTCCGCTATCCGGGAACGCATAGAGATAACGCACTTCGACGGTGGCGCCCAAGGGCGGGATTTTCCGATTGGCGGGAATGGTGACATGGCCCGCATCCACCAGGCGGTTCTTGGCTCCTTTGGAATAGAGGCTCAAGGAAACGCTTCGTTGCCGGTTGATCCCGGTCACGATGAAGGTGGCGGTCTGGGTGAACTTGTATTTCAACTGACTGCCTCCAGAGGCCGGACGCCCGGCCGTGTAAGGCGCCCGGTAATCCTTGAAGACCACGCCTTCCCTGTTGATTTTGCGAAGGGTTTCCAGGGAATGCCGTTTTTGATGGGGATCGCGCCAGCTTTGCGCCACGCGAATATCCCGGCCCTGGCCGGATGAGGCAAGGTTCAGGAGTTTCACCAAACGCTTTTCATAGGGAAGCGTCCGGATGTCCCTGCCATCCAGACTCAGGAGATCAAAGGCATGAAGCGTGTCGCCGATGGCCTCGCCATCCATGAGAAAATCATGCGGATAGGCCAGGGCGCTTTCCCGCAGGCTCGTGGGAATGCCGGTGATCAAGCCTTTGCGGTTGATGCCGGTGACGGCTTGACCGGTCTTTTGGAGGAGAAGACGTTTGCCGTCGAATTTTTCCTGCATCAGATACGCCGTGTCGTCGAGAAAGGGATCCACTGCATCCGCATCAATGGCGTTGAGCAACTGACAGTGGATGCCTGAAACCCGCTCCCCGGCAGCCGTCTGGGCGTAGGGTGTGCCGTCCTGGCCCGGCGTATAGCCCTTGGCGGTCTTGGATTGAACGAGTTGGGTGTAGATGGCCTTGGCTTCCTGATAGGAAACCGGGGACTGCGTCTTGGTTCCGCACTGGAGGGGCGCGCCGCGGCGACCATAGGCGAAATTGACGACAAAACCGCCGTTGGACGGTTCAATCGCCGCTTGGTACACTTTGTCGGAGGCGCCCTCGCGATAATAGAGGGTGATGCGATCCTGGTCATGGGTTGGATTCATGGTTCCTTTCGGGTTGGGGTGAAAGCAAAAGCCCGACCTATGAGGATCGGGCTTTTTGCGATTGGTTTGTGAGGTGAAGGACTGGAGGTTTAAGGGGCGTCGAAGGAGACGAGGCCGGCTTGTTTCAGACTGAAATAACCGGAGGGAGAGTTGGGAGAGGCATCCCCGATGATGAGAAAATCAAGACAGGGGATGCCGAGGATTTTTCCCGCCTTGATCAATTGCCGCGCGGCAAAGAGGTCGGCGGCGCTGGGAATGACGGAACCCGAAGGATGATTATGCATCGGGATGGCGTAGGATGCCGCGGAGAGGATGACGGATCGGAAGACTTCGCGGGCATGACAGGATGTTTGATCGGCTACGCCAATGGAGACCAGATTGAAGGTTTTGACCTTGAGCTTGGTGTTCAGCGACACCACCACAAGCTGTTCTTTCTCGGAATCGTACCACGGGGCCGGGACGATCTCCCTGCGCCAGAATTCCGCCAAACCTTGCGGAGTGGACATGGTGTTGTAGTCATCGGGAATTTCCCGCAGAGTCAGGATTTTGATTTCGCGGATCATGGGGGAGGGATGGGGTTGAGGAAAGCCCGACCCGGAGGGGGCCGGACCTTCGCCGGTAAAGGTTTGAACCAACAAGAGGACGACAGCCCAAGACGGGGCCGGCCAAGGGATTGAGTTCCCTCAAAGAATGATAACGCTTCCCAAATGTTTGTTCAGCCCCGGCGGGTGGGATCCCGCGCCCATTGATTTCAAATTGGCCGATTCGACAACTGGATGGAGGCACCTATAGCGCCAGCCAACGGATTCAAACAGTCAGCCTGAGAGCAACCCCATAGTCCCCAATCACTCTGCCCCCATTTCTGGGGGCAGAGGTGGAAACTTCAATTTAAACGAGGGTTGCTTCCAGAAAGCGGTCAATCT
This sequence comes from Verrucomicrobiia bacterium, assembly GCA_028687435.1. Taxonomy (GTDB): domain Bacteria; phylum Verrucomicrobiota; class Verrucomicrobiia; order JABWAM01; family JABWAM01; genus JAQUAF01. The sequence continues at coordinate 67,671 of JAQUAF010000017.1, read as the reverse complement.
CCTTCTTGGAGATACGCTTGTGGCGCAACCCGCACGAAGACCGAATCAAACCGCGCTTGAGCAGTCGCCTGACACTGCAGATGGACAGCCCTAGCAATTTGGCCGTTTCCTCAATGCTAAAAGCGAGCCGTTCACAAGACGGAGCTTTTATTTTTTGATCTTCACTCATGGTCGTCCTTATTTCACTTCTGGCTCTGACTTTGTGAATTGAGCCAGTGGATGCAATGCAACCACGAACTCACGAAGGACCACGATCAAAGGACCGATACACTCTTCAGAACAGAGCCGTACCTGTAGAGTGGTCTGCTTAGCCGTCAAATGACGGTCATAAAGCATAATCCGCTAAAGAGCAGATGCGGTAACTCTATTTCAGGGTCACATTAGAGTCAAGACTGTTTTTGTGTTTTGGGGACGGTGCTTGGGGCCTTGGCGTGTGAAGTGGTAAAGTTTATTCGGCATCAGCCAATCGACGAGCCATTGTATCGGCATGTTCAGTTCGAAGATGGCTGTATGTCCTTGCGATTAGGACACCCCCGTCCCGATGGCCTTGCCAAGCGGCAATGGTTTTGAAGTCGATACCCTTTTCCACTGCGCGGGTGATAAAGCATCGGCGCAAAGCTCGGTGTGAGTAGAGAGGCAATCCCAGTCTCTTACATGCCCCTTTCAAAGCTTTTTTGGCATCCTTAATTCGCAGGATGAATGTTTCGGGGGCAAGTGTTGATTGACCTTGGAGGCTTTTAAGCAAAGGTTCAAGTTGTGGAAATATTGGAATTTCAAATCCCGTGGCGGTCTTTTTTCGAAGAACTTTGATCTTTCCCCTTTGGAAATCCACATGTTTCCATTGGAGACTTGAAGCTTCGGCATTCCCAAGACCGGAAAGGCCGAGGAATTCCACGAAATTGGCGGAATCTTGGGCGTCAGCGTTAAAGGGTTGCCCGCGAATATTGGCAACGATCTTTTTGAATTCATCCCAACTTGGGGTTTGGCGAACAGGGGTTTCACGGCGACGCTCCTTTAGTCCCTGACAGGGCGATGAAGCAATCATTCTGTCCGTTACGGCCATTTGAAACATGGCTCGGATAAAGCCAATGTAGACATTGAGTGTGGATTTTGTAAGGGCACCGTGTTTTCCGGGGCGTTTGGCTTGGACTCCCAGCCAAGTGGTTGCGTCTGAGGGGTTGACGTCCATGATTTGTTGATCTGCGCCCTTTGGCCAATCTTTTTTGATTTGAGAGGCGATTTTTTCCCGGGTTTTAACGGTTTTGGGTGCCAAATGGCTTTGAGTTTTCAAGAAACGGTCGGTTAATTCGGCGACCGTCATTTTGCCTAAGCTGAGATTGACCTTTTCCATTTCCGTTCGCAGGGAGGCCAACTTTTGTTTTGCAAGTGTCCGATCAGTGGTTTTAAGAGACCGCCGAACCTCCTTGCCATTTATCTTCAAGCGTGCATAATAAACCTGATTCGATGAGTACCGATACAGACACTCGCCAACTTTTTCAAAAGATCCCACGTGATCTGAAGAGTTCATTACGTGGGAGTCTACAGTGGACAAAAATAGTGGACAATGAAAAAGTTGAGGGGTTAAAAATATTGTGTAACTCCTTGGTAATCAATAGGATGGGGGCATAGCTCAGTTGGTAGAGCGTCTCGTTCGCAATGAGAAGGTCAGGGGTTCGAATCCCCTTGCCTCCACCATCCTTCTAAGTCCTTGCGCTCCAGTCGGGAGCAAAAATTTCCCGCTGGAAAAATGGCTCCGTGCATAAACAATTACATAACACTTCCGCCGGCGCTCGTGGGAGGTCGTGGCGGTTTGCCAGAGGGAAACGGAGACTCCGCGCTCTCGGATAATGGGGAATTTCGACCTCGAATCTCGAATCCCCCCGCCCCTGCCAAGACTCTCCACGTGGGGACGTGGGTGACAGGGGTGATGGTGGTAGAGGGTCGCGAGGCTCCAGCTTCATAATGTGGCGGGTGCAATTGCTTCAGAGAAACACTCTGCTCCACCCCTTATACGCAATAGGCTCTTGTCTTCCTCCCGGGTGAATGCGTACCATTCGCAGACGGAGGTACACCATGACAAGAGTTCTCGTCCTTTACTACAGCATGTACGGCCACGTGGAAACCATGGCGAAGGCAGTCGCGGAGGGGGCAGGCAGCGTGGAGGGCGCCGAGGTCATCATCAAGCGCGTGGCCGAGACCATGCCGCCGGATGTCGCCAAGAAGCACGGCGCGAAACTCGATCAGGCCGCGCCCGTAGCCTCGCCGACGGAACTGGGCGATTACGACGCCATCATCTTTGGCACGCCTACCCGCTTCGGAAACATGACGGCGCAGATGCGCAACTTCCTCGACCAGACGGGCGGGCTTTGGGTCAAGGGCGCTCTGGTCGGCAAGGTGGGCAGCGTTTTCACCAGCACTGGCACGGGTGGCGGGAACGAGAGCACCATCATGAGCTTCGTGAACACCCTCATGCACCACGGCATGGTTTACGTCGGTCTGCCGTATGCCTGCCCTGAACTCACCGATCTCAGCGAGGTCAAGGGCGGATCGCCCTGGGGCGCCGGGACCATCGCCGGCGCGGACGGGTCGCGCCAGCCCAGCGCCAAGGAACTCGCGCAGGCCCGCTTCCAGGGCCGGCACGTAACGAACGTCGCGAAAAAGCTCCGTGCGCCATGACCAAAGTGGTCCCCTCAAGCGGACGGATGTCCGCCGGCGATCAGCGATGATGGAGTCCAAGCCGCGATGCCGTGCCGATAGTTACGGCATGAGCAACGCGAGATGGATCATCGAAGAGGTTGTGGACGTCCAACGGGAAGCTGACGCGGTCCGCGACAGGCTCCACAGTGCCGTATCGAAGTGGGTCCTGGGACGCGGCTACGACGACGCGGGGGTCGGCGAGATGCTCAACGCCGCCATGGCGCCGTGCGGGATTCGTTTTGAGCGAGCGGATGCGCCCGACAGTGTGCCGCCGGACGAGCGCGACGTCTCGCTCCTGGGCGCAGCCACGGACCCGGCGACGGGATGGATCACCGTGTACCACCTGCCCGGCTTCTGTCGCAACTTCACGGGCGAGAGGATGCGGTTGGGCCAGTTCTTCTGTGTCGTCGGCCAGCACCTCGACCGCGAGCTTGCCTACTGCGAGCGGCTGACCTTGCCGCTCTCCAGCCCTCACCAAGGCCCCAACCCGGTCCCCGGCGCGCCCCTCCGGACGACTTTCTGGCCCTCGCCGGACCAACAGCCATGACTCTGACCTCTTCACCCTGAAAATGTAGACGAAATCGCGCCGGCTGCCCTCCTTGGAACTGGGGCGGCATTGTGGCGAACTTTCCAGTCAGTGGACGAGGGATAACTTCGCCCAACCGAATAAAATGGTGTTGTGAAAGGACACGGCCTTTGCTAGGGGAATTGATTCCATGAGCGAACAGAGTAAGGAGCCGACGTCACACGATCACCTTGTTGCCTCCCAGTTGGTATTTGGGAGGCGACTGTTTGACATCACTGTCATGAATGATGGATTCGGCCATTGGCTTGAGCTACCTCAAAGAAAGCAAGCACCGAGGGCTAACCCTAACACGTCCAAGAGGAATTTCACTGATGATGAGCTTCGGACTGCCATTGTTTTGATTTATCAAATAGGGGCACTGAAGATTTTGGTTCCAGAAGCAGAGTTGCGTGTAATCCGAGAGGAACTAGCGCCGCGATATTGGGCCGACAGTTGCGACACAGATTTCGAGTTGGATGATCGATTTCAGGCGGTCTTTGAACCGCTCTTTTGGAGGGATGTAAATCCAAAACTTCCGTCGCCAGTCTCCCCCCCTCCTCGGTCGCGGTAACCAATCCCTGTCCATTCAATTTCCCGCAGCCGTTCGATTGGCAAATGCCTCGGGAGGGGACTTGGGGCCGCCAGCGAGGTATCCACTGGTCCCTCCGTTATCCCGAATCACCAGCACCACGACCCGCACGGCTGGATCGTAGGTCCTGACCCAGTTCTGCTCCTTGTCGCCAGGCCAGCCACCCATGGCCTTCAACTCCTCGCTGTTTTCGACAACGTAGTGGAAGCGGATGGGGGCGAAGGCGGGATGTTTCGAGTGGACGAAATCCTCCTCCACAACGCAGACGGCACCCCGCCCCCTCTGCTGGTAGTGTTCCCAGGCGAAAGCCGCGATCAACTCCCAGTTGGCTTTGAGGAAGTCCTTGTGCTTCGCGATTCGCTGTTCTTGGGTCAGATTCACCGTCCCGACAATGGCATGAGCGCCCTCCTTCGGAAATATAAAAAGGAAATCCGATTTGTGATGAGGTGGATCTTGGGAGCTACAGGTTGGACTTCGTCAGCGCTTGATGGCGGCTCAAAAGGCGCAAGATTCTTCTGATGCATGCCGTCGATTGTTTTTTGAGTGAATGTTCCCAGATTCGGGTTACCCGCCATCCTTTTGTTCTCAGGATTCGATTTACCTTACGATCCCTGCGTGCGTTGGCGCTGAGTTTCTTCGTCCAAAACCGACGATTACCAGAGGGCAATTTGCAGTGACTGGGACATTTGTGCCAAAAACAGCCATCGACAAAGACGGCCAGCTTCTGCTTCGGGAACACGAAATCTGGCCTGCCTGGAAGGGGACAGTGGCGCCGCCATCCTGAAATTCGAGACGAGCGAAACAGCGTTAGCAGTGCCAGCTCAGTATCCTTGTTGCCACGCCCCCGTATGCGGGACATCACATCGGATCTCTTGGCTTTGGTGAAAATGTCAGGCATTCGAATCTCGCAGTTTGCTGAAGAAGCCCAAGGACGGTTTTTCCGGTGTTCCAATCAGCAATGCTCGATCAAGAAGCCTGTTTCCTTCCTCGCAAGATGTTTCAGGCAACAAACAGCAGCCGTGACAGGCGGCGAGATTGGCATTGTCTGCACCCTGTCCCGTGCTTTCGATGCAGACAGGATCGGAGGAGCACCAACTGGCATTTCGCATTGCCCGTACCATTGTCATTTGAAAACGCCCGGGGTGTCCTTGACGAACCAAACCGCCCATCGTGCCTTCGGAATCGCCTGAAGCCGTGTAAATCAGGATTCCTTGCATGAGGTTGGAATGGTCTTTGGAATCACAATAAATCCGCTCCCTCAACGAGGCGCTGCCGTAACCACAATCGAAACTCAACTGATTTATGAGGACATGTGCAAATGTGTGCATCATCACAAATTTCGGGCTGATCGGGCGCTGTTCCTGTCCGCGTTGGATGCGCCCTAAATTACAGCGTTGATTCAATTCTGAAACCCGATTTTGAACCTCGGGCTCTGCTGCCAACCACTGATCGATCTGCGCCAAATTAAACTCAAAGAACAGACCTTCGCCACGCACGACAATGGCGGGAAGCCAATCAATCCGAGGATCGAGCTTCAGCGGTTGCAGACGGTCAGTTGAATGCGTGATGGTCATACGGCCATTAAGTTGCGTTCCCGTCTTGCCTCCTCTGCCAGTTCTGAACTCCGATGACACATTCCGGCGACGACAGCCTCACTGCAATAAAACTCATCGTCCTTTAATTCCTTTGCCTCGTATCGCCGCCACGCTTCCTGTGCGACCGGAGTGAGGAGAAGCGGCCACCCGCTTTGAACGTAATATGGTGCAAGCAAACGCGGCTCAATATTTCGGATTTCTGGAACGTCCTCAGCGTCATTGGACAATTCAGCGCCATGCTCCAGCGCGCTATCTGGATGAAGTCCGGAATAGAGGAAACCCAAGGAATACCAGCCCCGTTTGAAATCGGTAGCGGAAACTTTGCGAAGGGTTTTGCTGTCCGCAGCTTTCACAAGCGCAAGCAACCATTGGATCGCCTCATCTTGGTCGGATGGCAAGGGTTGCAAATCAAAATGAATGGGCTTGTTGGTTTTCATGGTTTTTTCCAAATAAGCTTTTACTGCCAATCCTACCGCCTCAGCCACGAGTGGCGGCACAGCATTGCCAATGATGCGAAACTGATGCGTTCGAGCCACGGGAAACTCAAACCAATCAGGAAAACTCTGTACGCGTGCGGCTTCTCGGGGCGTGAGTGAACGATTCTGCGTCGGATGAATGAACATCAGACCATCTTTGCTTAGATGGGCTACAATTGTTGAGCACGGCTCTAGTCTGTGTTGACGCGTATACCGATCCTTGAAGGTTTCCTTGTCATAGGGAAAATCGAAGGTTTCACCTCGTCTGATGGCCTCGGCACAATGTTCGCCTTCACGAAGTTTGCTAAAATCTTTCAAATCACGTTCGCTGTGCGGCCTAGCACGGTGCGCCGTAAGTTTGGTCGCCCGTTGGACTTCGATCGTTTTATAGAGATAGTGATGGCTGAATTTCGCAATATGAGCTTTGCGCCGTTCCATGTCGTATTCAGCCTCCTCCTCTCCACTTCCCGCACGGAGTGGCGGTAGGTCGCCAATGGCTTCACCGAGCGTCGGCCATGCCACTGCGCGAGGCGACGGTTTGAATTTGCTTGGAAAATAGTCAGGCAGATCAAGTCGGGTACCGATAATGAGTTGGCGCTGCCGTTTTTGCGGCACACCTAAATCGAATGCTTTTTCGACTTGGGGATGGACTCTGTAGCCCATGACTCTCGCCTCTTTCTGCACCCGCGTGAAGTATTTGCCGCCTGCTGCTGATTTGATGCCAAGAACGTTCTCCATCACAAAAACTCTTGGACGGAAGAACTCAACATAACGTAAAAATTCCAAGTAGAGGTGACGACGCTTATCCTCAACCAAACGTGGTCCATTGTTTGCTCCATCTCTCTGGCGCACCGTTGAAAACCCCTGACACGGAGGACCGCCGACAATGACATCCACTCTTTGGGTGTTGATGAGCCCTGCCAATTCTCTCGGCGGGAAACGGGTCAAATCTTTATGAAGGACTTGTGCGACATCAGGGAAGTTTTTGCGAAAAACTGTGATGGCTTCCTGATTGAAATCAATTGCGGCCAAAATCGAGAACTTTGCCCGCTTCATGCCTAGGCTGAATCCGCCACATCCGCAAAAAAGATCAATGCAGGTAAACACGTGTGGATTGTACCCCTCTTTATTTGTCATCTCAAGTCCGTTCCCAACTGCTGGCTGTGCCTATCCCAAATTGAAGTCCACGATGCCGGACTGCTTCAGGCTCACGTAGCCCAACGGATTGGTCGGCGACGGGCGCCCGACGATCACGTGGTCGATCAGCGGGATGCCGAGCGCCTGCCCCGCCCTCTGCATCTGGCGAGTGATGCGTACATCGTCGGCAGACGGGTTTGCATCCCCGCTCGGGTGGTTGTGCGCCAACACGAGGTGGGCCACGCCGGCTGAAGTAATGGCCTCGCGGAACGCCTCCCTCGCGTGGACCAAGGTCTGGTTCACCAGCCCGGAACTGACGGGGTAGACGCGGATCAGGCGCAGCTTGGAGTCCAGCGCCAGGCCGTACAGGACCTCGACGCTGAGCAGGGCGAACCGCCCCCGCATCAACTCGTACACCTTGCCGGGGTGGTCCAGCGGGGATCGGTCGGCAGACGGACGGCAGAGGCGTTCCTGTAGCGCGAAGGCGGCCTTGATCACTGTGGCCCTCACCCGTCCGATGCCGCTGACCCTGGCGATCTCGGCCACCGTCTGGCGGGCGATCTGCTCGATGCCGCCCCAGCACTCCAACAGGTCGTGGGCCACGTCCAGCGGAGAGCGCGACCTCCCGCCGAAGCCCAAGAGGACGGCCAGCAGTTCGGCATCCGTCAGGCTGTCGGTACCCAGTCGCTCCAACCTCTCGCGGGGACGATCATGGACGGGAATATCACAGACTGCGCCGACGGACTCCCGGACCTTCAAGCCAGCCGCACTGCGTCCCGACCTGGACGGCGGGTATTCCTCGTAGAATGGAAAGTGGGACTGGCTCACTTGGACGTGTTTCCTTCGCTGATGATTCGGACCACGGTCCGCGCGATTCCCACGGCAGTCTTCGCTCCCCACGCGGTCTGGTACCGGTCCCTGTGCTCCCTGTCACGGTGCAGTCCGAGCACTGCCACGATCTCCCTGCCCAGCCTGTCGGCCATCTCATCATCCTCGTGAATGGTGTCCATGGCTGTGATCTTTGACAGGTCTCTCACTCCTCACCTTTCCTTTTGGATCGACGGGAGGATTTCCATCGCGTTCCGCCAGCATTCTTATCTTCCTTGACCCGCTCGACGGATACCACGTCCACGTGACCATCGAATAGGTCCCAGTTTTCGACGTCGGCGGCATTGACTTCGTTGGCCTTCCGGGTCGCCGCCCTCTCATCCCTGGCGGTGATGGCGACTGTGGCCTTCGAGAGTTGCGTGAAGCAGAGGGTGGCGAGGAACTTTGGCATACTGTAGTGGCGGGTTGGCGGATTCCCAATCGGAACCCAGGTTCAATTTGAATGTTACGATGTCAAGGTTAAATTGTAAACGGGAATTTTCGCTGCTACTACCCCACTCATCTTGTTCCCGTCCAGAGGACCTGCTCCTGTGCCAAGCCGGTGCGCGGCTGGCGCTTGGGACTTTTTGCCTTTCCGCCCGACCTGCGCGTGCCACAGGTGGAAAGCCACCTGAGAAATTTCGTCGTTTACGGATCCGTCCGCACACGCCATGCGATCCGTCATGGCGAAATCAGAGCGATGCACTCCCCATCAGATTCTCCGCGCGATCCAGGCCGCCCATCGTCTCCCCGACGAGCACTGGGCCGAGTGGGTGCCGTACTTCCTCCAAGTGTGTTGTGGCCTGACTCCCTTCCAAGCTCTCAGCCGCTACGGAACGCTCTGGCGGGAGATCGTTGGCTTCCTCGGAACGGAGCGCGTCACCCGCACAATGGGGGTCACCCGTCCACTGGTAAGGAAGTTCCTGGAACAGCGGAGGCCCGGACATCCCCCATCTGCTGACGAGGTTGCTACGGTCGTCATCCTCATGCAGGAGGCAATCCGACGGAAGGTGCAGTGAGGGGCACCGGCACCCCAAAACCGCGAGGTGCCGGTGCGCCCTTCGCCCCCCTCACTGACCGGGGAAGACGTCCTTCAGTCCGACCTTCAGCCGATCCACGATCTGCTCCAGCAGGCGCAGGCGGATATTGCCCTGTCCCCGCAGGAGGTAGAACATGGTCGTGTGGCTCACGCCGATCTCCTTGCCGACTGCCCCCACGCTGCTGCCCTCGCACCGGCGCTGGATGAACGCCGCCAACTGCCTCTGGAGCTTGCAGGCGTCACCGTCGACGGCGATCTCGCGGGCCTTTTCAGGCGCGGCAGCAGGTTTGTCCGTCGCAGTGCCCGCCGAGTCCGCTTTCGGAGCGACGGGACTCTCGACGGGTGTCTTGGCAGCGGACTTCGCCCGCGCCTTGGACTTGTTGCTGGATTGTTTCTTCGGGTGGTTCTTGGTTTTCATAGGGTCTCCTTTCGGCCTGACTGTAGCTGCACAGCCCGTCACCGTTGACGGATTGGCCTGAAGCGCTTCCGAAATCCCCGTCCGTTGGGGCGGAAATTCACCCGCCGCGCCCGACGGATTTCCGACGGGGCTTCTTGACGGGTGCGGATTCGTTGACCTGGCGGATGCGGACCACGTCCGTGTATCCCTTGAGCGGCCTCCACTCCTTGATGCTGAGGGGATTGACAGCCATACCCTTTCGGTAGGCGGCCTTCTCGTCTACCGCCTCGACCGTCACGGCGGCCTGCGAGCGTTGCGTGAATAGGAGCACGACAGTGTACTTGTTCATGGCGGGCGACTCTGGGTCGTCGGGTCCCGCCCGTACACGACTATTTTTCGACGCCCCTTCCCGCCGCCAGATGGACCTGAATTTCGGGCGGCCTACCGTCGCTTGGCCTGGGACTTCGGGAGGCGGTGCCTTCGGGCGAGCGCCTTGGCAATGCGACTCAGCCGGCGGGGGTCTTCCTCGGGGATGCCCTCCAGGAAGCGGTCGGAACTGACCTTCAGGCAACGGGCCAGGCGCACGAGCTTGGTGACCTGGAACGGATGGCGTCCCGCCTCGATGTAGGCGACGGTCGTCCAGTGGCAACCGACCATCTCGGCCACGCACTCGAGCGTGAGGCCGGCCCGCAGCCGTGCGTTTCGAATGTTCCGTCCGAGCGCCTTGAGGATGTCCTTGTCAGTCATCCTCAATATAGAACACATGCAATAAGATGTTTACATAGCACCGGTGCTATACTATACTCGCAACCGTCGCCTGGCCGCCGTGGTCAGACGCGATCACACAACCACCAACCAAAGGATGAAGACATGAAGAAACTGCTCATCGCCTCAGCGTTGGTCGTCGCCGTTGCGGGGACGTCCCTCGCCGGCGGCAACGCGCCCACCAAGGGAGGCAGCAAGGGATTCCGGGGCAAGGTCATCTACGTGCCGCCCTCGAAGCCGGCCCCAAGGCTGCCCGCCAAGCCGGCGCCCAAGCCGCCGGTCCGCAGGGCCTGAACCCGCCTGCCGTCGAACCTACGGGGGCATGGGCACGTGCCGAAGTGGCGTGCCCATGCCTCTCCCGACAGCAGAGGCACCTTCGGTCAACGAGGCGCCGCCTCCCGACTACAGTCGGCGTGACGTTCAACACATTTTTTCACCATGAATCCAACCATCACCCTCCTCGCGGCAGTCGTCGTGGTGGGATCATCCGTTTGGGTGGCCGTCGATGCCTCCATGAAGAAGATCCCCACCGACCCCAAGGGCACCTACACCTTCCTCAACGGCGCGCTGGCCTGGTTCCTGCTCTGCCTCGTCATGTGGATCGTGGGGGTCCCCCTGTACCTCTACTATCGTTCCAAGACGCTCAGGGAGCGGGCAGATGAGGCGCTCAGACCGAAGACGGTGGTGCACCTCTCGTCCCCTCAGTCGCCCTACTACCTCTGCGTCGGCAGCGAGCAGCGCGGCCCCTTGACGATTGCCCAACTCCAGGGCATGTGGAGGTCCGGCTCGATCACTTCCGAGGCGCTCTACTGGCAGGAGGGACAGCCCGAGTGGCTGCCCCTCTCGGGGATCATGGATCTCGTGGAAGTTTCCCCCGCCACTGTGGTTTCAACGACGACCACCAGGGCGGGATTTCCGAGGAAGTGGATCGTCCTCGGCGTGGGGGCGGTGGCCGTTGCATTCCTGATGGGTTTCTTCCATGTGGTGATCCTCAACGATCTACCCCTCGTCTCGGTCATCCCCAAGAAGCAGTTCACCTACTCGCTGAGCCTCGTGACGGTCCGCGAGGTCATCGAGCGGTACAACAATCGCTCCCTCTCCGATGCCGTGGAAGGGGATCCAGTCCTGGACAACCTGGTGCGCGAGTTGAAGCAGCGCCAACTCGTCAAGATGGAGAAGCGCACGTGGGACGAGGTCGGCAAGAAGATCGCCGACGAACTGCCAGACAAGTGAAATCCCATGTCCGAGCGACCCGTCAAGATCGACCTCATCGGCTCCGTGTGGGACGCCGCGTGGTCCATTGTCGTGGCCTTGTCCTGGCTCTACCTGGTCCTTGAGGGAATCCGTAGCTTCTGGAGGGGCAACCCGAACGCGGGCTTCTCCGATCCCGACGCGACACACGGCTTCAGGGCGCCCATCTGGTCGCGTCCGTCCCTCGCCTCCCTGTTATGGAATGCCTTGGTCAGTGGGGTGATCCTGGCGTGCATCGTCGGGTTCCTCGCCAGTTGCAGTGTCGTCGCCTTCTGGTCCACCCTCGCGATCTGGATCGCGTTCAGGCTCATCCTGGCCGCGTTGCAGGTTCGCCACCTGTCGCGGTGCTACCGGGCGAATCCCAATTCGTTCAGGCTGCTGGTCGACTGCATGGTGAAGCCGGGGAGTCGGTACGCCGCCGACATCCGCCGGAATGGGATCGTCGGGGATGAGTGGACCAAGTCGCCCATGAGGGACAGCCCGGAGGCGGATGAGACCGTCTTCATCGTCAGTAGCCCGGCGGCCAGTTGCCCCGACTCGGTGAAGGCACAGCGCAAGCGCGAGTTTTTCCAGGCCGATGCCGACGCCAAGGCACTCGGATTCAGGGAAATCTTCGACTTCGCGGGCTACCGTCTCTACTGGCGGATGGTCACCGCCGAGGGGATGGCCTCCGACCGACAACAGCACATCGCGAAGTGGATCGAGCACCTCGATGGGTGCGGGTTCACCGAAGAAGATTTCAAGAGGTGGCACGGATACTTGAACTCGGTCAGGCAAGCTTGGGAACTCAGGCCCTACGTGCCGTCGATTGAAAGAGATGTGGACCCGTTTGAGCTTGATGGGGAGGTGAGCGACGACGTCCTGAACAGGCTGGCTGACGATGGAGAGAAGTCCATTGAGGGAAAGCGCCCCTTCGAGTACACCGTCCACGACAGCGGGGGTGCCGTGAAGAAAGGGCGTCTCTACGCCAAGGACCAGGCCGAGGCCATCGAATTGCTGCGGGAGATGGGACACTTCCCGACGTCCTTGGAGGAAGGTTGAAAATGGTGCATAATCTCCATGACGCCGCCATGCAAGAATCCGACGACAAGAGAGAAAAGAAGAAGACCACCAAGCTCGACCACCAGAACGGCTGGCTGGACCTCGATGGGCGATTCCATCCGTTGAAGGAGGCCAACCTCCACTGCGAGTGGTGCGAGCAGAACAGCGAGGGCAGTTGTCGCAGGGAGCGCGCCAAGAAGGATTGCCACCTGGACGAGGGCGGGTGGTTCAAGCTGACCAAGGGCCAGTGGGTCATCGCCCGCCCCACGAGGATGACCCGCGCGCAGAGCGACTTCGTCCTGGACTGGCTGGTGCACCACAGGAGGGATCTGAAGGAATTCATGGAGTACGTCCGGGATCGGTGGGGCTGAGCCCCTGGCGGGCGCCAGTCAACGCCGCCCCCGACTCCGGCTACAGTCGGGGCATGAGATCCAGTTCATTCATCGTGCCGCATTGCTGTCCGTGCCAGTTGCGCGACGGGCAGTACCAGGTCGTGACGTTCGACGGCAGGGGGGAGTGGCGAGCGACGACCTTTCACGAGTCCTTGGGAGAGGCCCGGAGGGAACTGCGCAGATTGAGGGACCTCCAGCGGCAGGCGCTACAGACGGAGAGGCACCATGCCGACCATCCTTGACCTATTCCGGGAGCCGTCCATCAGCCGACTGCTCGGTCGCCGCAGGCGTCGGATCAACGGCCACGCCACCGGCGTCCCACCCGACCTCGACTCGTCCCTGGAGAAGTTCGACTTCATCTACCCGGTGCAGGCGCACTTCGGCGGGAGGCCGTTCCACCGCGCCACGGCCTCCGAGCGGATCGACCTGGAGAGACTGTGCCGGGAGCACGCCGACAAGATCGTCCGCTCCGACTCGCGCCTCCTGAATGACGGCGACGATCCAGAGGACTGGGAGTGGGGCTGCCTTCTATTTCGATTTGGAGGCGTGTTCACCTACGTCAGGTTTTCCTCCAATCCCGAGTCGCGCGAATTCATCCGGGGAGGGAAGGCGCGAGTGGTCGCCCACGCACCCACGCCCGAGGCGGCGAAGGAACACCTCGATTGGATTCGGAAGAACTATGCCATCCCCGACGACGGGGCAGCGCCCAGCTACTTCCTGCTGAAGGTCAAGTACGGGGGCCTGGACGAGGTCGAGCCGGTGCCACTGCCCGACGATGCCGGCACCCAGGACCTGGCACTCCACTACGGCGGGGACTTCTCCGCGTGGGCGCAGAACTTCCTCCTGCTGCTCAGGTCCAAGAAACACGGCCTCTCGATCCTGCGCGGGGAGCCGGGCACCGGCAAGACCTTCTTCATCCGCCACCTCATCCGGAGGCTGCACGGCTCGCACCGCTTCCACTTCCTGCCGCTGAAGGAATTCTACTGGCTATCTTCTCCCGAGTTCATCGACCACTGGAACAGAGAGAGGAAGTTGCATCCCGGCCAGCGCCAGGTGGTCGTCCTGGAGGATGCCGAGACGCTTCTCATGCCGCGCGACCAGGACAATCGCGGTGCCGTGGCGACCCTGCTCAACATCGCGGACGGACTGCTCGGGGACTACCTCAAGATCCACGTCATCTGCACAATCAACAGCGAACTGGACGCCATCGACCCCGCCATCAAGCGCCCCGGTCGCCTCATGGCGATGCGCGAGTTCAGGCCCCTGTCCCGCAAGGAATCCCAGCGGCTGGCCGAATCGCTGGGCTCCAACCTCCCCGAATCCCGCGAATACACGCTGGCAGAGGTGTACAACCTCGCCAGCCGCGCCCTGACGGAGCAGTCGGGCAGTCGGAAACATCAAATCGGATTCGCCAATGGATGACGCCGCACCAATCGGACCGGACGACGGGGAGCCGAGAGTTTTTGATGGCGACACCTTCGCGTTCGACGCGGTCGCGCGGGGCTGGCGTCACGACCGCCGCAGCACATCCGGGATCGAGTACACGGTGGTCCTGAGGCCCGAGTGCGACTTGGCGGACGCCGACGACTGGCTGAAGACCTTCAAGGAGTGCCGGCAGGTCAATCCGGCAATCCAGCGCTTCACCGGCATGATCTACATCCTGGGCAGGCCGCGCGAGCGCACCCTCGCCCGCTACGAGGCCACCGAGGGGACCGTCGAATTCTTCAGCGACGGGAGGGGGCGGCTCCGCGCCGTGAACGGGGACCCCTTCACTAATCCCCTGCGGGATACCATCCACCATGAGGCCGGCCACTTCCTCTGCGGCCAATACAAGCGGGCGCTCATGGCACTGGTCCACGACCTCCAATCCAATCGCCGCGTTCAAGCCGTCTGGACGATGGCCCACTGCATCGACGAGTTCTACTTGCCATGGCTCGTCCGTCGCTGGCAGTCCAGGCCGCAGCTCTGCCCGACCAGACGGCTCGTCGATGAGTTCCTGACAGAGGTGTACGTCACGCAGAAAATCTACGGCCTGAGCTGGCGGAGGGGGGTCTGGCCGCTGCTGGATCAGGCGCGCGACTGGCTCGTGGGCAGGGAAATCGAGCCGGCGCACCGCGATGACGTCGAGCGTCGGCTGCACACCTTCCACTACCTCTGCGAATTGGAAGATCGGGTATCGCGACAAAGTGATCCCCATTTGAATCGGGACTGACCACGATGGGAATACCATGACGACGCAAAAGCCCCGTTCACAAAAGGCCCCCTCTGAGGTCCTCCCTGGGAAAATGATGAAAAGGGAACGTTCACCAATCGACGGTTTTATGAACAAGGCCAAGCTCCGGGTTGGAATCTACTCCCGCGTCTCGACGGATCGGCAGGAGACCGAGAACCAGTTGAGCCAGCTACGGGAATTCGCCGCCCGCCAGGAGTGGACCACGGCGGCCGAATACATCGACCACGGCATCAGTGGGGCCAAGTCGGGATCGTCTCGACCCGAATTTTCCAAAATGATGAGGGATGCCAGCCAACGAAAATTCGACCTGCTCCTGTTCTGGTCGCTGGATCGCCTGTCGCGCGAGGGCGTGAGTCAGACCCTGGACTACCTGAATCGGCTCCAGTCGTGGGGTGTTGGTTTCCGATCCTTCTCCGAGCCATACCTCGATTCCCTCGGGGTGTTCAAGGACGCGGTGCTGGCGATCCTGGCCTGCATCGCCAAGCAGGAGCGAATCCGAATCTCCGAGAGGACGAAGGCCGGTCTCGAACGGGTGCGACGAAATGGGAAGCGACTGGGGCGACCGGCAATCCCCCTTGAATTGATCGCGAAGATCCGCCAACTGCGTACCACGGGCAGGACCATCCGCGATGTGGCTGCCGAGTGTGGCGTATCGACGGGAATGGTCTGCAAGCTCTGCCCACATCACCCCGTGGAGGCGCACCGATGAACCGCGACCTGATCGTCTACCAGTTCAGCCAGCAGAGCGTGGGGGCCGTTGACTTCACCGACTTCCTGCGCCGCTACGGGACGGAGGTCCTGCCAGTGGGGAAGCCGCTCCGAGCGATGCTCGGCAGCATGGTCTTCTGCGTCGAGGGCTACGACGACGACCCCCGCGAGGTCCACTCCATCCCCGAAGTGAGGCGATTCTACTCGGCCTTCCACGAGGCGTGGCCGTACTGGCTGTACTTCTGCAACCTCAGCGAGGTCGGCAGCCTGAAGGCGATGACATTCTGCTGCATCCAGACCCTCGCCGTCCTCAAGGTGGACGCGGAGCCGAGTGTACTGGTGCGGTGCGACCCACTGGAACTCCTGTACACTGTCGCCGGGGACTTCCCGCACATGAACCTCATGTGCGAGCGGGCGGGGATGTCGGAGCGCGAGACCTACTGGCGCACCGGGGAGGTGTTCGAGTATTTTGGCTTGCCATTCGATCCCCCGGAACCGATTGACTGACACCGATGAATGATGTCTCCCCAATCGGACCCGACGACGGCAAGCCCCGCCTCATCGAGGGCGACAGGTTCCGGTTCAATGAGGATGCGCGGGGCTGGTGCCACGCCTGTCGCGTCCGAGACAACATCGAGTACATCGTCATCCTGATGCCCGCCTGCAACCTGGCCGACGCCCGCGAGTGGCTGCGGACGTTCAAGGAGTGCCGTCGGATCTCCCCCATCCTCCAGCGATACACTGGAATGATCTACCTGCTTGGTAGGACGGACGAGTTCTGCGGCGCAAGGTACAACGAGGACACGAACGTGGTGGAATTCTACAGCGATGCGTCCACGGGCCGCCTCAATGCCGTGTTGTACGGTTTCCACAGCGATCCACTTCAAGATACGATCCACCACGAGAGCGTCCACTTCCTGACGCAGGTCATGTACCGCGAGATTGAAATGCTCGCCAAGCAGCTCGACATGGTCCCTCGCAGCGCCGTCGAGAGCGCTGCTGCGATGGTCAGTCCGCGATACCTGCCTTGGTGCATCCAAGAAAAGTGGCGTCCGTTCTCGGGGACCGATTCGAGCCTGAAGCTGGCGGGCGAATTTGTCGCTGAGACCTACATGTCCCAAGTGATCTACCGCCGCCCGTGGACCAAGGGGCTCATCCCCGCACTCGACGCGCTGCGCGAGCGCGTCCTGACGATGGAGGTTGAGCCTGTCCACGCATCTGATGCGGCCAGGCGGTTGCGCCGCTTCCATCGACAGGAGGACGACCGCTGGAGGGTGGACGGTAGAATCTTCAGGAGGACCTGACCTGCCACAAATCCGTCGCGTCGTCGGCGTTACGGCCTCGTCCATCAAACGAAGGTTTTGTGAACACCCCAAAGGGCCACGTTTTTGCCCCAGGAGATTTAACACCCCTTTTGTGAACAAGGGAAAGCGCGAGAAGGAGGTGACATGCGACTCACGATGCCCGCAAGGGCACCAATTTTTGTCAGCGTGGTACCAAGAGCGCGCTACGGTTAATTGCGAGGAATGAGAGCGAGGAATTTGATCGAAGAGCGGTTGGGTGGCACGGAATTCCGATGCCGACTCGCGGAGGATACCTTCGACATGAGGTGGGCGAACCGGTACGTCCTCCGCGCTAGCAGTCCCCTCCTCGAGGCGAACAGCCGAACGCTGAAGAGGAACGAGGCGGGAGGGATCATCATCTTCTCCATGGACGTGAACGCCACGGTCCAGGACGCGAGCGCCTTCACCAAGAGGCTGAGGCAGTGGTGGGAAAGTTTGAAGAACCGACTGACCCACAGGGCCAAGGGCGACTGGCTGGTCAAGCGCTCCGGCGTCGGTGTCGGAGGCTACTCCATCGGAAACTACTTCCGGGGGCGCTACGTGTCCAATTCGGACAAGGTATTTGACGAGAGGTCCCTCGCCATCGAGATTCTCTTCATCGACTGTCGGCAGCTCGTCGACCTGGCCACTGAGGTCTGCCTCGTCTTCCAGCAGGAGAGCGTCCTGATCAAGGACAATGGTCGCGTGGAATTCTACTTCGTGGACAGAAGGTAGACCCACGCTATCAGGTCTCGTTTCAACCTCAAAAAAGCGTGATTCGGGGTGTTTTTCGGGTTTCTTCCCTCTGAGGGACTACTTGTTTTGGTTGCAAATTCGGAATTTTTCATGAAAGCGGAGTTTGTTGATGATTCTGAAAGCGTGGAGAAAGGTCGCTTGATGCGGATAGGCTTGCGGCAGTTTCCATCGGCAGGAAGACGGGCGCTGGAGGGTGGGGCGAGCCGGGAGGGGTGGGCGGTGGTAACGCGACGACCCCGGTGCCGGGTGGATTCCAATTTTCATCAGCCCACGGGTTCGCCGCCGTCCCCGACGATGATGGCTGGCGGTACGGGTATCGGTTCCCGACGGTCGAGTCCCCAAAGAAGTGATCCCCAAGGCATAGAGAATCCCAACAGAGGTGTGTGGGTGACAGGGGTATGGGGGTGGGAGACATTCTACCCATGTCACCCGCGTACCCGCGTCATATATCTTGGAGGTGGAGGGCACGAAAGCGGGGAATTTTTCCATCGAAGTCTCGCCTACCCCTGTCACCACTATCACCCATGCACCCATGTTGAAATTCCCCAAGGGATGGGGGTGGGGATTGCCTCCCTCGCTCCCGGACACTTCGCTGCGATGCCCGTGTGCGCTATCTATATAGGGGGCGGCCTCAGGCCCCCATCAGGGGAACTGCGGCACGGCCCACTTGCGACGGATCGTTTTTCCCTTCCTCTTGAACACTCCCTTGGGAATTTCCACTCCGCGCCCATCCGAGGCCCTCCAATAGTCACCCCGCGTCAATCTTTCGACGGGGAGCGCGATCATCTCAAAGGTGTCAGGGGCGATTTCAAAGTAGCCGATGATCTTCTTGACCCTGCTCCGATCCAAGGCCCAGCGCGAGACCGTCACCTTGGGCCTGTTGCGGTGGGCGCTCTTGATGAGCACCCTTTCGCGCCTGTACCCGCACTCGTTGCTCGGCCCCCTAAAGTGCGACGCGTGGAGGGCGCGACGGACGAGTTCGGCCAGCTCCCGTCCCCGGTAACGGTGATGCCGCACCCCCCGCTCCTTACGCCTCCGCACCCTCTGACGCGGCGTGGCCGGACTGGATCCCGGGAACTCCTCGTCGCGGATCACCATCCGCACGGCGCGACCGCCCACCTCGAGCAGGCCATCAGCCCCCACACGGATGGCCCCCACCTCCAGGGCGCGAGTAATCGCGTCGTAGGCCGTACGAGGGGCGATATTAAACTTCCTTTCGAGCCTGTCCCTGAGTTCGGCCCTCTTCATTCTCTGCGACTTGCTTGCAGCGATGATCTCCGCAACCTGTTCCGGGGTGGCCGCGCTCCGCTTCGCCCTCGTCAGTTCTTCTCTGCACCACTCCTCGACGTCGGCGCTAGGATCGAACTCAAAGCAGCGGGTAGATGGGTTGTACCGCATGATGAAACTCTCGAGTCCGCAACCTGCAGGCTCGCCCCGCCGGCGCCTCTCGGAGGGCTTGGGGCTCCGCTTCGGCCTTACCCACTCGCGTCCCTCTGTCCCCAGCTTGGGAGGCACTTCCTCCGAGTGCTTGCGCTCGTAGAGGACGAGGAAGCTGTCGTCATCCCTCTCGGATGAGATCGCGGTGATGACGTGATCGATGACGGTGCCGCCGTCCTCGCGGATCGCCTGGTACCCTCCCCGCCACTCGCGATCCTCGCCCTTGATGATCGGCATGTAGCGAGACTTCTCCATCGAGAGGTGGTGGAAGATCACGGTGGCGCGCGAGAGTTGAGCGGTCCCCCTATTGGTGAAGTCGGGGGCGATGGCCTGATCGAGCTTCCTGAGCGCCCTGCGCGTCTCGGCTTTCGTTACGAACTCGGGGCCATCCGTCATCCGGCGGAGAAGTGACAACGTGTCCACGATGAGGACTTCAGGATTTATCCTCTCCATGTACCTGCTGATCTCTGCCCAACTTGCCGCCTTGACTATCCCGGTCTCGGGGTCCTTGGTTTTTGCCCTCGTGGTTTTCTCCTTTGCCCATCGCACGGGCTCTGCCAAATCTCCATCCTCGACCCCCCTGAGCATGGAGTGGATCCACCACGGATTCTCTGAATCGCCCATGCGCAACCCGCGAACCTTGATCGTATCGAGCACTCGCCTCCCCTGCTTTCCGCGAATGCCGAGACCGCGAGTTGCCGCCCTCACGCACTCCTTCGTCCTGGCCACGGACTCGTTGTCGTCAGCATCCTCCGAAAAATTGGCAGTGGCGATCAGGAGCGGGAGCGTGATCTTCCTAGGGAGGGCCAATCCCATGAAGGGGCACCCCTCGACCAGCGAGACGGCCAACTGGGCGGCGATCCGCTCGCCATTGCACCACACGGTTCGCGCCGTCTTCCGTTTCCCCCGGCGGTACAACGCCCACCTTCCCAGGTTGATGAGATTGATCACCGCGACCTGCCCCTGCTCCAGGAGGACGTGGGGAGGAGCGGCTTTCCTGTTGCGATTTGCCGAGGCCATGCGGTGAATTCTGCCGGAGGGATGCGCTCCGGACAAGGATGGAATCGGGCAGCTCAGCGTCGGTCGCCGCCGTCCCGTATTTCCATTCGTTGAGCGACGCGACGCTTCAACCCTAGGCGGCGCGCGAGCCGCGCTGCGGCCACCTTGCCCGCAGATGCAAGCGCCTCCTTGGCCTCGAAGGCGGCCTTGCCCGCGACTCGGTTGAGGATTTCCGGCGCGATGGGGTCAGAGATCGGGCGACGGATGGTCCGACGGCTGGGGAGAGTCACGGCCCCCAACACCATCTTCTCCAGACGGGTTATTTCTCTATGCCACCCCGCAGACCAGTCGCATGCCGCCTTGTTCTGAGGGTCAACATCTATCGCGCCGGCCATTTCATTGATCTTTCTGAAGCCCTCGCGAATTCTGTCACTCACAGGATTCCTCTCCCGATTCAGATCCTGTGATTGGATTGCGCGCATTATCCTTCCCTCGACGTCATCGAGCGGGTACTGCCGAACCTTGGCCCGTTCTACCAGGCGCTGGCGAATTTCCTTTATGAACCTCGCGTCCTTGCTTCGCCGACGGAGCCACTTGATCAGCTTCCCGACGGTGGCCTTCGATTTCAGCCGCCCCTTCCTCGCGATCTCCTCCACGGACAATCCCATTACGAGGAGGGTGATGGCGCAGAGCGCGTCGTCATCTGCGATGCGGGATGAATAGCGACAGGACTCCGTGAGCGGATAGCGATCCAGGAGGGATAGTTTGGACTTGCCCCCATCGATCTGCATCCACTGCTCGTCGCACGGCTTGCACCAGTACTTTTGGTAGACCCGTCCGCCCGACGGGTATTTCCCGTTCTGGCAGGCCTCGCGCCCACAAAAAACGCAGTGCTCATCCAATAAAACGGATTCTTGGTGGCCGTCCGGGCAGAGGAACATCCGACGATACTTTCCGTCACCGCCCCCCTTGAAGGGCCTCTCCGGCCAATCTCCCTCCTTCCCGCAATGGGGACAGGTATGGCGTCTGTCGCCGTTGTCACCACTTTCGTGATCTGATCCTTTGCGTCCCATGGATTTCTGGGACTCATATCACCACATTGGAGGGAGGGTGTCCAAGGAAAAAGGCCGCGCCGAGGAAATCTGTTTTATTGGCGACGTATGATTAGGCCTAAGAAATTAACGGGATGCCGCACACTCCAACTTGCGGGATTCGTTTTGTCCGCAAGGTGGCAAGCGCGCCCCATGCCGTTGCGCATCGCGACCGACCCCCAACTCCCGGGCCACACAGGGGGGCGGCGTGGCTTCTATCCGGGGCGCGCGCCCACTCGATCCTTCTCGGGGGGTAACGTGGGATTCCGACCCGCTCTCGCGAGGACTGCACACGGGGGATGCCCCCTCGCCGTCACCCATTTCGCAGTCGAATGCGTCAGGGATCACCGAGCGCCACTCGGTGAATCACCAGTTTGGAGGACTGGGACCCGTCGGAAGGGCCTCCGCCGGAGGTTCCGGTTCTCCACCTGCCAAATGATCCAGCTCAAGAAACTTCAAACATCCCGCACATAGGAAATGAAAAGGATACCGCCAACAAAATTTAACCAACAAGCGCTCGACTTCCATCCGCACGGATGGGGGTACGACGCAGAACCCAAACAAAGAAAGGAGGTGATAAAAGTGAACACATGCAAGGATCCACACATCAGATATGCGGACCAACAGCGCATGTGGGGCACCGTCCCCACCCTCCGCACGTTAACCGAAGAACAACGTGTGCGGAACGCAGTGAAACGTGAACAGCGCAAGATAGCGGAGCGCCTGGAGATCCATCTGAGCCGCATGAGCCGCCTGAACCTCAACTAACTCCCTCCAGAGACGGGAGGCAACCCCACCGAGCGAAAGGGCCGGCAGGTCACCCCTGCCGGCCCTTTCTGCAAGGTGAAGCCCAACGAGGATTTAACCAACAAGCGCTCGATCCCCATCCGGACGGATGGGGGTGCGGCGCAAAACCGAAGCGAGAAGGAGAAGAGAAGATGAAGAAAGCAAGGCCAGACAAAGGAACCGCCGGCGTGGTGATGGACGGCGGAATCCGCAACCCGGAAGCCATGGCTGTCATCTGGGATGCCGACATGCGGCTGTGGCAACGCGTGTTTGATGCGATGCAGCAGACGCGTGCGGAGTGCGCGGACTGCCTCATCGGAGAACCCGCTGAGAGGCAGTTCGTGCGGCAGTGGCTGCGCGATGAGTTGGAACGGACTCTGGCATTCGTCCGCAAGGCTCAGGACTGCGCTGCTGACCACGTGTGATCGCAACGTGGACGACCGACTGGGGGCTGGCAGTCCAATCCTGCCAGCCCCCAACGACGAATGAATCAACAACAATTTGCGGCTACGGCCGCGACCACTCTCCGTATCGCCCGCTGGCTTCACACCCGCCCATCAGGCGGGGGCTGGACGGGGGGACGCGAGATTAGAAGAGAGAGAAAAGCCATGACTAATAAAGTCATCGCAGCAGACAGCAACGGTTCCACATCCGCCCCGGCGACAGCGCCGGCGGACGGTGGAAGCAACCAACGCAAGGAGCAGCAGGTGGTGGATGGGGCGACGGCGGTCATCGGCAAGATGATCCGCAAGGGCCAGCGCCGGCACCCGCTCCCGCTGCTCAACTTCGATGCCTTCCAGGTGTCGAATGGGCTGGCGGGCGAGGCCATCGAGTTCGTCGCCAGGTCCTGCGGCGGGAACCCGCCCACCAGGGAGGAGGCGGAGGAGTTCGTGGCAGGCGCCAGGGAGCGATTGGCCTCACTGCCCATCGAACTGCGGAGGGGGCACCGGCACAACTCCCGGAGCTTCTACTTCACGTTCGTCAAGTCGGCCTTCGACAAGGCGGGACGTGAGGACATCCCGGCAGAGGCGCAGGAGAAGTTCCGGTCCATCATCGACCGGGTCTACGAGGAGTGCGGCAGCCGTGAAGCCCCGCCGCAGCCGGCCGAGGCAGTGACGACCGCCTCCGATGAAAGTCTGGAGGCATAACCAACCGTAACCCACGGGGGTGGCGGGCCAATCCCGCCACCCCCAAACCACAATACCAGAAGACAATGAGAGAACATCAGACAGAGAACAACCGCGACGGCGCATGGACCACGGAGCCCATCCGGGCCGGCGACCCCTCGCAGGTGGGATGTGAATTCGCCCGGGTGGCCGACCTGAAGCGAATCTTCTCACTCTCTAAATTCATGGTCTATGAATTGATCCGCAACGGCAAGATCCGGTCATTCCTGTACCGGAAGGCCGGCTGCAAGAACGGCGTCCGACTGATCCACGTCGAATCAGTCCGGCGATACCTCACCGAAAACCTGCGCACCGGAGTCTGATCCATGGACATCATCCCACCCAACGTCTGCCGACCCATCGTGAGGGATCGCCGGATTCCATCCTCCACCCAAGAGGAACTCGATAATCCGGAGACTCACGGCGAGCGGCACCACCAGATCGTGAAGATCACGGTCGCGCTCACAGCGAGGGGCTTCGCGCCCAAGGAGATCTTCGGCCTGCTGCGCCCCAACTACGACGCGGACGGTCCCAACCCCGTTCCCGATGAGGAAATTTGGGCTGTCATTGAGGGTATTGCCAAGTACGACCTATCACCCAATCCATCTTCCGACAACAAGCTCCAACGGTCCAAGCTTCCCCGAATCGCACCTGACGAGGCAGTCCGGAACATCAGGAAATTCATCGGTGAGTTCAAGTGTGTGGAGGACGAAGTTCGGGAGCGCTCGCCATGCAGGGTGGATGGCGATCCGATGGGCCAGGCCGTGACCTTCCTGCGGGAACTCTTCAAACCCGACGAGTGGATCAACCTGGTCTGGCACTTCAGGGTTGGGCCAGACGGGAGACCGTGCCCCAAGTACGGCATCGTGAGGCGGAGAGCGGAGTGGACGCTCGGAATGGAGCGACGGAATGGAGTCCCCCAGGGCGATGCCGGCACCTGGGTCCGGATCAATCCACTGGACGGGAGGGGGATCGCCAACTCCAACGTCGCCAACTTCCGATACGCCATGGTGGAGTTCGACTCCATCCCGCTGGATCTCCAACTCGCCTTCCTGGCGCGGGTCAAGCTGCCCATCGCTGCGATCATCACTAGCGGCGGCAAGTCGCTCCACGCCTGGCTGCGAGTCGATGCCAAAGACCTGAACCTCTACCAGGCGAAGGTCTCCGACATCTACCGCTACCTGGTCCCGTTCGGGATCGATCCCGCGAACAGGAATCCGAGTCGGCTGAGCCGCCTCCCCGGCGCGCGCCGGACCATCGGCGCGACCGGCGACGGGCTCCAGCGCCTCCTCTACCTCAATCTCAACCCCTCTTGGAAACCGATCGCGTGAGCGCAGACCGACACCAGAGAAAATTTATGCCAGTACAAACACAAGACGGAAGAGCCGCGATGACTGAAGTCACCGGCTCCGCTAACCAACCCAACGGCTCGAGCAGCCCACAGGAGAGCGGTCCGCAGGATCGCGCCGAGCTACAGCCCCTCCGCCCCTGGAAGGAGATGCTCTCCCGCCGGAAGAGGGACAGTCGGAAGCCCATCGTCCTGCTCCCGGACAGCACCGAAGGGATCAGGATCATCGACACCGCCAGTGACTTGGGTGAGGCACTGGGGAGGGCGGACAACCTCTTCGTGAAGGGGAAGGCCGCCTCCCAACTCGTCACCCAAGGGGGCAAGCACTCGCTGGAACCCGTCCGGGACGTGCGGCTCCGGTCGCTGGCCGAGGAACACGCCAGCCTCCACCGATACACGAAGGACAGGGAGGGGAACGTGACGCTCACCCCGGCCCTGCTGACCTCGGACATGGCGAAGGCCATCATGGAGGCCCCGCAGTTCCAGGGAGGCTTCCGTGAGATCGTGCTCCTCTCGCCCTGTCCGGTGCTGGTGGTGCGTCCCAACGGCAACCTCGACACAGTGGTCCAGTACGATCCGGAGAGCCGGGTGATGGCGTTCGGCCAGGCGCCGGAGATCGTGCCTTCCAGCGAGGCCAGGGAGACATTCCTGGAACTCCTGGCGGACTATCGCTTCGCCACCGACGCGGATCGGTCGCGCGCCGCAGCCTCACTGCTCGCGCCGGCCCTCGTCCACGGCGGCATCATCGAGAGGTTCGGGGGCCGCCCGCCGATGTTCCTCTGGGAGGCCAACGCGTCCCAGGCGGGCAAGGGCTACGGCTTCAGGCTCACGACCACCGTCTACAACCATGAACCGGCGACGATCTCGCTGCGGCCCAGGATGGGAGGGGTCGGGAGCATTGCCGAGGACTTCGGCCACTGCCTGATACGCGGCTATGCGCTTGTCAGCTTCGACAACCTGCGAGGGAAGTTCGACAGCCAGTTCCTCGAGAGCTTCCTGACCGAGTCGCTCTTCGTGGCGCGGGTGCCGTACAGTCCCCCGGTCAGCATCGAGACGCGGCGGGTGGTGCTCTTCGGCACCAGCAACGAGGCCGAGTTGACGTACGACCTGGCGAATCGCGTGCTCTGCATCCGCATCCTGAAGCAGCCCATCGGCTACTCCTTCCGGCGATTCGACGAGGGGGACCTCATCGCCCACGTGCGCGCCAACCGGGGCCGCTACCTGGGGGCGATCTTCTCGCTCGTCAAGGCGTGGTGGGACGCGCGGCAGCCCCGGACGGACGAGGCCCGCCACGACTTCCGTCCCGCCTGCCAGGTACTGGACTGGATCGTCCAGAATCTCCTGGGCCTGCCGCCCCTGCTCGATGGATACGAGGAGGTGCGCCAGAGGATGACCAACCCGTCGCTGACCTGGCTCCGCAAACTGGCGCTCGCGGTTGAGAAGCAGAGGCGCCGGGGCAAGTGGCTGAAGAGCAGCGAATTGGTTGGGATCTGCGAACAGACCGGACTCGAGATCCCCGGCACCGACCGGATGCGGGCCATGAGCGATGAGAAGTTTGAGGCGAACGCGTGCCAGATGATCGGGCGCAGGCTGAAGCTGTGCTTCGGCGATTCCGACACCGTGACCGTGGATCGCGTCCAAGTCACCCGCATCGAGGAGGATGAGATCCGTCAGGGCCACGGCATCCGGACGACCAAGTCCTACAAGTTCGATCCGCTGGACCCTGCCGCCGTGCCGGTCACGGTGCCTGATGCCGACACCCCTGAGGAGGGACCCGTCGCGACGGTCGCTGGCGGTCCGTTCGACTTCAATGAACCGGAGTACTGACCGCACAATTCGGATCAGCGAGGCAAACGAAACGACCCACAAGGAACGAGCATGGCATCACTCCACCGCAACCGCTCCTCCAAGTTCTGGATCGCGGCATTCCGCGGACCGGACGGGAGGAGGCACTTCCGGAGCACCCGGACCGCCGACCGGCGCCAGGCCGAGGAGATCGCCCGAGGCTGGGAGCAGGTGACGCTCCTGGCGCGCGCGGGCAAGTTGACGCCCGAGGCGGCCAGGGGCGTGGTGGCGAGGACCGTCCAGGACCTGTACCTGATCGCGCACCGCTCGCCCATGCCCGTCAACACGGTGAGGGAGTGCTTTCAGATGTGGTGCAAGGCCAAGATGCTCGAGGCGGCGAGGACCACCGCGCTCCGTTACCAGACCGTGGCGCGGCG
Source organism: Verrucomicrobiia bacterium (assembly GCA_028687435.1). Taxonomy (GTDB): domain Bacteria; phylum Verrucomicrobiota; class Verrucomicrobiia; order JABWAM01; family JABWAM01; genus JAQUAF01. The sequence goes on along the minus strand of JAQUAF010000017.1, from coordinate 40,792 downwards.
CTTCCTGAAGTTCCTCGGGCCAAGGGCGGACAAGGACATCGCCCTCATTGATCCGAAAACCATCATCGAGTTCCGGGACGCGCAGGCGAGGGAGTTGTCGGCCGGCACGGCCAACTACAGCGTGAAGACCATCCGCGCCTGCTTCAACATGGCCATCGAGCACGGCCTGGCGACCAACAATCCGGCGCGCGTCGTCGGGATCATCAAGCAGCAGCAGCGCGAGTCGAGGCGGCGGGGATTCACCGTGCCAGAGCTGGAGCGCCTGCTCCAAGCCTGTGGCGACACTCCCTTCAGGACCCTCGTCACGCTGGGTCTGTACACCGGCCAGCGCCTCGGCGACGTCATGCGAATGACGTGGGACCAGATCGACTTCAAAGAACGGACGGTCTCGTTCCTGACACGGAAGACGGGACGACGGATGATCATCCCGATGGCAATGCCGTTGGAACAACACCTCCGCAGCCTCCCGGTCCCCGCCGATGCGACCGAGCCGATCTTCCCCAAGTTCGCCACGGCGCGCACCGGCACCGTATCGACGCTCTTCCACGACAGGGTGCTGGCACCCGCCGGACTGGCACCGGTGCGGTCGCACCACAAGGGGGCGGACGGGGACGGGCGGGATGGCCCTCGCGTGCTCAGCCCGCTGAGCTTCCACTCGCTCAGGCACTCGGCCACGACGCTGCTGAAGGCCGCCGGCGCCAGCGACGTGATCGCCCGCGAGATCATCGGGCACGACTCGGAGGTGGTGAGCCGGCAGTACACCCACCTGGGACCCGAGGCCCTGCGCGGTGCCATCGACCGCCTGCCGGACGTGACGTGTGCGCCAGCATCGTCAACGGTGGCCGATCCTCCTTGTACGCAGTTGACCACAAACTGACCTGTACGGGATGAGACCTGCCTAAAACAGACTTCTTCCCAAGGGACATTAGGAAATTGGCGGCAGCAGGTTTCGAAGAACGCCGGCTGGGACATCCCGGTCGAAAAACGCAACGAACTTTCCAGTCCACGGCGGGGCTGGTTCCCGACTGAATCAAACTTGCCTTCTCATGACGCTTTGCCGATTACAAAAGGGCGGGAATTCCGTCACGGAGTCTTCCCAAACTCTACTTGACCCATTCCATCCTTCACTCCACAGTCGGTGGGGTAGACGTTTTTAACTACCCACTCGTATGGCATCCGATTGTTCCTCATGGCATGAAGCGTTAACCAAGGAACTGTCCCGCCTCCTCCGATATTCCTATGGAGGCTTCTTGGTCGCGATGCTGATGCCCCATCTCGCCCCGACCACTTGGCGTACTGTCACCGCACTGCCGTGGCAATTATCTCTACCTCTGTTACTGACTGGAGGAATCGGTTTTTATGCCATCCACAGATGCTTGTTTGTTCCGATCCACCACCTCGTACTTTGTTTTTTTATGTGGATAGGGGAGACGCGGAGAACATTCAAACCGTCGGAAGGAGATGGCGCACCAATTAGTCCGACATGGTGGCTTCGCAAGAGGGTTCAAGTGAGATGCGCTTCCCGCATAATCGCGTACCACATACTCCGTCGCGAGGAAACAGTTATCCCACAGGTTCAGAGGGACACCTTACATATCGAACATGCAGAAGGCACTTTAACCTTGATGACTGCTGAGGCCCTTTACTGTGCATCGTTCTATTTCGCCCTACAACACTTGGGCTCCATACAGCGTGCTCTGTTCTGGCCATTTACATGGGATGGATGGATGTATTCCTTAGGACCTCCCCCTCTGCAATTCGGGGTATTGTTCGTCTTAGCCTTGTTGTTTCTATTAGCATCGTTTGTTCGTGGGGGGGCTCTCCATCGCTTCGAAGCCCTCCTCTTTTTCGCAAAAGAGCGCGAGGTCAAATCCAAGCTGGCGCAGCTCGGACTGCGATTACCTGTTCCCCATGACTTCACCTTTAACAGTGATAGTGAGAGCGTAACATTAGTCGGGGATTTCAATAATTGGAAACCTCAAAATATGGATAAACCCAAGGAGGGAAGCAAGGCGTGGACAAAGCGTCTAACCCTGGAAGCCGGCGAACACCAGTACCAGTTCGTAGTGGACGGACAGTATCTACCGGACCCTTCTTGTCCGGAATGGGTACTCACTCCGCATGGTTCACGCAACAGTGTGATACGCGTCTAACTGTGACAATGGAAGCATGAGGGAGACGTGTTAAGTGAAATCCAACGCACACGTCGAGAATATCTATTGACCAATTTCAGAGCAAGACGCCTTAGACATCCTCAGTCTCGTCTCGCTGATCCATCGAAAACTCGCCCGTGCAGGGCGGGTCCAGTTGTGGTCGATTCAATCGAGAGCGAAGGTTCTAGGACGCAAAATTGATTGGCATGAAAACCGACCGTCACGAAATGCTTCAAGCTTTGCTATAGAAAGAATTAATCATATCGAGCAATTTCCTGTTGGGAAGGTTTGAGGGAATACGGTGATCGAGCTTGCCGTCACAAACTTCCTTTACCGCCTCCTTAAAAGCCGCCTTGAATCTGGTTGTTAGCGCAAAGGGGAGAGTTGAATCACTTCGTACTTGAGGTTGGTATTCTCGCGCACCGCTCTCGAAGACTCCACAACCTTTTCGGGCATGAACCATTCGAAAGACAAAGGAGAACCCCGCCGATTGACGCGCACACACAAAACCCACTCGTCGGCACGCAATTCATCTTCTTGATAGCACCACACGCTGGACTCAGGACTCTTGCCGCGCAACGATCTTGCCTCCCTCAAGGCCTCCATCGAGAAGTGTTTTGCAAAGCTGGTCCAGACAGCGATCCTCCATCTTTCCCGACGTGGGAGCGCAAACCATTCTGAAAAATCACGATACGATGAAGCATGCATATTCAGTTGGTTGCGAAATTCCTTATGTCCTTTGACGAGGGCTCCTATCCCCTGAGAATAAGGTATTCTTTTGAGTGACCCGATGAGGCGGTGAATATCCAGTTCTCCTGGCTTCAAAAAGACACCGCATTCCTTCAAATCACCAGCCCCCAAGGCATTCGATGTCAGGTTGGCTGAGGCTACCACAGCCCCCATTTCGTGAGCCCAGTAAACCTTCATGTGCAGCAAATTGACGAATTCTATTAGTGCGCCACGTCTATAAAGGGATTGAAGTACCTTCGGGTTCGTGCTGCCGACCTTAGGCCAACAGATAAGGCGAAGCCCTTTGGGGTGAGGAAGGTAGGACTCTGCTCCATCCCCGACAAATGCAGTGATTGCAACGCGCTCAGTATCATGATTGGCGAACAGCCTTTCGATGGCCCTTCGCACCTCAAGAGATGAGTAGAGGATTGTCATTTCTATTTTTTCTCAATCAGCAACTATGGGAGGAGATTTGCACGTTGATCAGTGGTGAAGGAATCCTCAGAGCGGAGATGGCAACGGGTGAGCTCCGTCAGCCTCAGGTCGCACTAACCAAGGGGGCAGGTACTTTCTTCGGAACATGGGATAGTAGACCGCTAAAGGACCAATACGACATTCGGCCTCAAAATAAGAAACTATATTTTCCAAATAGATTATTCTAGCACGTTCTCTCCCTGCGTCTGTCAAAAGGTTTTTATACGCCTCAACGGCCTCGCTTTTAAGACTTGTATTTGCCGACGGGAACAAAAACACGACGTGAGACGTTGGCTTCAAATGGACGAGATTGCGAAGAATCTGGTAATTCTCCAGGAAAACCGATTCCTTCCGACACTCCTTGCACAGGAATGCCGACTTCTCTACGAGCGGACGATAGACTCTCTGGAACTTGTCCTTGTGCCCAGCGTCCGCTGCAACTCTCGCAAATTTACATTCCGTATATTTGACCTCAAAAAACACCTCGTTTCCACCTGAATGCCGCATGTAAAAGTCGAAATGGGTTAGGCGCCCTGCTTTTTCCATATCGGATTCTTGCTCAAAGTAGGCCTGAAGATCGAACGCTGACTCGATGCCGATGAAGTTTGCCACTAGACCTAGCCCACTTTCTGCCATTAATGGGTAGAAGAGATTGATGCACAGTGCCTGCGACGAATTCAGATGATGGAAGCACCGGTGGAATTTGCGTTGGGCTTCGATCTTCTTATAGTCGTCGGACGAATAGAAACTCCCTCGGTACTCGTCCAGGATATTGAGTCTTCGATGACGATGAGGAAGGATGTGGGCTTTGGGGACATCCCGCGTTCGATAGCGGAAAATCCCGTCCTCTGTGATGCCAAGATTAATGACTTTGTACTCGGCCAGATGTTTGCAGATAGAATCACGAAAGTTCATGGCAACAATCCGATAGTCCATTTCTCGATGGTAGATTGCCCCGGCATCCTGCCCTTGCTATCCCTTCCGTTCAACGCCAATTTGAACCCATCATCTCTCAATGGGCGATGATCAAGATCGAATCCGATCAGCCGTTCTTCCACCGCCGTGCATAACAGTTTACATAAACGTCGACGGGGGCGACTCTTTCCCGTGGCGTGCATAAACAATTACATAAACGTCGTGGCAGTTTGTGGGCGTTTGTCGGAGGTCGTCCCAGAGTGAAACGCGATTCGCTCAGAGGGGGAAGTCGCCGTCAGGGGTTCGAATCCCCTTGCCTCCACCGGCCTCCGCTCGCCGGCTGCGGCATGGCCGCCCATTGTCCTCATTTTCCGGTTCTTCTCCACACGCGGTAAACGGAACCATCCAGATCGGGGAAACGGACCGCTTGGAATTTTAATTCGGCCAGCAGGCCGGAAATCATTCCGCTGGCGCCAAAGCCGCTCTCCACTGAAATCACCCAGTCGGCCTGGCGGACCTCATCGATCACGCACTGCGGAACTTCGTTTGGCCACTCCCCTTTGGTGAAGCGTTGATCCAACTCGGCGTAAACGGACCGCCCGGCATACCCCTTGGCAAAAAAGACAACGCCCGGATCCTGAGGGCAGATCACCCGCCCCGGCAGAGCTTTGGCGCACTCGATCGCGCTGCTGTAATGTTCATCGCCGTGGGTCAGGCAGGTCCAACTGATCAGACTCAGCATGTGTCCGCCTGCTGGCGCCATCAGGAGCAGTGCCAAAAAACAGCTCGTTGCCATCCGCCTTTTGAAGGAAACCGTTTCCTGGGCCAGAACACCGCGGAATGAATCAATCGAATGGACGCAAAATGATGCGAAGATCAGCCAGACGGGAATGAGAGAGTTGAGATCTCCTCCTCCGCCCGAGGCGAAATAAGTGCAGGCAGGAACACCCACGATGGCGGAGGCGATCAGCCATTTCAGACGGGAGTCCTTCAACCAGGGAAAACCGTCCGCTGTCAGCCAGCAGAAAAGGGTTGCGATAAGCGGCGGCGAATAGAGCATTACATGGCTGACGCGAGCCAGGAAGTTCAGGGGCTTGGTTTTGTGATTGGAAGCAGCCTCGATCATGTGACGATAGAGGTCGGGCAGCGCCAGCTTCATTCCGATCAGCAGGAGAAAGAAGACCAGCAAGGGAAAAGCGGCGAAAAGCAGTTTTCTCTTGAGAACCGTCCGGTTCCATTCGAGGACCACAACGACCAGAGGGACCGCCGCCCAGATTGCGGCCGTTTGTTTGTAGAAAAAGCCAATGACCAGGCAGACCGTTCCAAGGAGGCAAAAAGCGTGTTTCCCGCGTTCGCACCCCCGGTAAAAAGCGAGGATGCCCAAGACCGAGAAAAGAATGGCCTCCATGTCCGGGCGCGCATCCACGTAATAGTTTTTGCAGACCAAGTTCCCCGTCATGAGAAAGCACCAGGCCGGAATGAAAAAAAGGGGCGCCCGCTTGCGTGTCCAAACCCAGGCCAGGATCCCCGTTGCCAGCAGCGCTGAGCCGAGGGAAAAGAAACGTCCCATCCAGAGATTCGGCCCTGTGAATTTGAATGCCTGGCCCAGTGTCCATGCCTTCATTGGCCCATAGGTCAACGGAGAGGGCGACTCCATTGAATAAATCGGATGGGCGGGCGGGTGGACCATTCGCCAGGAATCCAAGAGAATCACGGGTTCCCACGCCGAGTTGGGCCAGGGATTGCTGATCCGGATGTTGATGTAAAAGACATTCATGCACGTTAGCAATAGAACGGCGGCAAAGAGCGGAATCAGGACGGCTTGGCTGCGTGGGGAATTCATCAGCTTGTTTGACATCAGGCATGACGCTATCAAAACAGGGGAAAAGTACAATTCAAGTTTCCTTCCCCCCAAGACACCGGCTTTACGCGAATGCCAGACAGGTCTTTTTTTTATTGACAAATCCAAGGCTTGTGGGTGAGTGTGGTCTTGTAATTAGTCCTTCCTTATGAAGCCTTCCAGATCCTCCTTGTTTTTTCTTCAAACCCTTCTTGCCTTGCCGCTCATTCTTTGGCTGGCCGGGTGCGAGACCACACGTTCCGCCAGCGGCGGTTCCCGGAAGACGGCGGCGGCCTCCCTCGCAGCGGCTCCGGCGAATGAATTCAGGGGGGCGTGGATTTATGATCCGCGGCGTTACGATCCCGAGGAGGTGATGAGCGACCTGAAGAAGGCCGGGATGAACGCAGTGTTTGTGCGCCTGAGTTCGGCCGGGGCGGCTTATTATCCGAGCAGTGTCCTGCCCAAGGCGCCGGACACCAGGATCGATTATGCGCGGGCCTATGCCGATGCGGGGCGCAGACACGGGATCAAGGTCCATGCCTGGCACGTGTGTTTCATGATGCATTACGCTCCCGCTTCCGCCGTCAAAAATGCGATCAAAAAAGGCGAAGTGATGCGCGATCCCAAGGGGCGCGCCATCCGCCCGACATACAATGTGCCGGTGAGGACTCCCGCCTGCGAGATCAATCGTTCCCTGGAACGCAGGGCGGCGGCTGAGCTTGTGTCCAAGTATCCGCTGGACGGGGTTCAGTTGGATTACGTCCGTTATTTCAGTCCGTCGGTGGACTTCAGCGCCACGTCCCGCGCCCGTTTTGAACGGTCGCAGAAGATCAAGGTGAAACGCTGGCCTGCGGATGTGGTCAGCGGTTCCTTGCGGGACGAGTACCATGAATTTCGCACCGAACTGCTTACTTCGCTTGTGGGAGAGATCAGTCATGCGGTGAAGGCGGCCAATCCCAAGGCCAAGGTGTCCGCGGCGGTCTGGCATTCTCCGGATGTTGGCAGGCGTGACTACGCCCAGGACTGGGTGCGATGGATGAAGCTTGGGTATTTGGATTTTGTGGTGCCCATGAACTACACCTCGGATGAGGATCGGTTGGAGGACTGGCTGGAAGAGCAGCGCGGTCTGGCCGGCAACGGGGTTCCGGTTTATTGCGGTCTTGGCTCCTATATGTTGAACCAGCCCCGGCAGCTCAACAACCAGATCAATCTTTGCCGCAACATGGGCATGCCTGGATATGTGCTTTACAATTATGACGAGCGCCTGAAAAACCGTTTTCTTCCCGAGCTTCCAAACTAGCCGGATCGAGAGGGATTCCCGCGGCTGCGGAAATCCAGGGGCGGATGGGAAACGGGAATTCCTTCGCGATTTCGCTTTCATGTCTTTTTTGAATTTTCTAAATATCATGATTATGAGAAACGCCCTGATTTTTCTGGTTCTTGGATGGTGTCTTTCCCCCGGCTTGGCGACGGAGGGGCGGGCCGCGCCGCCGCCGCCGCCCGAGGAGATTCAGAAGAGTCTCACCGCTTTTTTCAATCTGCTCAAGCAGGACAAGATTGACGAGGCTTACGTCCTGATTTTGGCCAACACCAGGATCAAGGGGCGGGATGATGACGTCAAAGGCCTGAAAAAACAGACGCGCGACGCCATCAACACGTATGGGCCGATTCTGGGATTCGAGGTGGTGGAACAGCGCCGGGTGGGGACAAGCCTGCTGCAAATTGTCTGCCTGAGCTGGTCGGAGAATTTTCCATTGCGCTGGCGGTTTTCCTACTACCGTCCCGGCGACCGGTGGCGGTTGCTGGACATTTATGTCGATGATTCCATTGGTGAATTGTTTGATGCCCGCGCCTCCCGGATTCACCAGATGGATTCCCCCACCCGTTAGCGTCCGGGACCGCATGATCTTCGAAGCCGGCCATTTTTTGATCCGCCAGGGCGACGTTGAGTCGCACGCGTTTGTGATTGAATCGGGCAGTGTCAAAATTGTTTTGGATGAGGCGGGGGAGCAGCATGTGTTGGGAATTATTTCCGCCGGGGAGGTGGTTGGGGAAATGGCGCTTTTCGAGGATGCTCCGCGTTCCGCGCATGTGGTGGCGGTGGAGAAAACTTCGGCGCGGAAGCTGACCCGCCAGGAACTGGCCGACATGATGAATTCCGATCCCCAGGCCAGCATGCCATTCATTCATGCCATTTTTGAGCGGTTGCGAACCAGCAACGTGATGTTTATGGCTGCTCAACAGACCAGGCAGTTGATTCGCCGGACGCGCGTGAAATTGATCCTGTCGCCAGCTTCGGAGGCAGCGGCATCCCTTTGTCCGAAACCGGTGATGGTTGAGTTGGATGTGATTCCCCAACAGGAAAGCGCCATGGTGGCAGTCAACGGGCTTGCGCCGCATTTTGACGCGCGGGCGGAAGCTTTGTTGCCCGATATGAGGCATTGATGGGGTGGTGCTTCTGGACCGCCATGGGGGGACTTTTTTTGAAGGTAATCCTTATTTTGGAAAGACAATTCATTCATCCAAACACGTGTAAGCTTTTTGTTTGACAAAACGTCAGGCTGGTTTTATGCTGAATCCATACCAACACGATTTAGGATTTTTTAAAGGAACATCATATGTCAACGATAGCGCGCAAGAGCCATTCAGCCAAAAAAACTGTCTCTGGACACAAGTACTGCCTCACTCCTGTCAGGGTTCCCAAGGTTCACACGAAGCACCGGCGGATCGTGACCTCGATTCCAGCGCCGCAATCCATTCCCATTTTCAAAAAGCTGGCGAAATACGAACCGATCAGCATGTCCGGCCAACCTCCCATCATCTGGCACAAGGCGGAGGATTTTTATGTCCATGACCGATGGGGCAACAAGTGGCTGGATTGGTCGAGTTGTGTGCTGGTTTCCAATGCGGGTCATGGCCGCCGGGAGATCATTCAAAGCGTCAAGGAACTGGTGAACCGTCCATTGCTGGCCACCTACGTTTTCTCGCATGAGGAACGGGCGGAGCTTTGCGAGGCGCTGGCCAGGGTTGCCCCCAAGGGAGTCAACAAGGTGTTTTTGTTGTCCACGGGGAGCGAGGCGACAGAGTGTTCGATCAAGCTGGCCCGCACGTATGGAGTGAAAAAATACGGGCCGCGCAAGCATGTGATTGTTTCCTTCACCGGCGCTTTTCATGGACGCACTTTTGGCGCCCAGATGGCGGGCGGCATTCCCGCCCTCAAGGAGTGGATGGTGAAGCTGGCGCCGGGGTTTGTGCAGGTTCCTTTTCCGGATGGTTTCCGGAATGAGGATGTCCGGTTCGAGCTTTTCCTGGAGACGCTTGCCAGGCAGGGGGTAAAACCCGGGGATGTGGCGGGGGTGATCACCGAAAGTTATCAGGGCATCGGCCCCAATTTTCTGCCCGCCGAATATGCCCGCCGATTGGGACGTTGGTGCAGGCAGCATGACGTGGTGTTGATCATGGACGAGGTGCAGGCCGGTTTTGGCCGCACAGGGAAGTTCTGGACCTTTGAACATTATGATTTGACGCCGGATTTGATCTGCTGCGGCAAGGGAATTTCCTCCAGCCTGCCGATTTCGGCGGTGATCGGACGTCCCGAGATCATGGATTTGTACGCGCCGGGGTCCATGACGAGCACCCATTCGGCCAGTCCGTTGCCCGTGGCAGCCGCCATTGCCAACCTGAAGATTTTGGCAAAGGAAAAGCTTGTCCGGAACTCGGCCAGGCTTGGAGCGGTGCTGAAGGAGGGGTTGGATCGGCTCCGGAAGAAACATTCCAACCGGATTGGCGTGGCATTTTGCCGCGGCTTGGTGGGCGGTTTGTTAATCGTCAAGCCGGGGACCAGGGAGCCGGATGGCGAGATGGCGTTGAAGATCAATGAGAAATGTTTCCAGCGCGGCCTGTTGATGTTTGCTCCCGTGGGATTGGGCGGGGGGTGCATCAAAATCGCTCCGCCGCTGACCATCACCCGCGATGCCATTTTGGAAGGGCTGGGGGTTTTGGAGGAAGTGTGCGGGGAAACGCTGGATTGATTCCGGCGAAGCTTCACCCCAAGCCAGCGAGCGGTGAAGCTTCGCGATTAAAAATTAAAGATTCAAAATTCAAAATTGCGGAAAAATGTTCCGCGCCTGCAAGCGGTGCGGGAGCCCATGAGTGTAAGATGTTGCCCTCAATGTCATTGCGAGAAGCCACGGCAGGCAAAGTGGGCGACGAAGCAATCCCCGCCGCGAGATTGCTCTTGCCGCGCCGAAGTGGGTTCGTCCACGCAGGCGGGTCGTCCGTCAAGCGGACTCGCAATGACAACGGAGGGGACACGAGCGAAGACCGACCTCTTCGCGTTTTGTGCAGGATTCGATCCCTAACAGTCTTCAGCCTTCAGACTAAAAACCTATTGCAACATGAAAATTCAAGATATTTTTAATCTGACGCGCGCGCCGGAGTTCCGGCGTTACCTTTGCGATTTGCTGGTGGAACTTTGCCGGATTGACACCACGCCCAATCCCGATGTGAGCGTCATGCGAACGGCGGAGGACAAAGCCTTTGCCATTCTTGAGCGGGAGCTCAAGCCCCTGGCGTTTGAGGGGATGGAATTGCGCCGGCATCCGATCAATCCGGAGATGACTGGGAATCCCAACTATTCATTGTTGCATTTCACCAAGACCCCGCAGCGTCCGGAGGGATTGTCCCCCCGCGAAACCTATGCCGGTCGCGGCAATTTATTGTGCGTGTTGCCCGGCACAGGCGAGGGGGATGGCCGGTCGGTGGCGGTGAACAGCCATGTCGATGTGGTTGCGCCTTATTTTCCGCCCCGTGTGGAGAAGGATGTTGTGCATGGACGCGGAGCTTGCGACGACAAGGGCGCGGTGGTGGCGACCGTGGGGGCGTTCAAGGTGTTGCGATCCCTGATGTCACGGGAGAAGCTGCGGTGGAAGAAAAATGTGGTGGGCATGTTTGTGGTGGAGGAGGAGACCGGCGGGAACGGTTCGTTGTCCCTGGCCCTGGACCGGGATCTCAAGAAACTCTACGACACCATTCTTGTGGGGGAATGCACGGACCTGAATATTCATCCGGCGAATCGCGGCGCGGTCTGGTATCGGGCCGATTTGAGGTTGCCCGGGGTTTCGCTGTTTGAAATGTCGGCGTTTGTGATTGAGGAATTGGAGAAGGAGGGGCGCGCCATCTGGACCGAGAGTTTTCACCCTCTCTTTCCCCAGCGTCCGGTGCAGACCTGCCACGGAATGATGGGATCCTTTGGAGAACATCCCAGCCGCATTTGCGGGGAGATTTGTTTCACCATCGGATTTGACCGCGCCCCAAATGGCAAGGTGGAACAATTGATCAAGGATTGTCTGGATGTGGCGGTGACGGATTATTGCGGAATTTATGGGGACAAGACCAAGGTGAACGATCCGCGCACGGGCAAGCCAAAGGTGGTGCGCCACTACGATTTGCGCCGGGAAGGCAATGGTTTTGTGGTGACGGTTTACGGTTCCACGGGGCATATGGGATCGATCCGGGAAAATGACGGGGCGATCACCAAGATGGCATGGATGACACGCAGCCTGGTCTATTGCCGGGCCAAAATGGAGACGTTTGCGGAGGGGGCGATGCGATTGGAGTTGGGAGGAAAACCCCATGGTGAAACGCTCAAGTTGGAGGGAGGCCAGGGGTTTGTGCCGACGCATCCCATCAAGGATGTGATGGAACGCATGCGCCAGGCGGCGGCTCGCGGAGCGGAGACTTATCTGCGGCGGCTGGGGCGGTTGGAGAAGGGGGGCGATGTGGTGAAGGTCACCTACGACAAACTGCATAATGTGGCGTTTGACGGCGATCCGGATTCCGTGAGCATGCGAAACGCCATTGCCGCGGCGCGCGCCTGCGGCATGTGGAAGGAGCAGCCGGTGGCCGGGTGGACCGTTTCATGCGATTCGCGCATTTTTGCCACGGAATATCCCGGATTGAATGTGCTGACCGTTGGCCCCGGAAAATTGACCCATGCCCATTCCGACCAAGAGCAACTGCCGCTCGATGAGTTGGTGAAAGGCGCGGAGTTTCTCGTCTTGTTCTTGCTCAAGCAGACGGGGACGGCAGAAATGGATTTTTCCGCGGACTGATCTGCGAAAAAAAGCTGATCGCCCGGAAAAGCCTTGCGTAGTCGGACAGGCGGCTAGATTCCTTGAAAAGGAAAATGCGTTGTTAAAAAAACAAAATTTCAGCGTGCCAACCAACCCCCTCTTTCTCCCCCTTGTGCAAGGGGGAGCCATCTTGAATCTTGAATCGCGAGGCTTCGACGGTCTGAGGCGAAGCCTCGTTAGACTGTCAGGCTGCAGGCAGGCGCAGCAAGACGAAATAATTAGCTGCTGATTTTCAAAACAGAGTCGGAACGGTGGGCGCTGTTTTTTGGGCAAGGAAATCCTTCAAGCATGCCGCCAGTTGGGCGGGGGAATGCTGGCGCCGCAGCTTGGTTATTTCAGCCTTGGCAAGGGCGTCGCAACGCTCATTTTTTGCGTGGCCGGCGTGAGCCTTGACCCAATGCCAGGTGATCCGATGCCGCGCCGCGGCTTGGTCGAGCGCCTGCCAGAGATCGGCATTTTTAACCGGTGTTTTGGCGCTGGTCCGCCAGCCCCGGATTTTCCATGATTTGACCCATTGGGTGATGCCTTGACGCAGGTATTCGGAGTCGGTGCAGAATTCCACGTCGCAGGGTTCCTTCAACACGTCCAGCGCTCTGAGCGCGCCTTGCAGTTCCATGCGGTTGTTGGTGGTGGCGGGTTCGCCGCCGCTGATCTCCCTGGCATGTTTTCCATAAACCAGCACCGCCGCCCAGCCGCCGGGACCGGGGTTGCCCTCGCACGCGCCATCGGAATAGATGATGACATTTTTCATTTCGATGGATTGGCATCTTACGCGTCCTCAAGAGAAACTCAATTTCAATAGATGCTTAACGAAAGGGAACTCATATTTAACATGGATGGACAGGATGCGCGGGATTCTTTTCAATCCGTCACTTCAAAGAGGGTGTTGTCGAGGACGAACTGGACATTGCGGCCGAGGGCCAGCCATGAGCGGGTTTCAGGGCGTTTCTCCGCCAGCGCGAAGTATTCGGGGGAGGCAAAGGCGACTTGGACGCGCTGTTTGAATTGTCCGGCCTGTGTTTTGGAGTCCACCCATTGGCTGCCGTTTTGATAGAAGGCGCGGCCGTTGACGAAGCGGTTTTGTTGGGTGTACTGCGCGATGCGGCTGGCGGTTTCGGCGGGAGCGCTGGCCGCGAGATTGCGCTGGGCTTCGGCGTTGGCGAAACTGAGGGATTCCTCCACGGTATTGGCCTGGTTGAGATGGATGGAGGATCGGGCGCTGGCAAGGGCTGGTTCGCCGAATTTGGCGGCGGCAAAATCGCGGCGAAGATTGGAACTTTCCTTCTTTGCGTCGTGGTCCTCGGCAAAACTGCGCAGGGATTGCCGGGCAAGGGGAACATTGCGCCGTCCTTCGTCCTCGGTGATCAAAAAGGCGGTGTACGGCGTGACAATCCCGAATTGACGGGCCAGTTCGGTGATTTCATCCCGCAGTTCGGCGTTGTCGCCGCGCAACCGCACTTCATTGAGCAGAAAACCAATCCGGCGGGTGGCCCACAGGCGGGGAATGAACTCGTGGTCCGTGGCTTTTTCGGGAAATCTCACTTCGTCGGTGATGCGGCGGGTTTCGCCGTTGACGGTTCCTTCCAAGGTCACAGCCGCATGTCCCGCGCCGGAATATCGTCCGGCAAGAACCAATTGTTCGCCTTTGAAAAGATCGGGCAAGGGTGAGGGATACATTTTCACCGCCTTGATGCCGCTCCCAAAGGTCAGCGTGGGATTGGTCAGGACGGGTTCCCGGATTTTGTTATAGAAATTGGATACTTTCACCTCGATGTCCTCCGTGGGCAGCACGTATTGGCTGAACGCGCGGGTTTCGTCGGTGATCTTGTCGAGGAGATGGGTGTTCACATCGTTGCCGATTCCGAAGCAGAAGACGCGGGCGCGGGTTTCGTTGTGTTTTTTGATGGCCTTGAGGATTTCCTCCTCGCTGGTGACGCCAACGGTGGGCTGGCCGTCGGTGAGGAAGATGACGACGCTGGGGCGTCCGGTTTTTTCCGGGCGGACGGCCAGCGCCTTGTCCAATGCTTCCTCGATGGCGGTGCCGCCGATCGCCCTCAGGTTGTTGATGAACGAGGCGGCTTTCTGCCGGTTGCCTTCGTTGTTATCCTGCAGTTTTCCGAAAAGCGATTCCGCTTCCGTGGAGAAACGGACGATCTCGAAACGGTCCGCCTCGTTCAGGTTTTCCACGCAAAAAAGCAGGGCTTTCTTTGCCTGTTTCAATTTGTCGCCGACCATGGAACCGGAGGTGTCGAGCACAAAGACCACATCCTTGGGAATGACGGTCTTCTTTCCATCGTCCAACCCGGGGGTGGCCAGCAGCACAAAATAGCCGTCCTCGTTGTTTTGGCGAAAACAAAGCAGTTTCATGCCGATATCCGCCGATTCTTCCGAATAAACGATTTGGAAATCCTGGTCGGGCCGGATGTCGGAGGCTTCAAAACCGATGGTGGCTTGTCTGGCGCCTTGCCGTTTGATTTCCACGTTGTGACTGGGGGAATAGATGGTTTTGAGAGGGCGCTGGGTCTCCATGTCCACCTTTACGCTCACATTCTTGAGCGGTTTGGATGAAAATTTTTCGGTGTTGAGCGGGTAGATGTAGGAGGCAAGTCCCGAGTCGGCGGCCAGCAACTGAGTGTAGGAAATGGTGATTTTTTTCCGCCCGTTGGCTTCGATGGGGAAAATCCGGACTTTGAAAACATCCCGCCCAGCGTATTCCATCAGGGCCGGGTCCTTCATGGTGCGCACAATGTCCTCATAGATTTTTCGCGCCTTGTCCGCAGCCAGCAACTCCGCCTCAACCGGTTTGCCGTTGATGTTCATGGTGAACTTGTTGATTTGCGCGCCTTTGGGAATGGGGAAAAGATAGGTGCCTTCCAGTTGGGCGGGATTGGGATTGTAAAATTCCTGGTCCACTTCCGTGGTGGCGAACTGGTTGCGGATCCTGACGTTGACATGATGGTGGGATACTTCCAACGGCGCAAATTCATGGCGCGCCGGAGGCATGGGCATGGGGTGCGGACGGATGGGAGGATGGGGCCGGTCGATGATGATAAAACCGTCGGCGGAGAGATGGGCGGCGCATCCCAGCAGACCCAGGCAAAGGAAAAAGAGGCGTTTCATGTTGGGTTGGACGGAAGAATCCAGGAAATGCCCCATGCTGCTTGAAAAATTCCAATGTGAAGGGGAACTCCATCAAATTTTGTTGGGATGCGCCCGAAATTCGCTTCTGTTTGGCCGATGGGATTGGTAGATTGAATGCCGGATGAGTTCTGCTGAGGAAACAGCGTTGATTGAACGATGCCAGCGCGGGGAGAATCGCGCTTGGGATGAGCTTTTCGATTTGCACTATGCTCCAACCTCCCGGTTTATCTATCAGTTGGGCTATCGGTTCACGTGGGAAGATGTTGAAGAGATATGTCAAGAGACATTTGTTTCAGCCATCCGAAATCTGACTTCTTTCAAAGGAGATTGTCAGTTGCAGACATGGTTGTTTCAGATTGCTTCCAACAAGGCCCGGGATTATCTGGAAAAGCAGTGCGCTGTCAAACGAGGCGGGGGCAAGGCGCCGGTATCCATTCATGCCGAGGATGCCGAGACTGGATTGACCATTGATCCTCCCAGTGGATCTCCCACGCCTGATGAGAATTTGCTTGGCGGCGAACGGACGGGGATGCTCATGGAAACCTTGCAACAGATCGGGGATCCCTGCAGGGAGTTAATCGAGCTTCGCTATTTTGGGGATGCCAGTTACGAGGAGATTGCCTTGGCGTTGAGATTGAATGCCAAGACGGTCAGTTCCCGGTTGAGCCGGTGTCTGGACAAGCTTGGGGAAATTGCAAAAACAGTGTTTGGAAAGGAGGAATTGGCGGGTTTTTCCGTCTAATGGGTTGGTCACGGTAATTATGAATGAACCTTTGAACCAGAAGATGGACCAGATGCTGCGGGCTTATGCCAAAAAACGGCGTGAGCAGGGAGGTGATCCTCCCCCGTTGCATTCGGCCATGAGGAATCTCCTCCAGAATGAGGTGACCAAGGTCTATGCCAGCCGGACGAACGAGCGTCCGGAGAGAAGCGGCATCTGGGCGTGGCTGGCAACGCGTTCCGCAATCATGGGGACGGTCTGTGCCGCGGTATTGGTGGTGGGCTTCGCCTTTTTGCAGATTTACATGCAAGCCACCCAAGAGGCCGCAAAACGTCAGACGGAAGGGGAGTTTGCGGCAAGTCGGGCCAAAATCCGTCCTGCGGGAGTCAGGTCGGAGCCAATGAACGTGAAAAGCGCTGAGACGGCTTTGAGCCGAAGCGAAGGGAAGGTCGTGGCTGGACAAAAACAGGCTGACGCATCGGTTGCGGCGGAATCCGTTGCTCCGGCTTGTATTGGGGAAGATCGGCGTTTGAAAAAAGAGGATGCCAGGGGTGCGATATTTGGCGAAGCAAAGGAACGGGTTGATGAAAAGCCCCAATCCATCGTATCCAGCGCCGACTTGGATGCCATGAGTGGCGGTGTTCCGGCGAATTCGCCGCGCAAAGCCAGACTTATGGCGAGGGAAGCCTTGGCTGACAACAAGGGGTTTGCCACGCCGGTGGTCATGCCAGCTGAGGATGCCAGCGCAGTTGCTTTTCAGAATGCGATGCCGTTGCGAAGCCGCTCTGTTCCGCAACCGGGGGTGCTGGATTCCTTTCATGTGGAGCAGACTGGAAACCGGATTTTGATTCGTGAACCGGACGGGTCGGTTTATGTGGGGGATCTGGGAGAATTCACGCCCGACATGTTGCAGGGGTTGCCGCCCCAGGTGATGGAGATGATTTCAAACGCCCAGGCGCGGTCCAATGCCATGGTGGAACAATTAAACCGGCAGACTGCGAACATGCAACGCGGGATGGAACGGCAGCAATCCCAAAATGAAGCGCAAGGCATGAGCTTCAGGGCTCGTGGCACCAACCGTAGTCTGAATCAATCGGTGGATTTTTTTGGCAACATCATGCCGCTGACCAATGGTTCATGGCAGAATCAAAGTGTGACACCCGGCGTCCGGGGCAATTCGCGGATTCCAACCCAGTTGATCAATCAGGGGGTTCGGATCCAAGGGCAGGCGGTGGTGGGCGGAACCAACACCATTGAGTTGAATGCGGTGCCGGTGGCGCCGAAGTGATTTTTCCGAGGTCGAAGCTTGTCAGGCTGAAAATGCCCCAACAGTATCAGGGTCTGGCTGTTTTCCTTCAACCTAACTGTTTGATATGCTTGCTTGCTTCCACCACATCCTTGTCGCCCCGGCCCGAGAGGTTGACGATCATGATTTTTGATTTCTTCATTTTGGGGGCTTGGGCAATCGTGTAGGCGATGGCATGCGAACTCTCCAGCGCGGGGATGATGCCCTCGATGCGGCTTAAGGTCTGGAAGCCGTTCAAGGCTTCCTGATCGGTGGCGCTGGTGTATTCGGCCCGTCCCAGTTCGCGCAGCCAGCTGTGTTCGGGGCCCACGGCGGCATAATCGAGTCCGGCGGAAACCGAATGGGTCAGGGCGATTTGTCCGTCCTGGTCTTGCAATACAAACGTGCGGGTGCCTTGCAGGACGCCGAGAACGCCGCCGGCAAAACGGGCCGCGTGTTTTCCCTTCTTCAGATTCATCCCGCCGGCTTCCACGCCAACCATGCGAACCGAGCGGTCATTGACAAAAGGATAAAAGAGGCCGATGGCGTTGGATCCTCCGCCCACGCAGGCGGTGAGGAGGTCCGGCAGCCGGCCCTCCTTTTTCAGGATCTGTTGCCGCGCTTCCTTTCCCAGAACGCTCTGAAAATCCCGCACCATCATCGGATAGGGATGCGAGCCAAGAGCCGAACCCAGGATATAGTGGGTGGTGCGCACGTTGGTGACCCAGTCCCGCATGGCTTCGCTGATGGCTTCCTTGAGGGTTTGCTGTCCGCTTTTGACCGTGCGGACTTCCGCCCCAAGCAGTTTCATCCGGTAAACGTTGAGTGCCTGCCGTTCGGCATCCACCGCGCCCATGTAAACCACGCATTCCAATCCGAACATGGCGGCGACGGTTGCGGTGGCCACCCCGTGCTGCCCGGCGCCGGTTTCCGCGATGACCCGCGGTTTTTTCATCCGCCGGGCCAGCAGAACCTGGCCTAGGGCATTGTTGATTTTATGCGCGCCGGTGTGCAGCAAGTCCTCGCGTTTGAGATAAATTTTGGCTCCGCCAAGTTCACGGGTGAGGCGTTCCGCAAAATAGAGGGGGGTGGGACGTCCGGCGTATTCACGAAGGTAATAATCAAATTCTTTCTGAAATGCGGGATCTCGCCGGACGCGGTCGTATTCTTCAGCCAGATGGTGAAGCGGCGTCATGAGGGTTTCGGGCACGAACATGCCTCCGTACGGACCGAAGTGTCCTGTCCGGTTGGGATAGCCGCGATAGGGAGTCTGGCGTTTCATGGGGGCCATCCTAACCGCAGGCGGCGCATTTCCGCAAGCCAAACACTAATGAGACGTTCCCTTCCTCCCGAGGCAAAGAGGAAGCACAAAAAAATTGCGCCGTCTTTTTCGGGATGCTATTTTCCGGCATGGTTCAATTGCGGGGCAACCTTGAAATTGTGCGGGAACATTTGCCTCCTTATTTCTCATCCCTTAAACCTTGAACCTTATCCCTTTTTCATAGACATGGCGGCAAAATCAAAAAAAAACCGGGCGGATGGAGCGGTGATCGGATTGATTCAGGCGCGGGCTGAGTCCAAGCCGGAGGCGAACCTGGCGAAAATGGAAGTGATGATCCGCCGGGCGGCCGGGAATGGCGCGCAGATCATTTGTCTGCAGGAGCTGTTTCTCACGCCATACTTTTGCCAGGCGGAAGATTATGCCTGTTTCCAGCTTGCCGAACCTGTGCCGGGTCCGACCACCGAGCGGCTTGGCCGGCTTGCCCGTCGGCTCAAGGTGGTGTTGATTGCGCCGCTTTTTGAACGGAGGGCGAGGGGGATTTATCACAATACCGCGGCGGTGATTGACGCGGACGGACGGTATCTTGGAAAATACCGCAAAATGCATATTCCCGACGATCCGCTTTTTTATGAGAAATTTTATTTCACCCCCGGAGATCTTGGTTTTCGGGTTTGGGACACGAAATATGGACGGGTGGGGGTGTTGATTTGTTGGGACCAATGGTATCCCGAGGCAGCTCGGCTGGCGGCCATGCAGGGCGCGGACATTCTCTTTTATCCCACGGCCATTGGCTGGCATCCGAGGGAAAAAGCGGCCTTGGGCAGGGCTCAGTTGGAAGCTTGGCAGATGACCCAACGGGCGCATGCCATTGCCAACGGATGTTATGTCGCGGCTGTCAACCGGGTGGGATTGGAACGTTCCGCGGGAGGCGGATGCTTGGAGTTTTGGGGGCGCAGTTTTGTCGCGGATCCGATGGGACGCCTGGTGGCAGAGGCCGGGGCGGATTGCGAGCAAGTCGTGTTGGCTGAGGCGCGGTTTGATGAAATCGAGGAAACCCGCACCCATTGGCCGTTTTTCCGTGACCGCCGAATTGACGCTTACGGAGGCTTGAAGGAACGTTTCTACCCGGGGGGTTGATGTCTTTTCCCGATGGGTGGTGTGAAACCAATCGGCCGGCGTCTGGGTTCTGGTTCTGGCGGAGGATCCAGCAGCCGCATGATTCGATGGAGCACATTTACAATGGCGGCTTCGTGAATATCAAGGCGGTGGGTCAATTTCTTTTCCAAGTCGGCCAGGTGCAACGCCAATTCGCGGTGTTCCGCCAAGAACGAGCGCATTTTGACGAAAGTTCGGACGACATGGACGCTCATTTTTTCAGCTTGGGCGCTATGGAGAACATTCGCGGCCATGATGGCGCCGTGTTCAGTGAAAGCGTGAGGCAGGTATTTGACATTTTTGCCGCGTTTCAAGGTCACAATTTGTGACCTTGAAATGCATAAGGTTTTCGTTTCTTCGATTGTCAGTTGAAACATGAAATCGGTGGGAAATTTCTTAATATTTCGCTTGATAGCCTGATTAAGAGCCTTGGTTGAGACGCCGTAAAGGCGGGCCAGATCGGCATCCAAAATCACTTTCTGATTCCGGATGGCATGAATCAGATGGTCGAGATGGGGAGCTGTGATGGGTGGTGTGGACATGTTCAGGCCTCCAAGCCGCAACGCAAAACTTCAAACAAGGCGGCTTCCTCGGCGTTTTGGGCTTCCATGGTTTGCCACGCGGCAAGAATGGCTTCGGTGAGCGGAATGACGTAGGTTTGCGGGGAGTTTTCGCTTTTGGGAAACTGCTCGAGGGAATGGATATCGATGACCAGGGAGGGAAAAAGACGGCGCGAGCGGTCAAGCACTCCTCCTGGCTGGCGGAAGAATCGATATTCGTTTTCGGACAGGAGAAGGGTGGACTGAAAGCGATCGGCAAAAGTAAATGGTGTGTTCATATCATCCTGTGGGATGAATGACCACCGGCGTCAAGGGCGGTGCGGCGGAAAAAATCTTTTCATGGCCATTTTTGAAGGGATTTTTTTGAATGCCCCCGGATGATCACTGAATCGGGTTCGACCACATTCCGGCGGTAAATGACCACATTGCATCCATCCAGGTCATCGGCGCTCATGGCATCCGATGGGAAGCGTATGGCTGAAATCCTTGAAAAAGAGCAAACCGTCTGGCCGAGCTGTTGCATGAGAGTTGGTTCTCTGCGGCCTCTCCAAGGCATGTGAAGATCACGCGTTGAAATTTTTAGAGTTTCAATGTTTTTGGTTTGAGTGAGATCCAACACTCGATCCAGACGAACGTCGGCGAAAAAGGTGACCTTCGGTTGTTTCGCGGCATGAAGTCCTTTCCATGGCCGCTCGAACTCCTTGTTTGCGGTTGTTTCATCTTCGGAGAAGTACACGCATTCGATGCCGGGCGGATTCAATCGGTTGGGTTTGCCCGATGTCATGAGAAAATCGGGCGGCGCGTGTTTTGCCAGTTCCGCGTGGGGGACGATCCGAACCAATGTTGTTTGCAACCTGATGGTTGAAACCTTGGCAAGGCGCCGCGTAAAATCGTCAGTGGCATGCATCAGGATGTTGCTCCCGTGAGCATGTCGTCAACGAAGTCGGCCAATGGCTGCCAGCGTTTGTGCTCAATCCATTGAATGGGAGTTTCATGATTTAATTCGGGATTTTGCATTCTCAGCCACTTGCGAAATTCGTCGTCGTCGTTCAGGGCGGTTCGCAGGCGGGCGATTCGCTCGAAGAACCCCAGGTCGTTCTGCAGAGAGTCCGCATCGGGTGTTTTGTTCAGGGCCTGTCGTGTCCGGCCCAGCCATGTTGACAGCATGTTCATGCTGATTCCATAGAGTTTGGCGATGGCTTCGGAAGACAGATTTCCGTTTGGGACGCGCAAATCGCCGCTGGCAGCCATGATGATTTTTACGCGATCCAGCGGGCTTGCGCGGGGGACGGCGTTTTCCGCCGGTAAATGGCGGGGTGCATCTGTTTTCAGTTTGTCCAGCAGGGCTTCCCGAATTTGGCCAATGATCCGGAGGGCGTTATCGACATCGATCCCTTCGGGATTGGCGAGTGGTTTCAGCAGGCGGTCCAATTCCTGGCGGTTGATTCGTTTGGAGGGTGTATCCTTCGTTTGTTTTATCTTCATGTCTGAATGTAATCCATCTGTCAACCATTTGTCAACCGCAATCCGATCAGGATCCAATATGGGTGGGCAGGTTTCCGGATCGCAGAAGGAGGTGTCGAGGATGGCGGCGTCCTTGCCGGGGTGGGGGATGAAATGTGTGTTCATACCATCCTGTGGGATGAATGACACACAACGTCAAGCGAGCCTGTCACCTGTTGTTTTTTGCGCTGATGCGGCAGGTCAGGGAGCGGCCATGAAGGGGAAGTTCCTCGGCTTTGGCAAAGGCTTTGACAGCCTCGCCGGCGCGTCTGATGGCGGTGGTGTGGTATTCCACCAGGCTGCTGCGGCGCATGAAATCCACGGTTCGAAGTCCGGAGAAGGAACGTCCCACTCCGGCGGTGGGGAGGGTATGGCTGGGGCCGGCCACAAAATCCCCCAGCACGGTGGGCGTGCAGGGACCGATGAACACCCCTCCGGCGGTGGTGATTTTCACCGCCAATTCGCGCGGGGCGCGGGTCATGATTTGCAAATGTTCCGGCGCGATGGCATTGGCGGCGGAAACCAGCGCGGTGCGGTTTGCCGTCTTGATGAACCACGTGTTTTTCTCCAACACCCGCTTCAATCCCGATCCGGTTTCCCCTTTTGCCTGTTTGCGGAGACAATCGGCGATTCGTTTCAGAACAATTGAGGAAGCACTGGCGCAGAAAACCCTTTCATAACCCGTTCCATGCTCGGCTTGAGCCAGCAGGTCGGCGGCAGCCCATTCAACGGGTGTGCTTTCATCCGCCAGAACCATAAGTTCGCTTGGCCCGGCGAGCAGGTCCACGCCCACGGTTCCGAAAAGCTGGCGTTTGGCTTCGGTGACATAGATATTGCCCGGGCCGAAGATTTTATCGACGGGGCGGATGGTTTGGGTGCCATAAGCCATGGCGGCCATGGCTTGCGCGCCGCCGGCCTGGCAAACTTCGGTGGCGCCGCACAGATGCAGGGCCCAAAGCAGAGGTTCCGCCACCGGCGGCGGCGTGCAAACCACGATTTCCCTTGCCCCGGCGACTTTTGCGATGGCCACGGTCATGAAAATCGTGCTGACCAGCGGGCAGGAACCGCCTGGCACATAGATGCCCACCCGTTCGAGGGGATCGTATTTTTCGCCGACGCGCGCGCCATGCCCGTTGGTTGTCTCCCAGTTTTTGGGCATCGACGCCTTGGCGAAACGTGTTACTTCCCGCAAGGTGGCTTTCCCGGCCCGGGCCATGGCGGCGTCCACTTTGGCGCGTTTCAAGGCGTCCGGCGAAATGCGGATCGAGGATGGTTTCAGGCGGACCCTGTCAAAACGCTTGGTGAGGGCTGCCACGGCGCGATCTCCATCACGGCGGACTTGCTCCAGAATGGAGGATACGGCCTGCTGAACCGGGGCTGGAACCCCGGATAAGGGGCGGGTCAACCGGTCAAAGGATGAGGAGGGATATGGGATGGTCTGCATGGAATGGGCCAATGAGTCTGTTGGACTGTAGGCTGAAGACTGTTGGGAAATCAAGATGCGGTGTTCTTTGGTGGAATGGTTGGGGTCAAGCTTGGTTCCCCGCCAGCAGTTGTTTGACGGCTTGGGTGACGTCGGGCTGGCGCATGAGACTTTCGCCGACGAGCATGGCTTTCGCGCCCGCTGCGCGGATGCGGCGGACATCCTCGGGAGTGCGAATGCCGCTTTCCGCCACCACGATGCAATCTTTGGGGATCCGGGGCGCCAGTCGTTCGGTGACGGCCAGATCGGTTTTGAAGGTTTGCAGGTTGCGATTGTTGATGCCGATCAACCGGGCGCCGGATTCCAGCGCGATATCCAGTTCCTTTTCATCGTGCGCTTCCACCAGCACATCCAATTCCGCCTCGAAGGCGATTTGGCGGAAATGACGCAATTCATCCGGCGTCAGGGCCGCCACGATGAGGAGGATGGCGTCCGCTTCCGCCAGCCGCGCCTCCCAGATTTGGTATTCCGAAACAATGAATTCCTTGCGCAAACAGGGCAGGCGGGTGGCCGCGCGTGCCTGGAGAACGTATTTGAGCTGGCCTTTGAAAAAACGTTCGTCGGTCAGGATGGAAAGCGCATGCGCTCCTCCTTGTTCGTAGCCGCGAGCCAGTTCGGTCACGGAAAAATCCCGCCGGATGAGGCCGGCCGAGGGCGAGGCGCGTTTGATCTCCGCGATCAGGGCGATGCCATGGGGTTGGGACAGGACGTTCTCAAAAGATCGCGAATCGGTCCGGGGGGTGATGCGTTCCCGCAACTTCTCCAGATCGAGAGTCTTTTCGCGTTCCGCCACTTCACGGCGCTTGTGAGCCAGGATGTCATCGAGACAATTCATTTTGGGTTGGGTTGTTTGGACTGAAGACTGTTAGGGAATCCAGGCCGGATCAGATCCCGGCCAACAGAATTATTTTTTCACCCAAGTGGTGGATGGGTTGAATGGTCGTGCATGTTTTTTCCTTCAGTCCGACAGTCTGATCCTACTCCAAATCCGCCTCGCCGGCGCCCGCCTTCTTGCCTTTGAGCATGGCTTCGACGAAGGCGTCCAGATCGCCGTCCAGCACCGCCTGCACATTGCTGGTTTGTTCGCCGGTGCGGCGGTCCTTCACCAATTGATAGGGTTGCAGAACGTAGGAACGGATGTGCATGCCGAAGGCGATGTCGCCCTTTTCGCTGTAGTGCCGCTCGATTTCCGCCCGTTTCTTGTCCATTTCCAGTTCGTACAGGCGCGACTTCAGGATGCGCATGCCGGTCACGCGGTTTTTGATCTGCGAGCGTTCGTTCTGGCAGGCCACCACGATGCCGGTGGGCAGGTGGGTGATGCGCACGGCGGAATCGGTTTTGTTGACATGCTGCCCCCCCGCGCCGCTGGAGCGGTAGGTGTCGATTCGGATGTCCTTGTCGAGAATTTCGATCTGGATGGTGTCGTCCAGTTCGGCCAGCACATCTAGCGAGGCGAACGATGTGTGGCGCCGCGCGTTGGAATCGAAGGGGGAAATGCGCACCAGCCGGTGGACGCCGCGCTCGTTTTTGAGATATCCATAGGCGTTGATTCCCTTCACCAGGAAAGTGGCGCTTTTGATTCCTGCGGATTCCCCTTGGAGAATGTCGGTGATGGACACCTCGAAATCGTGCCGTTCGCAGTAACGCCGGAACATGCGCAGGAGCATGTCCGCCCAGTCATGGGCCTCGGTTCCTCCCGCCCCGGCGTGAATGCTCAGAATCGCGTTTTTGCCGTCCTCGGGCCGGGAGAGAAGAAGGGAGAGTTCAAAATCCGTGAAGCGTTTGTTGATGGAGTGGAACTCGTTGTGGGCTTCCTTTTCGAGATTGGCACGCTCGTCGGCGTTGGTTTCGGCGGCCATCAATTCCTGGTAGGCCTGCAGATCGCCGATCTGGCTCGAAAGTTTCTGGTAATTTTCAAGCTTGGTTTTGATGGTGGCCGCCTCGGAGGATGTGGCGCGCGCCTTTTCCTGGGAATTCCAAAACGCGGGATCGGCCATCATCGATTCCAGCTCCCGCTGGCGGGTCGTCAGTTTGCCGACGTCAAAGAAACCTCCGTATTTCGGAGAGTCGCTGGTTCAACTGCTGCACTTCATTGGCAAAATCGGTGATCATGGCCGGCTAGGATAGTGACGCAGCCGGCATTTGGCAATAGCGGCTTGCAAAGAGATTCGCTGGCTACTTCCTCCAATCGTCATCCGGCATGATTCGGCGCATGAATTCGTCAAATAACGGCACCGTGAATGCCGTGTCGCCGTGGTTCGGACTCCAAATCATGCCTTTGGCGATCAACTGATTGCGTGTCGGTCCCAATGATGTCACTTGCCGTCCGAGTTTTTCTGCGATATCGCCCGAGCGATGCGGTCCGGGTCCGATCTCGGCCATCGCCCGAAGATATTTCTTCTCCGCATGGGTCAACCGGTCGAATCGCACACGAAAAAAACTTTCATCAAGCGCGGCAAGGACTTCTTTTGACGCCAAGTCAACATCATGACGGGTGATGGGGGATGAGGAAGCCGCGTCCCAAGCGTGTTTCCCCCATTCCTGCAAAAAATAAGGGTAGCCATGGGTTTTGCGCACAATTTGCCGCAAGGCATCCTCGTCCATTTTGACGCCTTGCGCCTCGAGCGGCTTGACAATCGCGATTTTTGCGGCGTTTTCGTCAAGCGGGCCGATTTCAGGGAAATCAAAAAGCCTTTCAGCATAGGACTTGGCCCGGCCCATGTGTCCCCGAAGTTGAGGCAGCCCCGCGCCAACCAATTTATAGCATTATTAGTGAAATTACAAATTTTTTATAAACTTTATAAAGTTGATAATTTCACTCAAAATGGCTGCGCAAACAATGGGAAAGTCAGCGCTTGGACAATACCTTCTGTTCGTAAGCGCGGACTTCGTCGAGCCATGCCGGTCCCGCGGGCGCCTGGTGTTGGAGGCAATGATAGTCCCATATCGCGCCCAAAGGCAGGGTCTTGAGTTCCTCCAGCATGGCCAGCCGGCCGGTGTAATCGCCTTCCACCTCCCGGCGGCGCAGGTCGGCGGGTTCGAGAAGGGCGGCCAGCAATGCTTTTTGCATGCACCTCACGCCAATGGTCCAAGCGGCCAGACGGTTGATGCTGGCGTCGAAGAAATCAAGGCCGATGTGCACGCGATCCAGAAAACCGCCGCGCACGATCTCCGCCGCGATCGCCAGCAGGTCGTCGTTCAGGATCACCACATGGTCGCTGTCCCAGCGCACGCCGCGGCTCACATGCAGCAGGATTTCATCAAGAAAGATCAGCGACGACGAAATCTTGTCGGCAATGGTTTCCGTGGGATGGTAGTGCCCGGCGTCCAGGCAGAGCAGGATTTTCTTTTCGACCGCATAGGCCAGGTAAAATTCGTGGGAGCCGATGACGCAGCTTTCCGATCCGATTCCGAAGAGTTTGGGTTCCACGGCGTCCAGAAGATAACGGCTGTCGATTTTTTCCGCCAGAATCCGATCCAGGGATTGACGAAGGATTTCGCGGGGGGTTTTCCGATCCACCGGGATGTCCTTGAATCCGTCCGGGATCCAGATATTGGTGACACAGGGGGAGCCCTGTTTGCGTCCCATGGCCTCGCCGATTTTTCGGCAGGAGATGGCATGTTCCACCCAGTAATCCCGGATGGCCGCGTCGCGGCTGGAGAGGGTGAAACCGCTGGCCGCCTTGGGATGGGAAAAAAAGCTGCCGTTGAAATCCAGCCCGATCCCGCGCGCCTTGGCCCAATCCATCCACCCGGCGAAATGTTCCGGTTGCAATTTGGCCCGGTCCACTTTTTTCACTCCGGTTTCGGCGTAGATGGAATGCAGGTTCAGCCGTTTTTTTCCTGGCGCCAGTTTGAGGACCAGTTCCAGGTCCTGCCTCAATTCATCGCCATTGCGCGCCTTGCCCGGATAATTGCCGGTGGCCTGGATGCCTCCGCTGAGCCCTTCCTTGTTTTCAAAACCCGTCACATCATCCCCCTGCCAGCAATGCAGCGAGACCGGGATGGACGACAGGGTTTTCAATGCGGCATCCACGTCAACGCCATGGGTGGCATAGGTTTCCTTGGCAAATTGAAAGACTTTTTCGATCCGGCTGTCAGAAAATGTTTTCATGAGGTCTCTTTGCTTCCTGGTTTTGGGTTCAAATCTTGACCGGATCAAGAATACCCTTTTGACATCCCTTTTCACAAGGGGAGTTTTTTCCGATTCAAGGGGCGGATTTTCAGATGATCATTTGCGGCTTGGCAGGCCGGGGGGGGACTCGCCATGATGGAGAGACATGAAACAGACTCCCCGGCGCATTCATTTCATCGGCATTTGCGGCACCGCCATGGCCAGCGTGGCGGCGGCGTTGAAGGATCAGGGTTATGACATCTCGGGTTCGGATGCCAATGTGTATCCGCCCATGTCCACTTTTCTGGAGGGCAAGGGCATCCGTTTGAGGTCCGGCTATGGACCGGGCAATCTGGATGTGCAGCCCGACGTGGTGGTGGTGGGCAATGCCATTTCGCGGGGCAATCCGGAACTGGAGGAGGTGCTGGATCGCAAGATGCATTATGTATCCCTGCCGGAATTGATGAAGGAAGTGGTTCTGCGGGGAAAACGGAATTTTGTGGTGACGGGCACCCACGGCAAAACCACCACCACTTCCATGCTTGCCTGGCTGCTGGACCAGGGAAAATTGGAACCCGGCTATATGATTGGCGGCATTCCGGTGGATTTTGGACAGGGCGCGTGTTTTCGTCCATCGTCCTTCACCGTGCTTGAGGGGGACGAATATGACACCGCCTTTTTCGACAAACGTTCGAAGTTTTTGCATTACCTTCCCGAAGTGGTGTTGATCAACAACATCGAGTTCGATCATGCGGACATTTATGAGAATCTGGATGCCATCAAGCTGTCGTTCCGGCGGCTGGTGCGCATCGTTCCCCGCAACGGCCTGATCATCGCGAATGCGGATGATCCAAACGTCCGGGATGTGGTGGCGGAATCCCCGGCGCCGGTGGCATGGGTCGGGGTTTCATCCAAGGCGGAGGCGCAAATCGTGGATTTGAGGCAAAAGAACGGGCGTTCCTCTTTTGCGCTCGCGACTGCCGCTGGCCGGTTGTCCTTGAAATTGGGATTGGTGGGAGAATTCAACGCTCGCAACGCCGCCATGGCGGTCACCGCGGCGCGAAGGGCGGGGGTGTCCGACGAAATCATTGTCCGGGCCATGGCGGATTTTCAAGGGGTCAAACGGCGGCAGGAGGTGCGGGGAGTGGCGGGCGGAGTGACGATTGTGGATGATTTCGGACATCATCCCACCGCGATCCGCGAAACCCTGACCGCCTTGCGCGAAAAGTATTCCGGCGCCCGGTTGTGGGCCTTTTTCGAACCGCGTTCCAACACGACCCGGCGGGCGGTTTTTCAGACGGAATTGCCGTCGGCCCTGGCCCTGGCCGACGGGGTGTTTGTCAGCCAGGTGGCGCGTCTTGATCAATTGCCGCCCGAGAATCGTCTTGATCCGGAAAAGGTCATGCGGGATATCCGGGCCGGGGGGCGCCAGGCTTTCTATCTGGCCACGCCGGATGAGATGGTGGAACAGGCGGCGGGTGTTCTGCGATCCGGGGACGTGGCGGTGGTGTTTTCGAACGGCGGCTTCGGCGGAATCCACGAGAAATTGATGAAAAAACTTCAGTCTTCAGACTTCAACCTTCGGACTGGAACACCATGAATGACAAAGCCAAAACGTTGTGTATCAACATTCCCTTGAAAAAAAAGGCGAAGCCGGTGGCATCCGCCAAAACGCCGGTTGTTGTCCAGCCGGCCGAGGCGCAGGCGGAGGCTTTGGTTGGTGAGGAAATCCTGGGTGCGTTTTACGATGGCATTTTGTGCGCCACCCCGGAGGGGAAGGTGACTGGCGCCAGCGAACGCGCAAGCGAGCTTTTTGGTTATTCCAAGGGCGAGTTGGGACGGTTGAAATTGCAGGATTTGGTGGATGGCGCCGATGCCGGCACCATGGCGTCGATTCTTGAGGGACTGAACCAGCGGAAACATGTGTTGATCGACGCGTATTGCCTGATGAAGGACAGCTTGTTGTTTCCAGCGGAAATTGTCGCGGCAAAACAGCAGCCGGGCCGCCTGGTTTTTTTCATTCGCAACATCTCCCGCCGCAAACTCGTCGAGGAGGAATTGCGCAACAGCGAGGCCCGCAACCGGGCTTTGCTGGAGGCGATCCCGGATTTGATCCTGCGTTTGCATCGCGATGGAACCGTGCTCGACCTGAAGGCGCCCGCCGGCGCCGGCGTCCTTGTCCCGCCCCCGAATGCCACCGGACGGAAACTCGGGGAGGTGTTTCCCGATCTGGCGGCGGAGTTGGGACGGTATGTTGAGACAACCCTGCAGGAGAAGGAAAGCCGGCTGTTCGAATGCCGGGTTGCGCCGGATCGGAACGTTCAGTATCTCGAATGCCGCGTGGTGGCCACGGGCGAGGATGAGGTGTTGATGATTGTGCGCGACATGAGCCGCCGCAAGCAGATGGAGGCGCTGGCGCTTTTCTCCCAGAAAATGGAAGCCATCGGCCAAATGGCGGCGGGGGTGGCCCATGAAATCAATTCCCCGGTGCAATATATCGGCGACAACATCCGTTTTTTGCGCGACTCCTTCCATACGCTTACAGATTTGGTTCGCCGCTACCGGGAACTGGCTTCCGCCGCAGGCAAGGGAACTGATGTCAGGGATCTCTGCGACAAGATGACTGAGCGGGAAAAGGTGTGCGATATCGAATACCTGTGCGGAGAAACACCCAAGGCCATCGAACAAACCCTGGCTGGCATCGAGCGGGTCACCAATTTGGTGGCAGCCATGAAGAGTTTCTCGCACCATGGGCAGGGACGGCAGGAATGGACCAATTTGAACAAGGGCATCGAGGCCACCATCACCATTTCGCGTCACGAATGGAAATATGTCGCGGAAGTCGGCACGGATCTGGATTCCCATCTGCCCCTGGTTTTTTGCGTTCCGGACCAGATCAACCAAGTGGTGTTGAACACGATTGTCAATGCCGCCGACGCCATTCGGGAGGCCATCGATTCAAAACTCATCGCCAAGGGAAAAATCACCGTCACCACCCGGTGGAAGGGAGAAAATGTGAGCGTGATTGTGTCCGATAACGGCATGGGCATTCCCCCGGCGGTGCTGCATCGCATCTACGATCCTTTCTTCACCACCAAATCGGTCGGCAAGGGAACCGGACAGGGATTGACCATCGCCCACGACATCATTGTCAACAAACATCACGGAACCATTGATGTCCAGTCGGCGGAACGGAAGGGCTCCACCTTCACCATCACCCTGCCGGTGGGACGGGCATAAGGCTTCTGGGCTTGCGCCTGTATCGCGTCTGGATTATGTCTGGGAGATGGAGACTTCAAGCGGCTGTTTTTATCTTGTCGCAACCCCGATTGGAAATCTGGAGGATATCACCCTTCGGGCCTTGCGGATATTGAAGGAAGCGGATGGGGTGTACGCGGAGGATACCCGCCATACCGCGTTGTTGTTGAATCATTACCAGATCCGGCGGCCCCTGCAATCGTGTCATGATCATAACGAGGCCCGCCGCGGGGAGGAGATTGCCGGGAGGGTGGAGCGGGGGGAGAAGGTGGCTTTGGTTTCCGACGCCGGCAGTCCCGGGATTTCCGATCCGGGATTCCGGGCCGTGCGCGCATGCGTGGATAAGGGATTGCGGGTGGAGGCGATTCCCGGTCCATGCGCTCTGATTGCGGGACTCAGCGCCTCGGGATTATCCACCCACGAATTTCATTTCGCCGGTTTTCTGCCGGTGAAACCGGGAGCCTGCGAAAAACGCATGCGGGAATTGCTGTCGTTGCCGGGCACCCTTGCCATTTACGAATCACCCTACCGGATCATCCGGACGTTGAAGTTGATGGAAACGCTTGCGCCGGATCGACTGGTGGTGGTGGCGCGCGAACTGACCAAGAAATTCGAGGAATGCCGCCGCGACCGGCCCGCCTTGCTGGCCGCGCATTTCGAGGCCCATCCCCCAAAGGGCGAGTTTGTGCTGCTGGTCGCCGGTGAGGCGGAGAAAACAGGCGAGGTCGATTAGGGGGCTTGCGTCATGCCGCCGTTGGCTGGCCATTTTCATTGAGAACGATGGTCTTCTGGCGGCTTTTCACCCTCACGGGGGTTGTCTTCCAAACCTGTTCGCAGTAGTCGTGAATGGAGCGGTCGGATGAAAATTTGGACATGCGGGCCGTGTTGAGGATGGCCTTGCGGGTCCATGCCTTTGGATCGCTCCACAGGGCGCTGACCTGTTCCTGGCAGTCGATGTAGGATTGGTAATCCGCCAGCACCAGGAACGGATCCTGCCAGAGCAAATTGTCCACCAGCGGACGGAAAAGTTTGGTGTCGCCGTCAGCCAAGGCGCCGGAAACCAGAAAATCCAGAGCTTCGCGAAGGGGTTCGTTTTGCTCATAATAATCGCGAGGCCGGTACCCGCGGGTTTTCAGTTCCCGGACTTGGCCGGCGTCCAGGCCGAAGAGGAAGAAGTTTTCCACTCCGACTTCCTCGCGAATCTCGACGTTTGCGCCGTCAAGCGTGCCGATGGTCAGGGCGCCGTTGAGCGAAAACTTCATGTTGCCCGTGCCGGACGCCTCCATGCCCGCGGTGGAAATCTGCTCCGAAAGATTGGCGGCGGGGTAGATGTGTTGGGCGTTTTTCACATTGAAATCCGGGAAGAAAACAACCTTGATCCGGCCGGCCACCACCGGATCGTTGTTCACCAGATTGGCCAGCGAGTTGATCAGCTTGATGATCAGCTTGGCCATGAAGTAGCCTGGCGCGGCCTTGGCGCCAAAGATAAAGGTTCGCGCCGGCACATCCGCGCGCGGATCGCGTCTCAGACGCAGATAAAGCGTCAGAATGTGAAGGACATTCAAGTGCTGGCGTTTGTATTCGTGAAGACGCTTGACCTGGATGTCAAAGAGAGAGCCCGGGTTTACTTTTATTCCGGTCCGTTGTTCGATGATTGCCGCCAAGCCGAATTTCGCGGCCAGTTTTACCTGCCGCCATTGATCCTGGAATGCGGTGTCATCGGCCAGCGGTTCCAGTTGGCGCAAATGATTCAGGTCCCGGATCCAGTCGTCCCCGATGTGGGAGGTGATCAGTTGCGCAAGACGCGGATTGCTGAGAACCATGAACCGGCGTGGAGTGACGCCGTTGGTGACGTTGATGAATTTTTCCGGCCACAATTCGGCGAAATCCCGCAATATCGTTTCTTTCAGCAATTGGGAGTGCAGACGCGCCACGCCGTTGACGCGATGGCTGCCCACCGTGGCCAGATTGGCCATTCGCACATACCGTTCGCCGCTTTCGTCGAAAAGCGACAGGCGCGCGATCCGGGCGTCGTCGCCCAGATATTTGATTCGTGCCGCCTTGAGGAAACGGTGGTTGATCTCCTGGATGATTTCAAGATGCCGCGGAAGCAGGCGTCCGAACAGCCCCACAGACCATTTTTCCAACGCCTCGGGCAGCAGGGTGTGATTGGTGTAGGAAAAGGTGTTTTGGGTGACATGCCAGGCTGCGTCCCAATCCATGAGATGTTCGTCCACCAGCAGCCGCATCAATTCGGCTACGGAAATGGCGGGGTGGGTGTCGTTGAGCTGAATCGCCCATTTTTCATGGAATTTTTCGAGGGGACGTTCCAGCAGCAGGTGAATGCGGATCATGTCCTGCAGGGAACAGGAGACAAAGAAAAACTGCTGTTGGAGGCGCAAGGTTTTGCCCTGAATGGCTTCGTCGTTCGGATAAAGCACCTTGGTGATGTTTTCCGAAACCATTTTGTCCTCGACCGCGCGGTAGTAATCGCCGTGGTTGAAGGCGGCAAAGTCGAAGGATTCGACAGCCTCGGCTTTCCAGAGGCGCAGCCGGTTGCAGTTGCCGACGTGATAGCCGGGGATGGGCGTGTCATAGGCGATTCCCTTGACAACGGAGTTGGGTACCCATCGCACGCGATAACGGCCCTTCTCATCGGTCCATGTTTCGGTGTGACCGCCGAACTTGACGTTGCAGGATAATTCGGGGCGGGCGATTTCCCAGGGATTGCCGTTGCGCAGCCATTTGTCCGTGACCTCCACCTGCCAGCCGTCCTTGATCACCTGGTCGAAAATGCCGAATTCGTAGCGGATGCCGTAACCGGTGGCGGGCACCTCGAGGGTGGCCATGGAATCCAGATAGCACGAGGCCAGACGGCCCAAGCCGCCGTTGCCGAGGCCTGGTTCATCCTCCTGCTCGATCAGGTGATCCAGATTCAGTCCGAGCTCCGACATGGCCTGCCGGGTTTGTTCCATGATGCCCAGATTGAGCAGATTGTTGGCCAGATGGGGGCCGGGGAGAAATTCGGCGGACAGATAGCACACCGCCCGTGTGTCCTGTTCGCTGTAGGCCTCCATGGTTTGCACTCCCTGTCGGAACACCCGGTCGCGGATGGTCAGGGCCAGGGCCAGATACGCATCGTTGCGTGTGGCGGCCATGGGCGCGCGTCCGATGGCGCAAAACAGATTGTCGAGAAAGGATTGTTTGATGTCCTCGACGCTCATGCCTGCGCGCACGCCGGCGGTTGGGGAAAGATCGGTGGATTTGGGGACGGAATTGATTCTGGATGAGGGCATGGGGGGATTCCTTTCGACGGTTCCGATATTCCTCCCATTTTTTACGGAGGGATGCAATCCGAATGGTGAGAGACCGGTTCTTGATTGAAAATTCCTCTTAACAGAAGCCTTTAAAAACGTTACGTATGAAGGTTCAATCATGAAGAAAAAAACGAGCAGGCGCGGGGCGGCATCGCCCATTTTCGATTCAATAGAATCGGTCATCGACGATATTCGCCGGGGACGGATGGTCATTGTGGTGGATGATCCCAACCGCGAAAACGAGGGGGACCTGTTGATGGCCGCCGCCAAGGTTTCTCCTGCGCATATCAATTTCATGACCCAGCATGGAAGGGGGCTCATTTGTCTGCCCGCCACGGCCGAACGTCTCCGGCAGATGGGCATTGGCCGCATGGTGGTTGAAAATCGCGAATCCCAAAAGACCGCCTTCATGGTTTCCATCGACGCCAGCAAGGGGGTGACCACCGGCATCAGCGCCCATGATCGCGCCCGGGCGGCGCGGATACTGGCCGACCCGAAAGCCTGTCCCGGCGATTTGGTCCAGCCTGGCCATGTGTTTCCCTTGCAGGCCCGTCCCGGCGGCGTGTTGAACCGCGCGGGGCATACGGAAACCGCTGTTGATTTGGCGCGGATCGCGGGATTGCCTCCGGTCGGGGTGATTTGTGAGATCATGAATCCCGACGGATCCATGGCGCGCCTTCCCCAACTGCTTCGGTTCCGGCGCCGGCACCGGCTCAAATTGTGCACGGTTCGCGATCTGATCGCCTACCGCCGCTTGCGCGAAAAATTGGTTGAGCGGATCAAGGAAACCGATCTGCCCACGCCTCACGGCGTTTTTAAACTGTTTGTTTACCGGTCGGTTTGCGACGGGTTGGAACACCTGGCTTTGGTGCATGGCAATCCTTGCGGCCAGCGGCAGCCGGCATTGGTCAGGGTTCAGGCCGAGAATGTGACGGCGGACGCGCTGGGTTCCGGGCGTTTTGGACGGCCGGATCTCGTGCAGGACAGTTTGAAACGGATTGTGCGCGCCGGACATGGGGTGTTGCTTTACATGCGGCATCCCGGTTGGGGGCCTGTGTCGGGCGAACCTTCCCGGAAACACGAAATCCCCCACCTGCGGGAATACGGTCTTGGCGCCCAAATGCTGGTCGACTTGGGAATTCGCAAAATCAAGCTGCTGGTTTCTCATTCCAAAACCGTGGTGGGTTTGGAGGGATACGGATTGGAAATTGTGAGGGAAGTCAGACTGTGATTTTTGAGGCGCTCGGGCGCTTGGGCGCTGAGAGGCGAAAATGAAAACCGAAATGATTGAGGAAATCCGCCGCTCGGGGCCGGTTTCCTTCGCCCGGTTCATGGAATGGGCTCTTTATCATCCCGATCGGGGATATTATGCCCGGCGGGGCGCCGAAAGGCAGGTTGGCAGGCGCGGGGATTTTTTCACCAGCGTTTCCGTAGGGGCGCTTTTTGGAAGGCTTCTGGCGCGCCAGTTTGCCTCCTGGTGGATCGAAATGAAACGTCCGGCGCCTTTTCACCTGGTTGAATGCGGCGGGTTGGACGGACGTCTTGCTGCGGATGTGCTGGCCGCCATGGCTGGCGACGCTCCTGAGTGCGCAGCCGCCATTCAATACACTTTGATTGAACCCTTGCCGTCCATGGTTGCCGCCCAGCAGCAGCGTTTGAACGGGATGACCGGGGTGTCGTGGGCGGCTTCTTTGCGTGATATGCCGCCGCGGCAGGGGATTCTTTTTGGAAATGAATTGTTGGACGCCTTTCCAGTTCACCGCCTGGAGAAAGATGCGCAGGGATGGAACGAATGGAAGGTGGCGGAAAAGGATGAAAAATTGGTCTGGCGCAGGGAGAAGGCCGTTCCCGGGTTGTTTTCCGGACTGCCGGCGGGTGCGGAGGGGCAGGTTGAAGTCTGTCCTGCCGCCGCGGAATGGTTGTGTGAAGCCGGACGGGTGATTGTGTCCGGCCGGATTTGTCTGCTGGATTACGGGTGGACGGACGAGGAGTGCTTTCAAATGCCGCACGCCGGCGGCACTTTGCGCGCCTATCGACAGCACGCCCTGTCCGAAGACCTGCTGGCTTTTCCCGGAGAACAGGATCTCACGGCGCATGTGCGCTGGAGTCCCCTCCTGCGGCTGGCAGTGGCTGAAGGTTGGAGTGTCAGCGAATTTGTTCAGCAGGGCCGGTGGCTGGGGGGCATTTTTGCGCGGCAGCCTTTTGATTTGTCGCCCGCCGAAATGCGCCAATTCAAAACCCTCATTCATCCGGACATCATGGGGTCGGCTTTCCGGACGCTGGTTCTCTCCCGGTGAAGCCGCCAGTCAGATTACACAGGCGCCCTGCGGAATATACCTCAACCGAGGGACGATCGTTCCTCGGTTGAGGTATATTGAAATTTCCGAATATCAACCGGATTTTCTCTTCATTTTGTTTGGAGGACGGGCTTAATGTCGTTGCGTGAGTCACGGGACGGATATTCATCAGCTTTTGAACAGGCATTTTGGCTTTCGGGAGTTTCTCGAGGGGCAGGAGGCGGTTGTGCAGGCGATTGTCCGGGGCGAGGATACAGTGGTGATCATGCCCACGGGCGGGGGCAAATCCCTGTGTTACCAGTTGCCCGCCATGGTGCTGGAGGGCATCACCCTGGTGGTTTCCCCGCTCATCGCCCTCATGAAAGACCAGGTGGACAGCCTGGTTGAAAAAAAGATTCCCGCCACCTTCATCAATTCAACGCTGACATCGGCTGAAATGACCGACCGCATCGCGCGGCTGGCGCAGGGCGAGTTCCGCATTCTTTACGTGGCGCCGGAACGGTTCAAAAGCGAACGGTTTGTGCGGATCATCGAGCCCTTGTCCATCGCCTTGTTTGCGGTGGACGAGGCCCACTGTATTTCCCAGTGGGGTCACGATTTTCGTCCGGATTATCTGCGTCTCAAGTGGGCGATCAAAAACCTGGGCCAGCCCCAGGTGGCGGCGTTGACCGCCACCGCCACGCCCGAGGTGCGCGAGGATATCATTGTCCAGCTCGAACTGGGCAAGGGCCGCCGCCGTCCGCCGCAGGTGTTCGTGACCGGTTTTGCCAGGCACAATCTCACGCTGGGTGTGACGATGGTTCAGGGGCAGGAACACAAGCTGGACCGGATCGGCGAGTTTGTTCGCCAGCTCCGGACGGGGATCGTTTATTGCGCCACCCGCAAGAATGTGGAGCGCGTTTATGGCAATCTGCAAAAACGGAGAATTTCCTGCATGGCCTACCATGCCGGTTTGAAGGAGGAACAGCGTTCCAAGGCGCAGGAAAAATTCATGGAGGGCCAGTGCGCCGTGGCGGTCGCCACCAACGCGTTTGGCATGGGGATCGACCGGGCCGATCTGCGCTTTGTGCTGCATTATGACATTCCCGGCAGCATCGAGGCCTATTACCAGGAGGCGGGACGCGCCGGGCGCGACGGGGAGCCTTCCCGTTGCGAGGTGCTCTTCAATTACGCCGATGTGCGGACACAGGAGTTTTTCATCGAAGGCGCCAATCCCACCCGCGCGGTGATCTCTGGCCTTTATGAAAGCCTCCTGCGCCTTTGCCGGAACGGGCCGGTGGAAATGTCCATCGCCGAGATTGCCGAGGAGACGCCGGTCGCGGAAAACGACATGGTGGTGGGAACCGCCCTTTCCCTGCTGGCGCGGGCGGGATTCATCCAGCGCGATTACCGGCAAGGCAGCCGCACCTACACGACGCGGCTGGTTGAGCCGGTCAAATCCTTCTCCGATCTGCCGATCGATTACGAACGGCTGGAGGCCAAGCGGGAACGCGATTTCGGCAAGCTCCGCCGGATGATCGACTATGCCGATCACCGGGGATGCCGTCATCATTTCATTCTCCGTTATTTCGGCGAGACCCCTGCGGAGGGAAATTGCGCCATTTGCGACAATTGTCTGGCGCATCGCGGTTCCGGAGTCCGTCTGCCTAACGAGGAGGAGACGGTCATCATCCAAAAGGCGTTGAGTTGTGTGGCGCGTGCGAACGGGCGTTTCGGACGCGGTCGCATCGCGCAGGCGTTGGTGGGATCGCGGTCCAAGGAGGTGGTGGACGCGGGGCTGGATCAATTGTCCACTTATGGATTGCTGGCGGATCTGGGACCCGATTATGTGTGGGGTCTGCTGGAAGCCCTGATCCGCGCCGGATGCCTGGATGTCAGCGCGGGATCGTACCCCACGCTTTCGTTGACAGAACTGGGCGGGCAGGTCATGCGTCGCAAGACAAGCGTGGCCTTGCTCATGCCGGAACAGGCGGCCCAAAAATCCACGTCGCGCCGGACGAAAGCCGGAAAAAAGGAACGGCGGCAGGAGATGGCAGAGCCGTCCGGAGAGGCTTATGACGAATCGGTTTTTGAGGCGTTGAAGGAGTGGCGCCGGACCAAGTCCTCGGCCATGAACAATCTGCCGGCTTATCTGATTTATTCCGACCGGACGTTGGAGGAAATCGCCCGCCGTTTGCCGCGCCACCCCGAGGATTTGCTGGAAATCCGGGGAATCGGTCCCGCCAAAGCCCGCCAGTTCGGCGCCGAAACCCTGGCTGTGATACGGCGGTTTGCCGGGTGATCAGGCGAACCGGTAACGCAAAAAACATTCGGCACAGCCTTGTTTCAGGGAGATCAAACGGCCCCGCGCCGCCTGCTTCAGGGTGGAAAACCCGCGCCCCTCCGCAAGCGTGGGGGCGTCGGTCCCGCCCACAAGGCATGGAAGAAGCGTCACAAAAAGTTCATCCACAAGTCCGGCGCGAAAAAAAGCGTCGTTCAGGGTGGGACCGCCCTCGCAGACAAGGGTTTTGACTTTGCAATCGGCAGCGAGGATTTCGAGCAGCCGGGGCAGATCGACCTCGCGCCTGCCGCAGACCAGCACGCAGCCCATTTTGGCGAAAAGGCGCTGGCGTTTGACCGGCGCCTGTTTTGTGCAGACAAAAAGGAGCGGGGAGATGGGGATGTGAAGCAGTTTCAAGCGCGGAGAGAGACTCAAACGGCCCGAGACGATGATGCGCAAGGGATGCGGGGGAATGCCCCGGCGCTGGCGCTGCCGTTGGATGCCGGGATCGGGAATGCCGAGGGTTTGCCGGTCAATGGAGGCGGTTCCGGCGCCAATCACGATGGCGTCCGCCCTGGCGCGAAGACGCAAGAGATGCCGCCGATCCTCCCGGCTGGTGAAGGTCACCGGCTCCCGCGAGCGCGAGGAAACCTTGCCATCCAGGCTCATGGCCATGTTGACGATGACGCGGGGAAGATGAGGCGCAGCCGATGCCATGCCGCAAAATTATCCTCGCAACGGGAAAATGCAAAGAGAAAGGATGCCCCGCTGATTTTGGAAAATGACAAGGGCGGCGGAGAAATTGAAGAAGGGATGGGTCAACCCGGTTTGCGACAGGTTGTTATCTTTCCATTCGTCCGTCATTCTCGCGAAAGCGGGAATTCAGATGTATCTCCGCAAAGCCCTTTCCGATTTTTCGTGTGCCAAGAGGGCGATTTGCGCTAGGGTGGGGGCATGTTTGTGGATCGAACCAAGATTTATGCCAAGGCGGGCGATGGCGGCAATGGCTGCATGAGTTTTCGCAGGGAAAAGTTCATCCCCCATGGCGGGCCGGACGGCGGCAATGGGGGAAGAGGCGGGAATGTCATTTTGCGGGTGGATGCGGATACCAGCCAGCTGGCGCATTTGTTTTATCAGTCCCGCCAGTTGGCGAAGCGGGGCGAACATGGGCGGGGGAAGGATCAATATGGCAAAGCGGGACCCGACCTGATCGTGCCGGTGCCGCCGGGAACGATTGTCCGCCGGGTGGCGGATGGCGGGGTTGTGGCGGATTTGGTGAAAATCGGGGAGGAACACATCCTTTGCCGGGGCGGGCGCGGCGGGAAAGGCAACTCCTGTTACAAGAGTTCCGTCAACCAGGCGCCCCGGCAGTTTGAAAAAGGTTTTCCGGGTGAGGAGGGTGAATTTGCGTTGGAATTGAAGCTGGTGGCGGATATAGGACTGGTGGGCTACCCCAACGCGGGCAAGTCCACTCTCATTTCAAAAATCACCAAAGCCCATCCGAAAATCGCCTCCTATCCCTTTACGACCCTGCGTCCGGTGATCGGAACCATTGAGTACGAGGATTTCAGCAAATTGAGGGTGGCGGACATTCCGGGATTGGTTGAGGGCGCGCATCAGGATGTGGGGCTGGGGCACGGTTTCCTGAGACACATCGAGCGGTGCCGGCTCCTGGTAATCCTGCTGGACATGGCGGGCGGCGATGGACGCGAACCGTGGGACGATTACAAAAAATTGCTCAAGGAGTTGGAGCTGTACAATCCCGAGATCATGAAGAAACCGCGCTTGGTGGCGGCCAACAAAATGGATCTGCCTGAGGCGGTTGAAAAACTGCCAAAGTTCAAGCGCCGTCATCGGGGCAAGGTGCGTCCCCTTTCCGCGGAAAAAGGCGATGGCATTCCCGGCCTGCTCGAATTTTTTCACGAAGAACTGGTGAATAAACGCTGAAATGGCGGAGAGGGAGATTGGTTCCACGCCGTTGAATTTTCGTCTGGAGACAAGCGGCGCAGGAGCCCCGCCCTCCATTGTCTACACGGCTAAAAATAGATGACATGGTGATTGTTGGGTGAGCCCGGAAAGAGCTACACCCAACAACGATGAATACAAACACCATGCAGAGAAATCCGCTTGCGGCGGACTCTCAAAGCCGAGGGGAGCAAGTCTCGGCGCAA
>JAQUAF010000096.1 GCA_028687435.1 Verrucomicrobiia bacterium | reverse complement strand
ATGAGCAATAAAAACCAACGCATTGATTTTATCCGGTCAGGGGGGGCGGATGGGGCGGTGACGGAATTGCGTTGCGGCGGGGTTTCTGTTTTGCGTGTGGAGACGAATCCGATGACCAGGGAGATCACGGCGTTGGTTTATGGCGGCGGGAAACGGATTGCCATTGGATGGGGTGACCGTCCGCATTTTCAGGTCAGCGGAACGAAGGTGGCGGTCAATGGATCCGACCGGTGTTTGACCCAATTGACCACCCCGGAGTTTGATCAGCAGTTTTCCTATGGGGTGACGGAAAAAATGCAACCGACCTTGAAGATCGCCAACAGCGGCGGGACATGGCATGAATTTTCGTGGGATGCCGCGACAAAGCTGCTTTTATCGGATGTGACCGCTGAAAATTCATGGCGATACACCATAAAACCCGGGGCAACCGCGCGGGATTATGCCGCAATCGAGCGCAAGGACGAAAAAAACGGGGCGGTGGAGGCGTGGCATAAAGAATCGACCGGTCGGGAAACCGAAAGATTTGCCGATGGGACGACCAGAATAAAATATTGGTTTGTAAGCGGAGGCAGGCTTGCCGGGAAAACCCGCAAGGTGGAGAAAATTTCCGCATCGGGAACCAAAAGGATTGTCGAACAATATGCGTACGACGAACAATCCAGATTGTTGCGTGAACTCCGTCCGGATGGGATATCGAGAATTTATAGTTATTCTCCCGAAGGATATAAATTTTCCGAATCGAAAAATGAAAAACCTGTTTGTGTAAAGGAGTTTGACTCTCAAAAAAGGATTGTTAGAAGGATAAATCCGGATGGGTTCATATGGACTTATGCTTATTCTGGAAATCGGAAGCGCGTGAAGGGAACTGACGGAAAAGGGAAGGTGGTTCAGATGGAGGATTATCAGGATGGCCTGCTGATGCGATTGGAAAAAATTGGAAAAGTCACGCAAACCTATAATTATTATCCGAACACCCGCCAACTCAAAGAGGTTGCATGGAGCGGTGGGAGGGTTGAGCAAATGATTTATGGCAAGGACGGAAATTTGGAGGGTGTGGATTTGAATGGGCGTCCAAACTGGCGTAATTACAAAGAATCAAAAGGTGGGCAGACGATTCGTGTGGATTACGGAAAAGATGGAAAGCCTTATCATGCTTGGAGTGTCGAGACACTCAAACAATGGGATTTGGCTTCTCTTCTGGCGGAAAATCCAAAGGTTGGTTCTGCGGAACCTCATTTTATTCCATAAAAGAGTACTATGAAAAACAAAATTAGGTTAAACGGAATTCTCGTTGCTGTTTTCACCTTGATAGCAGTCGCTGTCGGACAGGCGGAGACAAAACCAAGCATCACTCCCAACACAAAACAAGTTGCGGGATATTCAAACACAGGCGAAACCCTTGATTTTTCAGCGTCCGGGGGAAGTCCGGATGAGCCCACAACAACAGCAAAATGTCCCCCATGGAAGAAGGACGGAGATCCTTGGTATGAATGGGAATTGAGCGGACTGAGCGGGTGGTATGGCAGTACGGATTCAGCTTATCAGGTGAGTCGCGGAAGTCCGGGAACTGGCACAATCAAGGCGAAAAACGTGCAGAGCTGGGTTGACGATAAGGGAAATTCTGGCGGAACGACATTTGTTTGGTCTGATCCTGTCGATGTGTATGTGGTAAAATTGGAATTAAAAGAAGTTAGTTTTTCGGGAACTGGCAATCAGCGTATGCGTAAAGGAATGGATTTTTTAAGCGAAAATGGAGCAATGATTGAGTCGCCCGAGTGGAAAGTTGGACAGGCTGGTGAGTCGGTTTGTTATACAAAGGGTAGTGTTCCATCTGTGAGTTTTAAACTTGGCATTACTCCCGACTTGGGATCTGCGTCATTGAGTGTCAAAATTAGGATTAAATCTCGGCAGGTGGGTAGTTCAACTGGTGAGGTGACGAAAGATACAGATATTACTGTCTCTGGAAGTGAGAAAATGGTTTCTGGGATTTCGACAACTCTAACACTTGACAATAAAATTGATAATACAAACCTGAAAATTAAGTGGCAATGGAAATCCGATGGCAGTGATACTTATATTGACCTTGTTGAAACCACCGATCTTTTATACGTGACCTATGGTGTTCCTGGTGGCAGTGAAAAAACGGATATACGTCTCAGTTTTGTAAGCAGAACCGCAAAGGGACAAACCCAGGTTCATCCTGCGACAGAAAGTTTATACGGCACTATTCAATATGATCCGGGGGTTAGGCTCCCCTCAAATCAATTATGGAGTATGGCGACAGGTCAACCGGCCCAATGCGTTGATGGAGCAAATTATCTAAGACTTGCCAGCAATATGTGTGGTCTAACATTGGGTGACGTAAAATTCATTTTTCCTGCGCCCGGGAAATCTGAAAAACTTGAGGGTAGTCGTACGGCAAGTGTTTTTCGATCGGCTTCTTATGGCAATAATGGACATTCCTCAATGGTTAATAATCCAACTGGGCCGCATGGAAATGCTGATTTGGAATTTCTTATTTTTATTGATGGCGCGGGAAAGGCTAATAATTATGAAGCCACTTATGTGCTTACCTCTGACGGAGCAACGAAGTATTATTGCCCGGGGGCAGCTGTTTATTCGGATATTCATAGCGCCATGGTCGCCATGATTGTTCGTACCTTATGGGTTTGGGATGTGGACGACAACGGAGTGTATCAGTGCATAGCCCCAGGTCCATGGCCTGAAGCAACTTGGTGAGGAGATTTTTATGAAAAATTCATTGGCACTCATTTTTGTGTTTTTTTGTTTATTCACATGTATGGCTCAAGGAAGTAAGGAATTGTTGCCCTTGATGATTGATTCAAATCATCCGT
This sequence comes from Verrucomicrobiia bacterium, assembly GCA_028687435.1. Classification (GTDB taxonomy): domain Bacteria; phylum Verrucomicrobiota; class Verrucomicrobiia; order JABWAM01; family JABWAM01; genus JAQUAF01. Next base: position 14,830 of record JAQUAF010000096.1, on the reverse strand, counting down.
CTAAAATTGTAGGTGAAATGCTCGACTATCACTATAAGGATGGGGATGTTTTGAAAAATCCTTTTAAGGCCGCTAAGATGGAAGTCGACCATTTGCTTGATGGCATTCTGGCCGACAAAATCCGACAATTGAAAAGAAGTTATCGCATTCATTTTGGTGATGACAAATCTGCTGACTCGATTCAAGCATGTTTTCAAAATGATCGATTTATTGTTGAGGCTGTTGGAAATGGCGATATCCTTTTGTTGCGGGTATCAGATATTGGTGGAAAATCTTTGAGTGGCGCGCTTGTGCCGAATGAAGCGGTTGCCGCTCTTACAAGAGAATTGTTCGACCATTCCGAAAATTTTACTCCGGAAATTATAAAAACCAAGGGATTGGAGAAAATGGGGATTCGCAAGGATAGGCCGAAAAAGGCTCGAAACTGGCTGGATACAATTCGCTGGTGGTGCGATGGGAAAATAGTCGTTTTTGGCGGAATTGCCAGATTGTTAGTTGAAAATTCTCCGAGAGAATCATCCCCTGTTATCCTCAATGCGCTTGATGACTGTAAAACCTGGTTCAAGTCGATCGCCTACTATGACAAATTTAATGAGCGTCAGCGGAAAAAAGTTGAGGCGCGGCAAAAGCAGTTGGAAGAAAATGACGCAAAGGTTGAAGCTGAATTTCAGCGACAAGAGGCTGAACGCTCTGGCGGATCGACAAATAAAGTGATGCGCACGCCACCAAAATAAATTAATTTGGATTGGTGGAGGTTTATTGGGGATTGATTGGATAGCTTTGGAATAAAATAAAAGATCTTCCTGATGGGGCTAAAGTTAGAGGCGTTTCTTTCATTTTGAGCCATGGGTGATCCCGCTGAACAGTCCGCCGCACTGTCCGCGGTATAACGGGGCCAAGGAATGCGGTTTTCGCGAACTCAAGGAGGAACTGGGCGAGGCTTTCAGTCCCAATCCGTTATGGAAACCACGCGAGGATTTTTTGGCCATAGCCGTGCCCCTGCATCATCGCAATCACCGCCCCCGCCCCTGCCTGCGGGGACGAGTGGCCTGCGCGGGGAGTTTGGCGGATCGGCCTTGCGGTTTTCTTCGCGGGAACGCCAAGCCATTTTTGACTCGATTTCAAAAGACTTTCGGGAGAGAATCTCCCGGGAACAGAGGGACCTGCCGGATCACCCATGGAAGGCGCCGAATGACGCCTTCCCCTTCAGCCACCCTGCGTGGTCCCGCCACGACGGGACGGTTGAATCGTGGCGGAGACATGTCCCCCGCAGCCTTTGGCGAAGGGGGATGCCACGACATGATCCGCGTGACCCTCAACAACAACAAGGAAGTGTCAACCCATTTTGACCCTCAAAAGTGCTCATAATTAAAAATCGGCGCAAGGACTGTAAATGCCGACAAATCAGTTCCCGTTTATCACAACAATGAAGATTCCTGGCGTTGGGCTGACGTTGTTGGTCGGTTTGTTGCTGCAGTTTTCGCTAAGGGCGCAAGAGGAATCACGCGCCGAACCGCCGTCTCCGATCAGCTTCGTGGCGAGCCGCATCTCACAACACTATCATTCGATATTAAATGTGATTGTGAACACGCCGTTTGAACCCAAGGCCGCCTTGCCGCTGGAGGAGATGCCGAGCTTTGAACTTGCATTAAAAAGATTTGCCAACATGGTTTCGGGGTACGACTTGATCCAGATTGGCGGATCCCGGGTTCTTTTACCCAAGGCGGTGATTCAGGATAACACCTTCCCCCTGAATGTTGTTCATCCAGCCTATCGTGTGAACTATACCAGCGGAAAAAATCGAAATGGAGCTCCCTTTCACCGCATTCTGTTTGATGACGCATTGAACTTTGAGTTGAATTTGGCGATCAACATGTTGAGTTGCGAGGGGGAAACGAAAATCGGCAAAACGAACGGGAGTGAAGAATACAAAAACCAGACGCTCTTATTCATATTGTCCAGTATTGCCGAACGAGAGCGCAAGGCTTGGTGTTGCTATCGGGTTCCGACCGCCTTTGCGGAGGGTATGAACCAACGAATGACCAGGGCTGGTGTTAAACCATCATGGAAAGATCTTTCGCGTCCCTGTTATCTTGTTAGTTGGAATCCCATTCCATTCACCGAGGCCCCTCCCGAGGAGGTCGAGCGGATAAAAACCTCGGCTGCAATGAGTAGCAAAATTTCTCAGGCCATGCGGTCGGGAATAACGGGTCCCTTGCGAATAGAGGCCAGCGTGGTGAAGGGGCAAAACGATGATCAGCCTCTCCTTCGAATCACGGTGAAGAACATCGGTGCGAACGATATCTCCATACCGAATCCTTTTAAGAATGGCGCCAAGGGTTGCCTGATTGCGAAAGAACTGATTGATCGACAAGGAAGCCACTGTGAATATCGATTCGATCTCAATCAAACACCGGGCCAATCCGAAAGCGAAAAACTGACGTTAAGGAGCGGAGCCTCAACCGAACGCTGTTTTAACGTCTTTGGAATAAAAATGACCCTGGATCCTCTTGCCAGTGATCTCGAACGGGTCTGGGCGCCAGAGTCCACACTGGGTCCCGGCAAGCACAAACTCTCGATTGCTATGTACTATACGGATGAAGCTGAGAAAGGCTGTTACACCCGACGAGAGGGGCTTCTAGAGTTGGATTACCCCCGCAAGCCACGCTGAGGCACATCTGCATGCAGCCTCGAATCGCCAATGTTTTAATTGTTGTGCAGGTTCTTGCGCGCATGTTAACTTGCCATTACAGGCTTTGTTTTTCCATTTTCATTTGTTGTTTATGAAGCTTTCATTTGCGCTCTTGCTTTTTATTGGCCTGGGGCTTGCTTACAGCCAGATCAGCCCAGACGGGACTGTGGAATTTTCGTGTGAAAACACTTCCCTGTCAGACGCGATTAGCCAGCTATCGTCTAAGTCGCATGTTCCGATCAATTCAATTATTGACGAGCTAACGGAGCCACGCATCACGATTCCTCCGCATAAAGGGACGGCGAGCGCATTTTTAGATGAAATTGTTGCTCAGGCCCCCGCGTATGGGAAATCATTGAGATCAGGGGCTATTTTGGTTTGTCCTAAAGGTTTGGAGGGAAATGCGGCGTTTCCATTAAATCAGAGATTCAAGAAATACGATTTAAAATATAGCGCCTATAAAAGGACGACTGGAAAAACAGTTTATCGATGTGAATTTATTGACCAGCAGGGATCTTCCATAAATGTGGCGATGGGGGCTTTTATTCTGACGGACAAACCTGATTATCAGGATTTTTCGAAGATCGTTAATTTTGAGAATCAAACACTTTTGGAAATTTTGTTGTCTCTATCTGCAAAACACGAAATTTGGTGGTGTTGCGCCAAGTTGCAGCCATCTTATGTCCATGAAGCCAACAAGCGCATGGTTGAGAAATCTTGGAAGAATGAAGACGCGCCATGTTATCAAGTGTTTTGGAGGAATGGTGGTTATCATGGGGAGGACTTAAAAGCGCATGATCAGGCGATGAAGGTGGTGCAAGAGTACTGGGTTCGCCATGCGGCCATTAAGCGAGCGCGGGAGAACGGCGCTGGTCCTGTCAGCCTCCAAATTTCCACAGAGCAGCCCGGCGAAAAAGACGCTCCGATTTTTTGGAGGTTTCGGTTGAAGAACCAGGGCGCGACCGCGATTCGGTTTGCCAATCCCTGGCGAAATACAGAAGGGGCGTTCTTCGCGGCGTGGCGTTACATTGACCAAAACGGCCAACACGGGGAGTATCAGTTGGAACTGAAGGCGTCCGACCTTGCGAGGGAACCCGCCGAGATTTCCCTCGCCCCCGGTGAGGAGTTGGAAAAAAATCTGAACATTCGAGGGGCAACTATGACCTTGGACACCACGAGGACCGACCCCCAGTTCAAGGGTAAGGAAAAGGAGGTGGTGGGGCCTGGCAAGTACATGGTTCTTGTTAGCATGTATTACAAGGACGCATCTGGCAAGGAGTACTGCTCCAATGTTTCCGAGGCGGTACGATTTGAGGTCAAGGACAAGGCTGCTGCAGGCAGTCATTAGCAGCGTCGATCGGCAGAGTGTGCGACAGACGTTCCCGTGGAAGAATATCAGTTTGGAAAACATGAAGGCATCTGCTACGCGGACTCCATCACCTTAAAAAGTAAATAAATGAAAACTTTGCGCATAGTGTTATACGTTTTGAAATCAACTAGGATGCTTGCTTGTTTGCTCCTAACGGAAAGCTGTTTGGCGGTGTTTGCAAATGAAACACCGCTCATCATTACGACCTGCGATCTTTCAGCGGTTTCTAATTTAGTTGAAAAAATAGAAGCTTCATGGCCAAAAGATCCGGGCAGCTATTTTCAAAAAATGGAACAAGTGTGCCGTGAATTGGCAAATTCACAAAAATTGCCCATCGAAAAATACAAGCTATTTCAAAAATGCGCATTAAATGTTTTGAAGAAGGATGACAGCCTAACGGGAACTCAAGACAGCTTGTATATTAAGCAAAATATTTGTATTCAGCTATCGGAACAAAGCTTAGTCCCATTAGCGGATCGGGGAACGTTAAACCCAGTTCTCTTCGATGCTGCAAAAGGTTTGGCTTCTATGTTGCGTGGTTTGCGCAAGGAAATTATTCCAAATTTTAAGTTGTCTCCCCCGCCTGTGATTAATGTTTTTCCGCCAATCCGTCCAAAAGGAGAGCCGGTTGCGGCGGGAATGGACCCTATGGCTATCAAAGACCCCGTCGCTCGTTCCGCCTACCAAAAAGCGATTGAGGAAAATAGCGCTAAGACTCGTCTCTTGTCACGACAGAGATCCTTGTCCGATATCGAACCCATTCTCAAAGAGCGTATTTTGGATTTTTTTGCTTATTTTATGCAGCATGGTGCGACCAAGGAACAAATGGATGTTCTCGTCAAAGATGCGGTTCTATCCCAAGAGGAACGACAACAGCTTTTGAAGAAATAGCGATTCTTTTTGCTGCCCCGTGTGCTGCACCGGCCATTGAATACGCCAAGCCATTTTTGACTCGATTTCAAAAGACTTTCGGGAGAGAATCTCCCGGGAACAGAGGGACCTGCCGGATCACCCATGGAAGGCGCCGAATGACGCCTTCCCCTTCAGCCACCCTGCGTGGTCCCGCCACGACGGGACGGTTGAATCGTGGCGGAGACATGTCCGCTGAATCATCCGGCGGTGGACGCGGTTTTGGCGGAGCACCAGGTGATTCCGCTGAACAGTCCGCCGCACTGTCCGCGGTATAACGGGGCCAAGGAATGCGGTTTTCGCGAACTCAAGGAGGAACTGGGCGAGGCTTTCAGTCCCAATCCGTTATGGAAACCACGCGAGGATTTTTTGGCCATAGCCGTGCCCCTGCATCATCGCAATCACCGCCCCCGCCCCTGCCTGCGGGGACGAGTGGCCTGCGCGGGGAGTTTGGCGGATCGGCCTTGCGGTTTTCTTCGCGGGAACGCCAAGCCATTTTTGACTCGATTTCAAAAGACTTTCGGGAGAGAATCTCCCGGGAACAGAGGGACCTGCCGGATCACCCATGGAAGGCGCCGAATGACGCCTTCCCCTTCAGCCACCCTGCGTGGTCCCGCCACGACGGGACGGTTGAATCGTGGCGGAGACATGTCCCCCGCAGCCTTTGGCGAAGGGGGATGCCACGACATGATCCGCGTGTAAACGCCGATCTGAAAATGTCCTTTTTTTGGCGGTTTCAAAATGTCTGTTTTTATTGTTCAAAACTTCAAAAAAAGCTTTTGTTCATTGTTCCAACCTGGATAAACACGCTCAAATGTGTGGGACATGAATTTTTCAACCAACATTTCCAAACCGGCGGTTTTCATGCATTTGATCACCGGCGCGCTCACCGCGTGACCCTCAACAACAACAAGGAAGTGTCAACCCATTTTGCCCATCAAAAGTGCTCATAATTAAAAATCGGCACAAGGGTTGAATGCAGGCCAACAAGCGTTCGTGAATAATAATGTCATTTTTTTCAGCAACCTTTTAAGTGAAGTTTCTGAATAGAAGAACACCCACTATGAAAACAAAAATAATTCTTTTGCTCTTGGTCTGTGGACTTTTAGTTCCATGGGTTCAATCGGATCCACATTCGGAACAACAGGCTGGTCGGCTGCAGCAATCTCTGCTGCGACAAATGGCGGAGGATCCATACGGACTCATCCTCCCCTTCTACAACGGCCTGCGCGACGAGGAGGCGGCTTTTGTCTGCGCCGCTCTCAAAGAAGCCGCAAACTGATTTCCTTCAGCCGCCAGTCTTCCGCCTAGCCCAAGTTTTGCAGATTTCGGCGCCTTGTTTGTCCGGGGCCGGGGTTGTCAAAGTCATGTGTCACCTGATGTTTGTGGTCCTGGCCTGTGCGGCGCTGCAAATCTGGCCGCATTTGCCGGAGGAATGTTTTTCGTTTGCTCAACATTTGGCGCCTCCAATCTGCATAATCAGCCAAGCCATCCAAATGATGAAACCGATGGCTGCCCAGGCGATGACAAAACCTAACAGATCTTCGCGATACCGTTTCCAAAACCCTTTCCAGCGTTTGGCTGTCAACCATCCCGGTAAATCGAGAAAAATTAGATCCTCTCCGCATTCCCCAGCCGATGGACTCTTTATTCCGTCGAATAATTGATCGTTGTCGGTAGAATGGTTCATTTTGTCAAAAAACCGGCCTGTTCTTTCAGCAGATTCTGGTTTCGTCAACAAGCTGACCACAATCAGAAATAGGAAACCCGTCAGCATGGAGAAACCAAATGGACCGGCCATCCACGGATAAATCAGTTGATGTTTGCCGCTTGCAAGGAATTCACAAGCCTGGCCGTTGGCAACAGCGTCAAACATCCGTCCAAAGGCCGTCCATAATCCCTTCGATCCGTTATCCGCTGGACCGGACGTCAAACAAGTCAGCAAATAATTCGAAAAATAGAAAGACACACACGCTCCCGCCGTTGCCGCCATGGCCCCCTGCCGGTTGGCGCGTCTCCAAAGAATTCCCCCAATAAACATGATCCCAAATAGGGCTGAAATCGTTTCTGTAAAAAGAAAAGCGTCCAATACCTGCTCCACCGCCAAAGCATAAACAATCCCCATCCCGGTAAAAAGCAATCCGGAAATTCGTCCCGCCACTAACAACTCCCGGTCTGTAGCGCGGGGTTTTAAAAATACTTTGTAAAAATCACGGGTAAAAAGGGCGCCGGCATTAATCATAAGATTGGAACAGGTGGACATGTTGGCTGCCAGCATGCAGGCCACCATTAGCCCCATCCAGCCCGGTCCTAAAAGTTTACGACAGGCATAACCAAACGCCATTTCGTGATCGGCCAAAGTCTTTCCACTTTGAATCAACATGGCGGCAGTCAGAAGTCCCGTCAGCCCCCAGCCAATGGCACAAAACCGTTTTACCATAGCGCCGTAGGTTTGCCCAATCCGTCCAGCCCTTTCCGTAATTCCTGTGGCGTTCATGGAAATGGCATGGGGTTGTGCGCTCATTCCGACCAATCCGTTTAAGGCTAGCATCAGAATGGTGAAAAGATCCACCCCGCTTTTCTCGTTATAGAGATCGAAAAAATCGGCAGGCAGACATTGATGCATGCCGGAAAAACCTCCAACCATCTTCAATCCCAGCGGAATCAGCATAAAGGATAGGACGATAATGAGAAAACTCTGGACGAAATCTGTATAAGCGGAAGCCTTTAAACCGCCAAAAAAACTATAAATGATAAAAACCACTGTCATCCCTGCCACGACCATATTTGGCGAAATTGCTGTTCCGCCAGAGGCCACTGAAATAACCTTGGCGGCACCTTTGAGCATGCATCCCTGGCAAAAAATCAAAAAGGCTAGAGCAAAAACCGAATACACGACCGACAAAAACCGTCCATAACGCTGTTCAATCATCTCACTTACCGTGGTGCATTCACTCCTTCGATACCAAGGAGCAATCAGCCAATAGAAGGGGGTGATTAACAAATTTTTCCATTGATACCAGATTGTGGCAAAACCAAGCTGGCAAGTCACCCCCGCCTGAGCAACAGGATTTTCAGCATGGGTGCCGGTGCCGAACGCCTGTCCAAGCATCACCCACCAGGGAAGTTTGCGTTCCCCAAGAAAATATCCACTGCTGCTTTTTGTTTTCCGTGAAATCCATAGACCAAAACCGGTGATGCCAACAAAATAGACCAATACCACCATGCCATCCAGCCAAGTAAAACCAAAAGTTGTTGAAGCCATTTTTTTCGTATGTTCTGTCAATCGATCAAATGCACACGGTCATTATCATTACACAAAGAACTTTTCGACTTTCACAAACCGGATTTTGTGACCTCTTCCAACGCCTTGAAATTCACCGGCGACTTGATTTCCCAGACCGGAGGACTGCCCTTGCGTTGTTGCGCGAGCCAATTCAAGGCGGCGGCGGGAATGATTTCGTGCCCGCCATTAAAAATCGTGACACGGACATTCCTTGATATTTTTCGAAGCACGGGCGTCTGCCGGCCATAAAGAGGATCCAAGACCTCGCCCAACAGCCGGGGAGGTGCCTTCATTTCCTTGTAAAATTGTTCGATATCCGACTCGTCGATTTTATCATTTTCTTGAGCAACCATATTAAAAGCGCGCAAAGAATGCGTGAAAGGAACGCTTCCAAAACGGCCATCCTTCACTCCGGCGTTAAGGTCGAGGTTGACTGCCCTGGCATTCGCCAAATAAGTTGCCGGAGACCGTTTAACACATTCTTCCGCCGCTTTGCCATTCGTTGCGGGACATCCGCCGCATGCCGCCTCAATGTTTTGCGAATAGCGGTTTTTTGCGCCGAGATCTTTCCACCATTGCCCCACATCGTATATGCCGCACCAAGCCGACACGCCAGCCCAGATATCCGGACGCCTGCCCGCCATCAGCAGCGCGGCATGAGCGCCGCCAGATACGCCGGCAAGATAGATTCGATCCGGATCAATCTCATAGGTTTTCAAGGCAAATTGAACCGCGCTGGCGATATCCTGAACGACCAGTTCCGAGCCAAGCGCCTGAGGCGTCCAATTCGGACCACGAAAATGGGGATGAATGAAGAACCATCCATTTTGAACGCACCAACGCGCATAATCCGGCTCAGGTTGCCGATAATTCCCCGACCATGTATGAAGCGCCACCAGCAAAGGCTTCTTCCCTTCCACTTTCGGAGCATAAAATAAAGCCGGTTGAAGCGTCTGGTCGGCATGGCTGAGATATTGAATTTCACACACGCCAACAGGCCAGCCTTTTATGCCAGCGGCCAAAGCCGGTGTGGATATCGCAACCATCATCATAAAAATTATTTTCTCAATCATGTTGTCTATATTGCATAAGTTTCTTGCACGCCCAAAAAAGGGCGACCTCGCGTTGGTGAATGATCCCTATTGCCAATTTATTTTTATGCGATTTTCCAAAAGAAAACCGCCGTTCTGAATCGGAAAAAAATGCGAAAGTTTCAATTTAAATTCACTGTCATGCTTATGAACCATAGATTATGGATCAGTCGAAAGTGTTGAACGTAATAACTCCGCGTCTTTTTTGATCATGTCGGCGTCCTTCAGGAAAGAATCGCAAAGACTTTGTCCCTGATACATCCATCCTGGCGGCATCGATGTTTTGAGATATTGATGCAACTCAGATGCTTGGCTGACCAGTTTGTCCGTCAACATCAGGGCGTCCTTTGGATTGCGTTTTTTCAGCCCATTGAACCGCCTGCGCAGATCGAAGAAATCGGCCGCTAATTCCCAATATAGCACAGCCGCAGATAAACGCTTGACTTGCCGCCGTTCACGGTCATTGCCAGCCTTTTGCTGCGCAAGCTGAAGAGATTGTTGAATGACGGCGCGTTTGGCGTCGGCAAGGAATAGACTTGAATTAAACGCATCGGCTGTCAGAGCGCCTTTTCCCTCGGCGATGTGACGCATGGTCTGGATCATGCCGGCAAAGATTGGACGGATTTCATCGGCGACCGAACCATAGGCGCCCTGCAAATAATCGGCAAGCACTTTGTCGGGATCCACGTTGTCATCCCACCCGCAACGGGCAAAGGCCAGGAGGTTTGGCGCGTAAACACGATGGCAAGATGCTTCACACTGGATCGTTGCGCCTCCCACACCCAGGGACTTCAGATATTTCCAATCTTTGCAAATCACTTCCCATTGAGGATATGGGAGCGAACGCTGGGCATAGAAGCCCATGTAATATTCGTAAACCGTTAACCGGCCGGAAAAGGCTTTTTTCCACTCCCGGATCACATCAAAAAACTGAATGTTTATCGGCGAGGTGTGATCGGGAGCAATCGGACGGCATCCGTCGCGCCCATACGGAGCAATCCATAGCGTTATGTTGGAGTCCAATTTTACATCGCGTGGCGGCCAGAGTAGATCCACATAGGCCGCTCCGCCCACACTCACATCGGGAAATTCGCCGCGGATTGCCCGGGCTGCCGCATTTAGCAACTTTGCGTACCGCCGCGACTTGCTGCGATTCTCCGTTCCCTTTCCTTTATCCTTGCGAAAAGCATCCTGCCGATTTTCATCCTGTGAGACACATTGTTCACATTGGCACATTCCAAAGCTGTCTTGAACAATAATGCCCACCAATTTTACTTCAGGGTTTTCGCGCAGGTAATGGCGAACATTGGCAATGAGTGTGTCGATGCCCTCTTTGTTGCTGGTGCAAATACAAAGCTGACTAAAATCTTTTCCGCGCTGACCGTCCATTTCGGCATACCACTCGGGATGTTTCTTCAAATATTGTTTGGGAGGAAGCCAGTAACATAGATTGTGGTGATTCATGTCAAGTTTCAAGCCGCGTTGACGAATGAACGGGCGGAGTTCCTGTTCAAACCATTCTTTGCCGCATTTACCCGGTGTGTACATGACATAATTCAGTCCATTCTTGGCCATCCAATCGATTTGTTGCCGCGCAATTTCGGCGTCTATCTTGAAAAACTGTTGTAATCCGCGATACCACAGTTTGGGTTTGCGTTGCACCGCCGCCGTCATTGCTTCAATGCGGTCCCGGTGGGGAATATATTCGCCGTCCGGTCCGAGATCGCTGAATTGGCACCCGCCATAGCGATGAAGAAACTCATAAACGCCAAAGACCACTCCGGCCGGTCCGCCGCCCCTAATATAATACGTGGTTCCCTCGCCGCTGAGTTCATAGCCTTCGTCAGTCAAGGCCAAGTCTGGGCGGATGGAAAGTTGGATCTGTGGAGCGTTGGCAATGCCGGTGTCAACGGGCAGCTGTGTATTGAGAATTTGTCCCAGATAACGCCGCAATTCGGCGGCGGCGAAAGCAACCGGTTCGGGAGTTTGGCTCTCACAGGTTATGACCACAATGGGTGGATTGCGGCTCGTCGCTATCCACGCCGTTTCGTCTGCCGCCAAACTGTTTTGGGCCATTCCCAGTCCGGCTAGACCTGCCAAAATAATAAGAGCGCCAATATGATGATTAATGTTCATAAAGCCTTTTCACTTGTCAGAACAAGGAAGATTTCCAAAAAATTTGTCCTAAAGGTGAATCTTCCGTAAATTTCATAAGCGTGAATTTGGAATGAACCCTCTATTTGAAGCCTTTGTTGTGAGTTGTCATTCCAGGGATGAGTCTCTCGTCTAATAATTTTCGAGTGAAAGATTTTTATCGAATCCACGCGTGAAACCGATGGCTTTTAACCGTTCTGACATGCAGCCCTCCACATGGCCATCAAGGAAGAGCGCGTTCGCAACACCGTTGTGACGGGTGTGCGCTCCGCCCTCATTAAGAGTGGCAGTTGTCATGACGACATGCCGTTGTTTTCCCGCTAAAGTATGGGTTGGTCCGTACACGCTGTCTACAAAAAGATAAAAATCAGATGGTTGGGGGGGATCGTAAAAACGTAGATATGACGACCCGGCGGAAAAACTGCCGCCATCATAAACGATATAAGGATCGGCTGTTCGATAGTTTCGCATGCCATAAGTGATGCCGACAGCATAGGCGCCGCCAACGGGGCAGGATGGACAAAAACAGACGGATGTGCTGTTGAGGTATCCCTTTTGTTTGAGTATTTCGGGGAGATAAATTTCAGCCGGGGTCTCGCCAGGGTGCAAAAAGTGAAGGAAAAGGATGCCGCTGTTTTCCTGGGCATACATGGAACAGGCTAAACCAACCTGTTTGAGATTGCTCAGACACTTGATCTGTCGGCTTTTTTCACGCACGGCGCTTAGGGACGGGAAAAGAATGGAACATAACAACCCTAAAATGGCCGCAGCGACAAGCGCTTCTATTAAAGTAAAACCTGAAATTAATTTTAATATATTTGGCTTTGCCAAGTATATCAAATGGCGCGCGGTGTTTTTCATGACGCGGCTTTCCGTGGAAAATTCACCGGCCGACATTTGCTTCCATCTGGATGAGATGGGGCGCATGGCGCAGTTTTTGCTGGTAAAAAAATGAATTCGGCCAGGGTTGGCCGGATTGACCGAAAGCTTGATCCGCTCTCATTTTCCAGTTCACCTTGGTTGATATCTTGATCATGAAAGGATATGCATGTGGGTTAGTTTTTCAAGAGGTTCAACCCTATGATTTTGAAGGAGTTTCACATTTAAACAAAAGCTGTTTGCAAGAGATTTGGTTCATTTTTGTTATTTACAATCGACCCATTCAATAATAATTTCAATAGGATTATTGTTTTGGTTTTCTGGATTTTTGCATGCCTTTGCTTAAACAAAAAGTTTGCTTTCGTCCATCGGCGGCGGCGGGGGAGAATCTGCCGTTCAGTGTCCGAAGCACCGGGTACTATAAAGTTCAACCGCCCTTTATCGGCAATGATAAAACAACGGCTTACGTCGAGTTGTTTTGGTGCGCCCACGGTGAAGGATGCATTGAATTCGGACGCCGTCAGCGCATTCTCAAACAGAACCAGATTGCATTGTATTATCCGAACATGCGACATTATTGGCATGCCTATCAACAAAATTGGGAGTTTTATTGGTTAACCATTGATGGTCCATTGGCGACGGCTCTAACCGTTGCTTTTGGGATGGACACGGATGTTTATCATGCCGGGACAGTTCCTGTGGATTTGTTTGAAAAACTGCAAAAACTGGTCGGTGACGCCGCAAAACAGGCCGAATTGCGAGCCTGTGCAATCGCCTTCCATATTTTAACCCTAGCAGCCGGTTCACATGCAGATCCGACAGATGAATTGGTAAATGCGATGATCAGACGCATGCATGAACGATACGCTTTGTCTACGTTAAATGTCAAAACACTGGCTTCGGAGTTCGGGATCGGACGCGTCGCATTGACCGAACGGTTCCATGCCGCCATGGGAACAACTCCAGGAGCTTACCTGGAGCGTTTGCGACTTCAAAATGCGCTGGCTTTGTTGAAACAAAAGCGTTTAAAAATTGCGGAGGTCGCATTGCGTTGCGGATATCCGGACGCCAATTATTTTTCGCGGGTTATTCGCCGCACGACTGGCCGTTCGCCCATGCAGTTCCGCAAATACAGCAGTTCTAATTTTGACAGTGACGTCTGGAGCGAAGCGGGTAAGATGAGTGCGGAGAAGCGCCTGTGGGCGGGAGCGCGAAAAAAAGTTCAAAAATGTTCTGAACTCAGTTTCCCCACGGCGGTATAGCCTGTTCGCATGGAAGCGGAGCAGGTTATCCAAGGGCGGCGGTTGGGGGCGGAAGCGTGGCAATTGTCCGCGGTATAACGGGGCCAAGGAACGCGGTTTTCGCGAACTCAAGGAGGAACTGGGCGAGGCTTTCAGTCTCAAACCGTTATGGAAACCACGCGAGGATTTTCTGGCCATAGCCGTGACCCTGCATCATCGCAACCACCGGCCGCGTCCCTGCCTGCGGGGACGAGTGGCCTGCGCGGTGGAGTTTGGCGGATCGGCCTTGCGGTTTTTTTCGCGGGAGCGCCAAGCCATTTTTGACTCGATTTTAAAAGAGTTTCGGAAGAAGTTCTCCCGGGAACAGAGGGACCTGCCGGATCACCCATGGAAGGCGCCGAATGACGCCTTCCCCTTCAGCCACCCTGCGTGGCCAAAGCCACTACGGCGTGGCGACGGCCCGCCCTCCATTTTTTACCGTGCAGACAATGGAGGGCGGGGCTCCCGCACCGCCTCCATCAGAACGAAATGGTCCCAGATTGGGCAAATGTTAGCGGCGTTGGGCAGGACGCCCTCGTTCCCAGGAAAGGAGCTCAATTAGGTTGACGCGTATGCGCCACGGCGGGACGGTTGAATCGTGGCGGAGACATGTCCCCCGCAGCCTTTGGCGAAGGGGGATGCCACGACATGATCCGCGTGACCCTCAACAACAACAAGGAAGTGTCAACCCATTTTGCCCATCAAAAGTGCTCATAATTAAAAATCGGCACAATGCCCTCGCCGCCCGCGGGATCACTTCTTCAACTGCCGCGGATCCAGGATGTCCCTCATCCGGTCGCCCAGCAAATTCAGGCAAAGCAACGTCACCCCCATGGCCAGGCCCGGAAAGACCAGCAGCCACCAGTAAATCCGCACCGGATTGATCACCGCCGCCCCATCCGCAATCAACGTTCCCCAACTGGCCTGCGGCGGCTGGATGCCCAACCCCAGAAAACTCAGAAAGGATTCCGTCAAAATCACCACCGGAATGGTCAACGTCAGGTAAACCACAATCACCCCGGCCAGATTCGGAAGCAAATGACGTAACAGTTTAGCCCATTTTTTTACTCACGCCGAATCGGCGAAAAGAATTTTTGAGACGGGTTGGGAACCGTTCAACAAGAGTTTTACAAGCAAAGGGATGGGATCGAGTTTGCGGCATTTGGCGGA
>JAQUAF010000146.1 GCA_028687435.1 Verrucomicrobiia bacterium | reverse complement strand
CGGAGGCACCCTCCCCGCATAGGGGAGCGTTTTGCCTCTCAATCAAGTCTGGCGCGATGGCTGGACCCACCGTCGTGCCGGATTTTGGCCGGACGAACCCGAAAAATCCCTAATTCGGAACCGCTGAATGTCCGAATGATTTGACTTGGCCAAAACCGTCTTCCTGTTAAACAATCCCGTCATGACATCGAGCAAGACATCCGTCGATTCCCCATGGCAAAAGATGATCCTGGCGGGCGGAACAAAAGCGGGGCTTTTCGAAATGGGGGGAAATCAGGATTGCGGCGACGAACAATACCGCGATTTCGACATCTGGCTGGGCATCGAGGGATCGGCAACCGCGCACTGGCTCGGTCAACAAACCGAACTGCGCAAGGGACGGCTGATCCTCATCCCCGCCGGCGTAAAAATCCGGCTGCGCACCCCTCCCGGCGCCTCCCTGCGGATGTTGTTCTGCCATTTCGACTGCCTGCTGAAAGGCAAACCCCTGCGCGATACCGCCCGTTTTGTGGACGCCCGGAACCTCACCCTCACCCTGCCGGGGCTGCCATCCATCTCCCTCATCGGAGAGGTGGACACCGGGGTTCTCGCCCAAAAATTGCTCCGTTTCCGGAACCTTCCCGATGATGATCTGGCCCAATTGTCGCACACCATCCTCCTCATGGACGTTTTCCGCCATCTGCGGGCAACCCGCAAAAGCCCCCGCGATTCGCTGGCCGCCGAACGGTTGGAAAAAGCCATTCATTACCTCGAATCGCGGCTGGATCACGACATTTCGCTTCGCGAACTGGCCCGCCACGCCGCCATATCCCCGGAAACCCTGGGCCGCCTTTTCCGCGCCCATTACCAGACCAGCCCCATGCAATACCTGATGGGATTGCGGCTCTGCCGCGCCCGGGACCTGCTGCAATCCCGCCGCCTCAACATCAGCGAAGTCGGATTCGCCTGCGGCTTTAATTCCATCCAGTATTTCAGCCGCGCATTCCGCCGGCAATACGGCATGTCCCCCCAAACCTTCCGCGACCGCCATCCGCAAAGCCAGCGATAGACGCCGCGCGGCGCCATGGCGGAACTTCGAAGGCCATGTGGAATTTCGAGTTTCGACATTCGAATTTCCAGGATTTTGATTCAAAATCCGGGTTGAAGACACTTGACCGCTCTTGCCTCCGGCACTTACCATGCTTGGCACACGCCATGATCCCCTGTTGTCCCAAATGCCATCAAGGGTTGTTCATCCTGCATTTCAAGGAGATCGAGGTGGATTATTGCGAACATTGCCGCGGCCTGTGGCTCGATCACGGTGAATTGGAGTTGCTTCTGGAATCAACCCGGGCCGGTTCGCATGATCCTCTTCCCGGCTTCCAAAAACAACCCGGCTTTGCGCCCAAAAAAAGCAAGGCGCTCTGCCCACGCTGCGATGCGCCTCTTGAAGAAATCCAGCCACGCGTGAAATCCGGACGCCCGCTCACCCTGGACCGGTGTCCCAAAGGGCATGGCTTGTGGTTCGACCAGAACGAACTGAGACAACTGCTCGCCGCCTTTCCACCCCAAAGCGGCGCAAGCAAAACCATCGCCCTTCTCGACGAAATCTTTTCCTTTCAACCCAAACCTTAAATCAAGTCCCGCTCCCGCCACTGCCAAAAAATCCTGTCAATCCTGTTAATCCTGTCAAAGAAACAATCGCAATTTTGTTTTCATCCAAAACTTTGAATTTCCCAAACATTAAACCAAGGAGTCAACCATGTTCGCCGCTTCCATCCTCTCACTCACCCTGATCCTTCTCTTGCTCGTGGTCGTCGCGCTTTTCCTTTACGGCGCCACGATCTACAACTCGCTCATCCGCCTGCGCAACCAGGTCGAAAATGCCTGGGCGCAAATCGATGTCCAACTCAAACGCCGGATCGACTTGATCCCCAACCTGGTCGAAACAGTCAAAGGCTACGCAAAACACGAGAAGGAAACGCTCGAAAAAGTGATCCAGGCCCGCAACATGGCCATCAGCGCCAAGTCCGTGGGCGAACGGGCGGAAGCCGAAAACGTTCTCACCGGCGCCCTCAAAAGCCTCTTCGCCGTGTCGGAAGCCTATCCCGACCTGAAAGCCAACCAGAACTTCCTGCAATTGCAGGAGGAAGTCACCTCCACCGAAAACAAAATCGCCTTCTCGCGCCAGTTCTACAACGACAGCGCGATGGCCTTCAACACCCGCATCGAACTCTTCCCCGTCAACATCCTGGCGGGACTTTTTCACTTTGCGCGCAAGGAATTCTTCGAGGTGAAAAACGAGGCCGACCGCACCGCGCCTCAGGTGAAATTCTGACACGCTAAATTAAGTCCCGCCAAGGCGGGATACGACCGCCTGGAGCCGTCCGGGAGGCCGGCCCTCCATCTTTTTCCGCCAAAATGGAGGGCGGGGCTCCTGCACCGCCTTTTTCGCCAAACTTTGAAATTCCTAAATATTTAAATTAATTTCGAATCTTCAATCTTGAACCTTGAATCTTACAAAGTCGTTGGCATGTGGGAACAAATCCGCGCCAACCGGCGGCGGTCCATCGGCCTTCTCGGCGTCATGACCCTGATCCTCATGGCCCTGGGATACAGTCTGGCCGAGGCTTTTCTGGGGACAGGAACCGGCTGGATCGGCCTGCTGGCCGGATTGTTGATCCTGGGCGTTCAACTGGCAATCTCCCTGTCCGCCGCCGAAAGCATGCTGCTCAACACCGCGATCGCCCGCCCTCTCAAGCGCGAGGACAGCCCCCAATTGTTCAACATTGTCGAGGAAATGAAACTGGCATCCGGACTGCCCGGCATGCCGCGCATCCTGCTGGTGGACGATCCCTCCCCCAACGCCTTCGCCATGGGGATTGATCCGGCCCGAAGCGCCGTGGCGGTCACCTCCGGACTTGTTTACCGCCTGAACCGGGACGAACTTCAGGGGGTCATCGCCCATGAAATTTCGCACATCAACAATCACGATGTCCGTTTCATGACCCTCGCCGCCGCCACCCTCGGCGCGATTGTTTTCCTCTCGGAAATGGCGCGCAGTTGGACTCGCTTTGGCGGCACGGGACGCAGCCGCGGATCAACCCGCGGTTCAGGCCGCTCCGACGGCAACCAGGCGCAGGCCCTCTTCCTCATTATCGCCATTCTCATTGCCATCCTCGGCCCCATCATGGCCCAGTTCCTTTACTTTGCCTGCTCGCGCCGCCGGGAATTCCTCGCCGATGCCTGCGGCGTCCAATATACCCGTTATCCCGAGGGACTGGCCTCCGCCCTGCAGAAAATTTCAGCGGCCTCCATCCCCGTCTCCTTTGTCAACAAGGTCAACGCCCCCCTGTTCATCGTCAACCCGCTTTGCGCCGATTCGCCCGGCAACAGTTTTTTCGACACCCATCCATCGGTCCAGGAACGGATTCGCGTCCTGCGCGGCATGGCGGGCGGGGCGCTCACGGATTACGAAACCGCCTACCGCCAGGCAACCGGACGCTCCCTGCTCGGCAAACAAACCCTGCAACAGGCCTCGCCCCTGCCCTTGCGCGAACCGGCGGCTGACGAGCCCGCGGAAACCCCGGCCGCCACCCGCAACATCGCGCGGCGTTTGTGCGGTTACATCCGCATCCCCTGCCCCTGCGGACTGGAAATCTCCGTTCCCGAAACCTTCGAACGCCCCGAAGTCCATTGCGCGCGTTGCGGACGAAGCCTGCCGGTTCCCACCGCCAAGGAATTGGCCGCCATGTCTCCCAAAGACATCCCTCCTCCAGACGAAAAGGGGCCGGGTTATCAATACCTCTTCACCCGCAGCCGCCAGGGATGGGAATCCTTCCGCTGCCCCTGCGGACGCACCCTTGAATTAAGCCCCAGTTTCAACTCCCCCAACCTCACCTGCCCCAAATGCCACCGCGTCATCCAGATCGCCCCGCCCGCCTCATGACAAAATAGGCATGAAGCAAGGATTGAGCAATGAGTGAAATTCACATCGATAGACAGGATGGACATGATCAAATTCAAACCGCCCCTTCAGCATTTAAGCCAGCCCCAAGGCCCGACAACTGCCCGACGTAGGAAACCGGCAAGGCGGGACGGCTTGACGCTCGATGCTCGACGCACGACGCACCCCTCCTTGACAAGCTGATCTTTACCCACATCTTGTAAAGCACAATGGGTGCGAGGTCATTTAAGACCATGCAACAAAAAAACTCACTTCTGGTAAAGATCGTAAGCGACTTCAACATCCGCCAA
>JAQUAF010000016.1 GCA_028687435.1 Verrucomicrobiia bacterium | reverse complement strand
TGTTTTAGGGAACCAATGAATTTGAAAAATATTGCCGTCTAAAAAATCCAATGTTTTTTATCTCTCATGTTGCGACACAATCAAAAACGCATGGCGTGAAACACGCGAAAGGCGTCCAGCCAGTCGTAATCCCAAAATGAGGAGTGCAAACCATCCCAGACGGCGTCGGTCTTCCATGCCAACGCCACATAAACATCCGTTTTAGGCGGTCGGACCACCTCATTTGTCCGGAGTGTTCCGGCATTATGCCCGGCCGCGCCCACCGCCGCCAGTTTGGAAGGATTGGTGCTGGCAAAAACTTTCAACTCGCCGCGCAACAAACGATAATCCACCTCCATGGCAACACGCTGGGAATCCTGAAGAAAAACCGATGGCAGACGAAAAACAACCATCGCCCACACGCCGGATTTTGGTGAAAAAAACTTTCCGCCGCTATGAATGTTAAGTTCGCAGTTCTGGGCGTTAACGATCAGTTGTTTGCACTGAAACGTTGAAAAATCGTCCTGATAAAGCAACCTTGCGGACTTGATGGCCGGAAGCCTGCCCCAAACTTCCCCTAACGATCCGCCATCAACCGTCAGGTCGTAAATTTTTTCATAAAAACGGGGATCCGGACAATAGCGATAATAACGGCTGCAGGTTTCAAAACCCGTGAGTAAAATATAGCCCGGTCCCAAGGGGTCAAGGTGCGTGTATCCCTGCAAGCCAATATCCTTTCGTAAATTTCTTTTTAGATCCTCCATGCCCGGCCATGGTCCCAAACGGCAGATTACAGTGGCGTTGCGGCCGGCATTCTTGTTTACAAATTCAAACAACGGATTGATGGCTTCGCCGTACCAACCGGTCATGAACGTGTGGTTTTTGGACACACCTTTTATTCCGCCTCCCAACAAGTTGAAAAATTCCAGGTGATAGGGATGCATCCTCCAGGTATTCCACAGAAGGCTTGCCAACATCAGAATCCCCATCCAGCCCAATAGGTTTTTTCTTCGGGGAAAGCGGGATCCCAATCGATTGAAAATCCACCGATATCCCAACCCAGCCAATACGCAAACTCCGGCAAAGGCCATGACAATATAATGATGGAGCGTCTGTCGGACAAAGAGAGTCGCGGAAATCAACGTCACCAAGACGGATAAAAGAATCAGCGATTCAGGGTTTCCCCGCAAAATTTTTCTCCATGAACCCGCCACGCCCGCCAGCATTAAAAGCAGGCAGAGAACAGGCGTGACAAACAAGAAAACGGCAAAATAGTAATAAACAGGGGTGGGCTGGATGCTTCCAAAAAACCATTCCAGGAACGCGCCTCCAAAGGAGAATGCCGATCCAGCGGCCACGCCAAAAACTTTGTGAAACGCCTCTGTTGGTCGTGTCCAGGCATAAGGCCAAGTCAGAAGGAAGAGAATGTATCCTGTCAACAAGGCTGCCGCTTGATAAATGAACACCTTGGCCAAATGAATCTTACAGTTTTCTCGGCGCCAAATCCAAACCAACCAAGACATCCATGCGCCGATAATCATCATGCTTTGAATGCCTATCCTAAAATAACCGGTGAGGGTCGCCCCAGTCCATGCCGCCGAAATTAACAATGGACGCCAGGAACGGGTCTTATGGTAACGAATCGCATATAGCAAGGAAATCGTAAGGGTTAATCGGGGGGGGAGATCATGCCCTGAAATTCGGTCATGTCCCAGCACCGCTGGAAAAAGGCTGTAAATAAATGCTGCCACAAATCCCACTCTGACCCCTCCCGTCTCGCGTCCCAAAAAATAAATCAAAACCACATGCGCGGCCGCCAGCCAAGCTGCAATAAGACGGGCGCCCGACAAGGCATAGGGATCGGCGGAATTTTCCTTCCAAAGAAATTCCGGCAACACTCCGAACAGCCAGCGTGAAAAACAAACACCATGATTTTGGCTGAAAGCCCACTTCTCGGAAGTGAAATCCAGTTGTTCAACCAAATTGCGCCATTCTCCTGAATGTTTTGACTCCAATTCATCATAAGTAATGGAAGTTCCATCGAGATCAATGACTCGAAGGAAAAAGGCAAAAATTAACAACCCCATCGGCAGAAGGCAGCCGGTCAAAAATGCTGTTCGCAAGGGAATAATCCATCGTTTCATTTCAATTTTACCGGCTTTTGATGGCAATCTCGAAATGCCAATAAAAAGGTAATATTAACCAGCAAAACATCTTTCCTGTCCATCACCAAAACGTTCTTAGCCAAACTTCTGGTTGATCAGTTCTCTGGTCAGATCCATCGTTTGCCGGGCATAGTCGACCCTGTTTCCGGAACGGACAAGACTGCGGAGATAACGCGGATCCATGAGAATCCTGCCGTTGGCGCCAAAACGATTGTATTTGCGCATGGCGGCGCGCGTCCATTCCGTCAAATCCACACGGTGTTCCGAAAAACAAAAAACCTCCGGCTTTTCAACAATCGCCTTTTCGCCAAAAGTCATCAAGGGATAAAACTCCCGCGGTATCCGTGAAGCCACGCCGTCGAATATTTCGCATCCCGGGTAGGGCATGAAAATATTCATGGAAACAATGTGCGGACGGATCTCCTCCGCCAATCGCAAAATATCATTTAAATCTTCCTCCTTTTCCCCAGGGGTGTTGATCAGAAAATTGGCAAATGTCCGGATGCCCAGACGATGACACTGGCTGAACGCCGACTTGATCTGTGCAACCGTAATGCCTTTTTGCAGCGTCGCTAGGGCGCGGTCGGATCCTTTTTCCACTCCGAAATCGATTTGCACGCATCCGGCGCGTTTCATGGCGGACAACATCTGCTCATCCACGGTGTTGACACGGGAGGAACATCCCCAAATCATCGCCGGTTCATGTCGGGCCAGCAATTGGCAGAATTCCAGAACTGGTTTCTTTTTGATGGTGAAGAGATCGTCAATGAAATAAAATGAATCTATTCCATATCGCCGCCGAAGCAGACGCACCTCCTCAAACAGGGACTCCGGCGAACGCACACGCAAGAAACCCGCGGTCCCAAAATGTTGACGCAACGTCTTGGAAACGCAAAACGAACAGGAGGAGGGACATCCGCGGGACGAGGACACATAAAAGCTGCGGCTGAAAACGCCACGAATGGCATAGGGGGATGCCGTGGTGTAATAACGCATGTCCACACCGTCAAAATCCGGCGATGTAATCCGATCCAAATCGTCCGCCAAATGCCTCGGAGGATTGATCTCCACCCTGCCCGCGACCCGGTTTCGCCAGGCAACGCCATTGATCGAGGAATAGTCCGTCCTCCCCTCCCGGATGGCCCGAACCAGCTCCACCATCGTCAATTCCCCTTCCCCCACCACGGCAAAATCAAAGCAGGATCCCTCTCCCAACATATCCTCCGGTTGAAGCGTTGGATGAATCCCCCCCACAACCAGCGTTGCATGGGGCTTCAGCTTCCGGATTTTTCCGGCCAGCGCTTCCACCTCAAACACCTCCGTGCTGTAACAAGAAAAGCCGATGATGTCCGCCGGTGAATCCTTCACCTGTTTCAAAATTTTTTCCTCAATGTCCCGTTGATAATCCAACCGTCGGCTCTCAAAATCCCCATCCCTCACCTGTTTCTCGAACGGAATATCCACAATCCGCGCAAACACCCCCTCCTTCTTGAGAAAACCGGCAAGACACATCAAGGCCAACGGCGGACGGTAATGATTGAAAGCGCGGGAGGCGGGTGAAAGCAATAAAACCACCCGTTCACCTCCTGCTCCTGAATGGGAAACTTCAGCCATTTGAATCCATATTTTGACGCAACATATGGACAATGTCGAGTCCGTCTATTAGAACGTCCGAAACAATCGATTGTTGACAATTTCTTTTTTGGCTTCTAGTGACTGACCGCTTCTTGTAAGAAGATTTGTAATCCTATTTTAAAAATTTTCCCATCCATGGCCCGTTTCATCTTCTTTCAACGCAGCGTTTTTGAGCAAATCGGCCTCATGGCCCTGGTTGCCGCATTGAAACGCGAGGGACACGAGTCGGGGGTGCTGGTCACTGTTTTTGAGAAGGATGTTGTGGAGGCGGCTTTGGAAAAAAAGGCGGACGCTTTTTGTTTCTCCATCACCAGCGGCGATCTGGAATGGGCGGAAGGGCTGGCCCGGAGGCTCAAGCAACGCATGCAAATCCCCATCCTGGTCGGCGGGCCTGGCGCAACCTACTTCCCCGAGATCGTCGAAAAAGACGCTTTTGACGCCGTGTGTGTCGGCGAGGGAGAGGAAGCCCTGCTGGAATGGGCCAAAGCGTTGGGGCAAAAGACATCCTGTCACTCCATTCGAAATTTATGGATCAAGGAAGGCGCGGTCATTCATCGAAATCCGGTTCGTCCTTTGATCTCGAACATGGACGACTGGCCGGCGCCGGATCGTTCCATCTACGACCGTTATCCGCTCATCGGCCAAAGTCCGCTTCGCACCTTCGTTTTCGGGCGGGGGTGCCCCTATTCCTGCACCTACTGTTACAACGACAACTACAAAAAACTTTACGCCGGCGCCGGAAAACTGGTCCGGTTCCCTTCTCCCGGTCACGCACGGATGCAGATCGAGGAAGCCGTCAAACGGTATCGGTTTCAAACCGCGGTCATTTCCGACGACACCTTCACGGCCAACAAGGAATGGCTTTTTGCCTTTCTGAAGGATTTCCGGTCCCAAGCGGGCGTGCCCTTCATCTGCAACGCCCATCCCAATACCGTCACAAAAGAGGTCTGCGAAGCCCTGTCCGCCGCCGGATGCATCCGGGTTTGCATGGGCGTGGAAAGCGGCTCCGCCCGCCTCCGACGCGAGATCTTGGACAAACGGACCTCAACGGAACAAATCATGGAAGCCGGACGGCTGCTCCACCAACATGGCATTACGTTCCTGACCTATAACATGGTGGGTTTCCCCACTGAAACCGTCGGGGAAGCTTGGGAAACCGTGGCTCTCAACGCCCAAATGGGGACCGATTATCCCTGGTGCAGCATCCTGCAGGCCTATCCCCGAACCCGCATCGCCCAAATCTGCCGTGACTTGAAACTGCTGCCCGAAAACAAGGATTCTTTTCAAAACACCTTTTTCCACAGCAGCGACTTGTTGCAGGAAAACATCCCGGAACTTGTCCGCATCCAAAAACTTTTCTGGTTTTCGGTCCGATTCCCCCGCCTCAACCCGCTGTGGAGATTCCTCTCGCGCCAACCCATCACGCCGTTTCTGCACATCCTTTTTCTCTTCTCGTTCACCTGGCGTTACATGATGACCAACCGCCTGCCCCTTGGTTACATGGCCCGGTTTGCCTGGCACAATCTTTTCATGTACCGGGGAAGCTCCAAATAAAAGATTCGCCCATCCGGCAAAAGGGGTCCCCCATGGATCCTAGGTCCCAAGCTTTTCAATGTCCACGGTTTCAACCACAGGACAAGACTGGCCATTTTTCTCCGAAACGAAAGCGATTTCCACACCGGCAGTTTCAACAAGACGACACACGTTCTTTCCAATAATCCGGATGACGACTCATGTGCATCACCGCCAGGATCCACACCCGGTCCGGCTCGTCACGATAAATAATTGCGTACGGAAAAACTTCTGAAAAATGCCTCCGATGGGGTGGATTCCAGTGTGGGTATCGTCGAGGATTGACGGCAATGTCTTGAAGCAAACCATCCACTTCGGACACAAAACGTTCGCCCAGTTCCGTCCGGATCGCGGCGTAACGCTCAATCGCTTCCGCATACTCCACCGCCGCCTGCGAATGAAAAGTGCAAGGCTTCACCGCGAGAGGATACCGCGAATACGGCCTTTCATCTCCTCCGAGGACACGCCTTTTTCACGGCCGGATTCAATCTCATTCCACCGCCGCTGCGTCTCTTTTTTCCATGCTTCTTCAATGGACGGATCAACGGCATGGTGCAAGTCCAGCGTCAGCCGATCCACCAATTCAGCCACTTGCGTGGCGGGCAAATGATGGGCTTCTTCAACGATTTGATCGAGAGTCATTGGCATGCTTTACCCTAACCGTTTTGCCGCCCGACTTCAACCGCGAATTGCGGAGTTTCCCGGGCTTCGGCCTGCGCAGGACGATCCGCAATCCATTTTTTTATGGAGCTGATGGCCCGGTTCGGGTATCAATTTTTGACATTTCATGAAAAACACCATTTCTTCGACAAATGATCCCTCTTTGAGAGTGGGCGTGGTGGGGCTTGGACACTGGGGCCCCAATCATGCGCGGCATTTTTCGCGTCTGGCTCAACTGACGGGCATCTGCGACAGCCAGGCAGCCCGGCTGCACAAGGTGCGGGATCTTTACCCCGGCTCCCGATGTTACCAGGATTTCGGCGAAATGCTGGCGGAATGTCCGCTGGACGCCGTGGTCATCGCCACCCCGACTTCCTCCCACGAAAAACTGGTCACCGCCGCCCTGCGGGCCGGCAAACATGTGCTTTGCGAAAAACCACTGGGGTTGTCCTCCCGGCTGACCAGGCAGCTCTGCGCGGAAGCCAGGCGCAACCGGCGCGTTCTGATGGTGGGGCATACTTTTCTTTTCAATCCAGGCATCCGCTACCTGCGCGATACCATGGCCAACCGCAAATGCGGGCGGATTTTTTATCTGCATTCGAAGCGAACCCACTACGGCCTGTTCCGTCCCGATGTCAGTGTCGTCTGGGATCTGGCTTCCCATGACGTGGCCATTTTCAATTTCCTTCTGAACACGGAACCCATCGAGGTGTCCGCTGTGGGGCACGACTGGTTGCGCAAGGGCATCCAGGATCTCTCTTTCATCACCCTTCGTTATCCCGGCAACGTGATGGCGCATGTGCACGTAAGCTGGCTCGACCCGAAAAAGGAACGCGAAATCATGGTGGTGGGCGACAAAAAAATGCTGGTGTGGCAGGATATGGCTTCGCCCGGACCGGTTTTCATTTATGACCGTTTTGTCGTCAAGGAACCTGCGGTGATGCGGGAATTCGGCGATTTCCAACTCTTTCCCAAGGAAGGGGACATCACCATCCCCAAACTCAACCTCGAGGAACCCCTGCTGGTTCAAGCCAGGGAATTTCTGGCGGCTGTGAGGGAAAACCGCCGTCCCCTTTCGGACGGCGCCTTCGCCTCCCGAATCGTGGCCGTGCTCGAAGCCATTGACCAATCCATGAAGGCTCGGGGAAAGCCAATCAAATTAAGCCGCGCCGGGGTGCGGTAACCGCCCGACGAAAACATGCTCGACGCTCGATGCAAAAACCATCCTTAATCCTCCCTTTGTTAGGAGGAGGACGAAATTCCAAACAACCTTCAGACCAACAGGCTAAACGCCTAATGACATAAAATGAAAAAGAAATTTTTTGTTCATCCCAAAGCCATGGCGGACAGCCGCCGCATTGGCGCGCGCACCCGCATCTGGGCTTTCAGCCATATGCAGGACGGCGCTGTCATCGGCGAAGACTGCAACATCGGCGAACAATGTTTCATTGAAGAGGGCGTGGTGGTCGGCAACCGGGTGACCATCAAAAACGGCGTCTGCCTTTGGAAAGGACTGATCGCCGGCGACAATGTTTTCATAGGTCCCAACGCCACTTTCACAAACGACCTGCGGCCCCGGTCCCCGCGTTCGCCTTATTCGCGCGGACGTTACGAGAACGAGGACTGGATCACCCCCGTGCTGCTGGGCGAGGGAATCAGCATCGGCGCCAACGCGACCATCGTTGGCCCGCGTCTGCTGGGCCGGTTTTGTTTTGTGGCGGCCGGCTCGGTGGTCATCCGCGACGTGGAGGAATTCGAACTGGTGGCCGGCAATCCGGCGCGTCATATCGGCTGGGTGAACGAATACGGCGAACGCGTCCCCAAACGCCCCCGGAAGTAAAGTTCTGACAAGGTTCAAGGGGCAAGGTTAAAGGTGTAAAAAGGCAGATTACGTTCCATCTCATCTTAAACCTTGAACCTTAAACCTTGAATCTCGTCCCATGAACCCCATCGAAAACGGCACATTCCTTATCACCGGCGGCGCCGGCCTGGTTGGCTCCCATATCGCCGATCAACTGCTGGCGGCGGGCGCGGCGCGCATCCGGGTGTTGGACAACTTCATTCGAGGTCGCGAGGACAATCTGGCTTCCGCCATGGCCGCCGGAAAGGTGGAACTCCACCGGGGCGATGTCCGGGACCGGGCTCTTGTCAACCGGCTGACCGCCGGTTGCGACGGGGTTTTTCACCAGGCTGCCATGCGAATCACCCTTTGCGTGGAACGCCCACGCGAATGTCTCGAATCCATGATCATGGGCACGCTCAATGTGATCGAAGCCTGTCTCGAACACAAGACACGCAAACTGGTGGCGGCCTCCTCGGTCAGCGTCTATGGACTGGCCGAGCAATTCCCCATCGACGAGTCGCATCATCTCTACAACAACCGCACGCTTTACGGCGCGGCCAAGGTGGCCAACGAACAAATGTACCGGGCCTACCATGAGATGAACAAACTGCCCTACGTGGCCTTCCGTTACTTCAATGTGTACGGTCCCCGCATGGATCGCACAGGCGCCTACACCGAGGTGATGATCCGCTGGCTGTACGCCGCCATGGACCGCCAGCAACCGCTGATTTTCGGCAAGGGCGAACAATCCATGGATTTCGTCTTCATCGACGACATCGCCCGCGCCAACCTGGCCGCCTACCAGAGCGACGTGGCGGACGAGGTGTTCAATGTCTGCACCGGCCGCGAAACCACCCTTATGGAACTCTGGCGCATCGTTCAGAACGTGACGGGCGCCAAGGATCTTGAACCCCGCTACGAAGCGCCCCGCACCATCGGCCCCGTGGGACGCCGGGTGGGCGACTCCTCCAAGGCCAAACGCCTTCTTGGTTTTGAAACCCGCGTCGATTTGGAAACCGGCATGCAGCGGCTCTACGACTGGCTGCGATCCGTTCCGCGTTTCTAACCCGGCGCGGCCCGAAAATAAAAAAACATCGTTTATGCCTTAAAAAAGGCGGTGCGGGAGCCCCGCCCTCCATTTTTTACCATACATAGGAGGGCGGGGCTCCCGCACAGCCGCAATCCATCAACCTATCCCATGAAAATTCCGCTCTCGAAAGTCGATATCCGCGAAGAGGATCTTCAACGCGTCCAGGAGGTTTTGCGTTCCGGCTGGATCATGCAGGGGCCGCGGGTGGAACAATTTGAAAAAGCCGTGGCGGATTTCTGCCAGGCGCCGCATGCGGTCGCTGTTTCCTCCGGAACCACGGCGCTGCATCTGGCGCTCGAAGCCGCGGGAGTGCGGCCCGGCGACGAAGTCATCGTCCCCTCCTTTTCCTTTGTTGCCTCGGCCAACGCCGTCTGCCATTGCGGCGCAAAACCGGTTTTTTGCGATGTCGATCCCGCGACTTTCAACATGACCCCGTCAACGGTCGAACCCCTGATCACTTCCGCCACGCGCGCCATCCTGGTCGTTCACCAGTTCGGGTTGCCCTGCGATCTGACCGGCTTTGCCGCCTTGGCGGAGAAAAAAGGCGTGGCGCTCGTGGAGGACGCCGCCTGCGCCATCGGCAGCCGTTACCGGGAGGCGCCCGTGGGCAATTGCGCATGGTCCCGCGCCGCATGCCTGTCCTTTCACCCGCGCAAAATCGTCAGCACCGGCGAGGGCGGCATGGTTCTCACCCGCGACGCCGCCATGGCCGGACGGATGCGGCTCATGCGCAATCATGGCATGACGAAAAACCCCACCCCCCAAGCCTTTGTCGAAGTGGCCTATAATTACCGCCTGACCGACATGCAGGCCGCCCTGGGCATCGGCCAGATGGAACGGCTGCCCGCCACCATTGCCGAACGACGGCGGCTAGCCAGGTGTTACGAAAAACAACTGGGGAACGATTCCCGTTTCATCCTGCCCTGCGAACCCGCGGGCTGCGCGGCCAATCACCAATCTTACATGATCCGTTTTCGCAAAGACGACGGCGGCCGCGACCGGGCGGCGGCTGTTCTGGCTGAAAAAGGCGTGGCCACCCGCCCGTCCCTTCCCCCCATTCATCTTCAAGTCTGTTACACCCGGAATGAAAAGCCCGTTTCTCTCCCCCAAACCGAACACCTCGCCGCAAACGGACTCATCCTCCCGTTCTACAACGGCCTGAGCGACGATGAAGCGGCTTTTGTCTGCGCCACCCTCAAAGAAGCCGCGGACTGACGCCTGACGCTTGCTTATGGCTGCCCGCGTCGGTACTTTATCGTCATGCGCACAGTCTCCCTTCCCGCCGCATGTCTTTGTGTCTGGCTGACAGTTGTCCTCTGGTTGTCCGGAACATGTTGTCTGCCGGCGCAAATGTCCGAAGGAAGACAACCTCTTTCCCAGGAACAAATCATCCAAAACAACATCCGGATGCTCGTCGCGGCCCGCTCCAATCAGCAATCCAAGCCGCAAATCCTTGATCGAATGAGGCAGCGGTTGACCCAGCGAGGCATGACGGATGTGGAAACACGGCTGACCGCGATAAGCGCCATCCTGGATGAAGCCGTTGCCATGTCCGAAACGGATTTCGCCAACAAACAGCAACAACTCGCCCTTCGCGTCATGGAACAAGCCCGTCCCTCGAATGCCGCGCCAAGCGCCATTCCATGGGTTGACGTTCACGATCATCTGGCTGCCCGCGGACAGGAGGAATTCAAGGGGGCGGCAACCGCCGCTGTCGAGTCGATGAACCAGGCGGGGGCGTCCAAAATGATCATCATGCCGCCGCCGCAGGACATCGCGCACTTTGATTGCGATTCCTTTCGCGCCGCGCTCCAACAGCATCCCGGACGGTTCGCATTCCTCGGGGGCGGGGGAAGCCTGAACGTCATGATTCAACAAACCGCGAATCAGACCTCCGTCAGCGACAGCGTGCGGCGGCAATTTGAACAAAAAGCGGAAGAGATCCTCCGGCAGGGCGCCTCGGGATTCGGTGAAATCGCCATCCACCACCTGTCCCTGCACGGCGCCCAACATCCCTACGAATGTGTCGCCGCCGACCATCCCCTGCTGCTGCTGCTCGCCGACATCGCCGCCCGCCACGATGTTCCCATCGATGTTCATTTTGACGTCATCACCCAGGATCTGCCCCGTCCCGGGTGGTTGACCTCCCCCAACAATCCCGCGGTGTTCCATCCCAATCTGGCGGCATTCGAGCGGCTGCTGGATCACAACCCGCGCGCAAAAATCTGCTGGGCGCACGCCGGCTCCGACAACACGGGACACTGGACGGCGGAACTGAGCCATCAACTCCTCCAAAAACACGCCAATCTTTACATGAGCTTGCGTCCCGGGCCGGGCAATTCATCGGAAATCTCGGTTCAACATTTTCCCATGAACCAGGATGGAACCATCAAGGCGGAATGGCTCAAGGTCTTTCAGGATTTTCCAGACCGTTTTGTCATTGGAAGCGATCAATTCACCTCCTCTCCGAATTCCAGAAACAGCGGCGGGCTTCCTTCCTCCCTTGCCGCCAAAAAACCGCTTGGCGGAGGACGAGTCGGCGCGATTCTTAAGGCGCTTCCGCCGGATGTGGCACGGAAGATTGCCGCCGAAAACGCGATCACTCTCTACAGACTGAACTGAAACGAATGATGTTTTTTGAAAAACACCATTCGCGCGAAGAACAGACCGCGGTTTCGCCTCCGCGACATCCAATAATCCGGCCGCACATTTTTTTGTCGCGATGAAATCAGGCGTCCCGACAAGCATATGTCCGACTGGCTGTTTGAAGTTTCTTGTTTCGCCGGTTCAAAATACGTTATTAAAAAGACATCCTCCCTTTCATGAAACCATCTGTGCGATTGATTCTCTTGTGGCTTGGCGTCACCCTGCCTCTGCTGGGCATCACAAGTTTCCTTGGGCGGATGACGGAAGGGGATCGGGTTTGGGGATTTGCCCCGCTTTTTCCCGGATACCGCCAATTGTGGTGCCACGATATCAATCGTCCCAAAGGGAAGGAAAAATTGATTGTTGTTTTGGGCAGCTCAACCATGGCCGGGTGGGGATGCGATCAACGCGGCGCTTATATGGATTTTCGCCACCGCCATGATATTTGGGGGCGGGCGGCCCTGTCGTTCCACATTGAAAAGTATTTTTCAAGACAGGGACAGCGGGTTCGGGTGGCCAATCTGGGCATCAATTATGGCGCCATTTGGGCCGATTTGGCGGTTTTGCTTAAGGTGATGAAGCAACAACCGGATCTGATTTTGCATGGTCCCACGACCGGTTCCTTTTGGGGAACAGAACTGAAAATTTTTCCCGAAATAGGCCGTGAAATTCCTTTGCGGCTGGCAGCCTTTGATTATCCGGACAAAGAGGCGCTTGAAAAACCGCTCATGGAAACCCTTGCCGCCCGTTATCGGGAGGTCCGCGAATCCCCCGCTTTGCCGCGAACAGCGCCCAAGGGATGGGTTTTATGGTTGGGAAACGCGATGACCTCCGCCTGCCGGGCGATTGGCCTGCCGCCATTGGTGAGCAAGCCCGGAGATTATGCCCGCCAGGAATCCTCGATGCGCGAGGCTTTTGCCGCTCCTTTGGCGGCATATGCAAAACCCTGTTTGATCAATGCGACCAATACGCTGGCTGCCATTCCAGTGGTCATGCATCGGGTGGCAAAATCGCAAGGCGCCGCTTATGTCCTGGTTTCCCCCCCCACTCTTTATCAGGCGGATCAGCGTTTTTATCGTGAATCCCTGCTGCCACAATATCAACGCCAGGGCGTGCCGGTCATCGACCTTTGCGATATGGATCTGCCCTATGGCGTCGATTCGTACGACGGATTGCACTTCACCCCTTCGGGCGCCGCAAAAATGGCAGAGGTCCTTTGCCGGAGAATTGCCCCCCTGCTCATGCAATGAAACATCCTTTTTTTCGCATTCTTTTGCTTGTGTTGATCTATCTGCTCATTGTTGCAATGTGGCAGGCGCAACAAGCCCTTGGAATCGGGCGGGCGTTTGTCTATTCACTTTTTTGACGCATGTTTGAATCCCTGCTCAATCCATTTTTTCTGGTTCCGATGGTGGCGGTTGCCTTGGCGCTTGGCCAGATCTGGAAGGCGGGCCGGGGTGAAAAATGCCGTCCCTGGATGTTTTTGGCGGCAAATATGGGGATGTTGATTTTTTTTGCCGGTGGAAAATGGATGGGGGCGCTGGTTGCCTTGGTGATGGCGGGCATCTTTTTCCTCTTGATCCTTCAATCCGGAAAACGCGCCGGTTGGGGGGTGTGGGGATTGTTGTTCATGGCGGGAATAATGGCTTTGGCCAAATATGATTATCCGGACTGGCTGCCTCATGTATATCGCGGCGGAATCTGGGTGCGCACCCTGAAAAGCTGGCTGGGAATCGTGGATTTGAAGATATTGTTGGGGGTTTCCTATTTTTGTTTTCGCGCGATGCATGTCTTGGCGGATTATCAAAACGGCCGGCTGCCTGAGGTGCGATTGCTGACCTTCCTGAACTACCTGTTTTTCTGTCCGCCCGCTGTTGCCGGACCGATTAATCGATATGAGGATTTCGCGCGCGATTTGCAAAATCCTCCTTCTTTGGATGGAACGGTTTTGCTCCAGGCCATGACCCGCATCGTCAAGGGGCTGGCCAAGAAAGTCCTGATCGCCGGCCCCATTTCGGTTTATGCCTTGGGCAGTCTGGAACCCGCCGGTCCATGGGCGCCGCTGCTCTTGGTTGCGGCCTGTGTCAATTACTCCATCTACCTTTACGCTGATTTTTCCGGTTATACCGATATAGCGATCGGGATGGGACGGCTTTTTGGCATTGCGCTTCCGGAAAATTTCGACCGCCCTTTTTATGCGGCCAATTTGCAGGATTTTTGGAGCAAGTGGCACATGACCCTGACCGGCTGGCTTCGGACTTATGTCTTTTATCCGCTTAATCTTGTCCTGACCCGCCGCTACTCCAAAGGCGCAAAATTATGGAATCCGGCGCTGGCCATCATGGTTTGCTTCCTGATCATTGGAATCTGGCATGGCAACACCGCCAATTATGTTGTTTTCGGCCTGTTGCATGGCGCGGGCATTGCCGTGGTCATGATGCTTCACCGCTGGCGTCCGCCCGGCAAAAACCGGGTTTTGTCCGGTTTTGGTTTATGGGGCAGGCGGGCTCTTACCTTTGCCTACGTCAGTTTTTGCTGGATCTTTTTTGTTTATCCGCTCAGCGATGTGCCGTGGCTGCTGCGGCAGGCCGTTGGATGCGCGCCGTGAATGCCGCCCGCCAGACTTGCCGGATTTTTTGCTTCGGCCTGGCTGGACACTTGCAAAGACCGGCCAAAATTCTGATTTTTTCAATCTGCGAATATGAGCGTCTTTTTGCGCTGAAACTCATGGAAAATTCCCTGCAAAGCCATTCATGGTTGGGAAGACGGAAAATCGGCGGGAACAATCCTCCGTGAAGGGACATCGGGCGCCGCTCTTTCCCATAATTTCAAGTCGCGGGTTATTGGCAACTGTCGATATTGGCTGGCCATGAGAGCGGCAATCCCGGCGCCGTAATCGGGGCCAAAGACACGCGAGAAAACGGCCTTGCCCTGTTGTTCCAGCACAAAACGGGGCGGATGACGGCGAAAAAATTCCTCGCACTCTCTTTCCCGTTGTTCACGATACTTGCCACAAGCCGCCAACCGATGAAAATAGGTGTAAAAAGCCGAAGATCGCATCCCGGTTAACAATTGCAGAGAGGGTTCATAGGTGCATAACAGCCGATCCTCCGGCGAAACGTCCGCCAGCTTGGTTAACACAGTCTGAACATCCCTCAACAGCGTTTCTTCGCCGATCATGACCACGGAACCGAAAGGCGTCCGCACGGTCAAAGAGGGATGTTTTTTTTCCACACAACCGCGCCAGGCCACGGCCAGGCTGGCGGCCAACGCCAAAATCCAGGCTGTTTGCAAAATCAAAGATGACCGCCGTGTCTTCATTCCAGCCCGGGCTTCCGCCCGTTTAGACAATGCTCCCAACCACATGACGATCAACACAAGCATCGGCGGTTGATAATAATTCAACGGATACCATCCCGTGATGGCCGTTCGAAACAAGCCCATGCCGCTTACAACCAGGAGAACCCCCCAGCGCGGCGGGAGCAACCGAGCCGCCGCAAAAAATGACCGCCGCCGGATCATGGCTGCGGCAAAACGCGTTCCGACCATGGTTCCCGCAAACGCCATTGCCTGATTGAAAAACAAAAGCCGTTTCAGCGATCCCGTTTCCCAACCGCGCCATGCATCGACCAGCAAGGCCAAAGGCAGCAGCCACAGCAGCCAGGGAATCCATTTCGCTTCCGACCGCAGCCAGAACGAACGGGTGCGCGGCAGGACCTGCAGCAACAGGCAGGCCGCTCCCCAGACCGCCATCAATAAAAAACGGCGGGTCAGGGTCGGGTCGCGAATAAGTGAAACCTGGCCGAAACATTCCGCGGTAGCCCCCCAAAACAAATCCCATTTCCCTCCTTGCAACAGCACCCATCCTGTCAGCATCGCGCCGACCAACAGCACAGTTCCGCCGCAGAGGAAAATTCCCCGCGGATCGCGACGGAAAAAAACAAGGGCCAAAAACAAGAAACAGGCGATGGCGGTCAAGCCAAGGTCAATTTTTGTAAAAAGGACAAGTCCCAGGATGGCCCCCCCAAATCCCCAGCGACGGCCGTCAAGCGGCGTTCGCCACCAACAGGCAAGCAGGGCGGTCCAGAGCAAGGTTCCCAAAAAGCCGGATGCGGAATATCCAAGCATCAGTTTGGCGTTGTTCGGGGCGAAGGCCACCGTGGAGAGAAACAAGCCGCCGCTGGCAATGAACAAAAAAGGCGGAAGGGCGGATCGGATCAGACGTCCGATCATCCACCCTTGCCACAAAATTCCCATGGCTGTCAGGATCCATATGGTGGGAAAGCAGGCCGTTCCCAAGGCAAACAGGGGACCCGACAGCAGGATATGCAAAACACTGTAGGTTGGCAGATAATCCCGAAAGGGAATATCTCCTTGATGATATCGCAACGCATCGGTCAGGTCCAGCGCCGGGTCGCCATAAACCCCCATCCCCCACCAGCCCCACCCCCCCCACACAAGCGCCGCCGCCACGGCGGCAAACCATACCCCCGGATGGCGAATGGCCCCAAACAAACGGGCTGTCCATCCAACATTCGTGGCAATGGTTTGCGAAGAAGCTCTCATGATCAGCCAAACGCGAGTTTTTCACGCCCGCCATCGGCCATGGCAAGATTCATTCTTCCCCGCTGTTTGTACAAGAATATTCTCGGATTTCGATGTTGAAAACCGCGCGATATTCAATATGGATTTACACCATCCGGCTCGTGTGCAACACTTGAACATGATGAATTTCGGCCATTTTTCGTTCTCAGCCCCCAAGGCAAAATCCTTGGATCTTGTGGCGCTGAATGAAAACGACGGCCAAAATCTGGCGGATGGATGGAGCCCCGAGGAAAAAGATTTTTTCATGGAATTTTTCGGGGGGATTCCCGGCGAAAAAATTTTGGACTTGGGTTGCGGCAACGGTGTGTTCAGCCAATGGCTTGCGGAATCCGGTTGTTCGGTCGTGGGACTGGATTTCAGCCGGAAGGCCATTCTTCGGGCCTCATCTTTTCAAAAGCTTTCGGTTCTTGGAGTCGTTGAAAATCTCCCCTTTTCCGACGCTTCTTTTGATCGTGTGATTTTTATCGAGGTTCTGGAGCACATACCGCAGGAAAACGAAGAAGCTGTCATCCGTGAAATTTTTCGCGTATTGAAGCCGAACGGCATTCTGGTTCTTCACACCTCCGCCAATATTGTGGCTGAATGGTTTTGCCTCCTTTTGAATCCCTTGCTCGCTCTATTGCGCGCGCTCAAATGGACCAACCGTCCATGGTTCAAAATTGATCATGCTCCCTGTCACGTCAACAAGCCTTCCCCCTTTTCGATCAATCGGATTTTTCGCAAGGTTGGCTTCGATGGAAAGGTGCGCCCCTACACCCGCTTTTGCACTTTTCCCAATCGTTTGGTTGATCGTTTGCCATGGCTCGAAAATTCCCTTCTGGCTTTTTGGTTTGGCCTCCGTTTTCGCGGATGCCTTCGCAAACCGCAGTAAAATCCATCATGAAAACCTTTTGTTTTTACTTGATTTACTATTTAACCAACCATGTCGTGAATCGCGTGCCGTGGCATGCGTTTCGCCTCCTCTGGTACCGGACGGCGCTAAAAATGAGGATCGACAACGGTGCGCATCTTTTTGCGGGGCTTGTTCTCATGGGCAATTGCATCAACCGTATCCATATTGGCGAAATGAGCGCCGTCAATCCCGATTGCCTGCTCAACGCTTCCGATGCCATTGAAATCGGCAGGCATGTCGTTTTAGCCCACCGCGTGAGCCTCCATACTGCCGATCACGATATTAACTCTCCCGATTTTCGCATGCGCACCGCGCCCATCCGCATTGAAGATGGGGCTTGGATTGCCTCGCATGCCATCATTTTGAAGGGAGTCACCATTGGCAAGGGCGCGGTGGTGGCCGCCGGCGCGGTGGTGGTAAAATCGGTTGCGCCGTGGGAGGTGGTGGCCGGCAATCCGGCCCGGGTTGTGGGACATCGCCGTGAAACGGAAATTCAATTTTCCCAATCGGCCCATCCGCTTTTTATGTGAATTGCCTTTACGTCTCCAGGCCGATCTTTTTATGGCAGTGGAAGCGCCATTCGCCATAGGCGGCGGCGGTATAAACCAGGCCCAGGATGACGATCGCGGTCATTTTCCACGCCGCGTCCAGGGAAAGCCGGTCCAATCCGAGCCGCAAAGCCAATGCCGCGGCCAGCAATAGCAGAGGCATCAACGCGGTCCGCCAACTCGTGCCCCCCAATCGCCGGTGAAGCCGGTGTTCCAGCCAGAAGAACCCGATGATCAATACCAGTCCGCTGGCTGCGGCAGTCCACAAAATACTCACCTTTACCAACCAAATCAGAAGGGCCCCGTAAATCACGCTCAAGACTGACACGACCAATAGAAAAAACCTCTGTTCATGCAAAGAGGTGATGCATTGGGCCGCGTTTTGGAACAGCGGCCGTCCCACCGCATAGGGCAACAGGGCCCAAAAAATCGGGACCATGGGCAACCACTCCTGACCCTTTTTTTTCAAAAGAAACGGCAGGGCTTGATCCAGCGCCAGGGCGATTCCACCCGCCATCCACATGCTGATGCGGGCGATGTTGGCGCTCATCATTTCATAGCGCTGATAAGTCTGTTCGTTGGATTCCCTCCGGGCGGCTGCGTAAAGGGCAAGAGCCATCAATCCGAGAAAACCCGTGCCAAGATCCATCGGCAGGCGCGCGAAAACCTGGGCGCGGGAATAGAAACCCGCGGACGTTTCACCCAGCAGGGTGCCCACAAGAAAAATATCGAATCCAAACAGGATTTTCCCCCACAAACCGGCAAAAAACAAGGCGCCGCCAAAATTCAAAAGATAACGAAAACTTTCCCGATCAAAAGCAAAGCCCGGCGACCAGACTTTGCGCCGCCAAATGCAGAGGGCCACCAGGGAGGAAACCACCATCCGATCCACCGCCAGGGCCCATGCGCCCCAACCAAACCACGCCAAGACCAGGCAGATCGCAAAGGAAAAATAACCGATCATCGCTTTGAGCCGTGTGAGGTATGGAAACTCCAACGCCCGTTCCGTGAGATACAGGGGCGTGCCGGCGCAGCCATCCACCCCGTCCGCCAAAAGCAAGGCTCCCGTCACCAGAAGCAGGGAATTCTGATACCATCGCGCCAGAAGCGGCGTCGCGATCGCAAACAAGACAATGTTGACAAGGCAAAGGCCCGTCTCCACCGCGTATTGCGTTCGCAACAACCGCTGATGCGCCTCCGGCGCCGTCACAACCGGGGCGCGAAAATCAAAGCTGCGCAAAATTGAAAAATACGAAAGCAACACGCTGGCCAGCGCAAAGGTTCCATAACCTTCGGCGCTGATCAGGCACATCAACAGAATGGACCGGCCAAAAGTCAGCACATTGGCGGCCTGTTGCCACCAAAAAACTTTTGAGGCGAGCGATTGAAAACGCATGATAAAAGGGTCCTTTTCCGTTGCCATCAGCCAGCCAATGGATAATGCCTCCCTTTTTTCCGCCGATCCGGTGGTGGTTGCGGCTGTTGCAGACCGCAACCAAAGAGAATCATGCCCGGAAACAATTCATCGCTCATACAGGGGAAGGGCGTTTGAGAATGCCCGAGGTTCTGAGGTTGCGCAAGGCTTCGCCGACATAATCAATTTCCAAACGCTGACTGGTGATCCAGGAGGAATACTCTTCAATGCTTTCGCGCACGGTTTTGGAAGGCTGCCAACCGAGGCGCTGAATTTTCGAGATGTCCGAAAAACTGTGCCGGGTATCCCCCACCCGGTATTCACCGGTAATCCGGGGCTCAATCTTCCTTCCCGTCACTTCCGCCGCCAAACGCGCAAAATCAACCACCGTCCATGCCTTGCCCCCTCCGACATTGAATACCTGGTAATCGGCCTCCGGATTTTTCAACACCAAAAGATTGGCTCCGGCCACATCCGTGACATTCACGAAGTCCCGCTTCTGGCTGCCGTCCTCAAAAACCGTGGGACGCTGGCCGTTCAACAATTGAAGCGTGAAAACGCGCATCACTCCGGAATAAGCGTTGCGAAAGGATTGGTGCGGCCCTTGAACAATCGAATAACGCAGGGCCACGCTGGGAATGCCGTAATTGCGTCCGATGGCGATGGCTGTCAGTTCCTGTGAATATTTGGAAATGGCGTATTGGTTGTTTGGCGCGGCATGGTTTTCCCTCAAAGGCTGCGTTTCAACCGGTCCGCCGCAAAGCGGACAAACCGGTTCCCAAAGCCCCTTTTCAAGGGCATCGGGATTCCTTCCCGGCAAAGACACTTCCCCGTGAGCGGCGCAGAGTCCCTGGCCTTCGCCATAGACGAATTGGGAGCTGGCAATCAACACCTTGCGCACAGGCAGCTTGCGCGCCACAATTGTCTCATAAAGCAGGGCGGTGCCCGTGGCATTGACGCTGAAAAACTTGGAGAAATCAGGCAGCAGATCCTGATACGCGGCAAGATGGATGACAAAATCCACCCCTTCAAGCGCGGCCGCCCAATCCTCCGGACGGCGGACATCCCCCTCCAACCGCTCGACTTCGTCCGGCAGCCAGGAAGGCCATTCATGATTGCCCTCATGCACAGGGGGCGACAAATTATCCAGCGCTCTGACGGCATAACCGGCGGCCAGAAGCTGGCGGACCGTATGCGAACCAATGAATCCCGCGCCGCCTGTCACCAATACTTTTTCTTTTCCGGTCATCAGCGAATCTTCCACATGCGGCGTTGAACATTAAGGATGGCCCGCGTGCCGATCCGATCGATTTCAAAAGGCATTTCCGGATAGGCGCTCATGGCCCGGCGCAAGCGTTCCTGCTCATGCAGGGGGCAATAAACCAGAAGAAAACCGCCTCCTCCCGCGCCGCACAATTTTCCGCCCGAGGCGCCATTCTGCCGGGCCGTCTCATACATGCGATCAATCTCCGGCATCGTCACCGCGGCAAATTGACGTTTGATCTCCCATGCCTCGTGCAATAACACCCCCACTTCATCCATCTGGCCCGCCTCGATCACCTTGCGCATTCGCCCCGCCATTTGTTTGATCTGATGATAAAGCGGAAACAGCTTCTCCATTCCATCGATCTGGACCTTAAGCGGCGCGGAGGCTTTCCGGGTGATGCCGGTATAATACAACAGCAGGTTGTGATTGAGCTGCCGCAGGGCGTCAGGAGTGGTTTTGACGGTCTCGCGGGTGACCGTTTCGTCCGGATGAAAAAAAAGATGCTGCAAGCCGCCGAAAGCCGCCAGGTACTGATCCTGCTTGCCCATGGGTTTGCCGAGAACGCGCAATTCAATATCGCAGGCCCGCTGGGCCAGCTCGGCATTTGAAAGCTGCATCCCCTGATGCTGAAAAAAGGCGTTCAACAGGCAGACCGTCAAGGCGCTCGACGATCCCAAACCGGAACCCTCCGAGGGAATATCCGCCAGGGTGGTGACCTCGAATCCATGAGCCAGGTCCGCCATTCGCGCCGCTTCCCGCACCAATTCATGCTGGATTTCATCAAGCTGGGAAACCACCTCCTTGCGCGTCCAATTGACAATGATCTGGCGGTCAAACCGTTCCTTGATCCAGACAAAAAGGTACTTGTCGATGCCAAGGCCAAGCACCTCACCGCCATGCCGGGTGTAGTATTGGGGAATATCCGTGCCTCCGCCCGCAAGGCTGACACGAAGGGGGGTTTGAGTGATAATCATGGATGGGCGCGCCGGATCAAGCCTCTTGTCCAAGCGAGCCGTTTATTAGATGCATTTCCTTTGGGGTGAAACAAGAAAAACCTGCCGGTTGCCCATGGCTTGACATCCTCCGCAGGGACATTCAACCTGCCGCATCCATCATGAAAGCCTTCCTTCTGGCGGCGGGGCTGGGAGTCCGGCTCCGTCCTTTGACCTTGGACACTCCAAAGTGTCTGCTGCCCATTGGCGGGAAACCGCTTTTGGGGCACTGGTTTGACTCCCTGCAACGGGCCGGGGTGAAAGATGTTCTTTTGAACACCCATTATCTGAGCCAGCAGGTTGATGCCTTTGTGAAAAGCTGGCGGGGAAACATGCGCGTCCACACCGCTTACGAGCCGGTGTTGCTGGGCAGCGCCGGAACGTTGCGGGCAAACCGTTCATTCGTGGAAAACGATGAATCCTTCCTGGTGTGT
This sequence comes from Verrucomicrobiia bacterium, assembly GCA_028687435.1. Classification (GTDB taxonomy): domain Bacteria; phylum Verrucomicrobiota; class Verrucomicrobiia; order JABWAM01; family JABWAM01; genus JAQUAF01. Next base: position 59,023 of record JAQUAF010000016.1, on the reverse strand, counting down.
TATGCGGACAACTGGACCCTGTTCAATGCCGCCGAACTGATCCGCTGTCATGAACAACACCATGGCGAACATCCTTTGGGGACCATGCTTCTCCATCGCACCGCCCGCCCCAAGGAATGCGGCATCGCCACCCTGGATGCCCGCGGCTGGGTGACGGCTTTTGAGGAAAAACCCGCCGCCCCGGTTTCCAACCTGGCCAATTCCGGCATTTATGTTTTTTCGCGGGAATCGCTGGCTCTCTTGCCGCCCGCCGCCCCCGCCGACATCGCCCGCGACTTCATCCCCCGCCTGCTTCCGCGCCTGTTGGGATGGGAAAGCGCGGATTTGCTGGTGGATATCGGTTCGCCGGCAAGCTATCAGCGGGCCAACGAACTGCACGACGGCATGATTAAATCTTGATCAAAGGGCGCCCGCAAAACCATCCCATGCGCCGCAATGAATAACTTTGGCCGAAGCAATCGCCGCCAGGGGGTTGCGCGTCTGTTTTTCACTGAAACGCAACGCCTTGTGGCTTTGCAAACGCCTCAAAAATTGATATAAATAAACTCCAAGTCGCTGTTGCAGCAGATCCAGGCCGTGGCGCTGAGAAAAAACCAGAGCACACCGATGCCGATGGCTTTGAGAAGAGGCGAGGCATTCATTTGAGAAAAAACATCTTGGGCAAGGCGATGCCCAGGGAATGAAAGTCCATGATGAAAAACGTCCAGCCAAAATTCACCAGAATGTAGGTAAAAAGAATTGCGCCGATGCGTTTTGAATAGGACCACCAGGACGGCGGCTCTTCCGTCTGTTCTCCCCGCCAATGGCTGTACCAATGGAAAATGCACAGCATAATGCCATGGAACCATCCCCATATTAAAAAATTCCACGAAGCGCCGTGCCAAAATCCGCTGAAACCCGTGACGGCCATGATGTTCAGGCACACCCTCCATCGGCCGCAACGGCTGCCGCCCAAAGGGATGAAAATGTAATCCACGAGCCACCGATAAAGGGAAATATGCCACCGTTTCCAGAAATCGGAAATATTGGAGGCAAAATAGGGATTGCTAAAATTTTCCGGCACCGTGATGCCAAAGAGCAATGAAGCTCCAATGGCAATGTCGGCATAGCCGCTGAAATCAAAGTATATGCGCAATCCGTAGGCAAACACCCCCTGCCACAGCCAAATCCCGGTAAGGGAGGGAATATGTTCCGGCACGAGAAATTTGGTCCATTCCACCATGGCATCCGCAATTGCAAATTTTTTAAAGAATCCCCAGAAAATGCGCGTGATGCCGCAAGAGATGCCTTCCCAATCAAGGACAGCCGCCTCCACTTTGGGAATAAAATCCTGGTAGCGTTTGATTGGGCCTGCAACCAAGGTTGGAAAGAAGAAAATAAAAGCGGCATATTTGGTGAAATTGCGCTCGGTTATTTTTTCCCGGTAAAAGTCGCTGGCAAAATGGACGAATTCAAAGGTGAAAAAGGAAACGGCCAGGGGCAACACGGCCAACACCGGCAGCGTGCGGCCGGGATCAAGGCCCAGGACGGCTCTCACATTATTCTCAACAAAACTGCCGTATTTGAAAATCCCCAGCACGAGCATGGCCTGCACGATGCCGATCCAACAGGCGCGCGCCCCCCGGCAATAAAAACGGCTGATCAGCAATTCGGAAAAAAACAGGAGCACCCACCAAGTGGCGTTCCACGCATAAAAAAACACGCCGGAGACAATAATCACCGCATACCGCCGCTCGGGCCGGATCCAATAGAACAGCGGCACCGCAACGGCAAGAATAAGAACAAAACTGAAACTGGCAAAAAGCATGGGTCAGGGAGTGACTTTTGCGATGGACGATTGAAAGGCATGCTGCCAATCCATGCCTAAACGCTCACCCAGCATTATGCTGCCATCGTCGGTGAGATGGGAATAGTCGTGAAACAGATCGACGGTGAATGGCGGGGGGAGACGATTGTAATCAAAACAGACGACGCCCGCCTCCCGGACAACCCGCTCCAACGCCGTCAAACTCCGATAGAAACCGCCTTCCGGCTGAAGATCTTCCGGCCGCCATAAAGCCGGATTAATGGGAGTAAAATAAACCATTGTTTTTTTTGGATCAAGATGGGGATTGGACAATAATTCCCTGACAATTTGCAGCGATTTCTTTTCCAGGGGGGTGCTGATCTTTTGGGCCCATCCCCTCAGATATGCCTCATCATGCGCCAGTTTTCCGACGGTGAAAGGCCTCCACTGCTCATTGTCCGGCAAGGGAAAAAAGGTTTTTTGCCGCAACATCTGTTTGACGCGTTCAAAAACATCAAAAATGAACAAGGAAACAGGCCGTCCATACAGGGTGTTGATTTCATCGCGACACACCCAAAAAGGAATCATCCAGCCTTGCGCCATGTTTCGGGATTTGATTGATTGCAGGTGAGAATCGACCTGCAGCGAGCTGTCGGTGGGCAAAAGTTGAATGATCACATAATCCCGAGGCGTCACGTAGTTGTTGATGATCCGGTCAAAAGCCTTGGGTCCAATGTTGATGATCGAAAAAGAAAAAATCTGCGCTTGCGCCGGGGCAAACCTCTTGCCAAAAGCGCCGGTCACCGTTTTGCCGGCCGCCGAGGATGAAGTGCCATAGACCGTTGAATCGCCCAAAAACACGATTTTGGGCACGTTCGGCCGTTCCTGGCGCGCATGCGCCAACAGCCAGCCGGGATAAAAATGGGGATCCCTCACCCCTGCTTGACATCGCAGGTAATGTCCTTGGGCGCGTTCCCGCGCCTGATGCATCCCCCACATCAAAAACAATCCCCAGCAAAACAAAAACGACCCCACAGAAACAGCCAAAGAATACTTCCCTTTCATCGTTTCCACTCCCCAAAGCCACCCCCCTTCAATGTGGCAGTTGTTTTATTTTCGCGCATCGGCAAACCTTCTTTTGTTGCGCTATTTTATTCAAGCTCTTTCTCCAGTCCGCCTGAAACGAATCCCTTCGTTTCAATATTTCAAAGTCGCAAAATCAGGCAAAACAACGCTCCCCAACCCGCGCCGCCTTGCTGGTTTTCTGCGTCGAGCACTTGTCCCGCCAGCTTGTGCCGCCGAAGCTTTGGCGAAGACGCAAGCTCGCAGAGCGAAGGCGGATCGAGCATCAAGCCGCCAGGCCTTGGGCGCGGCCTAATTTAATTTTGCGCGGCTCAGAGCGAGTCCTGTCATGGCGAAACGACGACGGTTTGATATTGCCCCTCCATCTTCACACCATTGATGACACGGGAGGGAACGTACACCCGCCGGTATTTGAACTGGGGCGGGGCGGATGCGCCATCGGGCGGCAGCCCGTATCTGGCTTCCCTGGTCCACCGTTCCTCAAGCTGTTCCGCGCGGGCCTGGGCCGCGCCGGCGGCAATTCCCCGTTCGTACTCATCCCGCTGTTTGCGATCGGTGAATTTCTCCAGCGCATACAGGCCGCCCGCGCCCACCGCCGCGCCAACGGCGCCCGCGGCATTGTCGCCGCCAAGTTCCTTGCCGGCAAAAAATCCGGCCGTTCCTGCTGTTCCAATGGCGCCGTAACGCACGGCGTTGTCGACCAATTGCCGGGTGGGATGGTCGGACGCGGCTGTTTTCGAAGACTGGGCGCAGGAGGAAAAAAGAAATGCCACCCCGCATAAAAGGGCTGCGGCGAACCGTTGGAAAAACATGGGGTTAAAAATTTTCATGGGAAACCGGATGTTGATGGCGCGGGCGGTGATCCGCCCGCGCCATCGTGGGGATTCCTTGTCATTTCATGATGTCCAGCACCAGGATGGTCTGCACATACTTGATCTTCTTCGATTCGGGATCGCAGAAGGAACTCAGCATGGGAAGGACATAACTGCTTGATCCGTCCGCAGGAAGAACCGCTCCGGCGCCGGTGGCCGACTGCTGGACAAACGTCGGGATTTCCACTTGTTTTCCGTCGCCCGTTTTCAGGTTCTTGAAACCGGAAATCCGGGTATCCCTGGCATCCGCGGACAGCCAGACGCCGTCACCGCAGGCGCGTGGGGTGATTCGCGCGGAAAAACCGAGCGCCTTTTTCCCCTTCTTTTTCGGTTGCAGGGTCTTGTCATCCACCTGGCTTGTGTACTCGCACCGGGTGGTCTTGGCTCCGGCAACGCTGACGGATTTGCCGTAATCAAGCTGGACGTTCTTCTGCTTCACCACCGCTTGCAGGCTTTTGCCCGCTTCGATCAGTTGCTGCGCCTTTGACGAGGACAACGCGCCGCCATCGGCCTTCAATTTCTCCGCCTCCTCCGGCCTAGCGAGTTCCCGTTCGATGACGGTCGCGCGCAGGGTGATGTCCTTGGCGCAAAGCGAGCCGAGGCTGAGCGTGGCGCCGAGCATGGTGATGAGGATTTGTCTGGTGTTCATGATGATTCCTTTTTCTTTGTTTGTTGAGGGTTGGATTGTGAGTTCACCCAGCCGGCAACAACCCTTTTGCCGAGGATGAGTTCCGCCTGCCGTGCGGCTTCCTGCCTGAAGCCGGCCTGCCGGTCGGCGAGAATTTGTTCGAAAAAAATCCGGTCATGGACGATTTGCCCGGCCATGCCGCAGCGCAGGCGTTCGACAGCCGCCCTGGCGCCTGATTCGCCGGCGCGTTGTCTGGCCAGGGATTCAACCATCTGCCGCATCAGGCAGGGCTCCCGATCCAGCGTCTGTTGCGCGATCTTTGCCCACTCCGCCCTCAAATCGGCGCGCCGCAAAAGGATGTCGGCCAGGACATAGGCATTGTCCTGAAACTTGACCGCGCGCAAAATTCCCCGCCGCCAGGATTCGGCGAGGGTTTGGTCCTGAAGAACTTTTTGCAAAAGATCGCCTGTCAGACCTCCCTTTTCAATCAGCGAGGAGGACAGCATCCTCAACTGTTCATCGGTTTTTTGTTTCCAATCGGGAAACGCCTGCTGCGCGAGCGGTTTCCAGATGTTCCACCCGGCTGGGGCATGGCAGGCAAAATCCAGGGCCAGCGCATGAAGATGCCGCAGATCGCTGGGCGCCGCATGGAGAATGACGCTTTGGCGAAGTGTTTCCAGCACGGATGAACCGGGTTCAAGCAAGGCATCCCATAAAAGGCCTGCCGCATGCGCAGCAGCGGGATTCCGGCGGCTGACTTCGCGCAACAACCACAAGGGAAGCTGATGGGCCAGAGCCAGCCGGCAAAAAGACGGCGTCCAAGCTGTTCCCGCAGTTGCCGGCATGGAAACCGTTATGTCGTAAATTCTCCAAAGCCTTTTCGGATCGCCGGCCAGCGTTTGAACCAATTGGCGGCGCAGGATGTTTGGAAAGGCAAACGATTCGATGGCCAGATGAAGCCGGACCCATTTCCATCCCTCTTCTGTTTGCGCATAGGCGGCAAAATGCGTTTTAAACTGCGATACGCCGGACTGATTGATCCACAAACCCTGTTGAAGTTGCGCATCCAATCGGCGAAGCCAATGCAAGGAGGTCAATCCGCCGGCCTGACAGCCCCGATTCTTATCCATCCAAAGACAAAAGTTGTCCCGCAACAGGGAATTGTTGGCCAGCATGGTTTGCAGCCATGCAGCGGCGGCGTCCGGATCGCCTTTTATCGCAATGGCCGCCAGCGAGCGCAACAATCGCTCGGCGTCTTCGGTTTGCGATTTGAAAGCCTCGCTCCACGCTTCATCCTGGCTGGCCAACAAATGTCCGGCGGCGGAGGCATATTTCAAAATGGATCTTCTTTCCAATGAACCGTTGTTCCACGCCTTGCGAAAAGCCCCGGCGGTGATTCCCGGATCATAGGGGCCAAGAGCTTCAAGTTTTTCCTGAAATTCGGCGCTGAACAGGGGATATTCACCGGCGGCCAGCCGCGCGGCGGCAATATCGTCCGCCAGACCGGACCGGATGGCCTGCCGGGTGGCGGCCGCCGCCGCCTCAGCCGGGCGTGTCAGATGCCAGAGAATGGCATCGGCCCAGTCAGTGGATTCATGAACCAGACGCGTCAACGCCGTTCGGAACTGTTCCCGGCGGCGTTCCGCCGATGCGTAACGTTCACGGAAAGGATTGATCTGGCGGCAAAGCCAGGCATGACGGCTGTCCGGAATGACAGCGCCCGCCTCGCAACCGGCGGCAATTTCCGCCCCGGCCCGGCGCACGGTTTCCTCCAGCAGGGATCGGATTTCCCCGTGCAAAGGCGCCGCCTGTTGCAATCTCGTTCCGTATTCGCAAAGCAGTTCCGGATCGTCAGCCACCTTCTTCATCAAATCGCGCCAAACCCGCCGGTGCCAGCCGGGCTCTGACACAGTCGTTTCGCGCAAAAGACGGGCCAGCGGATAATAATCCATCCAGTGCATCCGGAAAGCCTGGAGCATGCGTCCGCGCGCCTCCGCACCGCCTTGAACAGCTCTGTTCCACAAATCAACGGACTCTTTCTCATCCAACCCCGATGCGCGGGCAAGGGTCTGCCGCCAGATGGACGCGGAAAGATTTGTTCCGCCCGCCAACGCCGCATCCAACCCGGCGACAAGATCGGGCCATTCTTCGGGTGTCTTGAGGAAAAAACCCCTCAAAATATTCATCGCGGAAGGATCGCCGGCGGCAAGGTCAAGAAAAGGTCTCAACAGGGTTTCCCCCCGGCCGGTTGCGCATGCATCCAGAAAAGTCCGGGCATCGGCTGGGGAATGATTGGCATGAAGAAGCAACCGGATGATCGCATCCCGCAGTTCGTCATCCCCGCGCAGCAAATCGGCGCGGATCAAGGGCAGGGCGGAACGATCCGCAATTCCCTTGCGAATGGCTTGATCCAATAATTCGATCCTCAGGCGTCCGTTGCCCGGCTGACCGGCAAGAAAAAGCCATTTGAGGATGCGGTCATATCCAAGGGCATGGGTCAGACTGGGCGCCCGGTCCAATTCATCCAATTGCTTCGCAGTGACCGTTGGCGGTTGGGAATAAAGGGAGGAGACGAACAAATGAATGGCCAACAAGAAAATTGTTTTCATGAAACCGCCTTGTTTTGATCCCGGAGACCGGACGGGTGTTGTTGGGCGAGATGATCGAGGGCGCGCAGGACATCACCTTTGAACTGGTCCACCACCTGCCGGCGCAGGGTGTATTCGTCCGGTTTGGTTGTGGAGAGCCAGTATTCCTCGGGCATCAGTTGCACCCGCACGCGTCCGGAATTGCGCGATTTGCCGCGTCCCTGAACCATCAGGCATTCGCGCCACGTTTCGGGATTTCCGACGTCATCCGCCGTTTGCCGGCGTTGCAGGGATTGCAAAATGCCGGTTTCGCCGTCAGTCAGGGAAAGCAATTCGGCGGCTTGTTTCTGGAAAGACAGGGTTCCCTGATCGAACAAAAACCATGTCTCGGTGTTTTGAACAAGGGCGTTGGCAACCGCGGGAATCGCCGTGATGTCCGCCAGGCTCTGGGTGGAACCAATAAAGGCGGCGTTCTCCTTGCGAATGGTTTTGCCGATCTCGACAATGAAATCCATGAGCCGGGGATTGGCGATATGCTGCCACATTTCATCCGCCAGCAGAATCTTGCGGCGGCTCCGGTCGGCCATCAACAAATCGTAAATGAGATTCACCACCAGCGGAATCAGGGCGCGCAACAATGCGGGATGCTGGCGAATGCCTTTCAGGTCGAAATAAAGCACACGATCATCGCCGCGGACGCCAAGCTGCGTCGGAGCGTCAAACCACGCTCCATACTCGCCGCCCTGGACGTAAAGCCTGAGCCGGTCCGCCAGATTGAGCGAAGCCGGATCGGCCAGTTTCACAAGAGACTCGAGCAGGTGCGTCAGCCGGGCCGCGGGCAGTTTCCGGCGGGCAACCTCCGCAAAGGTTTTCACAATGGCGGTGCTGAGACTGTTGCGCTGGGAATCGCTCAGGCTGCCGCCGGGATCGTCCGGCTTGGACAGCATGGCTTCAAGATTGGCCATCAAACGCTGGCGGGCCAGCGCGTCGGGTTCGGCCAGGACTCCCTGGCGGATGGTGGCGTAAAGCTGCAACGGATTGAATGCGCAAGGTTCCTTTTCGTCGAAACGAAGGGTGCGCCCCCGCAACAGTTGCACCAGGGGATCGTAACTGCCTCCGACATCCAAAATGATCAGCAGCGGGTCATTGACGAGGTGTTGCAGCAACAACTGATTGGCAAGGGTGGATTTGCCGCTGCCCATGGCGCCGGAAATGATGGCCAGGGGCGCATCGGTGTTGCGCGTGGAAAAAAGGTCGAGCGCCGCCAGGCCGCCCGTGCTGTTGCGCAGGATGCAGACGGGAGGCTGGCCGCCTTCAAACCCGCGATGCAAGGGAATCAGGCTGGCGGCCATGCGTCCGAACATCTTCAACGGGCGTTCCATGGGACGGTAAACGCCGGGCAGCGAACTGACCATCACCGGCAGCGTGCTGCTGCGGTCCCAGTAGGCGCGGGCCTTGTTCATGTCGGCCATCCGCGCCAGCAGGATTTCGCGCCGGCGGTTCAAAACTTCCGGATCGCGATGCCACAAGTGAACGGTCAGTTGGGCTTGAACAAACAGATCCCTGCCAGCCCTGAGATCGGAGAGAATGTTGTTGATCTCCTCAATCTCATCATTGGCTTCAATATCCATCTGCTGTCCCTGCCCCGTCCTGTCCTTGTTCGACAGGGGATCAATGCGGTCCAACAGGGGATTGATGCCCTCCAGACGGCGTCCGTGTGTCTGGGCGCGTTTGCGTTTCAGTTGGTCAAGGACGGCATCCTTGTCCAATCGCCTGATGGAAAGGCTGACACGGAGATCATGAAATGGAAGCGCGCGGGTAAGACGGTCGATGAGACGGGTTCGCGCCGTGCAGGAATGGGGCTTTTGGAAAAGGGAAACAACGGCATGATGATAACCGCCCCATTGCATGGAGTCGGGATGAAGACGGATTTCGTTGATCAACCAGGCGTCCAGAAAAGGGGTGGTGTCGTAATCGTAGGGGAGCGGCAAACCTTGTTCGATGGCGAGATCCGGATTGAACAAACGATGAAAGTAAGAGGCGATCTCCTCCGAGGCCAGAGGCCTGAACCGGATGCCGAGGGGTTCAAAGGCGTCGCGGATGACATTTTCGGCGGAATGCAGCGCGCCAAGGGCCTGATCGAACTCGACCTCGCGAAGAATTCGGGGTTGCAGGGCGGTCTGGGCATCCCCCAAGCGGCGGAATTCGCGAGTCAACGGGGAGGCGGCATCGGTCGCCGTCTGGGGGGCGCAGGAAAGAACCATCATGGTGGAGGCCCTCACCAGCCGCCGGGCGGCGCATTCCTTCAGAAGACGCCGGGTTCGGAGCTGGCGCAAATGGGCGGCCAGGGGATCGCGGCATTCATGACGGGCGTGCTCCAAAAGCAGCGGACGGTAATCCCCGTTGGTGGTGTAATGAAATTGCTGCTGCACGATGCGATCCGGCATCTTGTCCATGATCTGGACCAGTTGATCCTGCAACCGGACAAGCCGATCGGTGGAAGCGACATCGGCGGGAGGGGAATCCACCTCGTAAAAGCCGTGAACACAGCCGTATTTGTCGATCAGGTGGCGTTGCCAGAGGTCGATGTAAGGCAATTCGTCCGCCAGATCGTGATGGATCGGGGTCCGATCCGGACCAAGCCGGAGCCATCTTTGCAGCGGATTCGCGAAAAATTTTTGAAAGAAAGAAGTCATGTCAGGTTTTTCCTTCAGTCTTCAGTTCAAACAACCCGTCCCCTTGGCGTGCAAAGGGGGCATCGCGTTCCGAAACGTGGTGGGTGAACGTCGTGGCGCCCGTCCAGGTCCGGATTTGAAACACGCACAGATGCAATAGAAACCGCGGGGGTTTGCCGCGCAGATAGAGTTTCAGGGCGAAATACAAACCGCCGGCAAGGACAACGGCCAACGGCAGGTTGTCGGCCAGCGCCATGGTCACGGCGAAAAGAATCAACACATACAAAACGCCCATTCCCTCCAGGCCGAGAAAGGTTCCCGGGTCTTCCGTGGCCATGCTGGAGCGGATCACAGGCAGATCGGTTTGATCGGAGTTCATGTTTGGGGAATTTTAGATTTTAGATTTTGGATTTGCGCCGCCATCGTGCGTTCATTCGAAAACCATGTGAAAGGTGGCGGCGATCAGGTGGGCGAAGCAGATGACGATGACGCCGAGGATATAGGGGCCGAGCGCGGCTTCGCGGCTGGTGAGCCCGAATGCGATGCCAAGGGATAAAAAAAGCCCGATGAACGCCGCCACCACCATCGACATCTTTGCCATCAAAACCTGTATTTCATCGAAAAGCTCCCGCACAACGCCGGCAACCGCAAGGGGCGCCGGGGATGCTGCGGCGTCCGCGGCCGGTGCGGCAGTCGCACAGAAAAACAAGCAGGCGAGCAGGATGCATCGAATGCGCATGGCTGTTCCTCAGACGTTGCCGGTGTCGTGGGCCAGGGCGATGATGTAAACCAGAAAGCCGGCGGCTACTGCGCCGATCACCACGTTGATCAGCCACCCGTGCTTGCCAAAGGAGGACAAAACGGCGGCAATCAGGCCGGCGATGGCGATAAAAAGCCACACATAACGCTTGAAGGCGAAATGAAGCGCCGCAAACTGCGTTTCGCCCTGCGAACTGGCGGGAATGACCGTCTGCGCCGCCGCCGGAACCGCCAGCCACGCGCCGGACGGCGAAAGCCCCGCAAAAAACAGAATGGCAAGGAAAAGCCTGGCCTGCCGCCTGAAAATCCCGCGCCAGAAAGCGGGGGCCGCCGGAAATGGGGAAAATAATGTTTTCATACCATCCCATGGGACGACGTGCATGCGGCGTCAAGCGGCCGGGATCATTTTTTTATCATCCCCCTCAAAAATGCGGCTGGATTCCGCTCTGCTCGGCGGCGGTGCGGGAGCCCCGCCCTCCATTTTTTCCGTGCAGACATAGGAGGGCGGGGTTCCCGCACCGCTTAGCTTCAGACGAAAAGTTAGCGGCATTGGGAGGGACACCGCCAGGCGGCTTGACGCCCGATGCATATCATCCCATGGGAATCTCAAGGAGGTTGCCATGAACATTGGATTGTTTCTTGCCGATTATCGTTGGGGACGGGTGGCGCTGCACTTGTGCCTGGCCTGCCGCATGCCGAGGCGGATGGGAATGCATCTGGAGGGAATCCGGCGCGAGTTTTCCAGCCGCGCCCCCAAACCGCCCCGCAAAAATTTTTTGCTGTTTCCCTGATGCCGGTAAAGCGCTTCATGCCTTCAGCCTGACAACCTTCAATCTTTCCCCAAAATGAACATTCCCGAATATATCGTCACCGACGAGGTGGCGATGGCGATGCTGGAACAGGCGCTGGCGGACATGGGACTCGCGCCGGGCATCAGCGCCATTCTGCTGGACGGTCCGCCGGGATGCGGAAAAACATTTCTGGGCAAGCACGCGGCATGGCGGCTGGGGGCGGAATTGATGCATTTCACATGTATGCGGGGCGCGGGACGCGAGGAATTGCTGCTCGACACCCTGCCGGGGCGGACCGGCGAACGCGAACTGGGCATTCTTCCCAAGGCGATGCGTCTTTCGCAGGAACGCAAGGTGGTGCTGCTCCTGGACGAACTGGACAAGGCGGAGGAAAGCGTGGACGCCTTTTTGCTGGCCCTGTTGCAAGAAGGACATCTGCTGGTTCCCCAGGTGGGATTGTTCAAGGCCAGGAGCGACCAGTTGCTGGTGGTCATCACCAAGAATGACCACCGCGATGTCACCGGTCCCCTGGCGCGGCGTTGCCGCATGGTCATGATGCGCTGGCCCTCGCCCGAGGTGGAAACGCGCATCCTCCAACAGCAGATCCCGAAATTGACGGTTGCCGCGTGCGAGGCATTGATCGGTCCCGCCTGGATGCTGCGCGAACATCCCGAAGTGCGCCGGCCGCCCTCCACTCCGGAACTGATCCGGGTGGCCCGGGATCTTCTGCGACTCGCCGCCGCGGGCGCGACATCCCTGACCCTTGGCGAATATTACGTCCGCGCCATCGCCCCCCGCCCCGCAGACCAATCCCGAATTGACAAACCGTCCTACCTGGGACTCAAACTGCGCCCCTTGCTGGGAGCCTGCCCGGACAAAACCGGAGAAAAATCATGATTTTCATAAAACCCTGCACAGTTGATTTTGAAGCTCGCAATCGCTACATTGTTGGCATGAGCACGGTTGAGGAAATCGAGCAAGCCATCGTCAAACTTCCCAAAAAAGACTTTTGGAAATTGGCGGAATGGTTCGAAAAACACCGGAACGGCGTGTGGGACCATGAAATTGAGGCCGACGCAAAACCCGGCGAACCATTGGACAAACTGGCGCAGCAGGCTGTGAAGGAAATTACTTCCGGCAAAACGATTCCTCTCGATGAATTCCTCCGTAACCCATAGTTTTCGGGAGCTTTTTCTTAAATTGCCTCTTGAAGTCCGGGAAACAGCGGCCAAGGCGTATGTTCTCTGGATGATAAATCCCCGGCATCCATCCCTTCACTTTAAAAAAGTGCACGGTTATTGGTCAGTGCGAATCGGGCGAGACTACCGGGCTTTGGGATTGATCAAGGAAGACTGCATCCATTGGTTTTGGATTGGTCATCACAAGGAATATGATCGCTTGATCGGTTAGAATCCGACCTTGAATCGTTCTTTGCGCACCTGAACCGCGACATCGCAGCAATCGGTCAGGATGCCTTGGAATCCCATGTCCCAAATCGCGGCCATATCCTCCGGCGTATTCGCAAAGAACACGCTCGTGCGCAGGCCAAGCCTGGCGACCTCGTCGCGAAAAGCCGGCGTCAGGATGCCGCGCCAGGGCTGAAGATAACGGGCGCCCGCCTCAAAATGCCGCCCTGGTTGATCCCGGTCAACGCCAATGCAGAGCTGAATTTCACGGTCCGCCCCGCGCACGCAGGCGGCGGTCGCGAAATCCTGGACCATGAGGAAAATGGATGAATACAGATCGAATTGGCGCACCATGTCGCAAATGCGGCGCAGAATGGCCTCGGAACTGACATAGACTTGGATGTTCATGCACGTTCTGCCGCCCAAGGTTTCAAACACCTCTTCGAGACTTGGAATGCGGACGCCCGGCTCGGCGGGCGCCGGGAGACGCCGCCCCGCGTCATGCGTGCCGCTCCAGTAACTTGCCTCGAGCGTCCGCACAACCTTCCAGGGCGATTCCCTGAGAAGACCGGCTCCGTTGGTGGTTCGATCCAATGAGTCGTCATGCAAAATCACCGGCACCTCATCCTGCGTGTCGCGCACATCGAACTCCACAATATCCGCTCCCGACTCAATAGCCGCCAGGAAAGCCGACAACGTGTTCTCCGGGTGCCGCCCGGACAATCCCCTGTGAGCGGTAATGACCTTCCGTTTTGGATCCGCAAAGATTCCGTCGAGAGTGGGTTTCATCCCTCATTCAATAACAGTTGCCCGGGCTTTCAGCAAGAAGCGCGGGGGTATTTCCATGCACAACCATCACCCATCCCCGGATAAATTGGGAATGGAGATCAAGAAGAGAAATTTTTCTTCTCGGAAACGGGAACCAGACTTTCCGGCAATGAAAAAATATCCATCGTGGCGCCATCCGGACGCCAGACCACGCGGCCGTCATCCAAAAGCCGGATGATCACTCCCGAGGCCGATCCACGCAACGTCCTGACGCGATCGCCGGGACTGAAACGGGTTAATTCAGACAACACCCGCAACCCGTCTTCCATTGCCGGCCAGTCCAGCACCCCCGCCACATAATGTGCCGTTAAAGAAGCGGCTTCGCGGCGGCGGACCATGGGAAACTCAATAAATACGGCATCAACGACACGCCGGGCGATTTCACCAAAGGTATTGCCGTTAAAAAATAAAAAGGGAGCGGACCGATGACATTCCAAAAGAAATTTCAGCAACTCACCCAGGCTCAACTCGGCTTGTCGCCGTCGTTCCCATTCTTGCCGGACTCGTTCATGAGTTTCCGTGTTGCTTCCATGCTGAGCTTTTCCTCTTTCGCACGATCCTCGGTTGAGGCTGACGACAAGCTGCCAGTCCCAGTTTTTGAGAAAAGCGGCTCGGCCTTGTAACGGTGATTGTTGGCCAGCACGCTCTCCATCAGCATTTCCGGCGTGATCTTCTCGACCAGATCGAAGCGAAGTTTCATCATTCATAAGTTAGCAGAAGGACTGGTTTTCAGCAAGAAGCGCGGGGGCGTTTCCATGCCGGCCAAATCATGCCACCACCAGGCTCAAAGTCGAGCCGCATGATCCAGACCGACAGCGCCCCACGAATTGCCTTCCCATACCGTGTTCATCTTTCAGTTGTTGGCAACCCTTTCCAAACGCGCTTTTCGAGCCTTCCAATCGGGCACCATTCTTTGAAGAAGCCGGAAATCATGACCGCTTTGGGCTTGCCAACTCAGTTTATGTTTCAGCTCACGGCTGACGAAGCGCAAAGGCATGGTCACAATTTGTGACCTTACCCTCGCATTTTTTTCCTCTAAAAAAGAGCGAAGGCTACAACTTTTTCGCCTTTGCCGCGTCCCATTTCCTTTGAAAATATCTCCGGGCGCGGCCAAGGGCCATGACGGGAAAATAGTGGCGGTAGAGGTTGTAATTGATCATGAAACCGCGTTGGAGTTCGTGTCCCTGGTCGATGGAGGCGGCTTTTTCCTTGAGGTTCACGCGCCCGCCCACGCTGTACCCGGGAAATCCGGTGCCGGTGTACTGGGGTTCGCTCCAGGTTCCCGCCTGCTGGGAGCTCAGGAGATACTCCACGCCCTGAATGATCGCCTCGTCGTAGCACGGGTGTTCCACGGCCATCAGCGCCATCAAGGCCCAGGCGGTCTGGGAAGCGGTGCTTTCGCCCACGCCGCGCATGGAGTCATCCATGTAGGACGCCGGGGTTTCCCCCCAGCCGCCGTCGTGATTCTGATGGTGCGCCACCCAGTCGGCCGCCCGGCGGACGTAACGGGAGCTCATGTCCTCCCCCACCGCCCGCAACGCGGGCAAAACCGCGCCGGTGCCGTAAATATGGTTGACGCCCCAGCGGCCAAACCAGCTTCCGTCCGATTCCTGTTCCTGGCGGATGAACCGCACCGCGCGCGCCACTGCGAGATCGCCCATGCCGCGGCCAAGACAGGCCAGCGCCTCCGCCACATGCGCGGTCACATCCACGCTCGGCGGATCGAGCAATTCGCCAAAGTCGCAAAAGGGAATCTTGGTGAGCAGCCGCGTGTCGTTATCCCGGTCATACGCGGCCCACCCGCCGTTGGAACATTGCATGCCCAACATCCACTCCGTCGCAAGCTCGATCGCATGATCCACCTCGGTCGGATCCGAAAGTAACGGACGCAGGCGGGCCAGCACAATCAACGCCACGGACGTGTCGTCCACGTCGGGATAACATTGGTTGGCGCGTTGAAAAGCCCAGCCTCCTCCGCGAACATCGCGAATGTAGGTGCTCCAGTCCCCCCATGCGCGGATCTGCTGCTTGAGCAGCCAGCGCAAGGAGGACGTCAGGGACGGGCAGGTGGCCGGCGTCTGTCCGCTGTCCAGCAAGGCCAGCATGGACAACACCGTGTCCCACACCGGGGATTCGCTGGCCTGCACATAAATGCCGCCGTCCTTTTCGTAGGACCAATGCCGGTCCAGGGCGTCCAAGCCGCTCTTCAACACCGGATGTTCCAGACCGTACCCTTCCACATTCAAGGCCATCAGGGAATAAACCCAGGGCGGCTGGATTCCGCTCCAAACCCCGTCGGCCTCCTGGTGGCGGATGATCCATTCGATGCAAATCTTGATGGCGATTTCGCGGGTGCGCCGTCCGCGGAACGGAAAATAACGGCGCAACACCCGGTCGGCCATGTGGAAAATCCCCTCCCACGAAGCCCAGCTTCCCTTTCGCGGCAGCCGGTAATCGAAACGATCCCGTCCCCCGGGAAACAACTCGTCCAGCCGCGCCCGGGCGGGCAGCGGACGGGAGGGGCAACGCGCCGAAAGGATGCACAAGGGAACGAGGGTGCCCCTGACCCATGACGCAAACCGGTAGATGTTGAAAGGCATCCACATGGGCAGATAGATCAGCTCGGGCGGCATGGTGGGTGTGCCGTCCCACGGCCATTCGCCGATCAAGGCCAGCCAGTACTTGGTGAAATTGCGAATCCCTTTGAGCCCTCCATGGGCAAAAATCCATTCCCGCGCCTTGCGAATGGGTTCGCTGTCCCGGTCATGCCCCATGGCCCGCAAAGCCGCGTAGCATTCCACAGTGGTATTGATGTCGCCGCTGGGCGCGTGGTGGTAAACCTCCCAGGAACCATCCGGTCGCTGCTCGTTGAGAATGCTGCGCGCGATTTTTTCGCATCGTTTTTCGTCGCGAAGCCCAAGAAAATGCATCGCCAGGATCCATTCGGCTTCCATGCAGGAATTGGATTCCAGCATGCCCACCCAGAAACCGTCGTCCTCCTGTTTGCGATAAAGCCAGTCCAATGCCCGCCCCAACCCCTCCTCCAACCCCGGACGGGGCGCCTGCAGTTCCCCGGACTTCTCCGCAATCGTCAGCGAAAAGTTTTCCGCGCTTCGTCCACTCAACAAGGTTTCAGTCAGTGTTTTCATGGAAAAACCGGTTTTTCAACGAACTTTCATGCCCCTCTCCAGCACCTTCCACATTTCCCTCAAATACCGCTCGTCCACCCCCACCCAATCCTTGAACAACGCCTTCAGCCGCAGCCGTTCCTCGCACCAAAAGCAGATGAGCGCCTCCAGCATGATGGCCATCAAAAGCGGATCAACATCCCGGCGAAGTTCGCCCGCCTTTTGCGCCGCCACCAATTCCCCGCGAAGCTGCTCCATCATCCGGTCCTCGCCGGGCCACAGCTCATTCCCATCCTCCAGACGGGTCCAGGAGGAAAGGCGCAGAAGCTTGCGGTCATCCACCAGTTTCGTGAAGATGTTGCGGGCGGCCGTCTGGAGACGCCCAAGAATGTCCCGCCCCGCCCCTGTCGAAGGCCAGACCGTCTTGAACTGATCCATGGCCCGCTGTTTGACGGCCTGATAAAGGGCCTCCTTGGTTCCGAAGTGATGATGAATGAGAGGCTGGGAAATCCCGGACAACCGGGAAAGGTCCCGCATGGAAACCCCGTTGAACCCGTTTTGCGCGAACAATTTCTCCGCCGCGCCAAGAATGGCCTTGCGGGTCAGGGGGGCGTTGCGTTTTCGTCGTTTGGATGGCATGGAGATTCCGCTGGTTGAAAATTTTATTAACTGATCAATTAGTAAATAACCGCCCAAAACAGTCAAGCTGAAAACAGCTGAAACAAAAGGACAAATACGGACGCAATTTTTCCTATTCCAAGAAAAAAACGCGGAAATTCCACACTGTCATTTTCCCTGCAATCCAAGGATCTGCGAGATGATTTCCGACCGGATGACACCCAGATTCCCCTTGTCTATGGCATCCCCACTCTTAAGTTTTTTCAGATAATCCTCGGCCACATCTGCACGTTGCAGGAGTTTTTCATCCCCGGATTTCCTTGCCGTCTCAATCGTTTTCTGAAGGGTGGTGACATACCGGACATCATCCACCGCCTCGCGATACCCCTCCCATTGGATGGTGTCGATGGGACCTTCGGCCGTCGCATAGGTCTGGTTAGGGGATCGGTAAAATGGATGCCCAAAATCATTCCAGGTAAAGCCAAAGGAATGTTGGTAGGCGTTATCCGCCGCGCCGTCATAATCATTTTTCCACAAAAGAAGCCCGAAATTTCGGCGATAAATTTCCGGATCCTCCACTCCGCATTGCGGATTGTTGTAACAAAATATTTTATGCCCGCGCGAATGCCATTGCGCGACCTCCTTTGCGGAGGGAGGACCGGCGCGGACATGCATATCCTGAATGTCGCCCATGAACTTGATGTTATCCTCACCGCCGGCCACAAAGATCCTGCCACCCGCCGCGCGCGCGGTTTCCCACGCCTGCCGTTGGGATTTCAACCGGGATCCTCTTGCCTCATCGATGCCATAAAAATAAACCGTTTGGACGCCAAAGGGCCGCACAAATTCCAAAATCGCGCGCACATTTTTTCCCACCTGCTCCAACGCTTTCGGTTCCGTGGGATTCCCAATTGGAATGGTTCCCTTCAAATACAGCGTTCCATTGTCCATCCCCGCTTCCTTTCGTATTTTCAGAACCTCCCCCAACATGCCCTTTTTTATTCCGTAGTGCTGGCAATTGGACAGGCCATGCGCAACCATATTCTCCAATTCTCTCTTGAATTGACTTCGGTTCTTATAAACCGATGAAACGGTTCCAATCTCCGACAACTTTGCGTGATAATCGATGGAAAAGGTGTAATAGGGCGCTGAAAGCTCAAAAGGAAGCACCTGTAATTTCAGCGAAAGAGATCCGACTTCCCTTCCCGGAGTCATCAAGCTGATTTTGCCTTCATACAGACCGGGTTTTGCGTCCGCCGGCGCCCTGACTGTCAGCCAAAACTGCTGATTCCTGCCGGCTGGAATATTCACCGGCAGCAAAACAGGGCTGTCCTTGACGGGAAATTTGTCAATGCTGACCGCCTCCGGTTTCCATTCTTTTTCCTTTGCGGCATCCCATGCAGGATCGCTGATCCAGATGTATTCATTTCCTTTTGGGAAACCAAGCCTCAGATAATTTTCCCCCTTTTTAAAATCAACCTTCACCAGGGAATCGTCATTCACAAGCAGCTCGGGAATAAGTTTCCTCGTCAATTTATTCTGTTTGAACCCCCACCCGGCGCTGCCCGATTGGTACCAGCATTTGACCAGTTTCACATCCAACGCCGAAGCCGGAATAATTTCTGTTTGTGATTTGGCTCCCATGAGTTTCAAGTCACTTGTCCTGACCTGGAGCGAGTTCAAATCCGCAAGCGCGACAATCACAAAACTGGCCGGTTCGTATTCGCCGGCGCACGCCGCGATCTTGATCTCGTTGGAAATTTCACCCGGAATCGCCCCTCCCCAAAACGGCAATATCTGCCGGACGTCCCGGCTCATGGGATCAATCCTATGACATATGAAGGGCGCCTCCTTTGCCACCACTCCATTTTCCACAGCTTTCAATGTTTTTTTAAGCTCATCGATATGATTGCCCAGCCTTTTCTCGATCATATCCCTTTCCTCCTTCATGGCTGCAAACCCGGAATAGGACAGGGACTGTTCTCCATCCCCGCATTTTTCAGCTTTCGCCTTCAAATCGGCCAAATCAGCGCCCACGGATTGGGCATAAGCTTTTCCATGGGGATGAACTTTCGACAACCGCCGCAATTCCCGCTCATCACTTTCAATCAGATCAACCAACGGGCGCATGCTTTTGATCCGGCAAGGAAAGGTCTGTTCATATCGGTCCCTGGCCTCATTCGCGGTCAATGCATGATTGTAAACACGAACTTCCCCCACGCTTCCATTGGCTGTAACTTTTTCGAAATCCTCATCCTGATCCGCCGGACCGCCAATGCAAAAAGAGGCCCCCCCCTCTTTCATCGCCTCATATTTCTCCCAATCCCCCTCCTTTTTCCCATCTGTTTTCCCGCCATTCAGATAAAAAACAACGCCATCAGGATCCCCGCTTCCATTGTAAGCAACGATGATATGCACCCAGTTGTTTTCATAACCCGCCAAATCCACCGCCGATCTTGACACCCGCGCCCCGGTGTTTCCGTTCCAAAAATACAATCTCAAATTATTATTGTTCGTCAGCGCGTATTCGCCCTTCTTTCCCGCAATCACAAAACCCGCCCGGTCCTTCATCTTAACCCAGGCCTCGATCGTAAACGGGCGATCCTTTTTTCCATTGCCAAAACTCAAACCCTCGGCATTGCCGCAATCAATGTACCCCCCCTTGCCGGAAAGCAAAATGGCATGATCAGGATTGTCGAACCGGTCCGGCGCCCATTGAGCCTCTTCATTTTTCAAGCCGCCATTGCTCCTGCCGGCGCTGTCCTTGAAATCCCCGGCAAATTTCCATTCGCTGACCAGACCGGCCCACGCCGCCGGGAATGCGGCAAGCAACATCAACGCGGCCAGCAGGCCCCTTGCCGTCTTTCCTGTTTCAATGCAAATCCTGCGGGTCGATGAGACAATTTTCATGGTGGATCAAAATTGAGGGTCGATGGTTTTCCTGATGAAAGCCGTGGTTTTTCATTGTTTTACCGGCAACGCATCCATAAGAACACGTCCGATTTTTTTGCCAAGCAGAAAGAATTTCCGGTCCGGATACCATAGCGTGGTTTTTCCCCGTCCGCAGGTGCAACTGGCATACATGGCAAGGTCTGTGCGGGTCGTTCCGGGGGGCGGCGGCCCCAAACCAACGCCATCATGATCCATCAACACCTTGGGTTCGCTGAACCACACGGGTTGATGCGCCCCCTTCCTGAATTCTCCGCGGGCAATGCAGATGGGGCGCCGGTGCTGGCTTGTATCCTCGGGACCCCACTTTCCCCAATGACCGTCGTGGTTGTGAAACAGGAAAAAATAATCCCCCTCATGCGTTTGATAAATCGGACACGGGCTCAGGGGATGCAGGAGCAGCGGCCCGTTGTCAAAACGCCGCATGGGTTCGGGCTTCCGCCAGGTCTCCCCCCCATCCTCCGAAACGGTGTAATAAGGATGGCCGCTCATCGTGCGCATGGCGCAAAACAGCCACCCATTGGGAAGATTCACAAGACTGGGTTCCTGGACAACAGGTTGATGAGGATGTTCTTTCATCCCCACCTTGATGGCCTGATCATCCTGGGCAAAAAAAGTCAGGCGCAAGTCGCGGGGTCTGGGGTTCTCATCCAAATTTTCAAACCTGATGAACTCGACCACCGACGCGTGCGACGTCCAGCTTTTTGTGGGCGGCGGATATCCGCGGCTGGGACTGACCCAGCGGGTAAGCCCCGTGTAATATTTGCCATTGCAGGAAAGCCGGATCGGTTTTTGCCAGACAATAATATTGGGGGGAATCGTTGAATCGGGATTGTCATAAATCGTGCGCCGCATGGGGACAAGTTCCTCCTCCGACCACGTTTTTCCGGCATCGTCGCTGCAAATCGCGCCCAGCCAGCCGGTGGTATGGGTGAAAATGTCGTTCATTCCAATATGCCGGCTGTAAAGAACATAGATTCGTCCCGACTTGGAAACCAATGGAAAACCCCAACTGGCCATCCCCTTGCCGGTTTTGGGATCGGCGCCCGCAAGCTTGCGGGGCTTTGTCCATGTCTGTCCCTCGTCATCGCTGCGCGAAAAGACAATATGCTGGTCGCTCCTGCCTTCCGCCGTGCTCTGGGTCCAGACCGTCATCAGGGAACCATCCGGCCCGTCAAAAACCAGGAAATGTTCGTTGCCGGTGTCGCCGGAATCACCGCCTCTGGGGCGGTAAACCACATGGTCCGGCTTTGTCATTCCAATCTCACGCTCAAAATCAACGGGTGTTGTCACGATTTTTGTCTCCTTGCCCATCATTTTAGCCCCGTCGATGGCGATGCGCAAAAGACAGCACCATCCAATTCCGGCCAAACTTGTCGGAATCGGGACATGGCAGCCGAAACGGCATGGATCGAAAGACAGTAAAATTCACATCGATGGACAGGATAAGCAGGATCAATCCCGGACAAGACCGTGGCCAGTCAAACCGTCCCGTAAATCCTGTTCCTCGATGCTCAATCCATCGGTTCCAAGCTTCATCGTGAGGCCTCCATGGCTGCTTAAGCGAATGCGCTTTCGCGGAAATAACGGGGAAAAATCAGGCGCGGTTGTTCACCCGGCCCGGAACCACGCCAAAACGTTTTTTGAATTTCTGGGTGAAATGGCCCGGACTGGAAAAGCCCGAGGCATAAGAGATCTCTTTGACGGACAGGGAAGGATTGCCCGCCAGCAAAGCCTTCGCTTTCTGAAGCCGGATCTCCGAAAGAATGCCGGCCACGCTATCCTTGAGATTCTCACAAAACAAACGGTTGAGGTGGCGGGGGCTGACCCCCACTTGCGCCGCCACATCCGCCACTTGCAGGGGCCGGCCATAATTGGCGCGCAAAAACGCAACAGCGGTGTCGCATAAAACCTGGCGGCGGTTCATTTCACGTTTTGCGGACGGCACCGGACATTTCCAGGGTTTCAGATCAAAAACCGCCTCAAAACAGCGCGCCAGCCAGGCCCGGAGCAGGCTTCCCATGATCTCGATCCGCCAGGCGTCCGGACCGGATGACACCGCCATGGCCAGAATCTGCTCCATCCAGGCAACCAAATCTTTTCCTCCGAAAACCCGCATCCCTTTTTTGGACGCTTCATTCAAGGCCGCCAGAAAAGACGAACCCGCATGCCCCCCCACATTGATCAAGGCGCCGGCCATCAGCAGCGCGTCAACAGCCATCCATCGATGATAAACCCCGGGCATGATCATGCAGCCCTGTCCCGGAAGAATCATCTGTTTGTCGCCGCCGGCAATGAAGCAAACTCTGCCGTCCGCCGCATACTCGATCTGCAATTCGTCATGCCGATGGATGACCGCCTCAAAACCCTTGGCATAAACACCCGGCCCAAGATGCAGATGCCGCCAGTTGAAGGTTACCCCATCGAGCTCCAACGCCGGTGATTGTTCCAACGCCGCCAGCAAACGGCTGTTTGCCAACTCCAGAGTTCCCGGCGAGTTCAAAACCCGGCGCAAATCCCCCGATGTTTTTTTAATCAACATGCCACCAGTGTAACACAGCGCTCATCAAGCGCAATCAAGAGCTGGATTCCCGTTTTTGCGCATAGCGTCATTAGATGGAAAAAACATGAAGCAAGGATTGAGTGATGAGTGAAATTCACATCGATAAACAGGATGGACAGGATCAAATTCAAACCGACCTTTCAGAATTTAAAATATCCTAGAGGCTCTTGCAAAACTACGATATGTGGCGTTGCAGCGTATTTTTTTCAGCGACAAGGCTTGGCGACTGGCCAATCCCCATAGTGGTGCCGCTGTGCGGCACAGTCGATCCCGCAAAGCGGGACCGTCGCTGGAAAAAAGCCGCGCAACCCGTTGGGCGACAGTTCCTTTGGCCGACTCCGGCGTTGACCTCCTCGACTTCGCTCGGAACAAGTCGGCAGCTTGTCTCGCCGAAGCGCTCGGGGAAGGCGGATCAAAGCCCGCTTGGGGGATTTTCCTGCCTCGCCGCCTGGGATTCGGCCAAAGGAACTTATCGCGCCACACATTGTAGTTTTGCAAGAGCCTCCCTATTCATCGATGTTCAATAAATCCGGCCAGATGCCTCAGGTTGTCACGTATGCGCTTTTGGGGAAATGAAGGAGGGAAAAACCCGCATCATCCCGCGCATCTCCGACCCATGTCCGAATTGCGTCATTTTTGTCCGTTTTGCGAGCAGGAAGCCGTTTGGGACATGGGGCCAAAACAACTAGGTTCATGACAGATGAAAAATCCCCTTCGTGTCAACCTTCTCGACCGGCGCCTGACCATCGGCGGCTGGATTCAAATCGGCCACCCGGCCTGCGCCGAGGTTCTGGCGGGCGCCGGCTTTGATTGGCTTTGCGTGGATCTGGAACATGGCGCCATCGACCTGGAAACCACCGCCAACATTTTTCGCGCCATTGATGCGTTTGACTGCGTTCCCGTGGCCCGGTTGCCCGCCAATGATCCCGTGTGGATCCACCGCGTGCTGGATGCCGGCGCCCGAGGCCTCATCATTCCCATGGTCAACAGCGCGGAGGAAGCGGAGGCGGCGGTGAAGCAGGCCAAATATCCGCCCCGGGGGGTCCGCGGTTACGGCTACAGCCGGGCCAATCGCCACGGCATGGCATTCAAAGAGAGCATTGGCGAAGCCAACGACGAAATTGCCATGATCATGCAAATCGAGCATCACCGCGCCATTGATGCGCTGGACGACATTCTTTCCGTGGATGGGGTCGATGGATTGTTCATTGGACCGCTGGACCTGAGCGGTTCGATGGGAATCACCGGACAGCTTGACCACCCGCGGATGCAAGAGGCCATGTGCGCTTTTCGCGACGCCTGCCAACGCCACGGCAAAGCCGCCGGCTTCCACGTGGTGCGCCCCACCCAACCCGCGATTGCGACGGCCCTTGGGCAAAAATACTCATTGGTGGCCCTTGGCCTGGACAACGTATTCATGGAAATGGCAGGCAGCGCGGCCATCCAAACCTGCCGCGAGTTTCAACAAAAGCGCGGCCTTAAAAAACTCGCCGCATGATCGTCAATCCGCCTTGCTTTGAACACCATTCTGTCGGGCAAGGCCTGTTCAACGGAGATGGAAAGAATCTCCCTTTTCAACTTGCTTTTCACTCTTCCTCAAGAAAGACTCCCGATGGCATGTCTCCGTTTTTTTCCCTTTGTCCGGTTCGCCGTTTAAACAGCTTTTCGGGGAAAGTCCCGTTGGAGTTTTTAAAAAATCAGCCGGGCTTCACGCTTGTGGAACTCCTGATGGTCATAACTCTCTTGAGCATTCTTTCGGCATTGCTTCTTCCCGCCCTTAAAATGGCCAGGGAAAAGAGCCGGGCCATCGTATGCATGAGCAATTTGCGCCAATGCCAGGCCGCCTTTGTCATGTACGCCAACGAATGGGAGGGCAAGGCCGCCATCTGCACAACAGGACTTCCAGCGCTTGATTGGAGCAGATGGATCGAACGGCTATATCCTGATTACTTGAAAAATCGGGATGTTGGCTATTGCCCCTCTTATACACCAACCAGGTGGCGCACCACCAACGACAAATACCGGACCTATGCCATCATCAAGGATATCGGTTACAGCATGGCCGATGGCCAGTTGATCAACATAAAAAGATCGGATGAGGGCGGCAAATTTTTCTATTTGAATCTGTTCAACTTGTCCCGGCCGGCGAGTTATGTCCTGTTGATCGACAGCATCAACAACCTTGAGGACGGAAACCCCATTGCCAGCGGCAAGGACACCCAATATTGCCTCATCGAAGATACTGACGCAGCAAAATGCATTCACCTCCGGCATCAAGGGATGGCCAACGCGGTTTTTGCCGACGGTCATGTTGAGGTATGCGACAAGGCAATGCTGACCGGATACGGCCTCAGGGGCGCCAGCGAAAAGGATGGCACGATTGTGACATGGTGAGAAAGCCTTCATCAAAAAACATGAAATCCCCGTCCATCCGGAAACAACTTCATTCTTTTGCCAATCCCGCCAAGGCCGCCATTCTCCAGAGGTTCTTCAAGACCGGGCCGGGCGAGTATGGCGAGGGCGATGTGTTCATCGGCGTGGTGGTTCCCACCCTGCGGAAACTGGCGGCGCAAGGGAGGGATTTGCCCATGGAGCAGGTCCGGTTGCTCCTCCGCTCCCCCATCCACGAGGAACGTCTGCTGGCCTTGTTGATCCTCGTCATAAAGTTCCAAAAAGGCGGTGAAGGCGAACAAGGGGCGGTTTTCCGCTTCTACTGCCGCCATCTGCGCTGGATCAACAACTGGGATCTGGTGGATCTCTCGGCGCCCCAAATCGTCGGAGGCTGGCTCCTGGATCGAGACAAAACCCTCCTCTTCAAACTGGCCTCTTCAAAACATCTCTGGTCCCGAAGGATCGCCATCCTCGCCACCTTCGCCTTTCTCCGGCAGGGACGGTTCAATGAAACCTTCGCGATCGCCAAAAAACTCCTGCACGACCCACACGACCTGATCCACAAGGCCGTTGGATGGATGTTGCGCGAAACCGGCAAGCGCAACCTGGCAGCGGAAGAAAAATTTCTCAAGATCCACAGCCAAAAGATGCCGCGCACCATGCTGCGCTATGCGATAGAAAGATTCCCAAAAGCCAAACGAAAAAAATACATGCGTCATGCGCCGGGACCGGGCCGAAGGTTCTAAATTAGGCCGGGCCCATGCCCCGGCAATTGTCTCCCGGCACGACACACAAATGCCGTGGGATGACAATATGGCCACAATGAATTCTTCCTCGACATCGCCATGCTTTGATGACATTTTCACACGATGGACATGAAATCATGGTTTTTGTCGATGGCGGGTCTTTTTGTGTTAACTTCTTTGTCATTGCCGGCGGACGACGGCTCCAAAATCGCGGCACCAAAAAAACAAGCCGTTCCCATTGCCGCCGAATCCCCGGGCGAATGGAAAAAGCCGGACTGGCTCACGGAAGTCTCGCTGACCTTCCGCGAATCCTACGACAGCAACGTTTATTATTGCAATGTCCCCCCCTTGGGCAATCAGGATTCGATGATCTCCACGATCAACCCCAAGTTTGGCATCAACTTTGTCCCGCTCCTGGGCATCAAGGACGATGGCTTTGAAAAACTGACTCTCGCTTACAGCCCGGTCATCAATTACTATCACGCCGAGACAAGCGAAAATCACACCGCTCACAACATCGGCAACCAGATCAAGGGCAGGGTGGAGGATTTTTCTTACGACCTGAACAGCCTCTTCATGGTCGTGGACGGCAACGACACCTCCCTGGCCTATCCCAATGGCTTCAATGCCTATGCCCCCGCCCCGGTCATCCGCAACCGCCGGGCGCAGATCGCTGAAATCGGCAAGTTGACCCTCCGCTACGATCTGAATTCGGATTGGTTTGTGCGCACCGTCGCCCAAACCGTCTACCAGGATTTTGGCGTCCGCATGATGAGCACGGTGCCCGGTTATTTGAACTTCATCGACCGTTACGATGTCAACGTGGGACCGGATATCGGCTACAACGTCACCAAGGAATTCGCGGTCGCCCTCGGTTTTCGCGCGGGCCATCAGGGCCAGAGCATGTTTGACGGCGGCAACGCCGGCGCCTCGGCCACCAGCGACAACAACAATTACATGCGCGCCCTGGCGGGCCTCGAGGGCAAACCCTGGTCGTGGCTCCAATTGAATGTCAGCGCCGGCCCCGATTTTCGCCATTACGGGAACGACATTCCGTCAAACCAGGACCGGAATTTCAACCGCATCTACAGCGACTCCAGGATCAATTTCCTCGTGACCAAAGACGACACCATCTCCCTCCTGATCAAACAATGGCAATGGCTCTCCACCACCAGCGTCACGCCTCTGGAGGATGAAACCTACCGGATCGGTTACAAACGCCAATGGACCAAGGAGTTTTCCTCCGAAGTTTTTGCCCAATACGGCGATTACAATTACGACACCCCTCTCAACCGCGACGACAATGTTGAAACCTATGGGTTGACCCTGGTTTATCAGTTCAACAAGCACATCACTCTTGACTTGGGATATTCCCTGGATCGCGGCGGCAGCGCTTATATTCCCGGCGCAACCCAGCCGGTGGGACGCGATTTGACGCGTCATCTGGCGACGATGGGCATCAAATACAGCTTCTAATTTGATCCATCTCCCCGGGGCCCGTCAGCCTTGCGGTGAGGCGGCCATCTCCCACAATTTTCCGTCCACTTTTTCGGAAAAGGGAATTTCCCGGGCATTCAGATTTTTTTGGATGCATTCGGGCCGCACAAATGGCAGAGCCGCCCCGGGAACATAAAGGAAATCCAGACGATACTTCGATCTCCATTCTCCCGGCAAACGTCCGCCCCTCATTTCAGTCTCCCAATTCAGACACCGCTCAAAAACCGCCCGCAGTTCCGGGGTTGTCCATGCGGCAAATTCAGCCTGGTCCCTCAATCCCGGCGGGAGTTCCATCTTCCGCACCCTCAGTTCGCCACGATTTTTCAGGGGATGAATCACAAACGTGTTCCGCCCGACCGCCTGGGTCAGCAAATGCAGCCAGAAGCGTTGATCCGGGGGGCGTCCGGCCTCCCATTGCTCAAAACAGGACAATCCATCCGGGGAAAAAACCGGGGCAAGATCGGCAACCGTGCCGGTCGTCAATAATTTGGCGGTTAAAAACCGTTCCAGCAATTCGGTGGTGGGCGCCGCCGCGACATAGGAAATCACGCAGGGATCGGTGAAAAAAAGCCAGCAATCCGTGAGTTTCGCCGCCTCCACACCGCCCCCCAGGGTCAAAACCACCGGCTGCCGTCCGGATGACAGCGTTTTGATGCGCTCATAAATCCGGTGGCGCTCATTTGAAACCGACATGGCCGATCCGTTTGCCGACCATGCGGCGGCCACGCGATACTGCTGCCAGGCAAGCAAAAGAAACAACCACGCCACACACCAACGAGACCTTCCCTTGAACCAGCCCCGGCGCAAAAAATCACAGGCTGACAACAAAAAAAACCATGGAAAAATGCTGAAAACCATCAGATAACCCGGTCCGACCAGCGTTTTTCCGCCATCCAGGGCGGTTTTATAATGAACCAGCAACGATGAAACCGCCAGGGCGCACAACCACACCACCGATGACGCTCCCGTCCGTCCCGCATCTGCGCCAATCAACTCCCGGCGCCGCGCCAGTCCCATCCATGCAATCAAAACCCCGGCCACCACTCCGTATTTCACATAATGCCAGATATTTTTCACCTGAAGAATGCCCCGTGTAATCTGATCGGAAAAAGCCTGTTGATGATCGTGATTGTATTGAAAATACCGGAAAACAAAATATGCGCTGAAAACGGCGGTCCAGACGGCAATTTCGAGACTCAATCCGGCCAGTTCCCGATTCCGCCGGAAAAGATAAAACAAGGTCAAGACCCCCACCGCCCCCGTCACCGCCATCCAGTCAAAGGGGCGTCCGTAAGCTGTCAGCGCCACTGCGGCCCCGGCCGCCGGACACATCCAGCCGCAGAATCGCCGCTGCGCGGGAGATTCCAACGCCCGCGCCACCAGCCAGACCGCCAGATTGTAAACAGCCATGGCGGTCACCGTCGGGAAAAGACGGACATGCTCGCTGACTTCCAGATTGTAGGCGGAGAAATGGGTTTTGAACCCGATCAACTGATAGGCAAAATTCACCACGAAAAAGGCCTGCACCCCGGCGGTGAGAAAAGCCCCGGGAGCGGGAAATCCCAGCATGCAACAAAAACGGAACAGGGAATAAAACCACAGCCCTGAAAAAAGGGTTCTCAGACAAACCATGCTCCAATCACCACCCCATTGGTAAAACCATCCATAAATTCGAAACCAAATGTTGAAAAAGGAAACAATGGCTGCGGAATCAGCCCGATGTTCCCACAGGAAAGGATCGCCATGAACAAAACCAGCCGCCGCCTTTTGAATGTAAACAGGATGAATCAACGAGTCGGAAGCCACCGGATATGCCTGCGCCACCCCCTTGTTCCAAACCAGGCTGTTGACCAGAAACCCCAGATTCAAAAACAACGCGGCGCCCCAACAAAGAAGGATCCACCGCCAGGAAAGGCCGGACGGCTTGGAAGCGGAAAGATCAAAAATCGAATTCGGCATGGTTCAAAAACTGTCCATTGCGCAATTCAGCCGATGGGATCGGGAGAAAGGCGGACTTTATAACAACAACCGCTTTCAAAGCAACTTTCGTTTGCAACCCCAAAACGACAATTTTTCGCTTTCACTCGGGTCCAAAAAAGTTAAAAAAATTCCTAAAGAATGAATGTAAAGCAAAAAATCTTTGCAAATCAATTGACTTCTCCTCAAAAAGTGATTAATTTTAGATGGTTGATTGTCATTCTAACACCATCTCTTTTCATTTAAAAAAGCTCTATGGCTATGGCAACGATCACTCAAATAGCTGCTTCAACCTCCAGGCTCATGGGGTACCAGGAGGTTCAACAGACTTCCGAAGCGATCAAGCGGAAGGGGACCGGGAACACCGAGGCAGGTTTCACCATCACCGGGACATCCACCCAAGCGGGTTCATCCGAAGGAACCAGTGATCTTCGCATTGCCATGCGCACGGCTGGCCAGAATCAGAACAGGTATGCCCTGACCGGAGAAGGGGCTGCCGAAGTCGAAGGCAACATCAAGGGGAATCTCAAGGAGATGGCCGAGCTTGTCATGAAAAACGGGACCGGTTCACTTGCGGATGAAACCCGGTCGGATCTCCAGAACCAGGCGTGGAATTTGCGGGATCAAATCAACGGCAGACTTAACAGTTCAAAATACACACAGTATTCTCTTCGCGATTCCCAGGAGAACACCGGACAAACCCGGGGCGCCGAAACCTTGGCTTTGGACTCCAATGCTGCCATCGCCGCTGAAAAAAAGGCTGATCAAAAAGCCAAAGAATCCATCCTCGTCCGGCAGGACAATCAATCCTTTTCCAACAAGGTCGAAGCCGAGGCCAGCGCCCAGACCGAAACATCGGGGATGGGAGCGGGTGTTTTCTCCGTCAACAATAATCTGGATCTGACCACCGAAGAAGGGCAAATCCGGGCATTCAAGACCATCGACAGCACCACAAGCGCGGCGGCGCCAGACCGCGAACAAATCGTCAAGGAAGAGAAAGTGGTCGATCAACAGGCTGCCACGCTCACCCCCCAAACTCCCAACGTTCCCGCCAGGGGAACCGCCGCCGGTTCAGCCACCAATCCAACCCCTTCATCAAAAAGCGCCGCCACCACCACCAAAGATTCCGTTGAGACGGCTCAGAACAGCCAGTTTCTCAGCCATCAACTTCTGGCCCAAAGCAGCGTGGCCCTTGCGGTGCAAGGCAACATTAATCAGAAAAATCTTGTCAGTCTGTTTGCCTGAACCAGGGATTCATTTTCCTCATCCCCCTTTACCGTCCCGCCCGTTGTGACCAGGTTCTCCAACAATCCCCCCGCTGGCGCGGCAACCAGAACCTATCTGCAAGCCGCGGCTGCTTCAGCTTCAGCCGCCGATTTGATTGTCATGACCTATGATGCGGCCTTGCGAGGATGCATCGAAAAGGATCCCAACCGCGTTGCAAACGCCCTCGACATGCTGCAGGACTCGCTCCGGCCTGAAGCCGGCCCTGAACTGGCCCGCGCCCTGTCGGAAGTTTACGCCCGCTGCCGTCAACAGATCCAAGCCGGGGATTTCGAGGAACCCATCCGGACGTTGCAGGAACTGCGCGACACCTGGGTAAAAATCAAGAAGCAGTCCGCCATTCAACCACCGGATTCCGCTGACTGAAAGGCGGTGCGGGAACTCCGGACTGCATGGCCAAAGCCAGCCGTCCCGAATCACTTCAGGGCCGGGTTCTGGTTTGAAAGAGGCAGGGAAAAGAAAAAAACAGTTCCCATGCCCACCTGGCTTTTCACGCCCACCTTTCCGCCGTGTCCCTCGACAATTTTGCGAACGATGGCCAGCCCCAACCCCGTGCTCTTTTCGCCGCCAGTGGCCCTGGCGCTTGTCACCCCAAAAGGCTTGAACAGCTTGTCCAATTCCTGCCCGGGGATGCCCTGCCCGTAATCCTTCACACTGACAACCGCTGAACCGCCCTGGACATTCAACTCCACCACCACCTGGGAACCGGCGGGGGAAAACTTGATGGCATTGCCGATGAGATTGTTGAGCACCTGCTCAATCTTTCCAGGGTCCGCGGACAGAGGCGGGGGAATTGAACGCGAAACAAACCGCACCTTGATCTGTTTTCTCTCCGCCAAAAAATTGTTCAACTCCACATTATGGCGGATGATCTCTTCGATCCGGACCTGTCGAGGGAACAATCTCAGCTCTCCCGCCTCAATGGCCGAGGTGTCAAGCAGGTTGCCAATCAAATCGCCCATCAGTTTGCTGGCGTTTTTGATTTCATCAATAAACATCCGCTGAGACTCGCTCAGGGCGCCGGCGGCATCCCTGGACAACAGATCGCTGTATCCCCGAACGATGGAGAGGGGATTTCTCAAATCATGGGCGGCCATGCCGAGGAATTGATTTTTCAGGTCGTTGAGTTTTTCCAGTTCGGCGTTTTTATTTTCCAAAACCTGATTCAGATCCTGCAACTCGCGATTCTGCCGGAGCGTCAATTCCTGAAGGCGCCGATGATCGCGAACCAGTTGAAACTGTTCCACGGACTGTCTGATGACGGAACGAAGTTCCTCATTGTCCCATGGTTTGACCAAAAAACGATGAACGGCTCCGCGGTTGATGGCTTCAATGGCGATGGACGCCTCGGCATGACCGGTCAACATAAGCCGGATGGTGTCGGGGGAAACGGCCTTTGCTTCCTCCAGCAAACGGGTTCCCGTCATCCCGGCCATTCGATGATCGGCCAGCACCACCGCATAGGTCTCCCTTCCAATCCACTCCAGGGCCTCCCCGGGCGATGTGGTAACGGACAAATCAAACGGTTCCTTTCGCAACAGCCGCAGGCATGCCTCAAGCACGATCCTCTCATCATCGACCAGCAATACCTTGGGGCGCCCGATGTCTTCCGGTTCCATGGTCAACATCCTCCCCCAATCATTTTCAATGACATGAACAAAACTTAGTCAAAGACTCAAAAAATGACAAGCCCCGCCGCCGCCTAAAATCACTCCCATCGTTCCTTGACCAGCTGCATGAACTCATCCAGCACCCTGCCGGTCCGGTTGTGCCACTCCATGATGAAATCGTATTGGGCCTGTTTCATCTTCATCGGATGGGCAATGATCCACCGTCCTTCCGTCAACTTGAACCAGCCCGAGACGTCCATTCCGCATGCCCGGGTTCCCCGGTGAGCCGCCCGGCAACTTTGGTCAAAATTCTTCTCGCACCAAATGCAATGATGATTGGACTCCGAAAAGGCATAAAACCTTCCCTCGGGATCAAGCCATCCATTGCCATGCTGTCCGACGCATTTTTTTGATTTTTCCATGATCAACTTGCGGAAAAATCGCATCCTAAAAACCATTTGTCAAGACACGCACCGCTTAATATCGCCTTATAAGGCGCGATTCTTGAAAAAGACCCGACTGGATACCCCTTTTTGCGGGGTTCCAAAAACAAGATAGCCAGAATAAATCCCATCTCAATTCCACATGAAAAAGTCCATCTGTATCACATTTTTTCAACCCATCTGAGATCAAAACACATTAACCAATTGACAAAACAAAAACCACAACCTGTTGTGGTTGGTCTGAATAGCACACCAATTCCCTTGGGCTTTTTTTTAAAAAATCATTGCATCCATTGGGGTTTACCACTAAAATAGATGCCTTTTAAAAGAACCCCCTAGATATGCCCGAAAAAGCCCCAACCTCAGATGAATTGGATGAGGTCGCCAAGACCACTCATGCCACGGAAACCTACGATGCGTCCAAGATCGACAAGCTCGAAGGCTTGGAAGCCGTTCGGAAGCGTCCCGGCATGTATATCGGCGATCCGGATGAACGGGGCTTGCATCATTGCGTGTTTGAAGTGCTCGACAACTCCATCGACGAGCATCTCGCCAGCTTTTGCAAACGCATCGAGGTGACCATCCATGTGGACGGCTCCATCTCGATCCGCGACGACGGGCGCGGCATCCCGGTGGACATGCATCCAAAGTTCAAGATGCCCGCCGTGGAGCTGGTTCTGACCAATCTGCATGCGGGCGGCAAGTTCGGGCAGGGCGCTTACAAATACTCGGGCGGATTGCACGGCGTGGGCGCCAAATGCGTGAATGCCCTGGCGGAATGGTTCAGCGTGGAAGTGTCGCGCGACGGCAAGGTTTACCACATGGAGTTCGAGCGCGGCAAAACCACCAAAAAACTGGACGTGATCGGCAAGTCGCGCCACACGGGAACCCTCATCACTTTCAAGCCGGACCCGGAAATTTTCACCATCACCACGGAGTTCAATTTCGACCTCCTGTCCAACCGCCTCCGGGAACTGGCATTCCTCAATCCCGGGTTGGAAATCGTCCTGACCGACGAACGATCGGACAAATCGGGCGGCGGCGATTTGCTTCGCACCGAGCGGTTCTTTTATCGGGATGGAATCGAGGAGTTTGTCCGGCAAATCGGCAAAAACAAGCAGGTGGTTCACACAAAGGTGATCACCATTGCGCGACAGAAAGACGATGTTTTTGTGGACTGCGTCATGCAGTACAACGAAAGTTATTCCGACCAGATCCTCTGCTTCGCCAACTCCATTCCGAATCCGGACGGAGGCACCCACCTGACCGGCTGGCGCACGGCATTGACCCGCGCCATCAACCAATACGCCCGCGGCAACAATCTGTTGAAGGAAAAAGATCCGTCCATCTCGGGCGACGACGTCCGCGAAGGGTTGGTGTGCGTATTGAGCGTCAAGCTGCCCAATCCGCGCTTTGAATCGCAGACCAAAGTCAAGCTGGTCAACACGGAAATCGAAGGGATTGTCTCATCCATCATTTACGAGGGATTGATGAGTTTCTTCGATGAAAACCCGCCGGTGGCCAAGAAGTGCCTGGACAAGGCTCTCACGGCGGCCCGCGCGAGGGAGGCGGCGCGCAAGGCCCGGGAAACCGTGCGCAAAAGCGCGATGACGGGAGGCGGACTTCCCGGCAAACTGGCGGATTGCTCCGACCGCGACCCGATCAACACGGAAATTTACATCGTCGAGGGCGATTCCGCCGGCGGCTCCGCCAAACAGGGACGCGACCGCCGCTTCCAAGCCATTCTTCCGATCCGGGGCAAGCTGATCAATGTGGAGAAGGCGCGCCTGGACAAGGTGCTTCAAAACGCCGAAATCCGCACCATGATCACCGCCATCGGCACCGGCATCGGCGACGGCGAGGGCGAAGGCGCATTCAATCTCGAAAAATTGCGGTACCACAAGATCATCATCATGACCGACGCCGATGTGGACGGCTCCCACATCCGCACCCTTTTGCTGACTTTCTTCTACCGACAGATGCCCCAGCTCATCAAACAGGGCCACGTCTATATCGCGCAACCGCCGCTTTACCAGGTGAAACGCAAAAAACGCGAGGAATATGTCGAGGACGATTTAAAACTGAACCGCATCCTGATCACCCTGGGGTCCGACGACGTGAAGCTCAAGAACCTGCTCGACGGCAAGGTCTTGACCGAAAAACAGCTTACCGAAATATTGGAATTGCTGGAGTCGCTGGACAAGCTGAGCCGTTCCATCAAACGCCATGGCGGGGATTTCGAGACCTTTCTCCATGCCCGGGACAAAAAGACCGGCGCCCTGCCCCGCCACCTTGTCCGCGTCCGCGAAGGCAACGAGGAAAGCGTCCACTATTTTCACGACGAAAACGAACTGAGCCGGTTCAGCAAATCCAACACGGATCTCGGATTGTTCGACGACGACGACGCGTCCAATGGCAACGGCAACGGAAATGGAGACAGCGCTCCGGCAAAAGATGACAAAACCGCGGCCAAAACGGGCGTCACCCGCCGTTGCCGTCATGTCGAATTGCACGAGAGCAAGGCCGTGTCGGAATTGCTGGAAAAACTGGCCAAAAAAGGTTTTCTGGTGGATCACTACACCGCGCAGGACAAGCCGCTTTTTCAATTGATCGAGGGCGATGGCGAGGATGAAAAAACCAGGCAGATCTTCTCCATTCCGGAAATCCTGTCGACCGTGAAGGACATCGGACGCCGCGGCATTCAGATCAAGCGGTTCAAGGGCTTGGGCGAAATGAACGCCAAGGAGCTTTTCTCCACCACCATGGATCCGGTCAACCGCAAGCTGCTGCGGGTGGAACTCACCGACGCCATCGAGGCCGAACAAATGTTCACCACCCTCATGGGCGACGAGGTGGAACCCCGACGCCAATTCATCGAGGACAACGCCCTGAATGTGAGAAACCTCGACGTTTGATCCTTTCCCCATCCTTTTTTCAAATATTCCCATGGCAGAACAAAACAACACCCCGTCCCCGACACCTCCGGAAACCCCGGCGCCCGCGGCCGCTTCGCTCTACGCCCAGAACGAGCGCCTGAGCAAAATCAACGTTGCGGATGAAATCAAGAACTCGTTCCTCGACTACTCCATGTCGGTCATCATTTCGCGCGCGCTGCCGGACGTGCGCGACGGCCTCAAGCCCTCGCAGCGCCGCATTCTTTTCGCCATGCGGGATTTGTCGCTTTATCCCAACCGCCAGCATCGTAAGTGCGCCAAAATCTGCGGCGACACCTCCGGTAACTACCATCCGCACGGCGAGGCGGTGATCTATCCCACCCTGGTCCACATGGCCCAGCCTTGGGCCATGCGCGAAATGTTGGTGGACGGACAGGGAAATTTCGGCTCCGTGGAAGGCGATCCCCCCGCCGCCATGCGTTATACGGAAGCGCGCATGACGCACCTGGGCGCCATCCTGATGAAGGACATGGAGCAGGACACCGTCGATTTTGTCCCCAACTACGACGAGACGCGCACCGAACCCACGGTTTTTCCGGCAGCCTTTCCCAATCTCCTGGTCAACGGCGGCACCGGCATCGCGGTGGGCATGGCCACCAACATCCCCCCACACAACCTCGGCGAGGTGGTCGATGGCATTTGCGCCCAGATCGACGATCCGGAAATCACCCTCGCCAAATTGATGAAGCATATCAAGGGGCCGGATTTCCCGACCGGTTGCATGATTTGCGGCGTGGACCCGATCAAAACCTATTTCGAAACCGGACGCGGCAGCGTCAAGGTGCGCGGCAGGGTGGGCGTGGAACAGCTCAAGGGCGGACGCGAACAGATCGTCGTCACGGAAATCCCCTTCAACGTCAATCGCGCGGTGCTGGTGGAAAAGATCGCCGATCTGGTCAACAACAAGCAGATCATGGACATCAGCGGCGTCCGCGACGAGTCCGACGAAAACACGAGGGTGGTCATCGAACTCAAGCGCGACGCGGTGGCCAAGGTGGTCATCAATAATCTCTACAAACACACCCAGCTCGAGACGACCTTTTCGATCAACATGCTGGCCATCGACCATGGCCGGCCCAAGACCCTTTCCCTCAAGGAAATCCTGGCCTGCTACATCGAACACCGGCGCGACGTGATTTTGCGGCGCACCCGTTTTCAACTGCAGGAAGCCGAGGCCCGCGCCGAGGTGCTGGAAGGCTATCTCATCGCCCTGGCCAATCTCGACCAGTTCATCCGCCTGATCCGGGAATCCTCCAACCGCGACGAGGCCCGCGTCAAATTGCTGGCCTTTGAATTCACCCGCAAACAGGTGGAAAAATTCGGCATTCTCATCCGCAGCCCCGCCCGATTGGTGGACGACCGGTATGTGTTCAGCGAAAAACAGGCCGACGCCATCCTTGAATTGCGCCTTTACCAGTTGACCGGCCTCGAAGTGGACAAGGTGCGCGCCGAATACAACGAGTTGATGGGCAGGATCAAGGACCTCATGGACATCCTCGCCAAGGAATCCCGCGTGCTGGCCATCATCAAGGAGGAATTGCGCGAGGTGAAGGAAAAACACGCCACGCCGCGCAAAACCGACCTGGTGCCCGACGAGGGCGAAATCGCCATCGAAGACCTCATCGCCAACGAAGGCGTCATCATCACCATCACCCACGCCGGACTCATCAAGCGCACCAATGTCAGCTCCTACC
Organism: Verrucomicrobiia bacterium; assembly: GCA_028687435.1. Classification (GTDB taxonomy): domain Bacteria; phylum Verrucomicrobiota; class Verrucomicrobiia; order JABWAM01; family JABWAM01; genus JAQUAF01. Next base: position 21,753 of record JAQUAF010000016.1, on the reverse strand, counting down.
GGTCGCAGCGCCGGGGCGGCAAGGGCGTCATCGGCATGACCACCCGCGAAGGCCAGACCGAGGGGGAAGACAGCGATTTCATCGAGCATCTCTTCACAGCCTCCACCCACGATTACCTGATGTTCTTCACCAACACCGGCCGGTGCTATGTGGAACGGGTCCATGAGATTCCCGACATGGGACGCGCCGCCAAGGGACGCAGCATCGCCAACCTGCTGGAACTCAAGCCCGACGAGAAAATCGCCGAGTTGATCCGGATCACTTCGCGCAAGGGCTCCAATGACGAGGACCAGACCTGGAGCGAAACCGAATTTCTCCTCATGGCCACCCGCAACGGCACGATCAAAAAGACGGCCCTCAGCGAGTTCGCCAACATCCGCAAAGGCGGCATCATTGCCATCAACATCGACCAGGGGGATTACCTCATCGACGCCAAACTCACCCGCGGCAACGACGAGGTGGTTCTCATCACGCACGGCGGCATGAGCATCCGCTTCCACGAGGAGGATTCGCGGCCCATGGGACGGGCAACTTACGGCGTCCGGGGCATCAGCCTTGAGAAAGGCGACGCCGTGGTGGCTCTCGCCGTGGTTGACTCGAACGCCACCCTGTTGGTGGCCGGGGAAAACGCCATCGGCAAACGCACATCTTTTGAAGAATACCGGCGCCAGTCGCGCGGCGGCAAGGGCATCATCACCATGAAGACCACCGAAAAGACCGGTGGCGTGGCGGGCGCCCTGACCGTGCTGGAAACCGACGAAATCATGCTCATCACCGCCAAGGGCCAGATGGTGCGCACCGCGGTGAAGGATATCCGCCAGACCGGGCGCAACACACAGGGCGTCAAACTGTTGAACCTCGAGGAGGGAGACCGCCTCCAGGCCATCGCCAAGGTTGTCACCGAACAAGAGGAAGACGCAGCGTAAGTGGAAGGCGGACGTTCCAAGGCTGCAACCACCCCGGGCGGCCTTTTCAGGGATTGGCCAATCAAAACTCGCCGCGCTGGCGATAGGTCCGGCATTGGCGGAGAATGTCGCGAACATAGCTCCTGGTGGAGGCAAACTGAATCCGTTCGCAAACAAAATACTCGCCATCGCCCATCGAGGCGGCATCGACCCATTTGAGAAGGTTGCCGCGTCCGGCATTGTATTGGGCAAGGGCCAGAGGAACCGGATCGGCCGCGTGAGCCCAATTTTGAAGCGCGCGGGTCAGATGCCAGGAGCCAACACGCAAATTGGTCAATGGATCAAAGAGTCTGGAAGGATCCATCTCCCTGCCGCCATGAGCCGCCGCCCATTCATTGGCCGGTGTGGGCATCACCTGCATGAGGCCGATCTCCCCGTTGCGCCCGCGCACGGCGGGATCAAATTTGCTTTCGCGCCATGCCACGGCTTTGACAAGGGCCGGATCAACCCCGTTCTCCGCCGCAGCCCACAGGATAAGCGCATCAAAGCGGCTTTCGCGCAAGGACGACTGGCGCATCCGCCAAAGCGGCACACCAAGAATGAACAGCCCAAGCAACAGACCAAACCAAACAGCTCCAGTGAATCGGCGCATGCCAGCGGGGTCCGCTTCCGGTGAACTACATTTTGACGATCTTGTCGAGCGCCTTGGAAGCGGCCTTGAGCGTGGCTTCCGTCGGCGGATTGACTTCCGCGGTCAGGCTGCGATCATAACCGGCTTTTTTGAGCGCGGAGATCACCTCCTTGAACGGCACATCGCCCTCAAACAATGGACAGAATCCCTGCAACCAATTGCCCGAAAGCTTGTAATCCTTCACATGTACGCGATGGATGCGTTTGCCAAGGATCTCAATCCAATGCTGGGGAACGCCAAAACGCAGCACATTGCCCACATCGAAATAAACCCGCACACTGGGATGATCGAAGGAATCCACGAAATCACAAAGTTCAAGAGGCGACATCAGGAAGTGGTTCCAGACATTTTCAATGCAAACACGAATCTGGTACTTCTCCGCAAAAGGCAGGAGTTTCTCGATGAAGTCCGCAGCCCGTTCGTAGGCCGTGTCATAACGGACAGGCTTGAACTTCGGATCCCACGGGATCTGGACGGCGCCAGGCACCACCAGAATCGAATCGACCCCCAGCCAGCGCGAAATTTGAATCATCCGCCGGTAGGACTCCACAGCCTTTTCGCGATGGGCGGCCTGTTCGGAAGTGGGACAGTAAGTCCATGCAATGCCGCTCGCCAATGAAGTCAGCTGAACCCCCATCTGGTGAGCCATGCGGCGGACGTTCTGGCAATCCTCCTCGCTTGCTCCAATGTTAAAACGTCCCTTCAAATCGCAGGTCATTTCCACAGCGGGAAAACCCATTTGCTTTGCCATTTTAAAACATCCCTCCAAGTCAAGTTTGGCCGGGAATGACCAGAGATTGATGGATTTGATCATAATCGTGGTTGGTGGTTTACGGAAGATTGTGTTGCCTTAACCCGTCAAATGCTTCATGCGAAACATGAAATATTCAGGGGTGAAGAAATGAAATGAACAGGCATCCTACAACGTCACGGGACAAAAGACAAGCCGGACGTGAAAAGACACGGAAAGTTCCCATTGACATTCAAACCAGATGCAAAACGCCGGTCGTACGCGCTGCCGAAGAAATTTTTGCGCGGCTCCTTAGCCGGTTTGCTGACCGAGAGTGGTAATGATTTTGATCAAAGGCAGGAAGAGGGCAATGACAATGCTTCCGACCACCACGGCCAAAAACACAATCATTACGGGTTCCAATAGTGAGGTGGCGGCGGTGATGGCATTGTCCACCTCATCCTCATAAATGTCGGCAATCTTGGTCAGCATGTCGGGCAGGGCGCCAGTCGTCTCACCCACGTCAATCATGCTGACAACCATGGGTGGAAACACCTTGGAGGCTTCCAATGGCTGGACGATGCTTTCGCCTTCCTTGACGCTATCGTGAACCTTTGAAACCGCATCGGCAATGATTCGATTGCCGCTGGTATCCTTGACAATTTGAAGGGCCTGAAGAATCGGAACACCCGATGAGAGCAACGTGCCCAAAGTACGGGCAAACCGGGAAATGGCAGTCATCCGTATCAAGTCGCCAAAAACCGGCATGTGAAGTTTCAGTTGATCCACCACAATCCCGCCCTTCTCTGTCCTGGTCAGAAGTTTGATGACAATAAAAAGACCCACAATGGAACCAATCACCACCAGAAAATGATCCTTGGTCTGCCGGCTGATTCCCAGCACAAACCGGGTGAAGTCCGGCAGTTCCTGACCCGCCAACAGGTCTTTGAAAATCTCCTCGAACTTCGGAACAATCTTAACCAGCAAAAAACCCAGAATGACCACCGCGATGATCAACACAGCCACGGGATAAAACATGGCGGACTTGACCTTGCCCTTGATTTTCTCCGCCTTTTCCATGAACTGGGCCAGACGGTTCAGCACGACTTCCAGCACGCCGCCGACCTCGCCCGCCTTCACCATGTTGATATAAAGCTTGTTGAAAAGCTTCGGATGTTTGTAGAGCGCCTCCGAAAAAGTGCTGCCGCTCTCAAGCGACTGGGCCAGATCCCCAAGCGCAGCCTTCAGCGTGGCGTTTCTTTCCTGCCGTTGCAGCACATTCAACCCTTTGAGCAAAGGAAGACCGGCATCCACCAGTGTGGCAAGCTGGCGCGTAAACAGGCAGAGAATCTTGGGTTTGACACCGCCGCCGCCCAAAAATTTCCCAATGTCGATGTTCAGATTTATCCCGCCCCCCCTGGCAGGCTGCCCTTTGGCAGACGAGGCGCTGGCTTCAACCCTTTTGCCAGTGCCTTCCTCTGCCAGATTCGTGGGGAAAAGCCCCATTTCGCGGAGCCGGTTGATCGCGCTGCCCTGATTGTCAGCGTCGATCGAGCCCTTTTTCTCGGTGCCCTTCGAGTCCATGGCGGTGTAGGTGAACTTCGGCATGCGCGGCCAGTCTAGGACGGCAAAAGGTCTTATGACAAGCAAAAAGCTTTGGGGCCGAACAGGTTATCATGACGTCTAAACATGAAATTTCCGTCAAATCATGCCATGGTAATCCAAGATTTTAGCTTTTGACATTCGCCGGGTGAATCCCTCTTCTCTTCTTCGCCAAACCTCCACACCCGGAAAGCGCGCAACAATGAAAATTGCCGTCTATTTCTGCACCTGTGGCAACCGCATCAGCGAACAAATCGACGCTGAAAAAATCCGATCCGTCATTGAGGATTGCGGCGGGAAAATTTCATTCAAGATCATTTCCTTGCCCTGCGGCGAGGCAGGGAGCGTCTTCATCGAAAAGGATTTGAGGGAAAATCCGCCCGACCGGGTGGTCATCGCCGCCTGCTCCCCGCGCAAACACGAGGAAACTTTTCGCAGCGTCATGGTCAGGGCGGGCATGAACCCTTATCTCATGCAGATGGTCAATATCCGGGAACTCATTGCCTGGGTCGCTCCCGGCAGGGAACAGGCCACGGCAAAGGCATGCATCCAGATCCGGGCCGCCATCCGGAGGGTTCAACACCATGTCCCCCTGGAAAAAATCATCGTGAATGCCTGCCCGGATGTGTTGATCCTCGGCGCGGGCGCTGCCGGATTGAAATCCGCCCTGACCCTGGCTGAGGCCGGACGCAAAGTCACCGTTGTGGAACGCCGTCCGGTCATCGGCGGAATGGCCGCCATGTACGACGAACTCTTTCCCGACATGGAATGCGGCCCCTGCATGCTGGAGCCCGTGGAATCCGAAATCCTGCACGGTCCCCACGCCGCCAACATCGAATTGTTGTTGCAATCGGACCTGGCGGAATTGACCGGCTTTTTCGGAAATTTTACCGCCAAAATCCGGCAGGCGCCCCGTCACATCAACACCGGTTCCTGCATCTCTTGCATGGAATGTGTCAACGCCTGCCCGGCATCCGCGACCAATGAATTCAATTGCAACTTCAATCAACGCAAAGCCATCGACCTGGCTTTCTTTGGAGGTCTTCCCAACACGCCATTTCTCGACGAGTCATCCTGCGCCAGATGGACCCGGAAAAATGATTGCCGGAAATGCCTGGAAGCCTGCCCTGTGGAAAAAACCATCCTTTACGAACAGGAAAACCGGCTGGTGGAACGCAAGGTGGGCGCCGTTTTGGTCGCGGTGGGGGCGGACCTCTATGACTGCAGTCAATTACCCGGCCTGGGTTACGGCAAGCTGCCGGATTCATCCTTTCCGATCTCACATCCGGAAAAAAGCTGGAGATCGAGCCCATCGTCGCCCAAGTGGATGAGGAAAAATGCTCGGGCTGCCGTTCCTGTCTGCCGGTCTGCCCCTACAAAGCCATTTCGTTCGACGCCGCCAAGGGGGTGGCCAGAGTCCATGCCGCCCTGTGCCGCGGCTGCGGAACCTGTGTGGCCGCCTGCCCATCCGCATCCATCACCGGCAACCATTTCACCGACCGGCAAATCACCGCCGAAATCGGGGAGTTGCTGAATCAAGCCGCGCCGGAGCGCGATGCCAAATCCCCTGAAAAATGAATTCCTCCTTCCTTTCGACCATGACATGCGCCCGTGTGCTGATCTCATTGCGAACATGGACGGGACGCATTTCCAGGTTGACCGTTTTTGAACTGCGAAAAATTTGTTCCACTTCGGCCAGATCCTTGTACCGCTGATGAACCGTTTCTTTGCTTGCGCTTTGGGGGGCAAGATCGGTGACCAGAACATTACATCCATCGAATTTGCTCACCTCATTGAGCAACCATCTTATTTTGAGCTTTTTGTGCCTTTTGTGGCAAAAAATGGCTGCAGTTTTAAGTGAAATGCCCTGGTTGAAACAAAATCGCGCAACGGAGATTGCTTCGTCGTTCGCTGGAGCGAACTCCTCGCAATGACAACAGCGGCGACATAGACGCACGCCAACTTCTGCGCATTTTGAGCGGAACTTTATTTCCAAGCGACTATGGTCGCCCGCACCGCCGTTCCAAACAAAAAGCTATTCCAAAACCAGCAGTTCGTAATCGTTGATCGCGGGCAGGCGGACGGCGACGCGCCCCTTGGCGGCGGTGAAGGAAAGCGTTTTGTTCAACCGGCAGGCTTTGATGCGGCGGATGCCTTTGGCGCGAATGGAGAGTTTGATGTCGCGCAGGGGGATGATGCGTTCCATGGGCCGTTTCATCTCGCTGGTGGTGTTGACCAAGTGAACCAGCAGCCGTCCCTTCTGGGCGCGGGTTTCGATCGCCACACTGCCCGGGGCGCAGGTTTCGACCTGGAGTCCCGCCGTTCCAGCCGCCAGGCGCGTCATGGCGCGGGTCAATTCCTTGTGATCCGCCAGATGATGAAGATTGAAGCTTTCAAACAACGGCGCAGCCGCGTAAACAACCCGGCCTTTGCCCCGTTTGCTTAGCAAAACCGCGGGCCATTCGGATGCGCCTTGCATCTTCGCGTAAGCCAAACCGATGGGATGATTGAAATAAACCAGCGCCTGGGCATCCTTCGCCGCTTTGACCTTCAGCGCGTTGACCGTCCGGGGCATGACATAACCGTCGGCAAATCCGCGCAGGGCGCGTCCCTTGACCGTCATGTATTCCTCGACGCGGGAGGGGGCGAAAACACCCTCGATTTTTTCGATCCCAAGGAATTTGAGCCATTCCGGGCGCCGGGCCGGTTCGCCCCATTCGTCATAACACCCGGATTCAAAGGTCGCCACCAGACCGCCGCCCGCCTCGACAAACGCGCGGATGGCGGCAAGCTGCCTGTCGGAAAGACAGGCCATGTTGGGCAACACCAGCGTCTTCACACCCTGAAGCTTTTCCGGAACCAGATGCTCGTCCCACAACACTTTCACGGGGATATGGGCAAAATTGAACGCGTCAAAAGAACCGGAAATTTCGTTGTTCAGGATTTTTGCGGACACAGTCCGGCACGCGCTCAGATCTTCCCTTGCCGGTTTTTGGGCGGCCTCGAAAACCAGATCCTTTTCCCTGCCCCCGCCAGCCTCCGCCACAAGCGCCTTGTGACGGGTGAGGTAATAATAGAGCGTGCGGTTGGAGTGAATGATGGCGGTTTCCGCCGCTGATGAGGTGGCGGTGTAAAGGGGATCATTTTCCGCCAGGAATTTTGCCACGGACATGCCTTCAAACGCCTCCCCGGCCCGCGTATCCATGGCGTCCATGAAGATGGCAAACCAGGTGTTGGCCCCGCCCGCCGCGGTCTGGGCCAGGGCGTTGCTCATTTCCGCGGGCGGCAATGGGTTGTAATGCCAGGTGGACAAGGCATGGTGCGTGAACACCACCGCCGGTTTTTCGCCCGCGGCCAGGAAACGCGCCAGATTGAGCGAACAGAACGGCGATTTGTACTCGGTGGAACAATGGAAGAACTCCTCCGCCCCCGAAAAATTCTGGAATTTTTCCATCCGCGACGGATCGCGCGCCGTTTCGAGCGCGGAAGTATGAAAACCTCCGCCATTGAGGAAGATGACCGCTTCCGGATTCACCGACACTGCGGCTTCCTGCGCGCCCTTCATGAAATTCGCCCAGGATTCGGCTCGGAATTGCAAAAACGGTTTCCACAGCGGATCGCTCCAATCCCCGAAGGACGGCAGTTTTCCGCCCCCATCCATTTCCGCAAAAAGCCGGCGGCAGGTCTCGCAGTAACAGCAGGAGGGAAAGATCACCGGACCGTCGAGAAAACAACCGTCCACTCCCGTGCGCATGACTTCGCGGATCATCTCAAACGCCCAGTCGCGCCAGGGGCTGTTGACGCACAACGTGGTGCCATTGCCATAGAGCGGATGTTTCCGCCCGTAAGGCGTGCCGTCCTCCAGCAGTTGTTCCCATCCCGGATGCTGGGCGGCAAAATCGTAGGAATACCAGTGCATGTTGACATAGGGAACCAGGTGAACGCCGTATTTTTTCGCGTGGGGCAGGTATTCCCGCAACATGTCGAAATTCCCGAGCTTGGGAAATTTCTCGAACTTGGACGAATTGAACAATGTCTGGTGCGCCAACCCCGGCGCGCATCCCGGCGTGGCCATCACCCATTCGCAATTGATGTGCCACCGGTCGCGCGATTCCCGCGCCAGCTTTGCCAGGTCGGATTTCATGAACCTCTCGAAATCGCCCACATAATCCCGCCGCATCATCCGCACCGGACGCTGCCACCATTTGAGGTCCGCCCCCGGCGTCGTCGCTCCGGGACGATTTTTGGAAATGTTGGACGAACGGGATGGGGATTTGCTGTTTTTTGGGGGCATGGAATACCTTGGTTGAATCGGGCGGATTGTTTGAGCAAACATTGGGGGGAGTCAAGCGCGCGATTGCGGCGAATTTTACATAAAAATGCGGGATGAATTCACAGCGATGGACAGGATCAATTCCGGGCAAGACCATAAAAGTTAAAACATCCCATGAATCCTGCTCATCGATTTTTAACACAGCCATCCCATAATTTCGTGAAACGGCCAATTTTTCATTTTTGTTCAGAGGAGAAAGTGTAAACGCCGGTCTGAAAATGTCCTTTTTTTGGCGGTTTCAAAATGTCTGTTTTTATTGTTCAAAACTTCAAAAAAAGCTTTTGTTCATTGTTCCAACCTGGATAAACACGCTCAAATGTGTGGGACATGAATTTTTCAACCAACATTTCCAAACCGGCGGTTTTCATGCATTTGACCACCGGCGCGCTCAATCATGATCCGTGTTGCCCTCTACACCCGCATTTCCACCGGCGACCAGGACGTCGGCAACCAACAGGCCCAGCTCATCCGGTTTGCCCGATCTCAAAAATGGAAGGTGGCCCAAACATTTACGGACACCGCATCCGGAAGCCGGTCCGACCGGAAAGAATTTCAAAAACTGATGGCGGCGGCCGCCCAACATCGGTTTGCCCTGGTGTTGTTCTGGTCCCTTGACCGCTTCAGCCGTGAGGGGGTGGCCCGAACTCTCCACTACCTTCAGCTTCTTGAATCTTGGGGGGTGGGGTTTCGATCTTTCACCAAACCGTACATGGACAGCCTTGGAATCTTCAAGGATGCGATCCTTGCCCTTCTGGCCACCCTGGCCAAACAAGAGCGCATCCGAATTGGAGAACGCACCAAGGCCGGTTTGCAACGCGCACGCCAGCGCGGATCAAAGTTGGGGCGCCCCCCTGTTCATTCCGCCTTGGCCGCCCAAGCTCTGACATTACGCCGGAAAGGGTTTTCCTTGAGCCGTATCGCCAAGGAACTTGGCATCTCAAAAACAACCGCTTTCCGATTGTTTCATGCCGTTGATGCAAAAACTCAGATTGACTGTCAAAGAACAGGTTTCCCGTGAATCAAATCAGTGGAAACCATGGGAGCTTGATAGGACTCATCTCCGCCGTGTTTTTTCCAACTCCGATAAAAACAAATCAAACAAACCAGGGTCAATGCCTCGAAAAACCATGTCCAAACCGGAATAAACCGATACACAAAGTCACCGGTCGCGCCAAGGCGTCGAATCAAATCAAAAAAAGCGCCCGCTGCCACTCCGCCACAAATCCGTCCCAAACACGTCAACAGGGCATTTGCCGAGCAAAACTGTCCATATCGCTCTCGCGGAAACACTTTCATCAAAAGCGGAGGATCCCCAATGCCAATCAAAGCTTTAACCGGGCTGAAAACAATCGTCGCGGCGATAAAAATCCAGAATACAACCGAGGGACAAGGTGTTACGAACAACCAAATCAAACCAAAAGGTGTGACCACCGCAAGAGACAAAATCCGGCCCGCCAAAACCGCACGAATCGGATGATAGCGGTCCGCAATCCAGCCGGACAGAAGGATCATCACAGCGCCAACCGCGCACATAACCCCATTGATCTTTCCAATCTCATCCATCTGCAGCCCTAAGGATTGGTGCCAGAATATAGTAAAAATGCTCGTTGCAAGAGAAATGGCCGTGAACATATTCATTGCAAAAAGAAACCAGTAATGGGGAATCGAATAACATTCGCGGATAAATATTTTTACCCCTCGAAAAATTCCCATCCCAGGCTCTCCAGTCGGCGGCGGGGGCGCATAGACGCCTTCCCTCACCTTCCAACACATCAGTCCGAATCCAAACAGATACAACAAGGCGGCGCCGGTAAAAATAGCCGTCATATGTGTCTCCGCATATCTGAAGATATAGACATGATAAAAAGTGGCGGCCAATATTCCAACAACCCGGAACATGGACATGAACCGGGCCAGGAACATCTCCGGCACGACATCGTTGAACAGATACCAGAAAACAGACCCCACAAAATCATTGAAAAAAGTAAAACTAACCATAAAAACCATGATAACGGCAATCCGAACGGCGTCAATGGGGAGATGGAAAAAGCCCCACGAATGCACAGCGTTTCCGATCTCATCGCAATAACCAAGACAAATCAGGGATAGCGCCAACAACGGCGCCGTAAAGAGAATAAAGGGAATCCGCCGTCCAAGCCGGCTTCGATATCGATCGCTCCAGAAACTGATCCAAGGGCAAAGCACGGAACTCAAGATGCCCGGCAACATGGTCATAATAACACTCAGGATGACATTGGAAGCGCCTAACTGCTTGAGTTTGATCGGGAGAATGGTGGGAACAACGGCCTCCATAATGGTGTAGCAAACATCCCCCCACAAAAGCCATCCAAACAGCAGCATCAATCCCGCTCTTGAATAGGAAAGCGAACCCGCTCGATAACAGGGAGTTGGAAAAGAAGCGTTCATCGGTCAGCCATTCCAGATCTCCGCCAGCATTCTCAAGGTCTGGCGTTCAAGCATTGCTCCCGCTTCGGAAATGTGACGGGCGAGATTCGGTTCATACCCCCCCTCGGCAAACGCCTCTCGTGTTGGAACATAGGAGAGGTAATCATTCGAGTTGCTTACGATAAAGGTGCGTTTAAAGGGGGATTTTCGCTTGATGGCCAACCCGATCTCGACAAACAATTCGCACGGCACATTCACGAAAGCCGTGTCATTGATGGCCATCACCTGCAACACGGATAGGGAACGATCTCCCCGGCGTTTTAACCGGCCTTTGCCCGTTTCCATGAATTCCCGGTTGTAAGGCAAATCCAAAGACTCCATTCTTGCACGCAATCGGGAGCAGCGTTCGAAATGAATGCCTGGCAGAACACCTAAAACTGTCCGTCCAAGTTCTTCCCCGGTCTTTTTGGCGCGGTCAAATCCTTCCGAAAACCCGATAGGATGCACATTGCCGCATGCGCCATTGGTATGAATCGCGAACGCCCCGGTTTGAGATTGAAGAAAACCAACTAATTCACCGGGAAAATCGGCGCTAACCGTCCCCAAATGAGAAGTCTTTGCCGCACAAATCACATGCGCGCTGTAATTGGCAAGAATTCCCAACAACCGGCCATCCCCCCCTCGAAATGCCATGATCCCCAGTTCGTGGTCGGTCGGCCCATTGGGCGGCAAATCCGGGTCAGCCGTCAAAGTCGGCGGTTTAAAAAGCATTTGAACAGACCCATTGGCCATTCTGACTCGTCGGTTGACATTTAGGATCGCATATCCACTCCCAAAACCAATCTCGGCCTCCTGCTGGTTGCGCATCGCTTGTTCGACTCCCCCCGCGACTTTACAAATCAACTCCTGCATGTAATCCGACTCAGGCTCGTATCCCTCAAAAAACTGATAAGTCAGCGGTCCGGAATGATTGTGCAAGGCGTGGATGCAAATATTCTGCGGCGGTATTCCTGTCTCGTGAAAAATCAAATCCTTGGCGCTGTCAATCGTATCGCGCCCCAGCGCCACCAAATCGGCGCTGACAATAGCCCAACGGCTTCCACCATGGGAAAAAACAAGGGCTCGAGCGTACAAATCATCATGAATCTTATCGGACAACACCTTGCCCATCCCCCCCATCCTGCAACCTATTGCGGGAGTAATCGTTGCCGCTCCCATGCCGATTTGAAAAGAATTAGACATAAAACGCAGAAAGAATGCGATGAAACCTGTCGGCGCCGGTTGGCCTTGTCCGAATCATTTTATCCCGACAATGCTCCCACCCGGCATCAAGGGCGGAAACGATTTGTCCCCTGCGCCATTTTAAATTCTGATCATTGAATATTCGGGCTTTCCTGCCTCCTTCGCCGCCCCGCGTTGCGCCAAAGGCTTCCCCCGCCGTTCCGCATTGCGGGACTTTGGGGAACAAACGGGCGAGACGAAAAACTACGGTGGCCGAGTGCGATTTCGATCTGCGATATTCGAAGCTTCCGGATTTTGACGCAAAATCTGGATTAAGGACACACCGTCCCGCCGCATCGCAACTTGGAACGCTTCCAGAACGACGCCACCTGGGGCTCCCCTTGCAAACCATATCCATTTCATAGATCATACGCATAATATATAACGCTTTATCATCAAACAAATATTTTTTCAGTAAAAATTTTTCAAAATTGTTTCACCCCCTGTTTCCCCGGTTTCGCAATGACATTTTAGGGGGGCATTGCGAGGTTCGGGAAAAAGGGACCGACCCGCGCTAAGCCAAAAGCTCCGACAAGGAGAGAGCAATCACTGAAAATTATGGGATGGCTGTGAAACATCTTTTATTGAATTTGATCTCAGCCCATCGAAAGATGGCAACTAAACGGTTATGGCATAAAAATAAATGTCTTGAAATATAATGGATCTGTTTCTCCGGATACACCGCCGGATAACCGCAAGGAATAATTCGGACGCGTACTTGAGGCATCGCAGTCCCAGTATTCAATGTTCATTCCAAAAGCCCCCTGCTCCGGTTTTAACCGGCCAAGAGCGCTCCAGGGAATGGCCACTTCATAAGTCGTCGTGGCGGCGTCCGTCCTTTGGATTGAAAGTGAAAAATGCATCTGCATGCCTTGCAATTCTTTTCGTTCTTCAGCGGCCCTATCACACCAGCATTGCGGACCTTTTGGAGTCAGGGCAATCCTATAGATGCAGTCGTTAGGGTCATACCCCTTTTTGCCATTCAAATTATTCAATACGGCGTCGTTCATTGTATCGAATACAATTTTAAACCCATCATTCATCCATATTTTGCTTTCCGCCTGCTCATGAATGAATTGATCGTCAATCACCGAAGCTGCAAAGTAAAAATGCTCATCATCGTAGGCCAACCACACCCTGCAGGAAGCATCATCGTTGCCTGTCCAGCGTCCATCCGACAAGGCATCAATCGGCACGAGAAAGTCCCCTCCCGCAAATACAAGAGGATTGCCTTTATACTTCGACACATCGCCATCAACTCTGTTCCCTTCTACACGCAAGATGGGATGGATATCGATATATCTTTTAACATCGACTGCGCATCCCGCCTCCGCAATTTTGACTCCCAATTCTTTTTTGTTATATGAAATAAGATCTCGATGACCGAGGTCAAAAATTATCGGAAGGCATTCCCTGGCTTTGAGATTCAGTTTTTGTCCGCCCAATTTTCCCGTTCCAGAAAGGTAGATCTCTGTCTTGACTCCCAAATTTTGATCGGTTTGATTTTTAACGTCGACGATTAGCGTGCGAAAGGACCCGATGCGAAGCGCCCCCTTAACCGACGAAAAAGAGTAGGAACTGGCGGCCAATCGCTTCGCCATGACAGACACGAAAGCGTTGCACGTAAAAAACATCGGTTCGCTTGTAAGGAACAATTCGTTTTTCCCTTTTGGCAGCTCTTTAACTCTGTTTCCCATCAGATCGTAAAGAGTCAACGTTTCCGGCGAATCAAATAGAAATGAAACTGGCTCTTCGGTTACACTCCATAATGCGCCGATTATTTCACTGCCCCTTTCAAAAACATAGGCATAGATATCTTTGTGCAGTGGAATTTTTCTGGCATTGCGCGCGCCGGCAAACAGTTTCGCGACAGTGGCATAAGCTGCCGCCATGGGCCGTGGCTCCAGAGTCTTGCGGTCAGACCTCACCTTCCAAAGTCCATAATCAAAATTCCCTTCGGGCGCGCCGGCTGCAGCGAAAAAAAGCCACCGATCCACTTCAGAAACGCTTTTGGCGATAATCAGGCCGCGCGACAGATCTCTGGCCGCATTCTTTATGCAAGGGCTGTCCACAGGAAGACTGCGCATGATCCGATAACCTTTTTCATCGATGGCAAGCTTACTTTTTCCATACTCAGCCACAATATCCTTTGCCGCCAGAAGCATATCCTCCAGACCGCCCTTCTCCTCCCCGATAGGCTGATGGCCTGGCCCATAAACACAAGGGCCAACATAGGCATCAAAAAACATGCCATCGAGAAAAGCATGTATCCGGGGCCACATCATTCTGGCCGTTTTGAAATTACCATGTTGCCAATCACTGCCTGTGACTCCCACTCCTCCAATAACACAATCAGGATCGATCCCCTTGGCGGCTGGATATGTCATCTCGACTTTTTTCTGGTAATAGTCGAACTCCCAATCCTGCGTAAACCAGTTTATCTCTGCCGCTAGCGACCAATTTGAGATTTCCTTATGGTACCGTTTTACCGCCTGCTGAACAAAATCCCCCCAACAATCAAAATATTCCTGATCGAAAGGATGTCTTCCATTTTTTTTCTTTTCCGCGCTTTTATTTCTCAGCCACGAGGGATCTCTTCGTTCAAAAGGACTTAAAAGGAAAAAACCGATCATTCTAAATCCATAAGTAAGATAGCCTTCTAATTGGGAGTCTATGCCATGCCAGTCATAGATCCCCTTTTCTATCGCACATTTGTGCGGAATGATAATCCCCACTGTGCCCACGCCCATCAACCGAGCAGCTTTGGAAAAAGAAGCGTTTAACCCGATCCCTGATAAACCAAAAAAAGGATCGGCAGAATCCGGGGGAGCAACGACACAAAACGCGCTCCGATCTTCGGATATGTGACAATCCTTTTCCATGAGAGTCACCTTCAGGCTATAAAAACCGGTTTTTTCGAGAGATGAAATGCTGAAGTCACCATTAAATATTCCCGGTCCATCCAGCATCTCTATGGTTTTTTCATTTTGAAAAACTAAATCGTTATAAAAATTCTCAATTTTAATGCGGAGCACCATCTTTTTAGGTTCTTTATATCCATTGAAAATATACAATGAAAAATGGGGAGACTGATGCGGAAGAAATATTCCATGTTCACCTGCAGGAATAATATTCTGAATGGCTGCATCTTTCGTCTCCATAGGGATTTCTTCAAGGCGAATACTATCGAACCAACAAATTCCCAGGGAAGACTGTTCGGCTTCATGCTTTCCACAGGAGCAGTCAGACTCCAGTGTCACTTTGATCCAGGTTGTTATCTCCGCCACTTCAAACTCTTTTTCATATCTCGCCCATTCCATCTGATTTCCGCTGCTAGACACAGAAAAGCGCTTGCTTGCCGTCCGCCCTTGCTCGCTGAAAAGACATTCTGCGGCAATGGTGGCGTGCCAACCATCCACAAATTTTGAGGTTTTAATCCAACCGGAAAGTCTATATTTCTTTGTCTTCGAATGGATCTTTACGGACTGCATCACACATCCACTTTCCCCCCCCCTGCCTTCCATTTTCAAGGAGGCAAGACCTCCTTCATGAAAGTTCGCCCTGTCGATCGAAAAGGCCGAATTCTTTATCCTTGAAGGCACGGTCCAATGGGTCAAACCATCCTCAAACCCCCCATTCTTCAACAGATTTTCTCCTGACGGTTCAAGCTTTACGATCTGTGCCCCGCCAAAGCAGGAGATTGTCAGCAGCATTTCGAACAAAAAATAGATGAAATTTCTCATTTTGGCATCGCCATTGACGGCCAACAAATAAAATCTATGTCTCTTCAGCAAATTTCACTGTTTTCTCACGGCATTAGGAAAAATGTTTTATAATATAATGGCATTTTTCCACCGCAAAATCCCTTTGAAAGCCCCATGAAGTAATTGGCGGTTGTTTTTGCTTGATCGCTGTCCATATAGATAAAGTCCATTCCAAAAGCCCTTCCATTCTCCGGCCTTAAGGGTGCAAGAGCGCTCCATGGAATAGCCAATTCGTAATTCGTAGTGGTATCGTTGATCCTCTTGATTGCAAGCGGAAAATCCATTAGCTTGCCCTGTAATTCTTTCCGCACTTCAGCTGCCTTCCAACAATAACATTGAGGCCCTTGTGCGGTTAGGGCAATGCCATATTCGTAGTCATTGCTGTCGTATCCCGGCTGGCCAGTCTTAACGGCATCGCCCATGGTGTCAAAGGCAATTTGAAACGCATCGTTCATCCAAATATTGCCCCCTTTCTGTTCTTGGATAAATCGATCGTCGGTTACCGTGGCAGAAAAGTAAAGATAATCCTTATCGTATGTCCACCAAGCTTTGAAACTGCAATCGTTATTGTCCGTCCACAATCTTTGTGACCATGCGTCCACTGGGGTAAGGCAATCTACGCCTTCAATACAAATAGGCATGATTCTTTTGTATTTCGACAGGTCGCCATCAATCTTCATCTCTTCTTTTGAACGAAATATTTTATATATATCAAGATATTTTTTTATCTCCAAGGATTTTCCTTCTGAAACGATTTTTGCCACAATTTCTTTTTTGTTGAAGCCAGTAATATCCTTTTTTCCGAGATCGAAAATAAGCGGGATATTTTGTTGTCCTTCAAGGGCAAACTCGCGTTTCTCCGATAAGCCTTCATCCGGGAGGCAAATCTCCACTGAACCTTCCATCTTCCTCTCGACCTGATTGGCAATATTCACGGCCAAATTGTTAGCGGAGACAATCTGGATCGTTCCTTTGATCGAAGGAAGCGAGAAAGTTCCTCCGCCCAGTTTCTCTGCCATGAGAAGGCGGGCTGCCTTGCTCGTCAAAAACAAAGGATCTTTCGATAAAAAAATTTCATTCTTGCCTTTCGACAGTCTTTTCACCAGCTTGCCCATGCAGTCATAAAGAGCCGCCTCATTCGGGTTTTCAAACTGAAACGGAACTGGCTCTTCAGTGATAGCCCATAACGCGCCAACCACTTCCTTATCCTTTTCAAAAAGATAAACGTAAATATCCTTATGGAGTGAAACTCTTTTGGCGTCATGTGCCCCGGCGAATAGTTTTGCAACCGTGGCATAAGCTGCCGCCATGGGCCGTGGTTCCAGAGTCCTGCCGTCAGGCCTTATCTTCCAGAGACCGTAGTCAACGCTGCCTTCTGGCGCGCCTGCCGCGGCAAAGAAAAGCCATCGGTCCACTTCTGGAATGCTTTTGGCTATAATGAGTCCGCGAGACAGAACTCTCGCCGCATCTTTTACGTAGGGGCTGTCTACCGGAAGAGTCCGTATTATCCGGTAACCTTTTTCATCAATGGCAAGTTTCTTCTTCCCATAGGGAGCTATGATATCCTTTGCCGCAAGAAGCATGTCCGCCAATCCCCCCCTTTCCTCCCCGATTGGCTGATAACCCGGACCAAAAACACAGGGGCCAACATAAGGATCAAAAAACATGCCGTCTAAAAAAGCATTGATCCGGGGCCACATCATTTTTGCCGCCCTAAAGTTGTCCTGCTGCCAATCACTTCCACTTACGCCCACACCTCCAATGATGCAATGGGGATCTATCTCCTTGGCAATCGGATAAGTTGCCTCCACTTTTTTCTGATAATAATCGAACTCCCAATCCTGCGTCATCCAGTTTATCTCTGCGGCAAGCGACCATGTTTTAATTTCTTTATGGTATCGCTTTATTGCATGCCGGACAAATTCCCGCCAATGACCGAAATATTCGCTATCAAAAGGTTTTTTGCCATTCTTTCTCTTTTCTGCAGTTTCCTTCCTTAACCAAAGGGGATCTCGTGATTCGATGGGGGTCAAAAAGAAAAAGCCTACAATTCTGAAGCCATGAGCAAGATAAACCTCCATTTCGCGATCCGTATCCTGCCACTCGTAGACCCCCTTTTCACTTTCGCATTTGTGCGGGAAGGCCATTCCCACCGTGCCAATCCCCATCAACTGTGCTGCCTTTGCAAAAGACGTCGATAGAGCTATTTCCGATAGGCCAAAGAAGGGATCGTTGGAATCCGGAGGCACAACAATGCAAAAAGCGCTTTGATCTTCAGCGCAAGGCCGATCCTTTTCTTTGAGCGCAACTTTGAGGCTGTAAAATCCTGTATCCTCCTGTCGAGGGATCTTAATGACATGTTTAAAAAATGCCGGCCCTTGCTGCAACTGCAACACCTCTTCGCGATTGTATATCGGTTTATTATAGAAATCGAATAGTTGAAGGCTGAGAGCAAGTTCTTTGGCCTCTTTGCATCCATTCGTTATAAAAAGGGAAAACTGGGGCGCCTGGTGAGGAAGAAACAACCCATATTCGCCAGATGGCACAATATTCTGAATCGTCACCTTATTCGTTGGTTCAGGCATTTCTTCCAGACTGATATTGCAAAACAAGCATTCTCCAAAATTATGTTTGTTATTTTTCGAGTTTTTGACAGGACCTCTTGCCTTGAGTGCTATATTAATGATGGGTGTGCCATTGGGAACATCGAACTCTTTTTCGCACTTCGTCCAACCCGGTCGACTTTCAGAGACGGAGCAAGTAAAATGGGTTATTCCCTTCCGCCCCCCCAAAGGAAATGTAGATCCCTCCATAATCGCGCTCGATCCTTCAGCCAAACCGTGTGTTTTTATCCAACCGATAAACTTATACCGCTTTACTTGAGGGTTGATCCTGACCGATTGCATTACATATCCATCTTGCCCTTCTCTGCCTTCCATTTTCAAAATAGCATCACCTTCATTTTGATGAACTATGCGGGGGGTTATTAGATCACAAATCCAATTAGGTCGACTCCAGTTCTCCAAGCCATTCTCAAAGTTTCCATTCTTCAATAAATTTAATTGCACAACCTCCGGTTTGCATTCGTGCATTTCACCCAGACAAGAAACTGAGATCAATATCCCAGTCAAAAAGTGCATTATCCCTCTGTAAACCACTGTTTTGTTCATTGTAAGAAATCCTCTTATAAAAATTGAAAAACGAGTAAAGATTTTCAAATTGTCAAGCACCGCAATGGTTTTTTTCTTCATCGGTCTTCCTTTCCAAGATTTGTGTTCTAATTTTAAAAGTTGCATTTACCCTTTTTATCTTGCCCTGAGTTCATATGTGGCTAGCGACGATTAAAAGTTGTAAAATTATAATTGTCGCGATAGAAACTTTTAATTGTCGTTGACCATTCATATGAGCATAAAATTCTCCTGGCCTGGATTTCGAAACTCTGGCACGTCTTGCTCGAAACGCATCTCAAACAAGGTGTCGAGGGATAAGCTTGTCAAAGGAGGCTCCTCAAATAAAATGAGCCAGGCATGTGGAATGTTCAAACTGCTTTGAGAAAGGGCATCACCTATAACGTTGTCAATTTTGTCGAGCCTAGAAGGAATATATGGCTTCAACACTAATGGCATGGATACCAAGCATTGCGTTTCTGGTAAACTTCTTCAGCAGAATGCCAACTAACATGTTTATCGGCCCACAAATAGTTGCCTCCTCCATTATGGCGGCTGCTTTGGCATGTCAGATCAGTGCCTATTCTGATATAAAAACAGTTATAGGATGTTGCTGTGTTGGCATAGCCGTCGCTGGTGTCTCCCACCATAAAAACGTCAGCTGGATTGTTTACTTGCGAGCTATGAACCCATGGAACTGTGCTGGAAGAATACGATCCAAGATTCAGAAAGTTCCATCCGTAGCCTCCATAAAAACCGTTGTCACCGTATCCAACATCACCACAAGTTATTTTCGATTGGCTTGGGCAATGATAAATGCCATGTTCTAAACAAAATTTCGTTATGGTTGTCACTCCAAGGTAGGGCGCCAATAATTCTTTCCAGCTTGGATTCGTCTCCCCTCCTGGAATACACGCTGATGATCCCCCATGTGGCAGCCAGCCATTATGGTCAGTTTCATAGGAAGCCACCGCCATGCCGATATTTTTGAGATTGACCATGCATTGGATGCTCTTGGCCTTGTCCCTCGCCGCTTTTAAGGTTGGGGCGAAAATCGCATAAAGGATGGATATCAGACATATAACAGCAAGCAATTCAATTAATGTAAATGCATGTATATAACACATTCTCCGCGTTTTTGGCAATGGCTTATGTTTCGATGAACTTTTGCAAACGGTTTTCATGTTGCGTTTTATTTCATGATCCCAAGTCAGCCAGTTGCCGGCATCCCTTGCATTGCGGGAACAACCGTGGCCGGCGCGCGGGCGGTTGATTCGCGGACAACCAATTTCGTGGAAATTCGACATAGGTTGTCAACCTTTCGCAAGGCGGTTCTCTTCTTCTGAATTTGGCCTAAAAGGTGTTGAACCGCTGTCTGCCCCATTTCGGCAAAGGGCTGAAACACCGTCGTCAACGGTGGATCGGCAAAATCTGATGCCTTGCAATTGCTAAAGCCCACAACCGAAAAATCTCCCGGAACGCCAATCCCCAAACTGCGCGCCGCCCGGATCGCCGCCATCGCCATGAAATCGCTCACGCAAATAATGGCCGTCGGTCGATCCGGTTTCTTCAGAAGGCAAGCGGCGGCTTGTTCCGCCTCAAATCGCTTCCAATGACCGTAAACCAAAAAATCTTCGGAAACCTCCACTCCGGCTTTTTGCATTTGTTGACGATAGCCCGCTTCCCGTTCGACACACTCAGGTTGCTGAGGGCTGCCCGATAGAAAGGCAATGCGCCGGTGCCCAAGCGAAATCAAATGATCGACCGCATCGCATACCCCTTGGCGGTCATCGGAAAGAACTCGAATTTTGTGTTTATGCTGCAAGGTATTGTCCACGATCACCAGCGGAATCAAGTACCGGTCAGCCATCTCCCGCGCCTGCTGGATCAAGGGGTTGATCATGTTGGTGCAAATCAATCCCGCAACCCGATGCTCAATGCATTTTTGGATGGTCTCGGCAGCGTTTTCTTTTTCCTGAACCAACACGACTTTGACAAGATAACCATTTTCCTCAGCCACCTCGAGCACCCCTTCCAGCATCTCTCCCAAATACTCATGCCGCAGCCCGCTGGTCAGAAAACCAATGACCCGCATGCTTCCCCCGGCCATCGCTCGGGCAATCTCATTTCGACAGTATCCCAGTTCCTTGGCGGCCTGACGCACCCGTTGTTGGGTTGCTTCACTGATTCGCACCGTGCCGGAGTGATTTCGGTTGTTCAAAACCACAGAAACGGTCGGATAGGAAACCCCGGCCTTGCGCGCAATGTCAGCCATTGTAATCACAGGCTTAATATAACACGTTTTATTAATCATGCAAGTTTTTTTGAAAATTTTCACACTCATCCCATCATTTTTCAGATTTCATTCCTTCTGAGAAGCGCCGAACTCCGGTTTGCCCCTGCACTTAAAAGCATCTGGCCAGCGGTCTGGAAACGCGGGCCTTCGCCATGACGCCCCACGCTCTGCCGAAGGCTTCCCACTCTCTGCGGAATGACGGGGGAAGCCTTCGGCGGCCGAGCAGGGGTTCGACTTTCGACATTCGAATTTTTCGGATTTTGACGCAAAATCCGGTCTATCTCCCCAAAGAAGCGCGCCGGCGAAATACCGCCATGGCCTCGTCGATGCGCTCAACATGGTCGCGACACCGATGAGATATGGATTATTGGCTTTTTCAGCCGCGCACATGAGATTTTTTACTGTTTTTAGTCTGATTTTTCCATATATATATTTTAATTTATTTCCATTCTGTCGAGTAGACATAATATGGTTTTCTTCTTTTAGGTTAAGTTTGATTTGTCTGTTTCTCTTCTCTTTCGATATGAAGAGTGCCTCAGTATTCTAACCGTGTGAGGAAAACTTCAACGCCCCTCACA
>JAQUAF010000095.1 GCA_028687435.1 Verrucomicrobiia bacterium | reverse complement strand
GAATCTTATGCGGCCCGCGCAAGGCCATTTGGGCGGCGACGCTCGAACATGTCCAAAGAGCCAAACAGGCGAATCCCTATTTGGTCAAAACCAGGTCCCCCGCCGAGGTCGGGCTGGTCTACTCCGAACGCACGGCCAACCTCGAAGATTATAATCCGGCGGGTAACTGCGGCGGCCCTTATTTCAGCAATCAATTCGGGCTATATGCGGCCTTGGCGCACGCGCACATCCAATGCGATCCGATCTATGCCGATGGCCTCAAAGCCGAAACGCTCAAGCGTTACAAAGTGCTGGTGCTTTCCGATGCCGGTTGCCTGGAACCGGAGACGCTGGTGCGGCTGCGGGAATGGGTGGCCGCGGGCGGCTATCTGATTGCCACCGGCGGCAGCGCGCGCCTGGATCAGTGGGGCCGCGGCCAAAAGGATTATCAGCTCGCGGATGTCTTCGGCGTCAAGTACCTGCAAACGAAAAAAGCCAAGGGCAACCTGGAATTCGGCAAAGATGGGGCGGGCGTCTTGTGCAAAGCAGATGCCTATGAGGTCGTGGCGCCAACGACCGGGCTGGTCAAGGCCCAATGGGCGACCAAGGAACCGGCGGTGGTGCTCAATCGCTTCGGCAAGGGGAGCTGTCTCTTTGTTAGCGCCGCGCATCCCGGCCTTTCCTTGACGGCCAGCGGGATGGCTATTCGCACACCTTTCGCCCGCGACCTTACCTTTTTCAAAGGCCTGAAGGAATTCCTCGCGGCTTCGGTTCAAGAGGGGCTGGCCGCGACGCAAGCGGCCCTGCCGTTTGTGGTCGCCAACTGCCCCGAGGACGTGGAAGTGACCATGCGGGTGCAAGCGCAGCCGCAGCGGCGAATGCTGCATTTTGTGAATCATTCTTTGACGAATGTTCCGGTCAAGGGCACGGAGGTAACCGTCAATTTGGCGCCCGGCCAAACGGTGAAGGAAGTTTACTACGCCTGCCCGGAGAAGCGCAGCGTGCCGCACAAGCAGGATGGCAACCGCCTGACCTTCAAGGTGCGCGACTTTGAGGTGTATGAGCTGGTCGTCGTCGAGCCGGGAAACTGAGCAGAAGCAAGATCAATCAACTATCAAAATTCCGATGTCACCACATTTCTTTTTTGGCTTATTCACCGGGCTGCTTACGCTTGCTCAGGCGGGCTATTCCCAACTGACGCTGGTAGAAAACGGCAAGACGACTTATGCGATTGGCTTGGCCAAAGACGCCTCGCCGACCGAGACGTTTGCCGCCCAGGAACTCCAACGGTATTTGAAGACCGCCACGGGCGTTGAGGTTAGGATGGCGCCAGAGGGGGAGGCCTTTCCCGGCCATAAGATCGGCGTGATGCTTGCCACGCGCGCGCCGACCTCTTTGGGTCTTCAGCGCGAAGCCTTGGGCGAGGAAGGCTACGCCATCAAGACGGTGGGGCAGGATCTCTATCTGGTGGGCGCCCGCGGCCGCGGCGTTCTTTACGCCGTCTACGGTTTTCTGCGGGATTACGTGGGGGTGCGGTTTTACTGTTTCGACGACGAGCGCGTGCCGAAGCTTGATCGGCTGGCGGTGGCGAACATCGATCAGGTGCGGCAGCCGGCGTTTCGATGGCGCGGGTTGGCATTTCAAGATTTCCCGTGGATGACCAAACTGGGATTCAATCTTACGACGGCGAGTTTGGGTACTTTTCTGAAGGCTCCCCGCGAGCGTTACGAGACGGCCGTGAAAACGGCCAAGCAGTGGGACATGCTCTTTCAACTCGGCAAACATTGCATGCTCGACGTGCTGCCGCCGGAGAAATACTTCAAGGACCATCCGGATTGGTATACGCAGATTTTAACCGAGACCGAAATGCAGCAAATTGGCGACAATTATTTCGGCAAGAAGTACGACATGGCGGCCGGGAATCGCAAACCCAAAAATATCTGCTCGTCCTCGCCGGAAGCGGTTAAGGAATTCGTCAAGAACTACCTCGAAATGGTGCAGAAGTTTCCCGATGCCGATGCGTATTCCTGCTGGTACAACGATGGCATATCTTATTGTCAATGTCCGAAGTGCGTTCCACAGGAACACTGGCGCTTGCTCGACGAGCACCCCGCGTTCAAACATTGGGTGCGCCCGCATGAAATCGTTGCCACCAAGCAAGCATTGCAGCTCATGAATCCGCTGGCTGACGCGATGGCGCGGGCGTTTCCGAATAAGAAGTTTTTCTCCATTGCCTATGTGAACACGGAGCCCGCGCCGCGGGAGATCATGCCCAGTCCCAACCTGAACATGGAGTTTGCCTTTTGGCATACCTGCTTCAGCCGTCCGATCAACGAACGGGGCGATGCCGAATGCGACGAGGTGAATGAATTTTACGACAAAAATCTCCGGAAGTGGGTGGCGCAGAGCAAAGGGGACGTGATTGTGTACTACTATGCCACGGCCAAGTCGGCCATGGACGGGCGCATGATGCCATTTCCGCATATCATCGCGGGCGATGTGGCGTATTTCGATAAAATCGGGGTCAAGGGCGTGCATGCGCAGCACGCGTGGCCGTGGGCGTTTAACCTTAATGCGTACACGCTCGCGAAGCTGCTGTGGAATCCGAAGCTTTCGGCGGACGAGATTGTGGCCGAATACTGCGAGCGCTACGGCAAAGGCGGCGCGGCGATGCAGAAATATTTCGGGCTGATGGAAGAGGCGGTCACGAGTCTGCACCATCCGGATGCGCTGGGCGACAATTGGACGGGGCCGGCGGCCAAACGTTTAAAAAAGATGGCAAAGACAATGGATTGCCTGGGGAAAGCCGAGAAGTGCCTGGCCGAGGCGATCGCGGCGGCGCCGACCGAGCCCGAGGCGAAGGTGTTGACGCATGAAAAGGATTTGTTTGCGTGGACCCACGGGAGCTTTGAAATTTGGGATGAGTACGCTCGCGCCAGGGTGTTTCTCGATGAGGGCAAGCAAGGCGAAGCGCTGGCGTCCTATGCGAAAGTCGTCGCGTTGGCAAACGCCCTCGACAAGAACGTCAAAAAGCTCGCCATTCATCAAAATCTTTATCACAGTTACCGCTACTGCCAAAAGGATTTGGCCAGCCGCGGACTGGGCGGCAAGCCGAGCACTTCGGCCACCGGAAGCTCGAAATGACAACCTGCTCCAAGCGAAGACAAAGAAAAAACTCAGGGGAGCCGCTTTCAAAATGATTGAACGAACGGAAAACGTGAGAGGAAAAAGTGGATGGCTGGCACCGGAAACTGGTCCGGACCGGTTCGGCAAGCGGCTTTCCGGTGAAAACGACCGATTGGATGGTCGATTTCACGACACTGGATCTGAGCGCCAAGAGGCGCAGGGTGGTTCGGTTGGATTTTTTATCGGTAATAGGGCTTCATCCCGGCAATCGCTGCAAGATTTGAAGTGCGGCGCAGGCCAAGACGCCGAACATGAGGTGACACATGACCTTGGCGGCTCCTCGAACCCGGACGAACAGCGCGCCGAAGTTATCCTTGAGTTGGGAGTTGACCCGTTCCGAAGCGGAGCGTTGTTTGAACCGTCGTGCCGTGGCCGGGTCCATGGGGATTTTTTCGCCCCTGCGTGCATTGCGGTCAATGATGGGGACATGGCCGAGCTGGCGACAAAAGGCGTCAATCTCCTTGGCGTCGTAGGCGGCATCCATCAGATCGTAGAAATTCAAGACGCGTTGGTGGGAGATTTGCGCCAAGGGGATGGAGGCTTGCGAGTCGTGGAGAGAGGCGGAGGTGAGAATGGCGCTGATGGGGATGTCGCCATCGACCACATCCAAATGGAGCTTGTAGCCGATCCACGATTCAATAAAACCTTGGGCATTGCGCTTGCAACCGTGATCGCATTGCGTGGGCAGATCGGCCCAGTTCACGTCCACGGAGCGCAGCAATTGCAAGGTGAGACGTCGGACTTCCTTGGGACGAACTGGTTGGTCTTTGGCGGGACGCCCTCGTTTTTTGAGGAGTTCGGGAACGGGCGTGGGCTTTGGCGCGGGTTGTTCACGGACGGGGATCGCGGTGGAATCGCGACTGATATGCCCCATGATCTTGGGACCCAAGTTTTCTTGGATCATGGCCGCGTGAATTTTCTCCGGCAGACGGAACTGCGCGAAGTCGGCAAAGGCACGGGAGAAGGTGGATTCGGAGGGGATCACCGCCACGGAGTCCCAACCGCAGAGGCGACGCAGGGAGGGACAATTTTGGAGGTAATCCAAGAGGGCGCGGGTGGTGGAGAAATTCCAGACGGATTTGGCGATAAAGGCTTTGGCCAGCGGCAGACGATCTTCGGGTTTGCGTCCGAGCAAAGCCCATTGGAAGGGCGACATGAAACGCTCCGGATGGGCGAGTTCGACGATTTGGACGAAGCGTCGCTCTTTGTCGGAAAGCGGGCCGATTTCCTCTTCGAGCATAGGAAAAAGTTGGCGTTGGATGGCGAAAACGGTGTTGGCAAGGCTCATAAAAAAACTCCAAAAAATTGTTGACGGACGGTGATTTCTGATTTAAAAACGAGCTGTTTAACTTTTTCAATGCCAAAAATCTGGACGCCCCCAATCCTGAACCTATGGAAAAATCACCCTCAAAATAGAGACCGCAAGCTCCCCTTCATTCACCACAAAACAAAACCGGAACCTCAAGAACAGAAGGCAAGATTCATCCGATGAAGACAAAACCGATTGACAAACCTCAAACGCTTAATTCCCCCGTAACGGGGACTTTTGCAAGAGAGCGCCGAGGAAGCCAGAAACCATGCGGGTGCAAGTCCCGTCGGTCGAATTAGACGGTTCACGACCGAAAGAGATGCCCGGAATGAGGCCGCGAGGCCGAAGCCGCAAGCGGGGCATCTTCTGAACCAACAGGCCATAATGAAACTGAACTCCATCTAATGAGCATCGAAAAGTCAACAACCGGAAAGTCGAGCGGCTTCTTGCACCGCGAAGACTGTCAGAGGCGGACGAATCAATCGTCGCAGTCCGTTTATCGATCCGGCGGTGTTTGCGGAGATGGCATGTTGGGAAAGGCGACTGGGGTAACTCGGGAGACATGCCAGAACCAAAGCGCATTACGGCGATGCTTACTGCAATCAACGACTCCACGACCATTATGGCTTGATCCGTTTCCCCATGTACATCCAACGGAAATGCGTATGAAGCAAACCGAAGAACGGCACTCCGAAAGCCGGATGCGGGAAATCCGCTCGTCCGGTTTGATGAGGGGGAGGGTGATTCCTTGGAAAATGATATGCGATTACTAAGACCCATACGGGGAAACCCAGAAACAGGATATACCGAAATCTAAAATCCAATGAAACCATCCCTACTCTACACCTCAGGGGGTATGCTTTTGCCGGGATCCTTCTCTACCGCCTTTCCGGTTGCGGTCATTGCGACACTCCAAGCAAGCCGGGGTTCCTCCCCTTGGCAAGGGGAGGTTAGGTGGGGTCAGGCTGGCGGCGGGACCTCCCCCAAACCCCTCCTTGCCAAGGAGGGGAGCCAACAATCGCATATTTCCCGTGACGGAGTGAGCGATTGCTTCACTTCATTCGCAATGACGCGAAATGGGCGAGCGGCCAGAGCGCCTCGTCCTTTCCCAAACATAGCATTTACCCTTATTGAATTATTGGTCGTTATCGCGATCATCAGCATATTGATGGCCTTGCTGGCGTCGGCGGTAAGAGCGGCCAAGGAAAAAGCCAACCAGATAAAATGCCTGAGCAATATCCGCCAGGTTGCGCTCGGCGCCATGCAATATGCCCAGGACAACGAAGGTTTTGCGCCGGATTTCCGGAGCTATTACGGTCCTGGAGTAGTAACGGCGTCAGGGGTTTGTTCATACAATAGCCCCGTACAGCTCTCCTACTCCACCACGCTCCTCTATTGGCTGGGCGCGCAGGTGGTTGAAAAAGGTTACGTTTCGCCCAAAGTCATGATGTGTCCGACACGGAATGCGGCTCTGTCGAACAGAATTATACTCGATGCTTGTTTTGATACGACTTATTATCAGAAGCCGATCAAGAACAGCGATGGCATCCTTTGTTCGGTGTGCGGCTCCTACGCCCTGAAGGTGTTGGAATGGGAGCAATGGGGTCTGTATGCCGGCGACCCTAACGCGAGCGCCCCTTATCGAATCGGCGATAATCCGAATCGAGTTTTGGTGATGGAGCTTCCCTGGGGGAACTATGGCGGCGGCATGCTCACTCATCCGAACGGCATCATGGTTTGCTATGAAGACGGCATGGCGGAGTTTGTTGCCGTGGACGATGCCAGCAAAATTGTCGTTAGCGTGGGCTCCTCCGATCAGTTCAATCAGTTTATGTACATTCTGAGAAGAGATAATCCCAAGCGGCCTTACCAACAGTAAGCTATTCATGCTTCCGCCGCCGGGCTTCGCTTTGGCCCGAAGAGACTTCTGGCTGCTACCACGATTAAATCAGATATTTATGTCACGCTTCGTTGTCGGTTACGCTGAACGAATCATCACGCCGCCAGTAGGCGCTCCGCTCATCGGCTACGGCTTCTACCTCAATCGCAACGCCGCGGGCGTTGGCCATCAGTAAGGCCATAGCCCCACAATCGTGTAATTTTTGGCGGTAGCCTCCTGTACGCATAATCAACCCCTGAGGTCCGGATGGTTGATGAAATAGGCGCCGGTGGGGATGACGTGGCCAAAAAGGAGGGGGGTGACATGGGCCAGGTCCTCGTTCTGGATGGTATGGCCCTGGGAACGGAGTTGGGCGACAATTTTTTCAAATTGAACCGTATTCCAGACCAGGACCGCATTGGAAAGCAGGCTCAGGCAACTGGCCTTGTTGATCAGTCCAGGCAGATCCCCGACCGTGAGTTCACCCTGCTGGGCGAAGAAAAGAGCACGAGCCAGGAACTGACGATTTTCGCCCCGGTTGAGCTGCAGGAGAACGGCTCGCCGCAACTCCACGTCCCCCATGTACCGGAGCAAGAAGATGCTTTTGACCACCCTTCCCAAGGCGGTCAGGGCGACTCCGAGGCGGCCGGCATCGTAGCGAAGGCGTTGCACCAAGACGTGCGCCGGAACCCGGCGCTGGCGCAGGGAAGCGGTGAGCCGCACCAGGGATTCCCATTGTTCCATGATGAGCTGGACGTCCACCTGATCCACGAAGAAAGGATCCAACTCTCCAAAATGCTGGTTGGCATCCATGCGATAGAGACATTGATCTTCGGCGCTTTTGATCCGTGGCATGGTAAGCGTCAAGCGACGCCTTTCAATTACCCACAAATCTTTCGCTCAGACTCTCATCGGTTTCCTCCTTTCTTTGATCGTCTAACAGTCATTGTCCAAGGCGCGTCGGCTAGGGATGCGCGGATCAATTTCTGGATCTGTCGCTGGAGCTTACGAAAGTTTTGAATTCGCCGTCGACACTCCACTGCCATTTCCCTGCTGATAGTTTTTGTGGTTCTTGTTTCGCCGATGAAACCGGTCCAACGGTAATAGGTACCGTGTAAACGCGGTGGTTTTGCCCTGCAGACACAGTTGGGCTTTCCACATCGGCTCCTTGCAGTTGAAACGCTGCCCGGCAAGACTGGTCCAATGAAAGATAAATGTTGTTTCATGCAGACATCCTAATGTAGTATGACATTAGGATGCAAGTCCAATCTGCAAATTCACACATGGAGGAGAGATGAAACGACAGAACGAACAAAACACTTCTTGGATCGATTCGGAACTCGCTGGATGCAAGTTTGCGGACCTCCGCCTGGAAAAGAGATTCAGGGCCTTGGTCGAATGTCTCTCGGAAGGAGTCGGCAAGAGCATCCCTATGGCCTGTCAGGATTGGGCCAGTACAAAGGCTGCTTATCGTTTCTTTGCAAACAAGCGGATCAGCGAAGCCGATATTTTATCCGGGCACTTCCAAGCAACCGCTCAACGTGTGGCCGCGACAGAGGGAAGGATCCTTGTTCTTCATGATACAACTGAATTTAATTCAGATGGTAAACCCCCAGCTTTGCTGGGGAGACTCCAAAAGTTTTACATTTCCGGCAGTGTAAGATAGAAGCGGTTGGAGTTGAATGGAAGGATCGGGGTGTAAGAATATGAAAAGAAGGAAGGTGTTCAAGATGTTCAAATGATGGTTGCTGATGGTGGGATGGGGCTCGAGGAAGCATTAACGCTGCACATTATATATGGACGTTGATGGCAAGGGGGAGAGGGGTGTCAAAAAAACTGAAAATTGAAATCCTTTTGTGGTGGATTTAAATGAGAAATAACTTTGTGAATAGCCGCTTTGAGCGGCTCCCAGTAGTCAAGCCTCCGGCTTTGCCGGAGGTACTTGACTTCCTGCGGGCAAATCCCAGGTCGCTAGGAATAACCAATCTCTACCGCTGCAGGGTGGACAAGAAAGGGAAGCCAAGATTCCGTGAAGGATGCGGGCTCTTCATGCATTCCAGTTTGGCAGTCACGACCGAAGGGCTTCCGCTCGGATTGGGCTCGGTAAAGATTTGGACGCGTAAACGGTTCAAAGGATGTAACGCGCTCAAGCACAAGGTCAATCCGACTCGGGTGCCTATTGAAAAAAAAGAGAGTGTTCGTTGGCTCCAGAGTCTCCAGCAATCCACCGAACATTTTCAGCAACCCAAGAAATGTGTTCATATCGCTGATCGCGAGGCTGATATTTTTGAACTGTTCAGCGCTGCACGTGCCGCCGGAACAAAGTTTCTAGTCAGGACGTGCGTCGACCGTTGCATAACGGAAGCAACAAGCCATGTTGTCTCGAAAGAACTCAGAATGACTCGCGTTAAAGGCCATCACTGGATCGAAGTCCGCGATAAGCATGGGCACATCACTCCTGCATTGCTTGAGATAAAGTACCGCCGCCTAACCTAACTTCCCGAAAATTTCGCCTCTTCTCCTCTGAAAAGCATGAAAATTGTAGCAAGTACATTTTAAAAATACCATTGCAAATATTTAAAAAATTGTTAAAATTCCTTTAAAAACAATCAAAAAATGAATGTGTAGCCCGAACAATTTATTGCCTCCTCTGAATTTTTTGGGAATCAGGGGAAGTCAGGCTAAAAGTGTTGCCTCCCTTCGGAAAGCGCGACGCTTACGATCCCTTGATGCTCACGGTGATTTTCGCTCGGGAACGGGGAGTTCCCAAAAACCGAAAGAGAATCGATTGGAAGCTCATCACCAATCTCCAGGTTAGATCGCCAGAGGAGGCCATTGAGAAACTCAACTGGTACAGCTGCCGTTGGAAGATCGAAATCTTCCATAAAGTTCTAAAGTCCGGCTGCAAAATCGAAGAATCCAAAATGCGATCAGCTCCACGCTTGGCAAAACTCATCTCGGTGTTTTGCGTTCTCGGGTGGAGGGTCTTTTGGATGACAATGCTCCAAAGAGTTCCATCTGCGCCGATCAATTCTGCTCTGACGGACTTGGAAAAGCTTCTGCTCGATAAACTGCATGCGAAACGGTCATGTCCGCCTCGAGGAGGTACCCTTTCACACTACCTGACCAAAGTCGCTATGCTCGGCGGCTACTTGGCTCGAACCAGCGATTCCCCTCCTGGCGTGAAAGTAATGTGGCGAGGCCTTTTGCGCCTCACGGACATTGAACTTGGTTACCTCCTCGGGACGAAATTTGTGGGTAATTGAAAGCAAGCGACGCACCCCCTTGACAGGTCGTAAGTCTCAGAGATGACAAAAATACGAGATCTACGATGTGGCAAAACGACTCGGATTCAAGCCGCTTGGGACAGTTGGGCAGGAGTACCTATCAAGGCGGGAGCCTGCGCACGAACCTGGCAACACCACACGGCAAACTCTTCATCCCCAAGATAACGCGCGATTTTCTCGCCGGCTGCTAAACCGGCCATCCATTGGTCCGCGATGTAAGCGGCGGTCCCCTGCATCGGAAAGGTATCCCAGCCTTGGTCGATGCCATGCACATCCGGCACGCCATCCCCATCTGCATCCAGCACGGCTTTGCCCCATTGCAACACCTTTTTGATCACGGGATACAGGTCGGCGACAAACTGCTCATCGCCATTCCAAAGCATTTCCCAAACCGCGACGAGCGGCAGGATGGATACGTCGCCGGGACTAAAGACGCGATACTCATGGTGTCGCAGGCTGTTGACCCCCAAAGTCGAGGGAATCTCCCCGCTCGCCAACTGCGCCGCGGCGGTCATACGCAACGAGCGGGCGTGCAAGTCCGGGAACAAGGCCGCCAAAACGGGCGCGATATACACATCCAGGATCGTCACCTGCACGCGCGGACAGTCGATCGATTCCAGCAAAACAAAGCGCCCATCCGCCAGCCAACAACTGATGCGCGGCAACAGGTAGAGCGTCTCGGTCATCAAGCGCTTCAAGTTTTTCGGCAAGGACGCCGCCGCGATCAGTTGCCGCCAAGCAAGACTTCGCTCCCGCAGGTCGACCTGACGCTGGCTGCCCCAGCGCGCCACTTCGCCGGCGCCCCCGGGAAAGCGAACCGCGTATTGATGGCCCAGATAATGGTGATCGACCGTTGCGGAAAGAGACCGGTCGTAGTGATGGGGAAAATACCAGGCGAGCACCAGCCGGATTTCCCGTTCTTCGCCGGGCGGCACTTCAACCTCGCCCGCCACGGCGCCCACCGGCTTATGATAGGAATACTTGCCCAGGCCGTCGGTATAGCCGCTCTCTGCCGGCAAAACGCCCGTCTCGGTAAAGCGCTTCCAGCCTTCGACCGCCTTTTCATCACCCAGCTTGAAATTGGACCCCATCCACCGGCCCGGCGCGCCTTGCCACCAATCCGCCACCGCCTGATAAGTCACCCCTGGCGCGGGCAAGCCCAGGAGCGCATATTGCGAGCCCTTCAACCCTTCCTGCGCGGACTCCATCAACACCCCGCGCAGGGCGCCATCCTTCACGAGCCGATTGCAGTTGCCTTCGGCCGGCCACGCCCCTTTGGACGCTTCCACGGCCATCTGATTCACCCAGGAGAGCGCGGTCGCCACGCGTAATTTTGCTTGCCCGCAATTCCGAATCCGAAACGTAAAAAAAATCAGGGGAAGCGAACTCGCCAGCGAGTCCAGCGGCACAAACGGGCTGAAGGCTTCCAACCGCAGCTCGCAAGGCAGGGCGGGATCGCGGTATGCAAGCTCGACAAAGGGAAAACGGCCGGTGTACTTCAGCCCCGCGATTCCGGGCAGGCCCTGCGACGCGCGGAGTTGCAGGATCCGCCCCACGCCGGACTTGCCTTCTTCCTTCGCGTAAACGGACATAAAAGACGCCGGTGGCGGCGATGCAATTTGGCCCCACCAGTTATTCATCACCCGGATATTCTGAAATGCGCCGTCGCGCCCAATTTCCAAGGTTCCGGTCCCGATTCCCCCCAAGGCCATTCCCAACTTGTCGCTCCGTTCGCCTTCGTAAGTAACCCCATCCGTAACTTGCATTTTCATCAGGATTTTTCTTTGGCTAATCCGGTTAAAACTGTCAGCTGACGACCGCAACCGCGATGGAGCGGGGCGCCAGCAAACCGGTCAACCGCCCCGCTTTAGTCAATTCGATCCCGGCCGTGCCGTTTTCGTTCCCGATCACGTTCACCCGGCAACTTGCGGCGCGCCGTAGCGCCTGCTCCGGCAATCCGATGTCCATTCGGCGCTTCTGCTTGGTATAGTTCACCGCAAACACCGCGATTTCGTTCGCCTCATTGCGCCACGCCCCAACGCAAATCGTGGGCAGCGTTTTGCCGAGCCCGCCAACCTTGACGCGCCAAGTCGGAATCCCGCTCGTGTCGGGTTGAATCCATTCGGCATCAAGCAACCGCGCTTTGACCAACTCGTATTTTTGAACCCAGTCCAGCAAGAAGCGCAGGCGCGGCTCATACTCCGGCCGGTTGACACAGTCCGCAAAGTACCCCTGCACGGAAGGCTGAACGCCCCCACAGATATCAAGCGCCGTTCCGACAAAAAATTCCTCCTCATTCTGAATCGTCGCGCCCGTCCCATAAAGCGGGATGAAACCGCTATACACGCTCGTAAAGAGCGGGATGCTGGTCGAATCAGGTCCAAACATCCGATGGAAACTAAAAGCCACGCATTGATATCCTAAGAACGCGTCGAAGTGGCCAATAAAGCACTCAATCACGGATTCCGAGGTAAAAACAGCCTCCGGATACCGCTGGCGGACCTTTCGTCGCATGCGCTCCATCAGCGCCGCATAGCCTTGATACCAGTAGTTCCCGCCAACGGAGTGGCCATGGTCCCGCGCAAA
This sequence comes from Verrucomicrobiia bacterium, assembly GCA_028687435.1. Classification (GTDB taxonomy): domain Bacteria; phylum Verrucomicrobiota; class Verrucomicrobiia; order JABWAM01; family JABWAM01; genus JAQUAF01. Next base: position 5,945 of record JAQUAF010000095.1, on the reverse strand, counting down.
ACATAACACCGCGGCCGCCGAAGACACTTGATCCACATAGACACCATCGACCCCATAATCCAGCACCGTCTCGACTTTGGCGGCCATCTTCTTCTGCCAGAAATCCGTGGACGGGCACATCGGGACAAAAGGCCGATCGGCATAGGGCTCGACGTAATAGTGGTTGCCGTCGTCATCACCGAGTTTTTCTTTTTGGCACGCATAGCGACCGGCTTTTTCCGCATTCCAGCAGGCCGTGTCGATATTCCACAAACGGCCATTCATGTAGGGGATAATGCGAATTCCCTCGCGCCGATATTGGCGCAGCGCCGCGGCCAGCCGTTGCCGGGCCTTGGGCGTCAGTTTATACTCTGGATAGTCCACGTCACACGGCTTGTCATCCCATCCGTACCAGTGGAAGGCCAGCGGCACCTTGGCGCGTTTTTTCAAATCGACCAGCGCGGGCAGCACTTCCGAGGGTTCCCCGCGCCTTTGCCAATAGCGCCAGTTCCAATACCACAAGCCCACCTTTTTCGCCCAAGCCGGCAGGTCCCGCCGCTGGCTGATGCGGCCCCGTTTGCACCAAGGCTGGCCCAATGCCCAACGCTTGTAGATCCCGCTCGCCGCCCCCCAGTTGCCTTCATAGATTCCAACCACCGCCGCGAACGGCATGGAATACGACCGGCCAGGAGTGGTCAGATCCTTGGGATATTGCTTCAAAATATAATCCACCGTGCGGCTGCGGGCTTGGCCGTAAAAGCCGAAGCACTTGTAATTTGCCTCGCCGTCGTGCGCCCCGAAGTACAAACCCTGCTTTTGGGCGGCGTTGCCGTAGGCCAGGAACTGCATCGAATACATGCCCGGATACTCGTAGGCCAATTCATGAAGCCTGCGGACATGGCCATCCCAAAAGGGCGGCGCGCCTTGCTCGTTCGCAATAACCGTGAGCGGATCCTGGACCAGGATCCCCCACTGCCACGGCAAAGCGAGGTAATCCTCCTTGCCTTGCTTGAGACCAATCGGCCCGATTCCGCCAATGAACGGGAAATCCACTTCGCATAGCGCCTGGTCCGTCTTATTATCGACTTTAATGTTCCAATAACTCAGCCCTTCCCGCAATTCGATCGCGACCTCGACCCGCAATTTCTCCAATCCCCAGGCCATCGTCAGGCGACCGTTGGAAATCTTTGGCTCAAAAGACTCGCAGTTCTGGTTATTCAACCGCGTGATTTTTCGCTCCCGATCACGAAGCGCAAGCTGCCAAAGCAGGTCCTTCGAAAAAGCGAAAGAAATTTTCCCCTTCTTGATTTCGATTAGTCCCCCAGACGCTCGCGAAAAGTGTAACTCATCCTTCCCTTGCCGGAGGACCAAGGTTCCGCCTGTTGTTTTTCCGAATTTGTTTCTCAGTAAATGGTTCTTCATTGATTCGTGGTTGGGCAAAGTTTAACGAGGCCTTTTGTTTTATTGACGGTAAAGTCGACATATCGACTTTCGCGAATTTGGCTGCGCTCGACTCGGATCATGCCTCCGTCCAAGAACGTCTCGACTCGATCGAAGCCAGCCGGAAGCAGAATGTGAAAATCAAGCTCTTCGGCGGGACCTTCCCAGGATATCTGAATGGAATGGTCGTTCCGGAGGTACTCATAAGTGAATGGAACGCCGTCATAGCCAATTTTTACATTGATCCGTTTCTCCTCGGTTATGGCCCAGCGTGGAGCCAACCTCACCCGTTTCAGCAGCTTGAATTCATCTTTCACGCCGACAAGGCCTTCAATATAAGCCGAGAGCATGGCGGCGGAACCCCACCCATCGGTTGCCAGGGTGCTGCCGGACGACACCCCCGGCTCGCCATTCGGATGATACCAGAGGTAAGTTTTGCCGCTTTCGGCGATCATGCGGTAATAGCGCATCAAAATATCGAGACCGTAGTCTTCAAAGCCATTCTCGAACGCCCCCTTGGCCAGTTCGCCTCCCACCAGCGGCATCACTCCTCCATTTACGTACCAGCCCCGATTGATAAGCCACCCCCGGTAGGCCTTTGCATGAAAGCTGTAATCGGGAAAAGCGGGATGAATGCTGAACCATTCCGCAAAATATTCGTTCTTCGCTTCTTGGCGCCGCCGCCGATACTCCTCAATGATGGAAGCGCATTGGGCGGGGGTCAAAACTCCGCGGTTGAGGGCATAAGCATTGCTGAGACTCAACTGCGACTTTTCCTCAACCCCGTTAACTTCGATCGGATCAATATGGACTTGGTGCGTGAAAAACCGTCCGTTCCAACAGACCTCATTCAATCTTTGTTTGAAGTGCAGCGCTTTGCTGGCCCAGTAGTCCGCGTAATCCACGTGGCCCAAATACCGGGCCAGCTTGGCGAGTTGCGCGCAGGCCTGAAACATTCCGGTGTTGTCGCCGTGCATGATGCAGAACGAAGTATTCGCATCGATCTCACCGTAGCTTCCCCACCGGCAAACGCCATTTGGATTATAGACAAAATCCCAAGTGTCGATGGTAAAAGGTCGTTTAACGAGCTGATGTTGTTTGGACCACCGCGCAGGATGGCTCATGCTATAGCAAAGGGCGCGCTCCAAACGCGGTAGCGCTCGCCGCAGCCAGTCATCGTCTCCCGTTGCCTGCCAGATCGTGTAAACGGCTTCCACAAGCAGATACTCGACATCCGCCTCACACGGAGCCCGGTGGCGCTTTCCCTCCCGATCGACAAAGTCATAGATGGAGCCATCGGGCAACTGCTGCTCGAGAAAATGCGTGACGGCGCTTTGCAGGTCCTTCTCAAAGTACTTGAACGCCTTCAGCTGGTGCGTGTGATCTCTGAGCCAAATTGGCGTGGTATCGGGACTCCGATAACCGCGGATTCGTTTGTCCCCCACCTGAAATTCCGAGATGTCCTGTTCGAGAAATCCTGCGACTCTGGCGGAAAAGCTATCGAATATTTCGTTGCCGCTGTTGATTGCGATCATGTTGACCAGCCGGATTTATGAAGGGCCGCTCCCTGGAATGTTCAACGACGTTCGATAACGACATTAAGGGCGTTATCGCGCCAATCATTGCCAGGAACCAGCCCTTTGATTTCTTTGGTTTTGCCGTTGGCGCTTATTTTAAGATTGTAGGTATATCGCTCAAAGGCGGAGGCTGTTTCGCGAGCTTCCTCCACCGATTCCACCAAATAAATTGCCCTTCCCGATTCGGCGGGTGGCGTCAGCCCGTTGGCGTCCGTCAGCGTGGCCCCATATTCGGGTACCGGACCGTCGGCGCGCTCATTGTTTACATCTACCAGCGCGCCGACCACCGGCCGCCCTTGATCATCCACCACCCGAAGCACCAAGTGGCGCTTGATCAGAATCCTCGGGCTACGCCATTCACCCTCACGGTTCTTCCAGCGTCGGAGGACATTGGGAAAACGGGCGGGCGAAATATCGCAATCCACCAGCGTCGCGCCCGCTCCGCCGTAGCAGATCTCAAAGTTGCGTTCATTGTTTTGAAAACGACAACGGACCAATTCGACGTCCAATGAACGACCGTCCTTAATCGCAACCGTAAGGTTGGAAAATACACAGTCACTGACCTTGCCAGTGAAATTATAAACGCCTGCCTTGCTGTTGCTTAGCTTGACTCCGCAAACTTCGCTATTTCCGCAAACGCCATAGGTGGCGTTGCCGTTGCATCCGGATATCTCACCGCCGAGCAGCCGCACATCGCCGGCCAGCACCGGTTGGCCCATGGCAGCGCCAGCTTCCGAAGCCGCGGACGACACGAGGCCACGGTAAAGGACCAAGCTGCCTTGCGTGCGGGTGACGTAGGAGGTTTTTGCAGAAGTCTGCATTCGATGTGTTTTTTCCTATCGGTCGATAGGGTTGGGTTAAAAGCCGGTCGGCTTCTTGGAAGCGACCGCCTTTGTTGGGTCCGGATATTTCCTGAATCCGTCCTTTTCGAGGAATACTTTTCCGCTCGTAAAATCGATGTGTTTTCGCATAAAAATGTTTGATTGAAAAAGTAAACAAGGCGGGTTTAAATAAAACTTCAGTTCCCGTCAACACTTTTTCTGAAAAGTTTTATGAGCCTTCAATCCACCGCCTTTGCCATCCAACGTTTTCTTTTCCCCATGCTCGAAGAGGAAATCGGCCCCCTTTCCGATAACGAACAACGTTTCGTCCGGGTGGTGGAACTGGCCCATCCTGAACAGTTCATGTCCCCCCATGCCTGGCTGCATATCGGACGCAAACCGGAAGACCGGCTCCCCATCGCCAAGGCCTTCATTGCCAAAGCGGTTTGGAATTTCCCCAACACTCGGACCCTCTTGGATTACCTCAAGCACTCCTCCACTTTGTGCCGTCTCTGCGGTTGGGAAACTCGCAGCCAAATTCCATCGGAATCCACCTTCTCCCGGGCCTTTGCCGCCTTTGCCCAGTATCATCTGCCGGAGAAGATCCACGCGGCCATGATCCAGGAAAACCTCGGCGATACTCTGGTCGGCCATCACAGCCGGGATGCCACCGCCATCCCGGTCCGAGAAAAACCCGCTTCCAAACCCGTTTTCACCCCTGAACTCAAGACTCCCCGGAAAAGAGGCCGCCCCGCCAATGGGCAACCTGTTGAACCCAGAGAGCCCCGGCGGCTGGAACTCCAACCCACCCGCTCTTTGAAAGAGAATCTGGCCGACCTGCCCATCCTCTGCGATCACGGCACCAAGCGCAGTTCGCAGGGATACAAAGACTCCTGGGTCGGGTATAAACTCCATCTGGACGTCATTGATGGCGACATCCCGGTCAGCGCCATCCTGACTTTCGCTTCGGTTCATGACTCCCAGGTGGCCATCCCCTTGGCGCAGATGAGCGCCCAACGCGTGACCGGCCTCTACGATTTGATGGACTCGGCTTACGATGCCAAGGAAATCCACGCCTTCTCCCGCCAACAGGGGCATGTCCCCATCATTGATCCCAACCCACGGGGCGGTGAGAAAATCCCTTTGGCACCAGCTCGCGCTCAACGTTTCAAGCAACGCTCCTCCTCGGAACGCGTCAACTCCCAGCTCAAGGACAACTTCGGCGCCCTGTTCGTCCGCGTTCGAGGAGCCGCCAAGGTCATGTGCCACCTGATGTTTGGCGTCTTGGCCTGCGCCGCACTTCAAATCTTGCAGCGATTGCCGGGATGACGCCCCATTACCGATGAAAAATCCATCCAAACGATCGCGCTTCTCTGGGCGCTCAGACCCCGTGTCATGAAATTGGCCGCCAAACAGGTCGTTTTGACCGGAAAGCCGCTTGCCAAACCGGTCCCGACCCGTTTCTGGAGCCGACCAACCACTTTTTCCTCTCACGTTTTCCGTTCGTTCAGTCATTTTGCAAGCAGCTCACTTTGCTTGGGGAATCTGGGATCCAGGCGAGGTTTGCTGGCCAGGGTTTTGCCCGGGCAGGACCAGCTTGGATGGCAGGCGAACTTGAATTAGTGGCGCTTTCGGCTCTTTGAAAAGACGATAGAGCCCGTCGATTGCGCGTTTGCCAATTTCGCCCAAAGGCTGCTCGATCCGGGCGTAGGGAACTCCGAAGCGACCGAAGATGCCATTAAAATCATCATAGGCCGCAAACTCGAGATCCGCCAGGCGGTCGCCGAGGAGCTCGAAGGTTTTCAGCGATATCGTCCGATCGGAGGCGAAGACGGCACTGACCCGATTTCCCTTACGAAATACTTCGAAAACCTGAGTGGGGAGATCGGCGGAGAAGGGTTCGTTAAGCAGGACCAACTCCTCGGCATAATCCAGGCCGCTTTCCTTCAGGGCCGCCTTATAACCTTGGAAACGCAGCCGAAAGGTTGGCGCGCGCAAAGGGCTCCCAACAAACGCAATGCGGCGATGACCGCGCTTGATGAGCCATTGCACCGCGTTTTGGGAATCCGCGCGATTGTCGGAATCGACGTAGTTGATTTTGTCGCCGGGACAGGTCGAGCCAACGACA
>JAQUAF010000015.1 GCA_028687435.1 Verrucomicrobiia bacterium | reverse complement strand
CACACCATCGAAATCAAAGGATCGAGCTTTCGGTCCAGGCAGGAGCCTTTGCCCAAAAAAGATGCATGAATTTGACATGCATTTCCAAACCGGCGGTTTTCATGCATTTTGCCACCGGCGCTTACACTCAGACGCCGGTGCAACCAGCCACACAAGGTCGTATATTTGAGCCCGGAACACTTGGCGAACGCCGCCGCACTGATCCCACTCTGGTCATACTGGCTTAATAGGTCTTCCCGCTGCTGGATCGTAAACCTAACCCGTCCCCGTTTGTCTGCCTTCAGGATCGTTTCAGACCCCAAACCGCTCGTTGCCAACTCTGTGGTAGATGTCATACCTGCCATTCATACGACATCTACTCATTCCTTCACAGGGGGTGCTTCGCCTGACGCTTACTCCAATCCCAGTCTCACCGGGCTACAACTGGGCCTCTCCGTATTTGTGGAAAACGGCAACTTTTCCACCCAACTCTCGCTGAACCACTATCGGTAGCATTCCCATCACCCTCGTCGGCGCCGCCTTCGATCCCCAAACACGGAATTTGAAACGATGGCTCGCCGAACCGGCAAAGGCGGCAATATGATAATAATTGGATTGACACCTTTTTAGGTCCAAAAACGCGATGGCTGATGAAATCCTCGTTTAAACATGAAATAGATTGCTAAGGTGAAGCCCATTCCCACGGAAATTTGTACGCATCCGTTGGCAACGGCGCAGCAAGCCATTCACAATGTCCATCCGCAAAAACGAGGTTGAAACCTCCCGAATGCCGAGGTGCCAGCCATTCCGGATAAAGATTCGCATGAAAATAAGTCAAATAAAAATACTCGCAATCCAAAAGCGCCAGTCGGCGACTGGGATTCTCGAAACCAGATAATTTCTTTCCGGCAAATCTCCAAGCTTCCATCCCATAATCATTGTAATTTCCATAAGCACGCTTATGGGTTATTGCTGACGGACAAATCAAAACACATGAATAATTGCCAGCGTCAAGGGCGTTCAAATCCCATTTGATGTACTTGCCATTCACCAAAATAGCATACCAGACTGTGGCATCAGGAACATAGTCGTCATGATCATTCGCATATTCAATTAGCACGGTGCCCAGTTGCCGCAAATTGTTCACACATTGCATCTGCTGCGCCTTTTGTCTCGCCCCCCGCAAGGCACTGAGCAACAGCGATCCCAAAGCAGCAACAAGCATGGCAACAACAAGCAGTTCTATTAAAGTAAATCCAAGTATAGCTTTAGCTATACTTGGATTTACCTCACAGCCCCGACCGTGCGAAGCGTCATCTTTCACACAGCTTTTCACCAAAAATTCACCTGGAGGCATTCGCTTTCGGCCAGATGAAATTGGGCACAGATCGCACCCCTTGCCGGCAGAAGAATGAGATCGAACATTCTCGACACCTTGGATTTTCTTCCGCTGGTGCTGTTCCCCAAAACCGTGATGTCCAGCACCGGCAAGGGATTGAGATTGAATCACAACCCCTTCCCTATCTTCGCCCTATCAGTCGTGTCCTGGCAACTTTTCATGCAAATGTGTCTCCGGTCTCCGGTTTTCTCATCTATCGAAAACCTCTTCTTTTGTTTTCTCAACCAAATAAAGCAAACTTTCAGATTCTCGCACATCGGCCCTTCCTTTTGCGAGCCTTTCTTTCAGCCCCCAATAAGCGCGCCCCATTTCATTGAGGCATCTCCCTTTTTCAATTTGTTTTTCCTTTTCCTCTTCCCCCTCCTTTAGATAAACCTCCATATTGGAAAGCATCTTTTGTGCTTTATTAAGATTCTGTGACACGGTTTTGAAAACATTGTCGGCCTGCATAATCCCAGTCAATGTTTTCTGGCACTCCAGAATTTGCTCCAAAGCCATCTTATATCTGCCTTCTTTTTCAGTTGCCAGAACCTTGTTGTAACGCCTAATGACAGGCGCTAGTGACAAACAATTTGCTTTTGCCAGTTCGAAATCAAGCGCGAATATCCCTTTTTCTGCCTGAAGCCGGGCAAGAAGAATTGCATTTTTCAAGCGAAGATAGGTCTCGGGAGTTGCCATGGCATAAATAATACCATCGCCAGGCAGCAGCGCGATGTCAAATATTTCGTTTTTTATTTTCATCTCGCTTAACGAATAAAGATCATAAATTCGTCTGTTTTTCAATAACGCACCATCAATCCGGCTTTTCGCCTTTTGCGAACACTGAATATCATTATTCAGCGCAACCAAGTAATGCAAATTTGAATCCGCCCGATCCTCCAACAGAGCAACTCCAACGGCATCTCTTTGTTTTATAAGGGTCACAACTTTGCAGGTTTCAACCGTTACCAAGGAGTTTTCAACGGGCGATGTTGTTGTCAAAAGTTGTCCAACAGGTGTTAAACACTTGCCGATTCGCCCTATTTCTTCCCATACGGCGGACGGCGTTCCAAATGCATCCACAAGGCAATATGCGTAGCTACGGTCTCTTTCACGCCAATTCCACATCGGACGCCAATAGTAAACGTGCCACCACAGCCCTTTTGCGCCATTGGCAATGGCCTGATAAACGCTGAGCCTCTTCACCTCCTTCAAATAAGGTTTAAGATGCGGATAGCTTTGTGTGGGGCAATCCTCCCGCGGACTGCCTACCCACCAAACAGGACTATCCGTGCAATTCCGCGCATGGGCAATCGCGCCGCCAACGCCCCAAGGGCTTTGGTAAACATCAGTGATTAGAAGTTGCATGTAGCGTCCATAGAGATAACGGGTAGCCCCTAAATTAAGGACGCCAATATAAGGGCGCTTTGGATCAAATTTTTCGATTACTTTCTTGGCCTGCAAATATTCCTTGAATGTATTTACGCAAGGCTCATCCGTATATCGATAGACCAAATGCGAATTTTCAACAAAAGGCGCCATTCCGGCCTCCGCTTGCCGTTTGAAATCCGCTTCACACTTGAAACTCATGTGCCGAGGCGCGGTTGGGCTCCCCCCCATGCCAACACATATATCATATTTTTCCGCATGCTTTAAAAACATCTTTTCTTCATCAACGCTTTGGAGACCTATCGCATCCACAAAATTGCAGTAATGTCGTTTTGCGTCTTGCATGATATCTTCAACATAGATTTCCTTAAATTCACCACCCAAACCTGACCGCGTGCATTTTTCAAAAGCCAATCGCTCCCATCCCCATGCGCTGCCGACTCCAAAGGCAAAGTGATTGTCAGGCCACGGCGACGATGCGATGGGCTTGTGGTTTTCATCCTTAAAAGCTCCTTCTTCCAGTTCAACATGCAATTTCCATTCTGTGAATGTCCCAATATTTTGCTCATTTAGTTGTGGAACAAAATAAAATTTGTCCAAAAAAACCTCGCTAAATTTGAGATTTGCATTATTCATGCTTACATAGGAAAATTGGGTTTCACCAGGATAAAATGTTCCAACTTTAAACGTTTGCCATTTGCCATTTTGTATTTCGGAGATGGCGATTTGCCTTTCAACAACCCTTTGTGGATGCACCCCCAAACTGAATCTTGTGACTTTTTCATTCTTGCCCAACACCACTTTACACTTTGTTACTGCATGCAAAGTGTATGGAATTTTTGGCGCGAAACATCTTGCCGCGTAATGCCATTGAATTCCCCAGCTATCACTCATCCACGCACATTTGCCTTCAGTTGCGGTTTTATCCTGAATAATGCCAGATAATTCTCCTTCCTCCCAAAGGGACAATTGGTCAATAATGCTTTCAACTCTATTTTGAAACCCGACCTGCTCCCAATTGGTATCGCCCGAGCCAACGCTGAGTATTGTCGAAAAAATAAAATAAAATAATGTGAGATTCAAATAGCGGATATAAGAATTGTTCATAAGCGGCTGTTTTTAAGAGGATTTTTTTGGAGGTTGCATGCATTGTTAATGTATCCACTAAGGATCGCCAACTTTTTCTTTACAAGTTTTTCGCTGAAGAGAAACTGTTGGCACTCGGCATGAAAGCCAAGACGCTTATCCCGCTTAAGAATCGGAAGAAGCGTCTGACAGTTGTCTCTTTCTTGCTCACATAGATTCCGATACGCTTTCCAGCTTTTGCCAGCATCCCAACGCAGGCAGACCTCATAAAGACGATAGACGTTCAAAGCGCTTTTGAATGCACAAAGAGCGCACAATGCGCTGCGGTATTCTTCCTGTGCATGGACCGTCCGGCATTTTAGGAGCGCGTGGCGGTAAAAAAACATCCCCCGCTGCCAGTGGGTGATTAGCATTTCAAAACCATGAATGATCTCTTCCACCGTATACCCTCCACGACACGAGTCCAGATCATCGCCACGTTCCCGCGCGTCACAAGACATACCGGTCGGTGTTCCCTGAATTGAACGTGGCATGAGCCAATAGGCAGGCGCATAATTAATTGGCCCCCCATAAATAAACGGCGTGCTGTACGGATAATAATTCATTGCTTTTTCAAAACATTTCCAGGCACGCATAAACAACAACAACTCAGACTCCCTGGCGCCGAGATAGCGTCGAATGATCACGTGATAGAAAATATGCTGGTTGAATAATTTGGAAACGGCAAAAGACTGTCCGAAAGCGTAGGTATTCAAAGTGCGCATATTTCCCATATTCCACGTTGCCAGAACAGCGTCCAATCCGGCGGCTCGCGCCCACGCCACTTTGCGATAGAGACTCCGGATGAGTGGCAAGTTGGGAACTGTCGCAAGTTCATGGGTGGTGCCAACTTGCAACTTGGCACCGATCCGGCAACCGTTTTTTCTGCTAAACCGAAAATGCTTCAGGAAGCGCGGGGAAGGCCCCGCGTAGCTGAGGCTATACTCGTTGACCGGACGTTTTCGTCCAAGAATAGTTCGCGAACCGCCGATTTCGAAATCGGATAAAAAAATGATGTCTTTATGAATCCGCTTGACGATGGAGACTTCGGCACGCTGATAAGGGAGGCGGTCCCATCCCCAATCCCACGCCAACATTTTACAGCCGGGGTTGCCTGAAATGATGCCATCATATAACAAGTTGAGCAAATCACTGATGATTTCCGGTATCGTCCTTGCTTTACAGCGGGGGCAGGAAAGATCCGTTTCCATCTCAGTCAATGGCTGTCCCGCGATGACGCGTTGAAAATGACTGCGCTTCCATAGCTTGCAGATACAAGTTGAAAAATCCTCCCCCGCCGTAATGACAAAGAAGCCTGCCAATCCTGAAAGTTGCCGTGTTAACTGCAGCATGGAATCATGCAAATACTGTTTCACGGTTGGATGGGAACTGCAGAGCGCGTAATATTCACGGTTGGATCCGGGTTGTTTCCAAAATTGCCCCCTTAATTCTGTGTGATTTTTCCAGAAAGGATCATTGGTTTCAATGGCGCGTGGTTCCAACAAATAAAGATAGACGCCGATGTTGTGCCGTTGCGCCCGTTGGATGAGGCGGTCAAGAACATCAAGATAACGGTCGCGGGCGGTTCCAAATTCAGCGAAAAGGCGAGAAGGCGTGTAGTCGCTCAGCTTTTGATGCAACCAGATGCCATTGTAACCATGCTCACGAATTTCAGCCAATTCCCGATCAGTGTACACTCGGAGGGCCTTCTGCAAGTCGCCCTGCCAGCAATCACTTTTCCAAGAACGAAAAATATTAATCGCAGAGTCTCTTGTAAAACTCTCCCATTCTGGAGAATTAATCCCGCCGCAAGGGGATAGTTTATCAACGGATTTTGTTTTCATCGATTGCCACTCTTTGGTTCTTGCGGTTTAAGGTTCGATTCCATTGTAGGCAATGAATAATACGAAAACTTTGCCTCGCTTTTGACTCAATCTAATATATATTGACGAACAGGTTCACATTCTTTCCAATCCTTTTCAGAAGGCTCCACAAAATATAAAATGAATGATGAAACCCCCATTTTAAACTCTCGCTGATCGGCATTCTCACTTCCGTTGATTATTGGCGGCAGACGCCCCCCGTTTTTTTTGAATTTGATACAATCCGGGCAACATATTTTTCATGCCGTCCTTGACCACCCAATCGGCCACTTTGGTTGTATATGCCGCTTCGCTTGGCGATGGAAAATAGCCGGTCAGTTCACCGCTTTTTATGCTTAAAGCAAATTGCTGATATTGCATGCTTCTTTCCTTACTATAAATCGGAAAAATAACTTCCTTGCTGCCCTTTTGGGTAAAAACTTTAAGGATTGACTGGCGAGGATTACCGGCTTTTCCGGCAAAATCCCAAAGAACAGTTCCATGGGTTCCGGTCGCAATGATCCGAAAAAAATTCCGCCAGGGGCTGTTTTCATCAAAGGAAGTAACATAATATGGCAATTTATCGTAATCATACAACCCTTTAACTCCGTTTTGATATTCCAAAATTGCCGTACAACCGTCCGGATACGGATAACCTGTATTGCACTGCGCCCTGGCAATTACCCGCTTGACCGGCGAATCCGCATACCAACTTAACAGGTCGAACGCATGGCTGCCACAATCGAAAACCATGCCTTTGACCTTGGTGAAAACATGTTCATATTTTCTAAGATTATCCCCGCTAAATGTATGCTGATACGTTCCATGAAGAAGAATAAAATGCAATCCCATCAGCCTGCCGATTTTTCTCCGGGTAATAAGTTCTTTGATTTTTCTGGTGTCCGGCACAAAGCGATAGGTAAAGGTTACAGCCAGGAGCAAACCCTTTTTTTGCGCCAGGGAAACAAGGAGGTTCGACTCACGCGGTTCAACCGTCAGCGGTTTTTCACAAATCACATGAAGGCCACGCTGTAGTGCGCACTTTATAATTGGAAAATGACTGTCCGCTGAAGTGACCACCGCCACAGCGTCTAAATGTTCCCGTGCAAACATTTCCTCATAATTTGTGTAAACATGTGGGACACTATAAGTCTTCGCGACATTTTTCAATGCCTCTTCGCGCACATCGCCAGCCGCAACGAGATTAAATTCTGGTATCCGGATGATCTCCTCCAAATGCCGTTGCCCTTCTTGGCCACAACCAATCAGGCCAATGCGATATGGGGTTTTCTTTTTAAGAATAAAGCTTCTTGTAAAATTCTCCGAAATATCCTTTGATTTGTCAGTTGTTTTATTCATTGAATTGCCTGCCCTTTCTGTTTTTTTGGGTTTCGACTGGGAGAAACCGAACAATTGAAATTTGATTTTAATGATTTGGGTCCGTCTCATGTTTATAAGCAGTCACTTTTTTCCAAAAAGTGGATTTTCGCCGCACTTTTGACAAGAACCAGTCATAGCCTGCCCATCTAATGGCAAGTCCACTGGCTCGTCGTGGTGAGCCGAAAAGAAGATGGCGCGCAAAATTGCGAATAATCTTGGCGTGTCCGCTCTCTTTGCCAGTCTTTTCGGCAGCGGAAGCATCATGATCACAAACAGCAGTGAGATCGGTTTTCTTAATGGCATGAACCATTTTGCAGTGGCTCTGTCCCATGCCACCCACGCCAATCACACCCAATCTCACGACTTTGCCCGGTATAGTTTTCATTGGTTGAATCCAATTTCCAATATTGCTCCATCCGAGGCGGCGAGCTCCCCCTGAACACCGTTTTGCATTTTCCCCCTTATCGCAAAACATTCCGTCAAGGATTCCACTTTGCGAATTCCTCGCCGGCTGCGAATATCCACGGCAACCGGCTCGCGGTGATAATTGACCAGCACCAGGAAGGCGCGGTTTTCATCAAGGAAATGAAGACTTTGTCCCACCAGGGGATCGTTAATCTCGATTTCCTCTCCGATGCCTGCCGCATTCCTCAAATAGTCATAGATTTGATGAACCCCGCTATTTTTATACGCATGGGGTGTTTTCGCCAGACTCATTTCCGCCGGCTCGGCAAAGAACACTGTTTTCCCTTTGCCGAGGGAGTTTTCAATCAGGCACGGCTTCCGGTCTTCATACGCCAGCAGTGGTTTGCCGGTGGTCAGTGAAAAATCCAATTCCCATTCGGCGTTGCCTTTATAAAGAGCGCGACCGTCGAATCCCATCACCGGATTCTGCGCCGTTCGCCTCTGGCCGTGGCTGATCTTAAGGCCAAACACCTCGCCAAAGTTGAGCAGCGAACCGTCGTCGTACGACAGATAAAGAACGCCGCCGTTCCTGGCAAAGGAAACCAGATTTTCCCAGCCATCCGAGCGGAAACGCGCGGTCGCGGTGACGGCGGGACAAATCGCCAGTTGATACCGCGAGAGGTCATCGTATTCCCAGGCGAAATCCGCCGCCATACCCGCTTGTTGGCACAGGAGATAGGAGTTGAAATAAGGCAGCCACGAGACCGCTCTTTCCGGCACAATGATGACCGCCATTTTCTCCGTGACGGGAAGTTTTCCGCCGATCGCGGCAAGAACCCGGCCAAATCGTTGATACTCTTTTGCCGCGGGTTTGGCTCGTCCGTGGCCATCGAACAGGCCCAGGCAATCGGTCTCCAGCATGTTGGACTGGTAAGGAAAATCATGGTTGCAGGTGAAATCAGAATGGCAATACCACAAGCATCCCAAATTTCCCTGGGCCAAAAGCGTGTAAAGTCGCAGACGCAGAAACTTCGCGGATTCCTCCTCCGAAAATCGGGAAACACCGAGTGTTCCGGTTTCCTCGCATAACACCGGTTTTTTGCCCAATCCCTGATACAGGGCGGCCTCGGCCGCGCCATGGAGAATCGTCCGGAGATCGGTGGGGCCATCGAGATTGCAGCCGGGCGTAAAGGGCGGATAAGGATGAACCGTCAAAATATCGCAAAGATCCGCCTGGTCCAGAATGGTCCAATTCCAATCATTGACCGGCCGAAGACCGTGCATGCTACTGATTACCGAATGATTCGGATCAAAAAGACGCAACGTCCGCGCCAGATTCGCGGTCCACAGCCAGGCAGCTTCCTGGGAAGGACAGTCCATCATGCAATTGCTCTCATTGCCCAATCCCCAGGCGGCAATCCGCTTTTCATTCTTGTATTTGTCTGCAAAAAACTGGGCCAACTTATTCTGCCATTTCAACATCAGGGGATCGGTATAGATATTCCGGTCCCGCCGATAAGGCGGATCAAAAAAGCCGCCGCTGGCCCAACCCGTAATCAGGACGGGTTCCAGATCAACCCCCCGCTTTTCGGCGATCCGGATTAACTCATCGAACCGCTTCACGAAGTTCGGATCCACCATGCAGGGATTGTTTTTTGGCGTCACCTTTTCATCGTGCGCAAACGCCAGCATGGAGCATTTGGCGCCGCCGCCCAAATATTCCTTCATGGGCTGGATGTCGTCCCAAGTCATGAAAATTCTGGCCACATCCAGCCCGATGGATTTCATCTCGGCGAATTCACCGTCAATTTCATCCGGCCGCCATTCCTTCCACATCCGCAACCCGTGATGCCGCGGCAAATAATTGACGCCCAGACGAAAATGTGCTTCTAAATTTGATAGATTACTCATTAATGCCTCCAATATTTTCCTTAAATTCGCGCCGGCGTCGGCGCATATCCCCAAAAACTCTCGATCATGGCCAGCACATTTTCCATTCGGGCGCTGGCGTCGATCTCGCTGGTCGAACCCATGAAGTAGCCGCGGGGCGCATCAGCCCTTGCTTTTCGACACACCTCCCTTACCTCATCCGGCGAACCGTTCGATAAAAGCTGGCTCATGTCAATGCCCCTGGTTAAAACGATCTTATTCCCATGGAGACGATACATCTCGCCGACATCCATTCCCGCCGTGATTTCAACCGGATTGAGGCCGTCGATTCCGCAGGCAATCAGGTCGGGCATAACTTCCATGAGATAACCATCGGAATGAAACACGCTATACATTCCGTGCTCGTGATAAGCTCCAACGATTCGTTTCAATCGCAGAAAGATTTCCCGCCGCAGCCAGATTGGCGAATGCAGCAACCCCTTCTTCATGGCGATATCGGTTGCCAGCAATGCCCATGGCGAAATCGCCGGATCAGCGATGGCATGAACCACGAGGATTTCCCGGCGCGTTTTATTTTCGAGATATTCCGAAACCAGCTCGGGTTCATCGGCATAAAGATAAGTGAACCATTCCAATCCCAACGCAAAGCGCAATTCGTCGAGTCCCGAATTGCTATGTAGAGAGACGACGGTCGGATCGCTTCCCAACCACACATTAAGCCGCAAAAAACCTTCGCGAGCTTTCTCTTTCAGATTGGCCTGTTTCAATTCGCCAGGCAAATTGTTCAAGGACTCGATCCGTTTTCTGGCATGTTTGCCAAACCAGCGCACCGCCCTCTCGTAGTCGTCAAACGGCCGTTTCACCAGTCCGTGATCCAAGCCGTTTTTAATCCGATGAACAAATCCCTCCTGATCGCTCCAGGATAAATGCCCACTCCGCGGATAGTCCCCATCCGGACGGGAAGATCCCGCCCCCACGCCACGCGCCATATCGAGAAAGGCCCCAACGGCCCGGGCGTGGATTTCCGAACCGCGATTGCCGGCATGGATCCAATCTTCACCCGTAAAATATCGGATCACCTCATTATTGTTATACAGCAGGTCGCAAAGAGGAACCCGGTCGGTCGGCTGGCGTTTAAATGTCGCCAATACCCGTTCCCGTCTGGTCATGGGCGCATGCATGCGTTTGTTTTGTCTTGATGATTTTGTGCTGAATGGTTTCACGGGTTAGAAACAGGTGTCCGTCGCGGCAATCATTGCATCGTTGACTCCCATGACCCGCAACACGCCAATGGCCATGAGGGCATCGCCATAAGCCGCCATATGAGCGCCATCGGTGGTCAATCGGATGGCTGTCTTCCGATTGGCAAGCGCGTTCAAAAAAAGAGCGTGCAGGTCGGCGACGAGACACTGCTTTTCGACGGCAATCTCTTTCATAGCATCCGCATACATGATGAGCCGCTTATTGCCTTTCGACAGGGCGTCTTCCTGGATGATCGTGGGCGTGAGCAAGACGACGCCAGCGCCGGACGTCTGTCCCAACTCCACCATTTTCGTTACATTGACTTTGAACAACTCCAACACCTTGGGATTATCCGGCTGCTCCAGACGGTGCCAGACATCATTGATTCCCACGCTGATGAAAACCCATGCCGGTTTTTCAGCCAATTTCATATCCTTTTCAAAACGCAAGACCATGTTTTCAGCCTTTTGCCCGCCCATGCCGGCATTGATGAAAGGCGGGATGATCAGGCTGGCATACTGGGTTTTCAGAACATGGGCAACGAGACCAAGGTATCCGGCGTTAGCCGTTATACTGTCACCCATGAAGGCCAGCTTGTCGCCCGTCTTGAGACGAATCGATCCCGTCGATTCCGTTGGCACCGTTCCAACCAGCGCCAGCATCTCGGACAACAACTTGCCGGGCTCGGCGTTTTGCGCAAAACATTCGGTTTGTCTCATAAAGGTCACTCCCGCCAAGATAATCAATAATAACCAAGTCTTTGTTCGTTTCATAAAAACAAGTTTGCTTTCACCCTGCACAACCTCACCGAATAGTTATCCCTCTCAGCGCCCCACCAGTTATCCAAAATCATAAATCCAAAATTCTGCGGACGGCTTGTCTGATTCGCGGCAGATCCGGTCGATAGGCGTTTTCCAGAATCGGCGCGAATGGCACGGGGACGTCCGGCGAGGCCACGCGGACAATCGGCGCCAGCAGACTGCCGCCAAAGTGTTCCATGATGCCGGCAGCCAGTTCGGCGCTCACCCCGCCGGTCTTGGGCCCTTCTTCGACAATGATGACGCGTCCCGTTTTTTGGACCGATTTGCCGATCGTTTCATAGTCAATGGGGGAAAGACTGCGGACATCGATCACCTCCGCCTTGATTCCGTCAACCGCCAGCTCATTGGCCGTTTGCATGGCGACATGCGCCATCAGGAGCCACGCCAGTATTGTCACATCCGAACCTTCGCGCCGCACCGCCGCCGTCCCAAGCGGCACGGTGTAGTCGACATCGGGTATTTCGCTGGTGGCGTCCACCGCGCCGCTTTCGGCGCGCGGTCCTTTGGAACCGTAGAGCAGTTTGTGTTCGAAGATCATCACCGGGTTGCCATTCCGCACCGAGGCCTTGAGCAATCCCTTGGCGTCGTAAGCCGTTGATGGTGCCACAACTTTGAGCCCGGGCACGCCAACAAAAAACCGCTCCGTATTGCGCGCATGTTGCGCTCCGCGTCCGGTGGCGCCCACCGGGGCGCGCATGACCATGGGCACGCTGGCCGTTCCTCCCGACATGTATCGCATCATCGAAGCGTTGCTGTGAATCTGATCCATGGCGCAAAGCAGGAAATCGCCATATTGCACGTCAACAATGGGCCGCATCCCCATCATCGCCGCCCCCACCGCGGCGCCAAAAAAACCGGCTTCGGCAATCGGGGTGTCCAAAATGCGGCCCGGAAACCTTTTTTCCAGTCCCAGCGTCACCGTAAACGCGCCCCCCCAACCGCCGGGCACGCCGATATCTTCGCCCATGCAGAAAACCGTCGAGTCGCGTTCCATTTCTTCCGCGATCCCTTCCCGAAGCGCTTCCGCTATGTTTTGATGTTTCATGGCAGGTTCAAGGGGCAAGTTTTAAGGTTTAAGGGATAAGTTTAAATTAAGTCCCTCCCGGCGGCGGGACAAAGGCTGAGGGCTAAAGGCTGAAGGAATCCTGTCAATCCTGTTCATTCTGTCAAAAAATTCCATCTCCAATTCATTTTTCTGCCAACATTGAATTTAGTGTGGAGGGCGGCTTTTTTTCCTTCAGTCTTCAGTCTAACAACCTATTTAGAGTTACCAAAAACATGGGTGGTCAGTTCGGCGACGGAAGGTTTGGGCGCCTGGCGCGCCTGTGCCACCGCCACGGCGAGTTGACGATCCACCTTGGCGCGAATGGGTTCAAGTTCGGCTTCGGTGATGCCGTGGCATTGCGCCAGGCGCCGGGCGAATGCGCCGATCGGTTCACGCCGTTGCCAGGATTCTTTTTCCTCCTTGGGTTGATAGAGGCAGGGATCGCGCCGGGAATGGCCAGTTATCCGGTAAGTCAACAGTTCCAACAAAACCGGTCCCTTGCCGCCGCGGCATTCCTCAATCGCCTGGCGTGCCGCCTCATAAACCGCCAGCACATCGTTGCCATCCACGGTTTCACCCCGGATGCCATAGCCGGCGGCGCGCTCAGCGAGAGTTTTTAACCGCGTGACTTTGCTGATATGGGTTGATGCGCCGTAAAAATTATTTTCACAAACAAAGAGTACCGGCAGGTTCCAGATGGCCGCCAAGGTCACGCCTTCGTGAAAGGCGCCTTCCGAGGTGGCGCCGTCGCCAAAAAAGCAGGCGGCAACCTGGGAGGTTTTTTGCAGCTTAAACGCCAACGCCATGCCCGCGGCAACCGGAATGCCACCGCCCACAATGGCGATGGCGGGAATCATGCCCTTGGACATGTCGCCGATGTGCATGGATCCCCCCTTGCCCTTGCAACACCCCGTGTTACCGCCAAAAAGTTCCAGCAGAATTTCCTCCGGGGTCAACCCCTTGGCCAGAGCGTGGCCATGGGGGCGATGCGTCGAAGCAATAAAATCATTCTTGTTCAAAGCAAAACAAACGCCCACCGCCGCCGCCTCCTGCCCCTGACACTGATGAATCGTGCCAGGCATGGTGCCTTCCAGGAAGAGAAATTTCACGCCTTCCTCAAACTGACGAACGAGGACCATGCGCTCATACAGTCGCAAGAGGAATTCTTTCGAGTACGGATCCGCGAAGTTGAAAGTTGCCGGAGCGGAAGTCATGATCGTTGTTTTAGTTAGAACGCTTCAATTTCCTTCACAATGGCGTTGAGAAAAAGGGTGGCATATCCGCCATTCACCACGCGGTGATCCACCGAAAGCGTCAAATTCACCCGATCCTGAACCCTCATCTGGCGGTCAGCCGTCACCCTCACTGTGGGCGACACTTTTCCCACCGCCAGAATCGCGGCTTCGGGCGGGTTGATGATCGCCATGAATTCCTCGACTCCCGAGGCGCCGAGATTGGTAATGGTCAATCGCGTTGGCATGGCTCTTCGCACGGACGCGTCACCGGCGCGCAACCTATCCACCGCAACCCAAAGTTCTTCGGAAATGGTTTCAGGGGATTTTCGCGACGGCTGTTCGACGGGCAGAACGTAAAGGTCCCCCTCGACATCAACCGCCACACCCACGGCGTTGCCGGGCAACGGAACGAGCTTTCCGTCATCGAAACGACAGGCCATTTGCGGAAAATTCTCCAGAGCCTTGCCGACGGCGTGAATAAAAAACGCGTCCCAAACCATTTTTTTCGGCGTCAGCAGGTTCCTGCGGCGAATCATTCCTTCGGCGGCAGCGGAAATTTTCAGATAAAAATGGGGAATGTTCTGTTTGCTTTCCGTCATTCGCCGCGCGGCGATTCGCCGGGCGGCACTCAAGGGAATTTCGCCAGAGGCAACCGCCACATTGCCTTTTGGCTCTGTAAGACGCGCCTCTTGGTTGCGGGCAAAAAGCCCTCGTTTTGCGGCGCCTGAGTTCAACGGTTTTTCGCGAACAATCTTCGTCACGGCAACCGCTGTTTCTTTTTGACTTGGAGAGGGGGGGGAGCCAGGCGGCAGGGGAAGAGAAAGCGCAGCAGCCGAGTCAGCGGTTTCAATAACCGCAATGACTTGACCCGCCAAAACCTCGTCACCCGGTCTGGCGCGAATGGACTTGAGAACACCAGAGGCAATCGACTCGACATCCACCGCCGCTTTATCGGTTTCAACCTGAACCAACAAATCGCCCCGCCGGACAGGTTGGCCTTCCTGAAAGCGCCATTCGACAATCTTGACCACACTATTGGCAGTCGTCATATCCGGCATTTTGATTTCCAATTCCATATTGTCTTAATTAAATCCCGCCCGGCGGCGGGCTTGCTCAACGCAGATTTAAGGGGTAAGGCTTAAGGTTCAAGAGTGTAGACTGGCAAGGCACTGCTTTTCCATTCCCCTCCTTGACAAGGAGGGGGTGGGGAGGTCAGCGCGAAACTTAACGTCCTCATAACAAACCTTGAGATTTTTTAACATTAAAATCTTCCTGTTTTCAGCGGCAAAGCGTGGGTGGCGATAAAAGTTTCCGCTTCGGCGGAATCAAACACGCCAGCGGTTGTGCCAATGGCGCGGGTGGCCGATGCGCCAAGCGCGCTGGCATGGCGCAATGTTCGCGGCATGTCCCACCCCCGCAGAATGCCCGTAATCATGCCGCTGCTGAACGCGTCGCCCGATCCTGAGCAATCGATCGCTTTCATAGAATAAACGCCGGCGTGCCAATAAGTGTCTCCCTGCGCGACCACCGCGCCTTTTTTGCCGCGGGTAATGACGATGTTATGCGCTCCAACCTCCCGAAAAATTCGCAGTTGCCCAAGCGGATCACGGACGCCGGTGAATTGAAACGCTTCGTCGTCATTCGGCAGGAACCAATCGATATGCGGCAAAAGAGGTTTTAACTCCGCCATGCCTTTCACCGACTGGGGAACCACTACATCAATTACGCTCGTGACCCCGCGGTTGCGGCAGAACTTCAGCAGATCCAGAAGTTCACCGGATTTCAGCGACGGCATGGCAAAAAGTCCGCCGAGATAGAAAACCCCGCAATTTTCCAGCCCGGTTCGATCCATTTGGCCCACCGTAAACTCGCGGTTGGCGCCGAAATGATGAAGGTAACGCCGATCCTGTCCTTCAACGATAAGAACCACCGTCTTGCTCGTCGGCTGGCATTCGCTCCAAGTCAGGTTGCGGGTTCCAATGTGATGCGCCGCAAAACAATCCACCAGAAACCGGGCGGCGGAATCACGGCCCAGCCTCCCGGCCACCTCAACGACAAATCCTTGCCTGGCCAGATTGATGGCCACATTGGCCGCGCAACCGCCCGCTTTCGATGGCATGGTCTCAACCGACAGCAGCTGTCCTGCGGAAGGCAACTTTTTCATGGGACCGCAAAAAGTATCCGCCACGAGAATACCCGCGCAACAAACGGTGATCCGCTTTTTCTCCACTGGAACCGTTGTCGATTGGCGGATTCGGGAAGTTTTCATTTTTTTCGGCTCATGGATTCATGCTTTGCCACAACATCCCAGGCTTTCGATTTGTTCCAACATCACGTCACGCACGGCCTTGCGCGTGATTACCTTAAGGTCTTCCTCGCCGCCCATCCCCAACAACGCATGGGGATTGGAAATGGCACAGCCCAATCCCAAACGCAACATCGCCAAATATCGCTGTTTCAGGCAAGTGCCGTAGTTAACCTTCACCACTCCCATGGCAATGGCTTCCCGTAAAGCAGCGTCCGAAATCCCCGTGCCACCGTGAAGAACCAATGGAACCGGCACGTTCCGGCGAAGCTCTTCAAGCCGTCCCAAGTCGAGACCACCCTTCCCTTCCAACCGAATATGCACATTGCCCACGCTCACCGCCAGGAGATCGATTCCGGTTATCGCGACAAAAGCAGCGGCTTGTCCGGAATTTGTGGATGACGCACCGCTGGCATCGACCGATCCTGACGCGCCGCAGGGCAACTCTCCCAATTCGGCTTCGACCGCGGCGCCGCGTTCGTGCGCGAAAGACGCCAGTTGGGTCACCTTTTCGGTATATTGTCCGTGATCGTTCATTCCATCGGCAACCGCGATCATATTGAACCCCAACTCCACCGCCGCCTGGAGGCAATGGCTGTTGGT
Organism: Verrucomicrobiia bacterium; assembly: GCA_028687435.1. Classification (GTDB taxonomy): domain Bacteria; phylum Verrucomicrobiota; class Verrucomicrobiia; order JABWAM01; family JABWAM01; genus JAQUAF01. The sequence continues at coordinate 65,030 of JAQUAF010000015.1, read as the reverse complement.
GCATTCATTGAAAAGCAAAGCGCATGATGCCCGTGTCGTTTCCGCCGCCGCCCGTCCCATCGCCGCATAAAGCGGCAACCTTTCCGCAAGCGCGCGTCCCTGGCGGGTTAGAAACTCGCCATTAAACCCCACAATCACAGGCGCCTGGCACTTCTCCGCCGCGTCCAGCACCCCTTGCAACGATTCAAGATCCCAACTCTCAAAATAACCCAAGGCATAACGTCCTGCCTGAGCTTTGCGGATCAGATTTTGCGCTTTTTCAAGCATGCGAACCTCCCGCATTCCGGTTGCCGGTTTCCGCAACACAAACTTTCATTCGCGTTTTTTTGAGCCGCTCACGCTCATCGCGGGATAAGCCTGAATCCGTGACCACCACGTGAATTTGGGAAGTATTCAACACCTTGCACAAAGCCCGCTGACCGAATTTGTAATGATCCGCCAAAAGGATTACCTGTTTTGCGCGTTCCGCCACCAACTGTTTGATTCGAAACAGCCCCACCGCCGATTCGAAGGTTCCTTCGGCGGGAATAAATCCCTTGGTTGAAAAGAAAGCCTTATCGACATAATACCCCTTGAATTGTTCTTCGCTCGTCTCGCCAAAACAACTGAACGATTCGGAATCCAACTGTCCACCCACCAGAATGACTTTCAAATGGGGTGAACGCCCCGCCTCACGCGCAATCAACAGCGAATTGGTCATGACGGTCAGTTTATGCCCGCTTTCAGCCAACACGCGGACAAACGCCTGACACGTGGAACTGCCATCCAAAAATAGCGTTTCCGGCCCCTTGATCAACTCCAGCGCCTTGCGGGCGATGGCGCATTTTTCAGCGCGGTGAATCGAAAGTCGTGATGCCAGATCGGACTCATAGAAGTCCGCCGGCGCGTGAGCGCACTGCACCCCCCCCAGTGTCTTGATCAATCGCCCGTCGCGAACCAGCTGATCCACATTGCGCCGCACCGTCATCACGCAAACCCCCAACCGCTCCGCGATTTCCGCATAGGTGCAGGCGCCGGCATCCTCCACCAAATCGATGAGCGCTTTCTGCCGACCGGGAAAAGGTGAAGGGGCGATTTTCATGGAATGTTAAAAATTTAACACAGGATATTGATTTTGCAACATTTAAATGAAAAAAAATCAATAACCCAGTTTTTCCTGCCCCCCATGGGTTGCGAGATCCAGCCCCCGAATGGAAGACCTATCGCCATTCAGCATGGCTCAAAACCGGGCAATAGTTTCAATGGCAGTTCTTGGATTTTTTCGCGGACTGCGCTGCGAAAAAAAGGCTGTAGGCTTAGCCCGTAGACTGTTAGGAAAATCAGCATTGTGAATGGCAAGATAATTTTTTCATCCCTCCGCGGCAGAATGAAAGTTTGGATTAGCGCCTAAAACCTTGCCCCTTGTCCATTGTCCTTTGTCAATTGTCCATTATCTCTTGCCGTGAACCCTGAACCGTTGAACCAAGCCTAAAATTTCAGCCTTTTGCCTCCCCCCTCCCCTTGCCAACTCCGTGCCAAGATCCATGGGCTCCGACAATGCGTCTAAAGACAAGACAGGTTTCAGACATTCCCCAAGGTCCCAAGATTTCACTATGCCAATGTCAACTCTTGATACTCGCCGGGCTGCATCGCCTTGATCGCGGCGCCGATGCGGACATAGTTGGACAGCAAAACGCTCAACACGTTGGGCGTCAAAACCAGAATGGCAATTTTCCGCCCCTTCAAATTCTGTTGATAACGGAGGTTCCGATCCGTGGTGACAAAAACCTCGAACTGCGTTTCCGTCAGCTTGAGCAACTCCCCGTTTTTCTTGCGGCCCCACCCCATCCCCTGCGCCGTCTCGATCTCCAACCCGGCAAGAAGCGCAATGAGCGGCCGGGGCATGCACTCGTCAAAAAACACCTTCAAGCCGCCACCTCATGCAAGGCTTCCTGCTTGGAGTGTTCCAATAGTTGCCGCGCATCCTCGGCTTTAACCATGGGAAAACAGCGCAGAAATTCGTCCAAACTGACACCATCCATGAGATAATTGAACAGGATTTCAACCGGCACGCGCGTCCCACGAAAAACCGGCGCACCGCTCATGATTTCAGGGTCAACCTCAATGGGCAATTTATTTTGCATTCAACCCAATATGCCACAAAAACAGGATTGGGGCAATAACCGGGATTCACCCCGTTTTTTCGACCAGTACGCCATCAGCCACCGGCATCTTCGCCGGGTGATATTGCCGATGGGCCTCCTGCAACGCCTTGATGCTCAACGGGGTGTAAATCCGCGTGGACTCCAGGTTCACATGGCCCAGCATTTCCTGAACGAAGCGGATGTTGCGCCCCGCTTCCATGAGTACTGTGGCGAAGGTGTGCCGAAAAACGTGGCAGCCGCCCTTTTTTTGCCAAGGTTGGCCGCTTCGATGAGCTGGGGCACGCGGTGGCCAATGTCTCCGCCGCCGAAAGGATCGTCCGCGGCAACCGATGATCCTTGCGCGGCAACTGCAAATCCGACGCCGGATTGCACAACACCAAGCTTTCACGCATCAGCCAACTGAAATCACGAAATGACATTGCCCCAGTTGGTGGACTGGGCGGCAAATGCGATGATGGATGGGGTGTTTGATGAACACCATACGGCTGTTTTGTCCGCCGTCGTTTCTCGTCTTGGAGTTGCTGACGTTCGCGCCTTCGGTCTGACGTGGGAGGACTGCGAGCAATTGTTTGGGCAACTTGGTTTTTCAGCGCACGCGGATATTGTCATGGCGTGATCGAAAGCGGGACGCCCTCCCCATTGCCGGAATGTCATGTTCTCAAAATGCCACCATTCCGACCACCGACTTGGCCGCGATTCCAATTTACCAAATCCGTGAAACGATCGTCACATGAATCTGGCAAATTCATCGAGAGATCCTTTTTGACGGGCATCAAAGTTGCCTCGTTTTGAACCAGTAAAATTTGGCATGTTTCAAAACCGGGCACCATTTTCAATGGCAGTTCCTGGATTTTTTCACAGATTGCGCTGCGAAAAAAAGGCTGTAGGCTGTAGACTGTTAGGATCCACGCAAAAAGGATTTCAATTTTCAGATTTTTTGCCCCCGCTCCCAAGTCAGACTGAAATCAACGCCTGGCCTGTTTCCGGTATTCGCGGGGGGCCTGTCCGGTTGCTTTTCGAAAAAGGCGCGTGAAATACCCCTCATCCTGATACCCCACCGCCCACGCCACCTCGGAAATATTCATGGCGGACGTTTCCAGCAATCCCTTGGCCTGAATCAAGCGCTGTTCATTGATGAACGAGGTAAGAGTCATTCCGGCGCTTTCGCAAAACAAATGTGAAAGATAATCGGGCGTGCAACGGATCTGCGCCGCCAACTTGCGCACACTCAGCGACGAATCGGCAAGCCTGGTCATCACCAACTGGCGCACTTGGGACACCTTGAAGGGTTCGTCCGCCTCCAACTGCGGATGTTCGTCAAACACGGACAACACCCCCAACAGCCAACTCTGCAACAGGGCGCGCGCCGCCGGCACGCGGCGCGGCGAGGAGGAATGAAACACCTCCACAAAATCATCCAGATACGCCCACAACCTCTGCAATCGCGGCACAGACAGACGCCCGTATTCCAAGCCGCCCGGGAAGCGGGGCCGCACTTCGCCCGCCAGATGATAGATCAACAACGGTCCGATTTCGCGCTTCTCGCATGCCAGCACCAGGTTGTGAAAAGGGCCATGCCATGGATAAACCTTTTCCCCATGCGGCACCCCCCGGGGAACAATGGCCGTTTCTCCCGGCATCAAACGCCATGCCTCCCCCGGAAAGCGGAACCTCGTGAATCCCGACAACTGGACAAACACCTCGGGCGCCCAATGGAAATGCATATCCGGCTGCATCCTCATCTGGTTTTGCGGATGCGGCACGCGCACCGCCGGTTTTTTCCGCTCCAATTCCTCCAACAGGCGCCCGAACACGCCGCGGAGCGTGCCGTTCAAATCCCCCCGCAGGATCAGGGAGTCCATTGTCTCATTTTTCATTCATCCAAGTTTTATCCTATTTTTCAAAGTTTTTGCAAACAAATCCCGATTGCGCCCCCCGGACTTCTACTCCATCTTAGGGGCAGCTATTCATCGCATCCGCTTTTAATCCAACAACAGTTTTATCCCATCCACAAACCCATGAGCACCCCCATCCGAGTCACCATCTGGAACGAATTTCGCCACGAGAAAAAAAACGAGGCGGTCAAAAAACTCTATCCCGCAGGCATGCATGCCACCCTTGCCGAAGCCCTCAAGAAACGCCCGGGGCTCGAAATCCGCCTAGCCTCCCTGGACGATGCGGAACACGGACTGACCGAACAGGTCGTCAGCGGCACGGATGTGCTCATCTGGTGGGGGCATGTGGCCCACAGCGAGGTGAAGGATGAAATCGTCACCCGCGTGCAAAAGCGGGTGCTGGAGGGAATGGGCCTGATCGTTCTCCACTCGGGGCATTTCTCAAAAATCTTCAAGCGCATGCTGGGCACCAATTGCTCCCTCAAATGGCGCGAGGCGGCCGAAAAGGAGCGTCTCTGGAATCTCGAGCCCGGACACCCCATCACCCAGGGAATCGGCGACTATTTCGAACTGCCCAACGAGGAAATGTACGGCGAACGCTTCGACATCCCCACCCCCGACAAACTCATCTTCGTCTCCTGGTTCGAGGGGGGCGAGGTTTTCCGCAGCGGCTGCTGCTGGGAACGGGGCCACGGACGGATTTTTTATTTCCGCCCCGGCCATGAAACCTACCCCACTTTTCACAACGAAAATGTGCAGAAAGTGATCGGCAACGCCGTTTTCTGGGCCGCCCCGAGAATCATCCAGGCCGACAGTTGTCCAAACTATCAACCTCTTGAAAAAATCGCGCCAAAGGACGCCCAGTTTGGCAAGGCCGGCGTGCTGCAGGAATCGAAACTCTGATTGCGCGGCGTTGCGCCGCGCAGGTTGTTTGGACTGAAGACGGCCCGCGCGACCAGCCCTGGCATGGCCGGGAAGGCTGTTGGCGCCTGCCTTAAACCTTGAACCTCAACCTTAAACCTCGGCGCCCCTGGCGCCTAATCCCATGAAAAAACTGCGAGTCGGCATCATTGGCCTTGGAATGGGCCAGTTTCACATCAACGATTACAAAAACCACCCCCAGGTGGAGGTGGCCGCCATCGCGGATCCCAACGCCGAACGGCTCAAGGACATCGGTGACAAACACGGCATCCAGAGCCGCTACGATTCCGCCGAAAAAATGCTTGAGGGCGAACAACTCGACGTGGTGAGCGTCGCCACTCCGAATAAATTCCACAAACCCCTGACTCTTGCCGCCCTCAAGGCCGGATGCCATGTTCTCTGCGAAAAACCCATGGCCATGAACGCCGGGGAAGCGCGCGAAATGCTGGCCGCCGCCAAAAAAGCCAGAAAGCGGATCATGATCAACTTCTCCTATCGCTTCACCGAACAAGCCTGGGCCTTGAAACAGGAGGTGGACACCGGAATCCTCGGCGATGTCTATTTTGCCCGCACCGTCTGGCATCGCCGCCGCGGCATGCCGGGTTTCGGCGGCTGGTTCGGCACCAAATCCCTGGCTGGCGGCGGGCCGCTTATCGACCTGGGAGTGCACCGCCTCGATCTGGCGCTCTGGCTCATGGGCTATCCCAAACCCACCTGGGTCATGGGCAGCACCTACAACCCCATCGCCACCGCCATCGCCAAAAAGGAAGGCAAAACCTTCGATGTGGAGGATCTCGCCGTGGGCCTCGTCAAATTTGAAAACGGCGCCACCCTGGAGGTGGAAGCCTCCTGGGCCGCCAACATCAAGCAAAACGAATTGATGGAAACCCGCCTGCTTGGAACAAAAGCCGGACTGATCCAGTGCAACAAAGGCGAAGGGTACGAATTCGAGGCGGAAATCTTCCTGGAACGCAACGGCGCCCGCTATGACATGGCCCTCCATCCCCCCGTCCCGGCCGCAAAAAAATCCATGTACCACTTCTGCGACGCCATCCTCAACAACCGGCCCCACATTGCCACCGGCGAGGAAGGGCTCATCGTCATGGAATTGATCGACGCCATCTATGCCAGCGCCGCCAAAGGCGCGCCGGTGAAGATTCCTCGATGAGGCGCTTCTTCAGCCTGTCCCCTCACCGATAAACCGGGCCGAGCTTTTCGCAGGCGCGGAAATCGTCCCCGCCAAACCGATCCCACAAGGTGGGACGGAAAATCTGGTCCTTCGGCACGTTGTGCATGTCCACGGGTATGCGCAGCATGGCGTTGAGGGTGATCATGTCCGCTCCAATGTGCCCGAATGAATTGGCGTCGTGGTTGGGACCGATCCTCGACATATAATCGAAAGAAGACATGTCGCGTGGCGCCCAATAGCTCTCCGGCCAGGTTCTGTCAGTGACTTGGCTGATATGATCCGCCACATCCTTTGGCAAATCAATGGTTTCGCCTTCCACCACCGAACAGGTCAGCATCTCGCCCACCGCATTGTAACGATAAGCCGTCATCGGGATTCCGCCCGGCGTGCGATAATGGCTGGAAAGGCCGTCACCCGGGAAATACTCCAGCACAGCCGCCATGTAAGTGGTGTGGCGAATGGCCTTGTCGATGAGTTCCTGCCGCAATTTCCTGTCCTTGCGGATGGCGTCCGCCACCTCCTGGACTCTCATCTGCCTGACTCCCTTGACCAGCGAAAAGACATCCAGCGCATAATCCAATGCTCCGGCGCCGGAGTTTCTCTTGTCGATAAAACCATTGGGCGCAACCCGGGAGATATCCTTGCCCGTGGCCCGCTTCACGCTTTCCACCGTCCAGTTTGTCCGGATGTCGGCAAAAAGCTGCGGCATTCCGGAGAGCAGGTTCGCCACCAGCATGCCGATGCCGTTTTTTGAGTCGTTTTCCGTGGCCACCAGATACGGCGCGCGAAACCCGTTCCAGTCAAAGGAACTGCAAAGCATCGATTCGGTCAGGTCATAATTCGGATACAAATCCGTCCATGCGCGCTGCCCCTGCGTGCCGGCCAGGATGGCGTTGACACCCTGCGCATGCTCCACATCCGCGCGGAATCCCTGGGCCTTGCCCACCGCCGGATCGGCCAGCCGCGGATTGCCGATCATCAAATCGCGCACAATCATGGTCATTTTGATGCATTCACGCAGCAAATCGTCGTTCGAATACGGACGCGCGCCGGCGCCAAAGTCGAACCGGAAGTTTTTCCGCATGAATTTGAACGCCTTTTCCAGCTCCTGATGATCGTAAAAACCCCGTTCCATGCGCCCCTTGACCGCCACCATGTCCACGGAAACCGACCCCATTCCAAAATATTGAAGCAAAAGGTTGCGCCGCACATCCGACCCGATGATTCCCATGGAAACACCGCCCACCGAAAGGTAGTTTTTGCCGCGCATCTCGGCCGCCGCCGCCGCGCACCGGGCAAAACGCAGCAACCTCTCCTCAACGTAAGGCGTCAAATCCCCGTCCTCTCTTTCCAGATCCGGATTGTAAACGCAGAAAATCGGACGCCCTTTCTCATCCATGGCCGCAGTAAACGCCTTCAACCACACCGCGCCGGGACGATCCGTCTGGTTCAATCCATAGGCCGCCTGCTGCCATTCGCTGCTGCCAATCCCCATGCAAGCGCTCATCAGTTCGTCGCTGTAAGCCCAGGAACGGCTCACCCAGATGTTGGCGCTCACCCCCTCGCGGGTGTAATACTCCTGCGCCAGCGCGCCCGTCCGCGCGCCATAGACAATCTCCGGCGCCACCACCACCCGCACCGGAGTGCCGTCGGGCAGCCGCACATTCCGGACAATCGACCGGTAAATCTTCTCCACCAACCGCCAGGTCCCCGCCACATTTCCCTCATACGCCCCCGTCCGTCCGTCGGCGACCGGCGTGATGGCAAGAGTGGGAACATGCCCCGCCATGCGGCGTTCGGAAGGAACAAATTGACGTTTGGCTCTGGCCAGGGCGGAAAAAACGGGTCTGGGAAAATTTTTCATGGTTAAATCGGGGTTGAAAGCCGCAAACGACCTGCGGAAGTCATATTGTAAAGAAGCTTACTCCTTCCAAAAAAATCTAAAATGCACACCGCCACTTTTTTTGTGTACATTTCACGCTTTGCCGGTTTCAACGGAAAACCGGGTCACCTTTTGATGGTTTCATAGACGCTCTTTGCCTTCCCATTCCCCGCATTGGCCGCGTTTTGGATTTCGCCGATCAATTTTTCCCTCACCCATTTTGCGTCCGGCAGCGTCTGGGTGTTTGGATCGGCAAAAACGCCAAGGACAAAATCAACCGCCTTTGGATTGTTTTTCCGGATCGCATCTCCAATGTTGTTGAGCGCATCCGCAAGCATCCAGTTGTATTTTTGGTAATGAACAAGGGCGTCGAGAGCCGCTTCGTTTCCCTCGGCAGCGGCCTTGCCGCAGGCGCCCGGCGCGAAAACGCGAAGTTTCTCCTTCTTATTGACCTGCTCCAAAATCCGGAAAACATCCGGATTTTTCACCATCTCGTCCCGGAGGACATTGAAGGCGTTTCGAACAAGCCCTCGGAGACGCTTGATCTTTCCTTCGTCCCGCTTGGGATCAAGGCTTTCGATCAACCGGGTATAAACGTTTTCGATTTCATCAACAGCCGTTGCATCGCCCGCGACGGCGCGCCGTCCCAGGGAACTCATGTATTTGGCAGGCGCTGGCCAGGGTTGATCCGGAGCAGTCGCAACAGCGCTGAAGAGAAAAACCCCAAGGCTCGGGTCAAAGGTCATCTTTCCCTTGTTCGCCGAATACCAGGTCACGATGTCGGCGTCCAGCAGGCGGTCGGAACAGGGGGTGATGAAACGCATGGCTTCCCTGGCTTTGTTGCGCAACGCCTGCTTTTCCTTGTCGTTATCGACCGGTTCGGAAAGAATTTCCACCGCGCGATCAAGAGCGTCGGTGATCCCCCATGTCGCGGCCGTTTTGATGAAAAGAACTTCGTCCTTGGTTTTGCGGACTTTTGTCCAGACCCGGTTGACCATCGCCGCGACAAGGGGACCGGGGAGGTCCCGGATATCATCGAGATATTCATCGTGCCGCCACTCCCCGGACTTCGCCTCGACGTAGGAAATCAAGGCATCGTAGGTGGCTGGATTTCTCACCGAGGCAAGCGCCGATATCCATCTTCTGTCAAGATGTTCCCCGGGCCTCTGTTTGACAATTTTTTCAAAAAGGACCGGCGCCGCGTCGGCTTCCCATTGATTCCTGGTCACCAGCACAATAAGATCCTGGCTTTGAGGCAGAAGACGAAGAACCATCGGCTTCACTCCGCTCTGCCTGAGATCGAACGTTTTGAGCGCTTCAATTTCGTGATAGGCGGCTGGCAGGGAACTGACGGCAAAAACCAACTCCGCGGCATGCTCAGAGCCGAGTTTCTTCAACATTTCGACCTGGGGATCGCGATCCGAGGTTGACCATTGGCATTTCGATGAAAAATGAATTTTGAGAATATAATCCCATACATCGGAACGAGTCGGTTTTTCAGGAAGGGAAATACTGTTGAGAGCCGCCAGATCGGGTTCAACATGGTGGATGCCCATCAAATTCCGATGGTTGCTCCCATCAAGGGCGAAATTCGGAATCGTGATTGTCTTTTCAAAATTGCCGTCAGAAACCTGCTCGAGCCCCACAAGAACCGCATCCGCGAGCCATGCATGATCAAGGACGACAGGAAGGCTCCGCCGGGGAAACGTATTTTCCGAAGGTCCGAAAAAAATGCGGAATGTCGCAACGCGCTCCACCTGATTGTCTCTCGCCGCAAAGGCGGCAAACATGAATCCCATGCGTCCTCCCAGGAAATTCGCAACCATGCCCCCGTGGAACTGGTTCCCGCCCTCCGCAACAATGGCCTCCTCACGTTTTCGATTGATCAAAATGAAAACCGGCGCCTGCCTTTGAAAAGGCTGCGGTTTGAGAAGGAGCTGGACTGTCCGCTCGCTGAGAGTGACATGAATCCCCTCGGAAGCCGGAAGCATCCCGGTTATGGTGGTCCGTTCCGATCCCCTCGCGAAACAAGCGCCTTTCCTCAACGGAATCTCAAAAAAAATACGATCATGCGAAACGCTGCCTTTCAACCGGAAAGTCGCGATTCCAGACTTCGACGCATTTGAGGCAAAAGTCTTCTCATCCATGGAAAACAAACCAAATACGTGGCATGAATGATCGCTCCAGACCCCGTTGTGGGAAAGCAGGGGAATGTTGCCTGTGGCCGCCCCAATCTGGAACAGGTCCGGCGGCAGAAAACCGCCACTAAATGAATTGTTGGAAGAAAGGGGTATTTTCTTTCCGTCGGAACAGGTCAATTCCCCGCCCTTGCTTTGAAGGCTGATTCGATATTTCGGGTCAATCCCGGAATAAAAAATATTGATCCCCATGGTTTTCCGGGCATCTCCCCCCTGCCACGCGGGCGTGGAATGAAGTTGGCACCCCGTGGGTTCCAATTGGATTTTCGAAGCGTCAAAAGGATGAGACGCGGCGGTTGAACCCTGGCGGGACTTGAGAAAATCCCACGGCCAGTAATGAGAGGCAAGAAACGAGGCGAGAAAACCAATTCCAACAAAAATCAAGGAAAGCCGGGTCCTGCGGCACAGGTATTGCGTCAGAATGACGGCCAGGAAAAAAAACATGCGCAAAATGTCGCTGGCAACCAGCCGGCTTTGCCAGATGGCGGAAACGGCGTCCGGACTGGATGCGACAAGGTTTTTCCTTGCGTAAAAAAGGGATACCCACGAAACAATCCATCCGCCAAAATACTGAAGGGCGAAAAAAATCACCGCCGCAATGATAAACCAGCCAAAGTTTGGAGACAGCGCCGCCAATACGGTCACGAGGGTGATCCATGCCAGTTCGTTCAGTCCGATCTGAATCCCGGCGAGAATCACATCGCCAAGGACAATGCCATGGGAAGCCAGAACCGCGCATTGGCCAATCAGGGGAACCAGCGCCAAAAGGAGAAGCGAAAGAAGCTTGCTCGTCAGAATGGTCAGCGGGGGCATCGGACGCGTAAACCACGTTGCGGTGACGCCGATGGTCGGTTCCTGGAGAATCAACGCCGGGATGAGAACAAAAAGAACCAATGAATGAATCATCGGAACCAGCCCGGCAAGCTGGGTGTAAAAACCCTGGCGCACGAAATCGGACGGGCTGACATTCCAGGCCGCCAGCGCGAATTGGATGACAACGAAAACAAACCAAACCAGCCACAAGATCCATGTGTGGCGGAAATCCTTTTTAAATTGATGAAAGAAAAGTTTCACCGGAAGTCCGTTCGTTTTTAAAGGGTGGGAGTGATGCGAAACGTGCGGGCAAGCGCCAGGAAAATTTCGCGAAGCGGCATGGGCGCCACGGCAATCTGAACGGCATCCGGGAAAATTTTAAGGATCTGCGCCTCGGTTTCCCCATTCCGATATTCACCCGTCACAAAACGAACGCCGCATCCCGCCGCCTCGGCAACCATCCACTGGCCGGGAAGGGACGCGGGAAGCTTCCGGTTCTCCTCGGAAACCGTGAATTCAATCTTACGGAAACGGCGTTGGAGCGATTCGCGCGCCTCCGAAAGGTGAAGTTTTCCCATATTGAGAATGCCCACCCAGTCGGCAAGCCTCTCGACCTCGTCAATATCGTGGGAGGAAATGAACACCGTCCATTTCTCCCGTTCCGAAAGCTCCAAAACGCCGCGAATAAACTCGTCGCGCATGAGAGGATCAAGGCCGGAAAAAGGCTCGTCGAGGACAAGAATCCTGGGGCGATAGGCAATCGAAGCAAGAAGGGCCGCCTTCATCTTCATGCCGCGGGAAAGATGTTTCAACTTGCGGTCGGCGGGAAGTTCGAAGCGGGCCAGGAGATCCTTGCAAAAGGCGTCGTCCCACGATGGATACATGGGTTTGCACCAGGCAAGAAATTCGGAAACCGTCATTGCTTCGGGCAGCTTCTGGTTTTCCGACACATAACCGATCTGGACAAGCTGGGCGGGGCCGACGGATTTCGAGTCAACCCCGAGAATCCGGGCTTCCCCCGAGGTTGGCCGCAGAATGTTCAGCAGCATCTGAATGGTGGTGGTCTTCCCGGCGCCATTCGGCCCCAGAAAGGCGTAGATCGTTCCTTCCGGAACTTGAAAGGTAAGATCCCGCACCGCCTCCGTGCGTCCGAAGCGGCGGTTCAAGTTGTGAGTCTCAATAATGGAATCCATGCGAATCTCTCAGGATGATTTTTTCCAATGTTGCCTGACGGACTGAAGCACGTCGTCAACATCCAACCGTAATTTTTTCGCCTCACCAATCAGGCTCTCAACATCCTCCTCCAGCAATTCACGGCGCTGCCCGGGTGTGGCCTTGACGTTTTTTCCCACCACCACGCCAAGATCCGTCCGCACCTCAAGAATCCCCTCTTTGACCAGCGCTTCCACCGCCTTGTGAACCGTGTTGGGATTGGCGCGCAATTCCTGGCTGATGGTCCGGACGGAAGGAAACCTGGCGCCCGCCCTCATCCGTCCCGAAAAGACCGCTTTCTTGACCGCCTGGACGATTTGCCCGGCAATGGGAACCCCCGCCTTGAAATCTGCGAAAAACGGCAGCATCGATGCGTTTTATTAAGCATGCCGCGCGTCGGCAGTCAAGATTCAGGGCAAACGCATTAAAATCGGGGATTGCGAAGGCGATGAGAAGACCTCTGGATTCCCGCTTTCGCGCATTCGCGTCAACCTAACTTTTCCATGAACCAGCACAGGAAAGAATCAAGAGCATGCGGATTGGCCACGGAGTCCCCACGGACATCCCCCGACCCTGTCCACTCGACTCTGCTCGTGGCGTGCCTCCTCCCTCCTGCCCAAGCATTGCGTCTGGCTGACAATGGCCAGATGGGCGTTTTATCTGCATGGCGCAGCCCAACTGCGCCATGCAGATAAAACGCCCTCTTGCGATAAGGATCGCCGCGGGAAGGAGGGCAAAGGGAATCAGGGTCTGAGGGATGTCCGTGGGGACTCCGTGGCAAAAAGTCTTAGGTTGACGCGTATGCGCAAAAGCGGGAATCCAGTCGACTTTGCGCCTGTCTGCCAAAGTTCCGTCATGGTGGAAACACGGTCCGATTTTTAATGCGTTTGCCCTGAGTCAAGACTGGCTGGGAAACCGTTTCCGCCAAAGATTGCAACGCCCTCTTGCAATCGCCGGGCCATGTCAAATGTCTGGAAAGATATCTTCTCTTCAGCTAATCTGGACTGGTGAGTTCCAATCCCTCCGGCCCGAATACCGGTTTAGAGGAAAACACCGCGGCGCTCCTGCGCGCGGCGGCGATGGGGAGCGCCGCCAATGTCCAGGAACTGCTGTCGCGGGGCGTCAATCCAAACTCCGTCAACGAAAAGGACTCCTTCACCCCCCTTCTCTGGGCGGCCCGAAACGGACACCCGCAAATCGTGAAAATCCTTTTGAAACACGGGGCGGCGTCCGATGCCACAGACCATCAGGGACGCAGTCCACTCATGCTGGCGGCTGAAAACGGGCATCTGGAAACCGCGCGTCTTCTGATCGAGGCGGGCGCCGATGCCTCCCTGCGCGAACAAAAAGGCCGGTCAGCCCTGGATTTTGCCACGGAAAAACATCACACGGAAATCCAACAACTCCTGGATTCCAACCGGAACACCGGCGCGGCATGGCTTGGCCTGGCCAACATGCGTTCCCGATCCCTCCGTTCCTACCAGCCCAACCAGCGCCCGATGGAAATGGAGCAACTGCGCGCCCCGGCCCAGCTTTTCAAACCCGCCGCCAGCTGCGCCCCCTCACGGCCTCACATGAGCATGGCGGTTCCCACGGCCACGCCGTCCGCCCGGGCGTCCACTCCGCCGCCGCCGGCCATCGCAGCCCTCGACTCGGTTCCCATCCAGGTCCTCCGGACGGAAGGCCGGGAAGGCGCCCCCGATTATTCGCGCCTCCAGACCTACAGCACCATCCGCCAAAAACTCGAGGAAATCCGGACCCGCTCCAACAACAATCGCAGCGCCTGCGAGGCGTTTTTGTTTCCGCTGCTTGGCGAAGGCAAGGTTCTCATTTCCGCAGGAAACCTGACCGAACGGATGGAACTGCTGGAGCCGCGGGATGTTCCACAATCCCAGATCCAATCCTATCTTGATTTCTATCTGCCGGTTGTTCCCACGCCGTCCGGGAAACGCGCCCTTTCCAGCACCGCCCGCATTTCCGTGGATGCCATGGATCGCGATGCCGAACTGGTCAACGCGGTCATGCACGGAAAGATTCAAGCCACCCAGCATCTCCTGACCCAAGGGGCGGCCGCCAACCTGCGTCTGGCCGAGGGATGGACGCCCCTGATCTGCGCCGCATGGAATGGATACACCAAAATCATCAACATCCTGCTTTCCTTTGGCGCGGAACTGGAGGCCCAGGCGGACAACGGCAGCACCGCCCTGATGACCGCCGCATCCAACGGCCACCAACAGACCGTGGAAACCCTGGTCCGACGCGGCGCCAACGTCAACGCCATCGCCGAGCGCGGCAAGACGGCGCTGATGTGGGCCGCCCAGAAAGGCGACGCGGCCATTCTCCGCATCCTGTTGGAAAACGGCGCCAGCGCCCTGTCCCAAACCGATTCCGGCCATACCGCCCTCGACTACGCAAAACGCGAAGGCCGCGAAGAAGCCGCCCAGTTGCTCGAGAACGCCATGCAAAAAGAACGCGGCGCAGAAATGTAGAGAGAACGGGAAGTGGTGACTTTCATGGTGACAAAGACAACATGTACGCGCTCGCATACAAGTAAAAATGTGCTCGTTGGCATACACTCATTGAATGACGTCCCCAAAAGGACATACGCGACAACCTGAATCCATCAACGAAGCAACGCCTCAGGATCCGCGCAAAATGACGATCCCCCGTCAATGCCCCCGGCAATCCCCTCTTCTCTCATGGCTTCAAACAATATGCAGTCCATCAATGTCCGATCAACCATCGCGCCTCCCGGGCGGCAACGGTTTCACC
This sequence comes from Verrucomicrobiia bacterium, assembly GCA_028687435.1. Classification (GTDB taxonomy): domain Bacteria; phylum Verrucomicrobiota; class Verrucomicrobiia; order JABWAM01; family JABWAM01; genus JAQUAF01. Next base: position 50,004 of record JAQUAF010000015.1, on the reverse strand, counting down.
TGCGATTTTGGCGATTGCCTTTATGGAATGGCATCCTGGCGAGATCCCAGGGGTTAACTTCAGCTCAAGATGAATTCCGGCGCTTTGACCCTTTTCAAGTTCGAGCTTGAGACCAGGCCGGTTGCCGTGCTCCCGGCTCAGAGCCAGTTTGGTTTCACCCAAACTTGCCGCGATCAGTTGAACTCCCTCCGGCATTTCGAATTCCAGGCCGATGGTCCGCCGTTCCCCGGCAATGTTATCGACCGATACCGGCAGCGTGACGTTTTCGCCCGGCTGCGAAATCCGGCTTCCAAAAGTCAGCAGCAGCGGAATCCCCCTGTCCGGCAGCAAAACAGCCGAAAGCGAACTCTCCGGCGCGGCAAAAACCACCCGTCCGCCCCGGCGGGAAAACTCCAGTTTCTTGAAGGCGCCATCCACGGTGAAGGCAAACACATTTTCAAGCCCGCCAACCTCCGGCTCATCAACGGTTATTTCCTCGTCCCGGACATTCCGGGGATTTGCAACGGTCACAATGCACCCCCGCCCTTTCTCATTTTTATATTGAAATAATTTTGCGCGAACCCTGTCGCTGCCGACTTTCAATCCAACCGTATCCCTGAACCGCGCCCTGGCAAACAAATCGTTGATCCGGGAACGAAGCCGGAGGGTCTGTTTCAAATAATCCAACCCCTTGTAATCGGGCGACGAGGGGCTGAGAACCCACTGCTGCAACAAATCAAAGCGGTGTCCCATCAGGAAAACATTCCGGACCGTCTGCTCCGCGTCCAGCATGCCGGGGCAGGCTTTTTTGCCCTGCCGGTTGCAAAAGCCATCCATGAGCAGATAGTCCGGGAAGGTGTAACGGAACATTTCGGGAAAAGGCTTTTTCCACCAGGCGCTTCCCCCCGCTCCGCATGGCGAGATGAGATGCAGATCAATGTACTGTCCATACACATCGCTGACACCCTCCTCGGCCAGGTAAAAATCCTTGTCCGCGCTCCGCCCGGCCTCCCTGACCTGACGCACCATTTCCAGATACCCCTGACCGCCGGTCCCAACGTGGAGCCTGCCATCGTGGTGAAGTTGCGAATCAAAACAATTCGCGACCGCGGTGCAGCCAAGGGTGTCGTAGTAGAGTCCCGAAACCTTGTATTCCCGGATGTATTTTTCGATTGACCAGAAATGGACGTATTTTCGCCATCCCTCCGCCCATGGACACATCTGTCCCAGGGAAAGATTGCCCTTGTGATCCCTTGTGGCAAAATCCTTGTAACCGCCCTCCCAATCCGGAATGGGAATGCCGGGCGGCAATTTTCCCTGGTATTGGGGAAGAATGGCAAAGCCCCAATACTCACAGATATTTGGCGCAATATAAAAGCCCGCGTGTTTGCCGGAGGCCCGGAGATTTCCGACCGTATCCATGAATTCTTTTTCGCCTCCGTAATCCAGATCCGGAAGATAGGAAGCCTCATTGCCGCCATGGCGGCCGTCCTTGTCTTTCAGCATTTGCCCCCAAAACTGGATGGGATCCAGGTCGAGTTCCACACCGGCCTTCAACGCCCCGCCCATCTGGCTGGAAAACCCGCCCTTTTTCTCCTGAAGCATCCAGCCCATCCACCCCATGCTTTGCCTGAGCCAGGCGGGGGTATCAGGCTTTTTCATCCAGGTTTCCGCCCAGGCCCGATACCGGTCGGCGCCCCAATGCCAGTCGCCGGAATGCAAACCGACAAAATAATCCTGGGACCACCACTGGCTTTTGGGCTCAATCGCAATATGTTTGGTGAAACTTAATTTCACGAACCCGGGCGCGAATTCAGGAAAGGGCTGGGACTCGATCGTGGTCAACTGTGTTGTCCGGTCATGACTGGAAAAATAAACGCCCCCATCCTTTTCATCGCAAAGATCCATCCATTGCATCGAACACTGCGCGGGATAAACAAAGCTGATCTTCCCCTGGCTGGACGGATCCTGGATGCAATCGCCGCAGATGCGCGGATAAATGAGTGTGTCATCGCGGCTTTCCCGCCCCACCCTGAATCCCAGGCTGGGATATGTCACCGCCGTGATCCGCCTTTCGGTGAGGTTATCAACACCGATTCTCCAGATGCTTCCGTCCTGAACCATTCTTGCCTCGCAATCGACCGCAAGTCTCCGATCAGGCCACCGGTATTGAAAGCGGAGATGTTCGGACGAAGCGGCCGTCAAATCGCACTCCGGGGGATCCGGCAGACGGACGATGCGGCGCCCGCCCTGGTCCCATTCGAAGAGTTCAAACGGATAACCGGCCAGTTCCTCATGCAAAAACACAGCTCCGCCGGGATGTCTGATTTTTCGGACAATGCCGGTGCGGCGGTCGAATTGAATCTCCATCGTGGAACCGCTCAGCGCGACCAAATGATTTTTTTCGCCGCCGGCATCATAATGAAGCTTCAATCCGCGAATCACCGGACTCTTTCCATCGGCGGAAGCGCCCACCTCCAGTTTGAAACGGATTTTATCCCGCCCGTCATTCCGGACGGCAACCATCTCCAAACCTCCCTGTTCGGGAAGCATCCGCCAGTTTTTGCCGCAGTCGTTCGAACAACTGATCCGGACCGAGCCGCCATTCAAATTTGCGTCCACCTCCAACTTTTCCCATTTTTCCACAGCGCACGGCCAGAAATCCAGGGTTGCCAGTTCGCCCGCCGGACATTGCGATTTGGACATGCCGGGCTGTCCGGACTCCTTTGGCAAAAAATCCCTGCCGGGAGTGACAAGCAGCTTGTCGATCCTCGCCTGCCCGGGCCATGCGTCCAGCGCAAACCGGTGAATTCCCGCCTTCAAATCATACCCGCCCAGCTTCACCCAGACCCATTTTCCTTTCATGGCGGGGGCGACATCCGTGCCAAGCTTTTCCAGCGGGCCGTCGTCCATATGCTGGCTGTGCGGCCAATTGAGCTGGCTGTCGCCAAAATACATCCTGGCCCAGACCGCGTAATGCCCGCCCTTGGTCAAAAAGAAATCATACCCCGCGGCGAGGACACCCCCCAAACATATCCCTCCGCCGGACGGACTTTCCTCGATTTTCGATCGCCCCGGCATTGTGGCGTCTTCCGCCTCGATCCAAAGCGCCTCCCCTTCCTTTTGCACAAATCCCCCGCCCAAATGAATATGGGGCGAGCCGTCAGCCCCTTTTTTGGACAAAAGAGGGAAGGGAAAGGAGTAAGTCTCCGCGCCGGTTCCATAGCCTGCCATGGCAAAAATAAGAAGGGAACAGATGAAAAAGGTTTTCATGCGAAAAAATCAATGGGTTTTATAAGTCACAACGTAATTGTTAAAACGAAACAGATTGGTAAAATATGAGGCGTCCCTTTGCTGGACGCTGCCATCGAGCATCAGAGTATTGGCCTTGGTTTTTCCGGCATGCCGCAGATCGATGGGGGTGTTGGGATCGGCATCGAAATAATATCTTTGTTTGAGATAATTGGGGCTGGCGGCGTTGAGAAAAATGCTGTCTGCCAAAATAAAAAACTCGGCGGGTTCTGAAATGTCGGCGAGCACGACGCAGTTTTCGTATTTGAACGAGGAGGCGCCCGTCGGCGCCCGAAAACCGTAAGTTTTCATGGTGTCGACATACCGGGCCGGATCCCCGGAGGGACAAACCGCCACGTCGCAATTCTGGATATATTTCGGGGAAAGCAGGGAGATCCAGCAATGCGTTCCATCCCAAGGAGGACAAATTCTTCCATCGTTATCCTGGGCATAAATATGCAGTGCGGCGCCGAGATTTTTCAGATTGCCCATGCAGACGGCGCTTTTCGCCGCATCCCGGGCGGTTTTCAACGCGGGCGCCATCATTGCAAACAAAAGCGCCAAAACGGAAAGAACGACCAATAGTTCGACCAGTGTAAACCCCAAATCGCGCAAGATTTTCAGCGAAGCGGATGAACTCTTTTTGCAAGACGATAGGAGTTCCTTCCGAGACGCCAGCCCGCAAATCCGGCCGGGGATTTTTTTTAGTTTAAAGTCGGAATGTTTTCTTTCGATTTTTGCACGGAGCGTTTCAATCAATTCCGTCGCAACTTTCCTTGGAGAAAATTCATACTTTAGAACCGGAATTCCATAATGATGCTCGACCCCCTCGTTGGCAACCGTCAACACTCCCAAACCGTTGTTTCCCCGGCCATTTTTTGCGCGCACAGGCTTGGCCCCTGCATCGGAAATCGGAATTCCCCGCGTGGCCAGGGCAAGCGCAACCCCGCGCATCGCAATATCGTCCGAAACCACGAGAAAATCAGGCCGTCGGCGGGTTTGTGTCCATTGCTCGATGAGTTGAAGCGTTTTTTCATAAGCCGTCCGCTCCAACAATGCGCCAGTCAAGTCTTTAGGGTGAGCCACGACAATCTCCGGCTGAGGCAAACCAAAACGCCGGCATCCCTTTTTGAAGCCCTCCAAGTCGGGCGCCTGCCGCTGGTCGAACTTGAACATCACCCGCAAATAAACAAATTGTTTCACACCGCATTTGTCCAGAAAACGGACAACTTCCTCCCCGAAATGAGCCATGTCGAGAATGACATCGGCGGATTCGTCCTTAAGCAAAGGTCCATAGCGCACAACGGGAAGATCCACCTGTGGCAAGAGAAGGCGCAACGCGTCACGGTGACCAATCAGTTGGATCGCCCCGCAAAATGAATAGTTTTGAAAATCGTTTTTAAGATTTTGCCATGCCCCCTGTTTTTCGCGCTCCGAAGCTGCCAGCAAATCATTCAGTCCGTCGTAAAGCCGGACGCCCCAGTCCTTGTCTCTTTCAATTTCAGTCCGCAAATGCCCCACCAGAGTCCGTGTAAAGCACCGGCATTCCTCCGTGAGATCGCTTCCCGCCAGAATGGCGACGATCCGTTGGCCCTGGAGGTTTTTGACAAAAGTGCCCCGTTTGCGATGGCGTTCCAGCAACCCTTTGGCCACCAATCCATCCATCGCCTTTTGCACGGTTTCACGGCTGACATTCCAATCCTTCACCATCTCATCGGTGGATGGAAGACGCGCAAACTGCGGAAGAACCCCCTGTTGAATCCGCCTTTGGATCGCCCTTTCAATCTGCAAATAGATGGGGTCCGGAGCGGCGCTATCAAGGGGAAGTTTCATGCTTCTGATTAGTTTGAGGCTTTTTCAAAAATATCCAATTTCTGTTTTTGCATGGTGTTGCAACGGAATGCGGTTTTATCGTCCCAAATATCTGAGCAATTCCAGCGCCACAAGGCGGTTGCCCTCATTGGTCAGATGTACGCCGTCGTTCGGGTCCAACAAGTTCGGTTTGTTGGGATGAACGCGGAAGGGCTCATACATGTCCACAAAATCCGCCCCGGTTTCTTTCGCCACTTTTTTGGCCATGGCGTTGAATTTTTCCAATACATCCGGCTTGCCATAAAGGGGAACTTTTTTTCCTGCCGCCCGGGCCCTGCCTGTGTTGGCTTTGCAGACTTCAAACTGGGACGATGTGCTCGAGATCACAGTCACCCTGGCGCCGGTTTCCTTCTGCGCCTTCTGAATGATTTGGCGATAGAGGTCTTCGAATGTTTCGAATGAAACGTGCGGTTGGGTGTCGTTCGAGATATAGCTGACTCTGCTGTCATTGTGGCCGAGGAAAAAGAAGATATGCGTGGGTTTCGGATCGAACAGATTGTCATACATTTCAAGACGATGGACTTTGGGATCCTTGTTCATCCGTTGCCAGACGCGCGTAACAAAGTCGCCGGAAACCCCTGCGTTGTGCGTCGCAGCCTGCTTGCCCGCCGCTTGCAGCCAACTCCGCAGTTCATCCACGTAGTTGTATCCGCGCTGAAAGTCGGTCAGGCTGTCGCCAATGAACAGCAGATAGGCCGGCTGGGGCGAAAGTTTTGCTTTTTCCGCCGCCGTTGCGAACGCTTCGCAGGCTGCCTTGTTTGCAAATTCAAGATAAGTTGTGCAAGCCAAACCCGAATCCGGCTGTGCGACGACGATGCGGTAAATCGCGGATGCTGCCGCTTGCGCCGACGGTTCGAAGGAAAACTCCGCAATGCCCAAGGAGTCGGTCCGGATATCCGTCCAGTCCGCCGGCAACTTCGGACACGGCCCCCCATATTCCAAGCAGGTGAGCGTTTTGATGACCATGCCCGCCGCAGGTTGTCCTCCCTTGAACACGGAAACACGAAAGGTTGCCTTTTCGCCCATTGTTGCCATGGCGTGTTCGGGAGGAGGCGTCCAACTGACATCCGGCGAGGTTGCGGTCGCCAAGGATGCGTCGTCGAGAGAGGCCTCTGCGCCTTCCCCGCAGATTTCGGCCATAACTGCAAGCTGTTTGACCAAAGGATCCATGACTTGAAATTCAAAGGCAACCTCTTGCCAGTCCAAACTCAGAACAACCGGATCCTTTTGCCGAATAAGCCGGGAGTGGGCCTTGGCGTCGCCCCCTTTGGCCATAAACTCAATGCATCCCAAATGGAATTCCCCCTTGCCTTTAACCCAGACTGTATATCGGAACCGATGGCCCAAAAAATTTTTTGATCTGACCGTTTGGAATATGCGTCCCCACCATTTGTTTTCCTTTTGGGCGGGAGTTAGTCTGGCACAGAACGCGCCATTGCGAACTGCATTTTTTTCACCGACGGATTGAAACCCACCGGTCCAGGAAGGAGGCAATTGCCAGTCGGAAATCCGGCCATCTTTCAAATTTTCAAAACCAGAATTGGTCAGCAGATTTTTGGAAGGTTCGCCAAAGGCCGGATCCAAAAAAATACAAAAAAAAGCCATGATCCAAATGGAAAAAATTCGAAAACCTCTTTTGTGTGACATGGATTCCGGAGCGGCAATATCAAAGGAAAGTTTCATGATTTTGCTTGATGAGGTGAACCAGCATAAACCAGAATAAATAAAAAGTCAAATCGCCCCTTCTTGAACACCGCCGTTTTTTTGGGCAGGACCGATTTCATTACGGGATTGCAAAGAAGGCTGAAAAAGTTTTCCATACCTCCCTTCGATGCCCGGGCCTTTCAGGCCGGCGGTTTGAAACTGGAGGAAAATGGTCCGAGGGTTCTTCAGTCTTCAACCTTCAGCCTGCAACCCTGGCCGTTCAATCCGTTGAAAGGAGATCAGATATTTTCATGAAAGTTACACTTGTAGGTTCCGGTTATGTGGGTTTGGTGACAGGCACGTGCTTCGCGGAAAAGGGGCACGAGGTGGTCTGTGTGGACAACGACGAAAAAAAGGTGCAGGTCCTCAAGGCCGGCGGGATTTTCCTCTACGAGCCGGGCCTGGAGGAAATGGTGAAGAGAAATGTGAAGGCGGGACGGCTGCGTTTCACCTCAAGCACCGCCGAGGGAGTGGACCACGGCGAGGTCGTTTTCATCGCGGTGCCCACTCCGCAGCAGGACGACGGATCGGTGGACCTCAGTTACATCGAGGCGGTGGCGCGCAGCATCGCCGATTCGCTGAAACGGCACACCATCATCGTGGACAAAAGCACGGTGCCGGTGAAAACCGGGGAAAAAGTGGCCGAGACCATCCGCCGCTACAACAAGCACAAGGCGGATTTCGACGTGGTTTCCAATCCGGAATTCCTGCGGGAAGGCTCCGCCATCGACGACCTGATGAATCCCGACCGCATTGTGATCGGCGTGATGAGCCAGAGGCCCATCCCCAAAATGCGGGAGCTGTACGCCCCGTTCGCGTGCCACCATTTCATCGTCACCGACATCAACTCGGCCGAACTGATCAAACACGCGTCGAACTCCTTCCTCGCCCTGAAAATCTCCTACGCCAACGCCCTTGCGGCCATCTGCGAGGCTTCCGGCGCGAATGTGGAGGAAGTGGCCAATGGAATGGGATTCGACAAGCGCATCGGGCGGCAATTCCTGAACGCGGGACTGGGTTACGGCGGTTCCTGTTTTCCCAAGGACATCGCGGCTTTCATCAAGATCGCCGAGGAACTCGGCTGCGGTTTTCCTCTGCTCAAGGAAGTTCAGCGAATCAACAATGAGACGCTGGAACGGTTTGTGAAAAAAATTCGCGACGGACTGTGGGTGCTGAAGGACAAGACCATCGGCGTGCTGGGGCTGGCCTTCAAACCCAACACGGACGACATCCGCCGCGCGCCGGCCATCGATCTCATCAACCGTTTGCAGGCGGAGGGCGCGCGGATTCGCGCCTATGATCCGCAAGCCATGGGCAAGGCGAAAGCCGATCTCAAAAACGTGGCCTTTGGCAAGGATGCCTATGACGCCGCCCACGGTTGCGACGCCCTGGTCATCGCCACGGAATGGGATGAATTCAGGAAGCTGGATCTGGGACGTTTGAAGAGCGAAATGGCCCACCCGATCGTCTTCGACTCACGGAATATTTACGATCCCAACCTAATGACCAGCTTCGGATTCCTGTACAAATCGATCGGACGTTAAATTAAATCCGCCTGCGGCGGACAACTTTTCGACAGGATTAACAGAATTTACAGGATTGTTCGGCCATGCGGCCGGACATGGTCTTGCATAAAAATCCTGTCAATCCTGTTAATCCTGTCAAAAAATCCATCTCCAATTCATTTTTTTGCAAACATTGAAATTCCTTAACATTAAATTAAGCCGGGCCCAAGGCCCGGCATCTGCTCGATCCGCCTTCGCCCAAGCGCTTCGGCGAGACAAGCGCACGACGCAAAGCCGACTGGATTCCCGCTTTCGCGGGAATGACGATGGTGAAATAAACATACCAAAAAATCGGGATATTGAAAATGACATGATCCCCTTCCGTCATTCCCGCAGATGCGGGAATCCAAGGGCAAACGCCAAATTATTTGCTAACCTCTTGAGTTTTCTTTTTTTTAAGGTACATTAACGGCACAACACGTGTAAGGACTTTATGAAACGCAACGATCCCTCTCAGAAAAAGGTTTCCGAACCCAAAAACACCGCCATTTCCCCCTTGGAAGTGGCTCATGCGCAGATCGCCGCCACCGCGGAAAAGATCAAACTGCATCCCAAACTGCTGGATCATCTGATTCAACCCTGCCGGGTGCTGGAACTGGATATTCCCGTGGTGATGGACAATGGCGTCAAGAAAACGTTCAAGGGATGGCGGGTGTTGCATCACAACGGACGCGGCGCGGGCAAGGGAGGCATTCGTTTCGCCTTGGCGGTGAACCGCGAGGAAGTCACGGCGCTGGCGACCTGGATGAGCCTGAAGACGGCGGTGGTGGGCATTCCCTACGGAGGCTCCAAGGGCGGAGTGCATGTCGATCCCCGCGAATTATCCCAAAGGGAACTGGCCCTGCTGTCGCGGGGATATGTCAGCGGCTTGATGGAACTGGATAAGCGGGCGCTTGGACCTTTTGAGGACATTCCGGCGCCGGACATGAACACGAATGCCACCATCATGTCCTGGTTTGTGGACGAATATCTGTGCTGTCAGGTGAAGAATCAACGGCGTTTTTTCGACGACACCCTGTTCGTGGCGCTCAATCATGTTTACGAAAAACATTCCCGCGGAAAAACCGACCCCCTCAAAACCCCCTATCTTGACGAATATCTGCGCATGATCCAGGAGGACATCAGCAATTTCCGCGTGGAAAAACAAAGCGCGGAGATCGGGGTTTTCACCGGCAAACCGGTCCAGTTGGGAGGTTCGGTGGGCCGCGAAAAAGCGACGGGCCAGGGGGTTCTTTTTGTCGCCGAGGAAGTGTTGTTGCGCATCGGACCCAAACTGAAATTGGGATCAACGTTGAACGGCCTGCGGGTGGCTGTGCAGGGATACGGCAATGTGGGATCCAACTGCGCACGGCTGTTCGCAAAAAGCGGGGCGCGAATCGTGGCGATCAGCGACATGTGGGGCGGCATTTACAATCCGGACGGGCTTGATCTGGGCAAGCTGGACCAGTTCCTGAAGAATGAACAGGCGCAAAAACGGACGCCCAAAGTCGGATCATTTCCGGAAGGAAAACCCGTGGGCAATGAAGCCCCGCTGGAACTGGAGGTGGACATCCTGATTCCGGCGGCCTGCGAAAACCAGATCACGGGCAAAAACGCGCCCCTTCTCAAAACCAAACTGGTGGTGGAAGCGGCCAACGGCCCCACCACGCCGGAAGCGGATCGCATCCTGAACGAACGCGGCATCGTGGTGGTGCCCGACATCCTGGCCAATGCCGGCGGGGTGGTGGTTTCCTATTTTGAATGGCTTCAAAACATCACCACCGAACGCTGGAACGAGATTTCGGTGGAAAAGATGCTGCAGGAACGCATGCGCCGCGCCACGGCGGCCGTGTTCGAGATTTCGCAGGAACACCGGGCCACCCTGCGCGAAGGCGCCAACATGCTGGCGGTCATCAAGCTGGCGGATTCGTCCCTGGCCGAAAATCCGGCCTTGCGGGCGGAATTGAAGGGGTCCCATCCCTACCGTCAGACAGCGCAGGACACCATAAAAATGCCGGAAACCCTTCCCCAACTTCAGGAGATTGTGCAATCGGGCCGTTTCGAGCAATTGGTGCAGGCCAGCCACAAATATCACGTCCAGGAATTGGACGATATCAGCGCCCAGATCATCAAAAAACTGGAAGCCCAACCCAAGGGCGCCCCCTTCCTCGTTCTGGTGACAGGACCCGAGACCTCCGGCAAACAGGGGTTTGCCTGCCAGATCAAAAACCGCCTGCTCAACCGGCGGAATGTTTATCTGTTCGATGTGGACGACCTTGGGGTGGCGGCGCTCCAACAACTGTTGGCCCGGCTGGGAGGGGATGATCTGGTGATTGCGGAAGGCGACAAGGCCCTTTCCGCCGAGACATTGCAATTGATCCCGGAAACAAACCGTTTCGGCATTTTCATCAACACCGCCCCCTCCCTCAAGCTCAGCAACAACCTGGTGCTGACCTCGTCGGATCTGCGTTTGCTGCGGCAGATTCTGAACCAGGAACGGCGGCAGGCCATGGCGCCGATCGCCACCATTCGCAGCTGGCCATGGAAACGCTGCATCCAGTTGCGCGAAATCTATCCGACCTGGGCAACCGCCGACTGCACCTTCAACAGTTATGTCGCCTACGAACTGCCGGTGTTGAAACACCTGTTGGGACGCAAACTGGCGATAGCCATGGAGGCGGCGATCGTGGACCATAATCTGGTGGCCCTGCGGATCGTGCACCGGTTGTTCGACGTGCTGACCGATGTGCCCGAGGTTCCGCCCTCCATCATCCCCGAGGATTCGGTGCTCCAGCAACTGGTTTCAAAACACAGCGCGTTCGAGGAAATGGTCCGTTTTGCGCGGCATAAGGGTTGACGAATCCCTTTTGCGCTTTTCACGCAAAAAACAATGAACCGATTGCCGCAGCGAATCATCGACTGCCACATTCATCCGGTGGTGGACGGGGAAACGGATTTCAACCGGTTCCGTTCCTCCGGAAAGCCTCAAAAACAAATCGACGATCTGCGCCGCGCAGGCATCACGCAGGCTTGCGGAGCGCCGGTCAGCCGCAAGAAGCCGGAAACATTTGCAGACATCAGGCGGTTGAACGATCAATGTCTTGCCTAGCGGGATCAATTCCCGGATTTCTTCACTCCTGGCATCCATGTGCACCCCCATTTTCCGGAGGAATCCTGCCGGGAAATCGAACGATGCTGCGGCGGCGAAGGCGTGCGCTGGATCGGCGAATTGGTGGGTTACCTGATGAACTATGGGGTGGAATATGCCACGGAAAATGCGCTGGTGATCATGCGGACAGCGGCGAAATACGGGGCGGCGGTCAATTTTGATTGCGGTGACCTCGAAGTAATCGACCAACTTTGCATGGCGGTTCCTGAATTGAAACTGGTTTTGGCCCACCCGGGAGACGGCAATAATTTTTTGGATCGCCTGGCCAAGGTGGCAAAACATCCCAACCTTCACCTTGACCTCTCCGGAACAGGCATTGACCGGCTGGGCATGGTGCGCAAGGCAGTCGACGTCGCGGGAAGCAAAAAGCTGCTTTTTGGATCGGATTTTCCCGTCAACAATCCCGCGGTTTATGTTCAGGGGATCCTCTTCGAGGATTTGTCCCCCGAGGATCTCGAAGCCATCTTCAGCAAAAATTTTCTGCGCTTGATCCAATAGACGGCAGGCTGAACATCTATCCCACGCACACCAGGATCAAGCCTCCCACGATGGACAAGGCGCCGACCATTTTCGGCATGTGCCCCGGCTCCTTCAGCAGAACAATGCCCCCAAACGCTCCGAGTGGGACGCTCAACTGCCGGAGCGCGACCACCATGCCCACGTTGCTGGAGAGCGACATCGCCATGAGGACAAGGGAATAGGAAAGCGTGCACATGATTCCGGTGATGAACGGGGCGGGCGAAAAATTCCGCACAAAGGCGGCCAGTTCCCCGCGTTCTTCCTTTCTCAGCATGATGAACCCCAAAAGGAAGGGCAGGATGAACAAGTTCTCGAAGAAAATATAAACGGCGGATATTTGATGTTTTTCCAGCGAAGCGGAGGCGGCCCTGAGCATTTTTATGCCATGGTTGTCCAAAAGCATGTATCCCGCGGATGCCACGGCGGCGGCCAGAACAAAGCCAAAAGACCGGTTCAAATAGTTTTTCCATGAAAACGCGGCAAATTTTTTCATGGGGATGAACGCGCTTCCCATCAACAGGGTCGAAATCCCCACCCACCCCCACAAGGTCGCCTTGCCAGCGCCAAAAATGATGCAAAAAACGGTCACGATCAGGATGGGCAGGGCCTTGACCAACGGATAAGAGATGGAAATGTCCGAGATCCGGTAGGCGCTGCCGAGCCCCACATAATAAATCGCATTGGCCAACCCCGACAAAACCAGCATGCCCCACACCAGCGTTGGAATCTCAACCTGCCGGCTTTTGAAGATCCAGATTGCAAAGGGCATCCACAAAAAAACGCTGCCAACGGTCAGGATCAGGAAAAAGACAGCGCACGGCGATTTTTGCGTCTTGCAGATCAGGTTCCAGCCGGCATGCAACACCGCGGAGGCCACCACCAGCAATATCGCCGGCAAGGTCATTCGATTCCCCAAAGTTTCCTGTTGAGCCGCCCAAGCCACTCGCTTTCCGCATGAAACAACTTCATTTTTCCGTTGAACTTTGGCGAGTGTTCATAAAGGGGACGAATGGTTATCCTGGACTTCCGTCCGGCCGGCACAACCATTGGAAATATTTCGTAATTCAGGTTTTCAATATTAACGCCATTTTTCATTTTCAGAGCCATCCCATAATTTTTCAGAGATTGCTTCGGTCCCTTTTTCCCAAACCTCGCAATGACCTCCTAAAATGTCATTGCGAACCCAGGGCAACAGGGGGTGAAGCAATCTCCGGATTCTTAATCTCAGCTTTTGGCATTTTGCTTCCTTCTCCTCTGAACAAAAATGAAAAATTGGCCGTTTCACGAAATTATGGGATGGCTGTGTTTCATTTTCACTCCACAATTTGTCGATTTTCTCCAACAACATGACTGAACAACGCTTCAAATATAGAGTTTTTATGGTTGAAGTCAAAAAATTCACTCAATAAAGTGCTGTCGAAAAAGACCGACAGATAAAGGAACCTCATGAAGATGATCGAACAACTGAGCGAACTGGGAATCGAGGGAAAGCGGGCGAACGTCTATCTGACCCTTCTGCGGACGGGCCCCGCCTCCGCCTCTGAAATCGCAAAATTGACGAATCTGAAACGTCCCACCGTTTACGATCTGCTTGCGGAACTCATGGAGTCCAGGCTGGTCTCCACCAGTTTTTCCGGGACCATGAAAATTTTTTCCGCGGAAAACCCCGAAAACATCGCCGCAGAATTGAAAAGAAAGCTCGCCAGCGCGGAAGCCCTGATGCCCGACCTGAAGACCCTCTACGAGCAAACTCCCCAAAAACCGCGCGTCCGGTATTACGAAGGCGTCGATGGCATCAAAACCGTGTGCGAGGACATCCTCAATGTCAAATCGGGCGAGTACCATTATTTCGGTTCCCTCCATGAAATGTTCCTCGCCACCGGCAGGGAATATCAAAATTATTATGTGGAAAAAAGGATCAACCGGGGCATCTGGTCCAACGCCATTCGCATCAGGGAAAAGGAGGTCGATGATGAATTCATGAAAAGCGATCCCAAATACCTGCGCCGGGTCCGTTTTTTTCCCAATCCAATCGGCGAGGAAATCATCTCCCTTTTCATCTACGACAATAAAATCGCGCTCCACTCCGGCTTGAAGGGCGCCTACGCCATGATCATCGAAAGCCGGGAATTGAGCGCTCTCCTGCGTGAAATCTGGAAATGCACCTGGTCAGTCTCAAAAGACTGAAGGCAGTCTTCTTCAGACTTTTCTTTACGGAAAAGAGGCTTTGGGATATTTCTTGGGGCATGAAATTCACCGGTTTATCTCGTTTATTTCTCGCGGGCGCGGGCGGCACGAAGGTGGAAACACAGGTTCAGGTTTACGATCTGTCGATATCCCGCACGAAACCCTTCATGACTTTTCAAACCACCGGCGGCAGCGGCTCCGAACCCGGCGCCATCAGCGGCACGGGTGCAGTGGACGCGGCGGTCTCCGCCGCCACGCAAAGCCTGGGCGGCCTTGGCGCGGATTGCCAGAGGACCGCGCGCATGATCGCCGGCCAGCTTTCCGCTTACATGACCGGGCGGGGCTGGCAACTGCAACCGGCGGCGCAGCCTGCCGGAAAATAACCTGACAAGCAACAAAAGGCGCCATCGTGAATGGAACACTGGACCGTTTTTTCCGTCTGACCGAGAATCGGACAACCGTGCGGACTGAAATCCTGGCCGGACTGACCACCTTTTTGACAATGGCCTACATCATCGTTGTCCAGCCGGGGGTGCTGTCGGGCGTCATGTTCGACAAAAACACGGGGATGGATTTCAACTCGGTGATGGCGGCAACCTGCCTGTCGGCGGCGCTGGCCACAACCATCATGGCCCTGTACGCCCGTTATCCCATTGCGCAGGCGCCGGGCATGGGGCAAAACTTTTTCTTTGTTTTCACGGTGATTCCGGCGGCCGCCGCGGCGGGTTTCTCCAATTCCTGGCAGACGGCCCTGGGCGCGGTTTTCATCTCGGGGGTGGTTTTTCTGATTCTGTCCCTGATGGGGATGCGGGAAAAACTCATGGACGCCATCGGGGAGGACATGAAGCACGCGATTGCGGTGGGCATCGGTCTTTTCATCGCATTCATCGGCCTGCAAAACGCGAGCCTGATTGTGGCCAGCCCCGGCACTCTGGTGACCCTGCATCCGGATTTCGCCTCACCCGACCTGCTGATTTTCTTTTTCGGGTTGTTGCTCATGACGGTTCTGAGCGTGCGGGGCGTGAAAGGGGCGATTCTGTGGGGAATCCTTGGGGGAACCCTGCTGGCCGTGATCTTGAAGATAGGATTGCCCCTGCTGCCGGGGGCCGCGAACTCCCCAACGGTGACGGGATCGATGCTGATGAAACGGTTTGTGATGGCGGATGCCGTGGTGGCGGCGCCCCCCTCGTTGTCGCCAACGCTTTTGAAGATGGATCTCACCCATGCCTTGAACCCGGTCATGCTGCCTTACGCGGTCATCTTTCTTTTCATGCTGACATTCGACACCATCGGCACGCTGGTGGGGATTGGCCAGCAGGCGGGATTCATCAAGGACAACAAACTGCCCCGGGCCAAGGAGGCTTTTGTGTCGGACGCGGTGGGCACAGTGGCGGGCGCGGCCATGGGAACCAGCACGGTGACCAGTTATATCGAAAGCTCCACCGGCGTGGAACAAGGGGGGCGGACGGGATTGACCGGACTCGTGGTGGCGGCCATGTTTTTGATGGCTCTTTTTTTCAGCCCCCTGGCCAGGATGATGGGCAGCTACGCCCCGATCACCGCGCCGGCGCTGGTGTTTGTGGGCGCCATGATGATCCGCAATGTCAGCCGGATCAGATGGACAGACTACAGCGAAGCCATTCCCGCCTTCCTGGTAATCCTGGGCATTCCACTCTCCTATTCAATCAGCGACGGATTGGCCCTGGGATTCATCGCCCATCCGGCGATCAAGATTCTTGGAGGCCGCAGGCATGAAACAAGCTGGCTGCTGATCCTGCTGGGGGTGACCCTGGTTCTGTATTTTGTTTTCGTCCGGACGCGTGTGGGGTGAAATAAATTCCAAGTCAACCCGCCCGTCCATCAGGCTCCAATCCATTCCCGCAAATGCACATACGCGTCAACCTAAGGAATCAATGAATCATATCTCTACCATAGGCGGTGCGGGAGCCCCGCCCTCCATTTTTTACCGTGCAGACAATGGAGGGCGGGGCTCCCGCACCGCCTCCATCAGAACGGAATGGTCCCAGATTGGGCAAATGTTAACGGCGTTGGGTGGGACGCCCTTGTTCCCAGGAAAGGATCTCAATTAGGTTGACGCGAATGCGCAAATGCAGGAGTGCGGTCAAAGGCTGGTCAAACCTTCGCGGATGGCATGTTTGGTGAGATCCGCCACGCCTCTGAGATTCAGTTTTTTCATGATCAACTGGCGGTGGGTTTCGATGGTCCTGCCGCTCAAGTGCAGATCACAGGCAATCTCCTTGGTGGTCTTGCCCTCGGCCAGAAGCTGCAGCACCTCCTGCTCGCGATCGCTCAACCGTTTTGCCCTCGCCGGGGCGGCGGCGCGGAATTGTCCCGAATAATTCTCAATGATCACCCCCGATATCGATGGACTGACATAGGGTTTTCCGCTCATCACCACATTCATGGCCCGGGCAAGCTCATCAAACGAACAATCCTTGATGAGATAGCCGGACGCGCCTGAACCAAAAGCGCGGGCAACATACTGTCTGTCGGCATGCATGGAAAGGATCAACACGCGGGCCGCAGGCTGGATGGCGCGGATCTGGCGGGTTGCCTCGATGCCATTCAACTCAGGCAAACCAATATCCATGATCACCAGATCAGGCAGAAGCTGCCGGTATCGACCGACCGCCTCCCTGCCGTCCCCGGCCTCGCCAGCCACCTCAAACTGCGATTGCGTCCCGATAAAAAGACGCAATCCATCGCGCATGATTTGGTGGTCATCAACCAACAGAACTCGCATTGCCATAACTGAGGGAACTGTAGTTCAAATTCCATTTTTCAGCAACACCAGGAAATCATCCAGCGGCTGGTCGTTTAAAATATGCCAGTCGAAAATAAAATCGCATTGATTCCCGGTCAACGGGGACCGGGAATGGAATATCCAACGCCCGTTCAGCAATCTGAACCACCCCAGCGATTCCATTCCACAGCCTCCCTCCCCATTGCCGCCATCCCGGCAATGCCCTTCATCCCCGGCAACACACAGTTTGCAATGCGCATCGGATGGAGACAGCGCGTGAAACGCGCCATCCGGATCCAGCCATCCATTAAGGCTTCGATATCGACGGACGAATTCAAAACGCGGATCATTTCGAAAACACGTTTCCGAGTCATTCTCCAAAACAATTGCACCCATATGTTTCTCCTCAAGTTTTAATCCGCCCCCTTTGGAAATCCTTAAAAATCACTGAAATCCCGGGTCATCGGAATGGCCTCTTCCAGTTTTTCCGCCTTTTCCGCCGTTCCAATCAGGGGCGCGCCCGCCGCCCCGGACACGCGGTTTGCCGCTTTCCCATTTCCATTGCCGTTGTTTCCATTGTTTTTCCCCGCCGGGACCGCCATCAGCTTTTCCGCGTTTTTTTTCATTTGCGCCGAACCATTCCCTTTCGGATGCGCTGCCAGAACAACCGAATGCCTCTTTTTCACCTCCTGTTTGACATTCCCGCCGGCAATTGCGATCCCGTTCACCAAGCGCCCCAATTCGGCCACCATCGCCTTGAACTCCACGGTCTGACTGTTGAGTTCCTCCGAGGCGCTGGCGGTTTCCTCCGCGTTGGACGCGTTGGACTGGGTGACCTTGTCCATCTGGCTCACCGCCACATTAATTTGTTCGATACCTTGGGCCTGCTCCCTGGAGGCCGCCGCCACCTCAGCCGCCAATTCATCCACCTGCCGCGCCTTGGCAATGATGTCATCAAGACTCCTGGCCACCTTCTGACTGATCTGCACCCCGTTTTCACTGCGATCGAGCGCCTGGGAAATTTTTCCGGCGGTTTCCCTGGCAGAGAGGGCGCTGCGTTGCGCCAGATTGCGAACCTCATCCGCCACCACCGCAAAGCCCATTCCCGCCTCGCCAGCCCGCGCCGCCTCCACCGCGGCATTCAATGCCAGGATGTTCGTTTGAAAGGCAATTTCATCAATCGTTTTGATGATCTTTGAAATTTCAGCGCTGGACTGTTTGATGGCGTCCATGGCCGTCCCCATCTCCTTCATATCCCGGGCTCCGACATCCCCGGCAGAGCGGGTATCCCTGGCCAGATCACAGGCTCTCCCGGCATTCTCCATGTTTCGCTTGACCATGCTGGCCATTTCCTCAAGCGACGAACTGGTTTCCTCGAGAGAAGCCGCCTGCTGGCTGGCGCCCTCAGCCACCGCCTGGCTCGAAGCGGAAACCTGGGCGGCGGCAGACGCAGTCTGTTCCGCCCCCACACCAAGACATTCTGCGATATGACTGATCGACCGGGTGATGGAACGCCTGATGAAAAGCGCCAGTCCCGCACCGACAACAATGCCGATGAATCCGAATCCCAACGACATCAACCGGACAATCGAACCTGCGGAAGCGGCATCGGCCCCCTGTTTTTTCGACTGCTCCTGACTCTGCGCCACCAGTTCCTCCAGACATGCCTGGTAGGCGTCAAAAGCCGGACGAAGCACGGCGCCATAGTGATTCATCGCCTCGTTTCTTCCCTTTTCCCTGATCATTATCGCGACACGCTCATAGGCCGCCCGGTACGTCTGCCGGGAATCCATCAATTTTCTAAAAAGGTTTTTTTCCTGCTCACTGCGTGCAAGAGCCTCGATCTCCATGAGGTTTTCGTTGGCCTTGCTCCGAATCCCGGCCATTTTTCCAGCCAGCGCATTGAGCCGGGCGGGATTGTCAATGGTCAGCATGTTAAACAGGCATCGTTCCATATTGGCGCCCTGATGCGTCAGGGATTGCATGGCAGCCAACTTGGGCACCTCCGATTCAAGAACCCGGCTGTATGCGCCACTGATCTTCCCAATGAAAAAAAAATTCAGAATGACGGTAAAACCCAGAAAAAACGCCAGCAGCAAAACAATCGCCATGATCTTTTGTCCAACGGTCAGTTTATCCATGTTCATAATTTTATTTTGGTTTGCAGTCTTGATTTGAAATGGCAAATCCCGTCAGGATGCCATTGCCGCGACGGAAGGACGTGAGGAAGCTGGAACCGCCCCACGGCTGAGCTGCTCGACAACCTGGCCGCTGACAATCCGGTCAATATCAAGCAAGGTTTTGACCACCCCCTTGACCTTGGCCATTCCCAGAATATTTTCCGTGGAAACCGAGGCGCCAAAAGACGGAGTATCCTCGATGTCGCCCGCCATGATATTGACCACCTCCTCCACCGCATCCACCACAAGCCCCATTTGGGTCATGGCGCCGGACAGCAGCGTCAATCGCACAACAATGATGCAGGTTTTCTCCGTCCTTTCAGCCTTCTCCAGATCAAACTTTGCGCGCAAATCAATGACCGGAATAACCTTGCCGCGCAAATTAATGACCCCCCGGACGTAAGGCGGCATTTGAGGGATGGGAGTGATATCCAGCAGGCGGATAATCTCGCGCACTTTCAAAACGGGAATGCCATAGGACTCATGACCCAGCGCAAAAGTGAGATATTTATCGGCAAGCCGGGATTGCGAAGTCAATATTCCTGTGGCCTCAAGAATGGCGCTCATGATGTCTCTCCTTTCATGGTTGGGTCATTTCGTCTTGTGCAAAAAAACGGCCTCAAGCTGATTCAACATTCCAGAGGCTCTTGCAAAACCGCAAAACATTCCCGATTGAACTGTCATGCATCTACATTGCATCACGATGGGATGCCGCGCAATGAGTAGAAATCCCTTTTCCCCGCCTCAAAAATTATGAGGCATTTAAAATGCGTTTTTTCCAAAAAAACGCATTCACTCACGAGTCCTTTCGTTACCCATTGATTTGCAGAGAGTTGCAAAAACGCAAGCCTCCCCGAAACAACCGACCGTCAAATTCACCTCCCCGACAAAACTTCAAAAAGACTGAGTGGCCGCTTCAGACTTCGTGGAATCCGGATTCCTTTTCAAGACAACCCATCCCCGATTCCAGGCAACCTCTTCAAATCCCCGATCATGATCACAGCCATTTCTCATCCGCAATCGATGCCTGCGATGCAATTGTTCAATATAAAAACGGCATTCGGATGTAACAAATCCCTTGGGATGGCACAGCGCAGGACTCAAAAAAACCTTCCCTTTCATGATTGTGTCAATGGCTTTTTTAAAATCCATGGGAAGACAACGTTTTAAAATGTAAGCGCAAGCATGTGAACGGAAGGCGCCCATGACAAATATGGGATCACAAGCCTGGGTCAAAACCGCTATTTTCATCCAAGGATTCATCTCGAAAATACGGTTGCAAATCTCCATTCCGCCGAGTTTCGGGTTGTCGACATTCAGCAATACCACATCCGGAGACAACTCTTCCACAAACGCCCTTGTTTGATCTTCACTTTCCGCCACAGCCACAATTTCAACCCCCGTCTCAGCGGCCAGTTCATCCCATTTTTCTCTTTTCAAGTCATCCATGCCATCCACCAGCAACAATCTGGGCGCCATGGAAACAAGAAGCCTCAATCCTTTTTCATCAGGACCCGTTTCGAGACCGGAACGTTTTTTCTCTCCGACCTTTAAATCAACCATGATTCAAGCTGCACCATGAAAGGAAATCCCGCAATTGGTAAAAATTCTGGTTTTTCCCTTCAAAAAGGCTGAATCCTCACCCTGCCCAAGCCATCCGTTATTACTGCGGACGGACAAGAGGCGCAGTGGGCACCACGGTTTCCCCGGTCTTTTCATCAATGAAAATCTCTTCTCCCCCAAGGACTTCCATCTCTCTATTATCCAATACGACCAGCGACGGCTGGGAAGACAGGTTTGCAAAATAGCGAACTCCAAGGAATTTGCCGTTAACTGAAAAACGGACATAGGTGAAAGTGCGGGTTCCCGATTGATAGAAAATGTGAAAGGTTCCCTGATTGTCAATTCGCGACTGAGGATCGCCGTAATCAATCATGTTGCCCAAGGCTTCCATGCAAAAAACCCTGCCCTCATCGGGTTCCCTCACGCAGGCGTAAAGAATCTGCCCCTTGGCCTGCCGGTGGGCAAACAACGCGTAAAGTCTGTCCCGGGGGGTGTGGCTGGGATCATCGGCAGCCGGCGGCGCCTTGAACAACCGGCTCCAGATCATGGAGCCGCGAACCATGGCAAACCCCAGCGAATTACTGGATATGGACTTCTTCATCAGTGAAACCGTGGCGTTCACCAGATATCGTCCCGGTTTCTGAATTGGAAAATAGGGGGTCAGATTGACGGTAAGGACTTTGCTCTGATTGGACAGCAAAGCAATCCTTGGCGGGGAATAGGCCACGCTGCCCTGCGAAATCGACTCATGGTCCATGTTGGTAACCATGAACTCAAGCCATGGACCGTCTGTCTTCATTCGTCCGGTATCAATGACTTCCCCGGTCTGATTCACCAATTCGACCTGGATCTTGATGGGCTCAAAAAGGAGAAACTCATTCCGTTGCGACGACAGACGCACAAAGACCTGCGCTGGAGCGGCAACCGCCAGCCAGCCAAACAACAGAACACCCGCCCCCAATCCCCAGCCATCCAACCTTGCGCATCCGGCAATCACTTGCCAACCTCAAGCCGGGTCGCGCATTTTTCCGGCAAATTGGCCGCATAAATTTTGCTTTGGGCAGTCTTGATGTCGTAAGGGAGCCGCTTGAGCTGGACGATGCCGCCATCCATATCATAAATCGCATAAGCGGCCAGGGGATTGCCATCGCGAGGCTGGCCGACGCTGCCAACATTGATGAAGTAGCGTTTGCCAGGCTCGATCCGCAACTTTTCAAACAAGCCTCCGCGCACAATGCCATCGCGAACAAAGGCCATGGGGGAATGGGTATGGCCGTAAAAGCACACCGAAGTGTTTTGGTAGCTGAAATTCGAGGCGGCAGCGAGCTTGTCCATGACATACCCCCACTTGTCCGGCATATCCAAAGTGGCGTGCACGATGGTGAACGATTCCACATACCGGACCATCTTGAGTTCCTTCAACCATTGCCTCTCTTCCTCGGACAATTGAGTGCGGGTCCACTTGATGGCATCTGCGGCAATGGCGCGGAAGTTTTCGCATTCATCATCGACAGAGGCGTACTCGTCGTGATTTCCCTTCACCGTTGGACAATTCAATTCACGGATGAGGGCCATGCACTCGCGGGGATTGGACGCATACCCCACCACGTCTCCCACACAGGCATAGTTTGTGACTCCTTCCATCCTGGCATCTTCCAGAACCGCCTGAAGGGCCTCAAGATTGGCGTGAATATCACCTAGAATCGCGTATTTCATTTGCGTGGCTGAGTTGTAGCGGGTTTGTGTCTGGAAGGGAAGATTCTTTGTGCGGCTGGAATCCCCAGTTTTTCCTCCGCCTCGGCGCCCCACTGGGCAATCTTGTGCCAGAGCTGCTGCGGCTGTTTCTCATGATCCTCCGCCCAAAGCTTTTTCCACCATTCATAGGCCTCCTGATGCCGTCCGGCCTTGACATATTCATGCCCCACCATGCGCACAACAAAGGTGGGCGCCTCCGGATAAGTGGAAGCCTTGAGCAAATAGGGAATGGCGGCGTTGAAATCCTTGAATTTCTGGTCAATCAGCCAGCCCATTTTAAAATAAAGGTCATAGCTGTCGGGATTGTTGCGAATGCCATCCTCGAGGAACCGGCGGCCGGCCTCGATCCAATCCCTCTGGGCTTTGAGGCGGTAGGCATCGCTGGGATACTTGGGATTGACGCTTTCCCCATAACTGGCATTCCAAGCCATATGCCATGAGCCAATATCCCAAAACGAAATGCAATGGGGTTGGAGAATCACCGCCAGTTCGATTCCCTCCTTCAATTTGTACCAGATCTCTTTTTCCCAGGCACTGTGGGCACGCAGCCAGATGAAATCCGCCACAATTCCCCGGAAACCGCTCAACAGGGCCACCGCCAGATTCTGCCCCAGCTTGGACCTCAATTCCGTGGAAATCGCCGTCCCGCCCAACTTCAACTCCTGCCTCTTTTTCTGGATTCCCCCCTCCAGATGCCACTTCGCCGGTATGGCCGCCGCCAAAATCAGCAAAATGGAAAGAAATGCCTTTTTCACAAATCAAATTTCCTTGCTGTCAAAAATAAAGTGGGCAACCAGCAGAATCACTCCGGTGTAAAAAAAGCCGTAACGGATGGTCTGAAAAACCAATTCCCATGAGACACTTTGTCCCAAAACCAAGGCGTCGGCAATATTGAAGGCGTCCAGATCCGGAATGAAAAAAACCAGAATCCCCAGCATCGGCTTGGAGGACACGGTCTGGTTGGACATCCATTCCGCTCGCGCGGTTGTCACCAGATGGCCGCAGATATAGATGATCGAAGTGCAAATGACGTTAAAAACAACCGATGTGGCAAAGGTGGCAATGAGGATGCCCACCGCGCAAACAATCACCAGCTTGAAATAAATCAGCAGGATGGCCTTGAAGAGCTGCGCATCTCGAACCTGGGCCTTCACCTGCCGCACCGCCTCATCCACGGTAACCCCCTCAGCCAATCCGCGTCCAGCCATCGCATCCGCCAAAAGTTGGGTTTCCGTGTAAAAAAGCAGCGCCGCAAAGATCACGCTCATCAGCAACAGCGTCAGCAACAACAAGCTGATCATGCCGGTAAATTTTCCAAGCAAAAATTCCAGCCGGAAAACCGGCTTGGCCAGAATTGGATAAATCGTCCGATTCTCCAGTTCCAAGGGCAGCAACTCCGCCGTGCCCACAATGGTGATCAAGGCCCCGAAAAATGCAATGGCCGCAAGGTTGAAATCCTTGATGAACTTGACACGGTCCAGATGCGAAAATTCCAGCAAAAACAACGACAGGATCAGCACAATGACCCCGAAAAGCAGCAGAATGTAAAAAAACTTCTGCCTCACAATCTCTGTCATCGTGTTGGCGGCAATGGTCCAAAGACGATAAAATGAAAAAAAATGGCGTTGCGAGCCGCTCATATCCCCTCCTGACGGTTATCCCCTTGCCGCACTGTCTGCAAAAACAGCTGTTCCAGCGTGGTCTGGGGGCTGCCCTCGCGAAGAATCCTCCCCCCCTTGTCCCCAATCTGCCTTCCAATCTGGCTGCGGGCCTCCTGGGACAGTCCCTCGATCACATACTGGTATTGATCCTTGCGTGTGAGCAGTTCCTTCACATCCCCCTCCAAAATCATCTTCCCATACTGCAGGATGCCGATGCGGTCGCAAACATCCTGCACCTGATCCAGAAGATGCGAACACAGCAGGATGGTCTTGCCCATTTTTTTAAGCTTGAGAATCATGTCGCGAATTTCGATCGACCCGATGGGGTCCACACCGGCCGTCGGCTCATCCAGCAACAACAACTTGGGATCCTGCACCATGGCCTGCGCAAGCCCGATTCGCTGCAGCATTCCTTTCGAATATCCCCCCAGACGCCGGTGACGGTGCCTTTCCAACCCCACCATGGCAATCAACTCACTCACCTTGTCCTCAAGCGCCCGCCCCCTCATGCCGCACAAGCGCCCAAAAAAACGGACTGTTTCCTCACCGCTCAGATACTTGTAGAAATAGGGATTTTCAGGGAGAAATCCCACGCTCACACGGGAAGAAACCGATTCCACATTCATGCCAAAAAGCCTGGCTTCACCCTCGGTGGGCTGGTAAAGGCCAAGAATCAGCTTGATGGTCGTGCTCTTGCCTGAACCGTTGGGGCCGAGAAGGCCATACACTTCATTCTCGCGAACCACAAAATTCAATTTGTCGAGTCCTATCACCTTTCGCCTGAGCGAAACCCGGAAGTGTTTGCTCAGGTTTCTCGTCTCAATGGCGGATGAAGTTGACGAAACCATGTCCATGGCAGATCATTATCACTTTTGAAATCCTAATGCACAATCCGAAAATGATGCCATTCGCCCGTGGCCGGCTGCCAGTCAATTGTTCGCTGGCGGATAAAAGACTTGAGGCCGCTTTTTTCGAGTTCCTCCAAATACCCATCGATCTCCGGTTTTTCCCCCTCCAATCCCAATTCGACCCGCCCATCTTCCAGATTTTTCACGTATCCTGTAAGCATAAACTCGTTGACCAACTGGCGACAGGTGTATCGAAACCCCACCCCTTGGACATGGCCGCTGAAATGAACTATCGCCCGCTCTGTGTTCGTTGGCATAACAAAGCCAGCCGCCCACACCGGAATCCGGCGCCCCCCCCGTCTGCATCAAGCAAAACCCGCGCTAATTCTTTGCCGCTTCGGACGGCACCACATTGACCCGGCGACCGTCTTTGTCAAACCGCACATGCCCCTTGACCAGCGAATAAATCGTAAAATCGCGGCCCAATCCCACATTGAGACCCGGGTGAAAGCGCGTTCCACGCTGGCGGACAATGATGCATCCCGGCAAAACGAGTTCGCCGCCAAATCGCTTGACGCCCAACCGTTTGCTGATGCTGTCGCGTCCGTTCTGGGTGCTGCCCTGTCCTTTTTTGTGTGCCATGGCTGGAAAATCGTTAAAGGTTTAAAATCAACTTAGCTGGCCTGAATCCCGGTGATCTTCACCTTGGTCAACGGCTGCCTGTGTCCATGCGTCCTCTCAAAACCATGCCGCCGCCGCTTTTTATAGGTCGTCACCTTGTCCGCTTTGAAATGCTCCACCACCTCCGCCTGCACACAAGCACCCGGTACCGTGGGCTTGCCGATTTTAACCTGCCCATCGTTGGAGGTCATGAGCACATGATCAAAGGTCACCTTGCCGCCTTTTTCAGCGTCAAGCTTTTCAATTGCCAAAACCGTGTCTTTTTCAACACGATACTGTTTGTTGCCGGTTTCAATAATAGCGTACATGTTTTTCAACTCCGAAAGAGCGTCGTAACTTGCCAGCAAACATCCTCAGGCGCAAGCACTTTTTCATGAAAAATCTGTTTTGGCGCGACATGGGAACCAAAAACACCGGGCTCAGCGCCCGTCGGTTTGACGCTCAAGGCTCGACGCAAAAGCCAACTGGATTTCCGCTTTCGCGGGAATGACAATGGTGAAATGGACGTGCTCCCCTTCCGTCATTCCCGCAGATGCGGGGATCCAGAGACTGTCGCAATTTCGTTTGCATCCTGAAACATTGAAATTCCTTAACATTAAAAGCCGAGCTCAAGATCCACACTTTCCCGGCGAAAAAATCCACAGCAATGCCAAGTATCGTAGTTTTGCAAGAGCCTCAATCGAATTCTCTATCTGTGATTTGACAAATTTAAATGTTCGTGATATTCATAAGTAAACAATAACGAACAATTTAATTGTTTTATTGACACTATCAAAAAGTTCCATATGCGAAAAAATCCTTCCTCCTCCAGCTGGGCTAAAGTGGACCTGACTAAAGTTCCTCATATGAAAGTGGCGGCCCCCGGCCCCAAGTCCAAGGCGCTCCATGCCCGTTGCACAAAACATTTCAAGGGACTCAGCGGCCAGGTCAAACTCTTCCCTGTTGCCTTTGAATCTGGCTACGGCTGCACCCTCACCGATGTGGATGGCAATGTTTACATCGATTTCTCCTCAGGCATCTACGTCACCACACTGGGGCATTGTCACCCCAAGATCACGGAAGCCGTCCAAAAATACGCCGGTCAATTGATGAACTGCCACGATTTCACCACGGAAATCAAAACCCGTCTGATGGAAAAAATGGCCGCCACCCTGCCGGGCGACCTCAATGGATTCCAACTCTACGATTGCGGCACGGCTGCGGTGGAAGCCGGTCTGCGCGTCTGCCGGGCCGCCACAGGCAAATTCGAAATGATGTCCTGCTTCTACGATTTCCATGGCAAAACCTACGGCGCGGTTTCGCTGGCGGAATTTCCCTCCACCATCTACGGCTCGACCCGCGCCCCGGGCATGCACATGGTCCCGCGGCCCGCCCCCTACCGTCCGATGTGGACCAAGACGGACGGAACCATCGACACCGACAAATATCTGGAATTTTACGCGGAATACATTGACCGCGCCACCACCCGCCAACTGGCCGCATTTGTCCTGGAACCCATCCAAGGCTGGGGCGGCTCGGTGATTCCTCCGGATGATTTTCTGCCCAAGCTCCGCAAATTCTGCGACGACCACAAAATGCTTTTGATGGCCGACGAAGTGCTCAACAGCATGGGCCGCACCGGCAAATGGCTCGCCTGCGAACACTGGAACGTGGTTCCCGACGTGGTCACGCTGGGCAAGGGTTTCGGCAACGGCTTTCCGGTCACCGCCGTCGCCGTGCGCGAACCGTACAAGGAAGCCATTGAAAAAATCTCCGCCTCCTCCAGCTACGGCGGCAATCCCATGGCCTGCGCCGCGGCCCTGGCCTGCTTTGAAGTCATCGAGGAGGAAAAACTTCTCGACCGCGCCCTGCATCTCGAAGCCATCGCCATGAAGCACATGAAGCGGATGATGGAACGTCATCCCATTGTGGGCGACGTTCGCGCCAAAGGCTGTCTCATGGGCGTTGAACTGGTCAAGGATCGCGCCAAAAAGACGCCTTTCGACGAAGCAGGCAAGCTGGTCTATCAAAAAGCCTTTGCCAAGGGACTGGCCTGGATTCCCGCCGGACACATCCTGCGCATGAGCCCCCCGATTGTCATGGACGACGACACCCTCATCCGCGGCCTCGACATGATCGAGGAAGCCATCGGCGAAACGGAAAAACAACTGGGCTTCGCCTGATCAGTCCTGCACTTCCGCCTTTGCCAGGGCTTCGGAGGGCAAGAAGACGCCGGACAGCCAGATTCCCCACTCAAAAATCCAAAATCTAAAATCCAAAATGAAAACCGTTCGCTTCGGCATCATCGGACTTGGCCTCATGGGCCGTGAACTGGCCAGCGCGGTCGCGCGCTGGTGTCACCTTGCGGACATCAATGTCCGGCCCGTCATCACCGCCATCTGCGACAAGGCGCCGCCGCCCGGCCGCATCGACTGGTTCAAGGAAAACTTCCCAACCATCAAACTGGTCGCCGCCGACTACCGCGAATTGATCGCCAGCCCGGAAGTGGATGCCGTGTATTGCGCGGTTCCGCACAACCTGCACGCGGAACTCTACCCGGCCATCATCCAGGCGGGAAAACATCTGCTCGGAGAAAAACCTTTCGGCATCGACCTGGCCGCCAACAACGCCATCCTGGCGGCGGTCAAGGCCAATCCCCGCCTGGTGGTCCGGAGTTCCTCGGAATTTCCGTTCTTTCCCGCGGTGCAACGCATGTTTCGCATGGTGGAAGAGGAATCCTTTGGCCGGATTTTTGAGGTCAACAGCGGATTCCTGCATTCCAGCGATCTCGACCCCAACAAACCCATCAACTGGAAACGCCTGGTCAAGATCAACGGCGAGTACGGCGCCATGGGCGACTTGGGCATGCACGCCTGCCACTTCCCTTTTCGCATGGGCTGGTTTCCAAAGAATGTCCGCGCCATCCTTTCCAAAATCGTGGCCCAACGTCCCGACGGCAAGGGAGGCATGGCGCCTTGCGAAACATGGGACAACGCCACGTTGCTTTGCGAATCCGCCGACCCCAAAAGCGGCGCCCCCTTCCCCCTGACCATCAAAACCCAGCGCATCGCCCCCGGCCAGAAGGACACCTGGCACATCGAAATCTTCGGAACCAAAGCCTCCGCCCGTTTTTCAACCAAAAATCCGAAATGCCTTGAACTGCTGGAGTACAAGGGCGGCGAACAAGCCTGGCAACATCTCGACATGAGCTACGAATCGGCGTTCAAGACCATCACCGGCGACATCTTCGAATTTGGCTTTTCCGACGCCATCCTGCAAATGATGGCGTCTTTCTTCCACGAAGCGGCCAACGGAAAACCCATCAAACCTTGCGCCGGCTGCGTCACCCCCGAGGAAACCGCCTGGAGCCACCGGCTCTTCACCGCCGCCTTGCGATCGCAAAAAAACGCCTCCACGGAAGCCGTTTAGGTGAATAGTCTGAAGATCAAACACTGATATTTTGCAGGATAAATTGTTCATTCTATGCCTTTAAACCGTGAACTGTGGACCCTGAACCTCTGAACCATGCCAAAACCTTGAATCAACACTCCCATGCTCCAAGCCGCCGCATCCATCCAGGACATCACCCCGCAAAAGCCGGTATTTCTCGTGGGCTATCCCCATGTCGAACGAACCTCCACCGGCGTTCACGATCCGCTGCTGGCCAGCGCGTTGTGCATGGCTGACGGCCCCAACCGCATCCTTCTCATCAGCCTTGACCTGATTTTCATCACCGCCGGCGCGGCCCGCCGCTGCCGCAACGCCATCAAGCAAGCCACAGGCATCCCTCCCGAACACATCCTCATCAGCGCCACCCATACCCATTCCGGCCCTCCCACAGTTGATTATCTGGTATGGAAAAACGATCCCATCGTGCCCCCCGCCGATCCGGAATATCTGGCTTTCGTGGAGGACAAAATCATCCAGGCCGGCATTCAAGCCGCCACCCGCCTGCAACCCGCCCGGCTCGCCGTCACATCTTCCCAAGTGGAGGGGGTCGGATGCAACCGTCTCAACCGTCAAGGTCCCATGGACTGGGAAGCCGGCATCTTGTGTGTGTATGCCGCCGCATCCGGTCAACCCATGGCGGTGATCGTGGTGTACGGCATGCATCCGACCGTCCTCCACGAGGACAGCCGCGAAATCTCATCCGATTTCCCCCATTACACCCGCCTGGCCATCACGGAGAAATTCCCCGGCGCCGCCGTCATCTATCACAATGGCCCCTCCGGCAATCTCAGCCCCCGCTATGACGTGAAAGCGCAAACCTTCGCCGAGGCGGAACGGCTGGGACGCAAACTGGGCCAATCCATCACCCAAACCATTGCCGCCATCCCGCCCGGCGCCAGCGTCGAAACCGTCATCCTGCGCGGTAAGAGCCGCCTTGTCGAACTGCCCCCCCGCCAATTTCTATCCGTCGCGGAAGCTGAAAAAAAACTGGTCCAAGCCCGGGAGACCTTCGAACGTCTCAAACGGGAAAAAGCCGGGCATGGCCCCGTTCGCACCGCCGAATGCGTCGTGTTCGGCGCCGAGGAAGCCCTTGCTCTGGCCCATGCCCAGGAAAAAGGATTGACCCGGAACCTGGCCCGCCAATATTCCCCGGCCGAAGCGCAAGTTTTGCAAATCGGCGATTGCTTCCTCGCCGGTCTGCCCTGCGAAATCTTCTGCGAATACGGACTGGAGATCAAACGCCGCGCCCCCCGCCAGGCATTCGTCATCTCCATGGCCAACGGCGAACTGCAGGGATACATTGTCACCCCCGAAGCCGAAGCCGCCGGCGGCTACGAAGCGGCTTGGGCGCTTTTTCAGGCAAAATCCGGCCAGATCATGACCGAAGCCGTTCTTTCCTTGATGAAAGATCTTGGTTAAACTGACCAGGCGCTTGGACACCAGGGAACGGAACACCATTCCTGCCAGCATCAAATGTAAAATCCCCGATCCAAAATCATAACGCCAAAATCCTCCTCATGCCTTCCACGCTCATTCTCGCCCTCGATCTGGGTTCCACCCTCTTCAAGGCGGCGGTCTTTGACGAACAACTCCGCCGCTTGGGCGAAGGCGGCGTTCCCGTCCAATATCTCACGCTCGACCGCGGCACGGCGGAATTGGACGCGGAAACCGCCTGGCGCCAGGCCATCGAGACCATCCGCTCTGCCTGCCAAAGCGCCGGCATCCAGCCCCGGGATCTTCATCTGATCTCCCTGGCCAGCCAGGCCCAGACTTTCACCCTTCTCGACAATCAGGGCCGCCCTTCCATGCCCCTGATCAGTTGGATGGACAAACGCGCCGGACGCGAAGCGGCGGCCATGGCCTCCCAACTCGGCGCTGTTTTTCATCAACACTGCAGCTTCCCCGCCCCCGCCCCCCAACTGCAAGCCTGCCAGTTGGCCCACTTGAACGCCAGCCAACCGAAAAAGCTCCAAAACGCCGCCGTCTGGGTTTCGCTCCCCGGCTGGATTTTGCATCGCTTGGGCGGCTGCAATGCCATCGACCCCAATCTTGCCGCCATGAGCGGTCTCTACTCCCTCGAACAAAAAACATGGTGGCCGGACATGCTGAAGCTGACCGGCTTGAAACCCCATCAATGTCCCCGGCTTGTTTCACAAGGAGAATGCTTTGTCTCCCAACAGTCCTGCCCCGGACTTCCCCTTGGAAAGGATGTCCGGTTCTGCCTCGCCGGAAACGACCAGACCGCGGCCGCCTATGGCAATGATTGTTCCGGGGAAAAAGGCATCATCACCCTTGGCACCGCCCTGGTGGCCTATCGCATCGCCGGTCGTCATCGGGGGCCTTTCCATCCCGTTTCCGCCTGGGGACCTTATCCGGAAGGAAATTATTACGAACTGGCCGTTCGCGACGAAGGTTGCCTGGCTCTGGACTGGGCGCGCAGCCAGATCATGCCGGATGCCGCCATTCAAGATTTCGATGCCTGCGCCCGGAGCGCCGGGGCGCCGGGTTCCTCCCCATCAAACGAACCGGTGTTCTTTTATCCCAGACATCTTCGCACCCCGCAGGCATGGCGCGGCCAGGGCGGTTTGCCTCAACGCGCCCAGGCGGTTTATGAAGGCATCGCCTTCGAGTTGCGCACCCTGATTGTCGACGAACTGCAAGCCGATCTCTCCTGCCAAGTCTTCCATGTCGCCGGCGGAGGCGGCGCCAGTTCCCATTGGCTGCAAATCATCGCCAACGTTCTCAACCGCCCCGTCCGCCGGGGCGGTGGCGACGTCCTCCTCGGCGCAGCCCAAATGGCTGTCGGACAATCTCCAAGCTGGCGAAAATGCCTGTCCTTGTGCCCCGGGCTCCTTGGCGCGGCCCAATCAGCTTTGAAAAACGGCCCCTCCGGGATAGAAAACAACCTTGTGTTTCCGGAACCACAACTCGTCGAACGTTATGCCCATCTTCGCGCCGGTTGGGAATCGGCTCCGCATCAATCTCCCGCTGGCGAATAAAAAAGGAGCCTCCTTTTGAAACATGCCAACAATAACCCCCCCAATAAAACAGAGGAAAATATGAGTAAAAAACCATTCGTGTTCAAACCTGCGCCATGGGTGCCATTCAAAGATCCGGCAGCCCTTGAAAAATGCCGGAAACTGAAACGGGCCGGCATTGAAAAACACCGCAATCCCGATTTTAAAATCAAGGTGGTTGAGGATGTGGGCGCCATCTGGATCGGCGACATGATTGTCCGCATCAAGGAGTCGGATGATCTTGACAAAAAATTGGTGATGATCACCCCCAATCCCTGCCCGGCCATCTATGCCGCGGCGGCCGAACTGATCAACCGGTTCAAGATCAACTGCCGGAATGTTTACACTTTTAACATGGATGAATGGGCGGATCAGAATGGAAACATTGCGCCCGAAAGTTATCCGGCGGGCTTCAACCACAGCTTCATCAAATATTTTTACGGAAAAATCGATCCTTCCCTGCGCATGCCGAGGAAAAACTGCGTGGCGCCCACGACAAAAAACATCAAACACTACAGCAATCTCATCACCGAGTGCAGCAACGGAGGCGCGGATATTTGTTACAGCGGTCCCGGTTGGGCGGGACATATCGCCTTTATCGACCCTGATACGCCGGAGTTTGCCTGCCGGTCGGTCAGGGAATTCATGAAAATGGACGCGCGGGTGGTGACCCTGCATCCCCTGACCATCGCCCAGAACTCATTGCACGGCGTATTTGGACAGAGCGGCGACATCGCCAATGTGCCTCCCAAGGCCGCCACGATTGGACCGGCCGATGTGGTGCGCGCCCG
The DNA here is from genome assembly GCA_028687435.1 of Verrucomicrobiia bacterium. Taxonomy (GTDB): domain Bacteria; phylum Verrucomicrobiota; class Verrucomicrobiia; order JABWAM01; family JABWAM01; genus JAQUAF01. Next base: position 17,050 of record JAQUAF010000015.1, on the reverse strand, counting down.
GAACCGGCTTGAGGTGCACGGACTTACAACCATGGGCACTTTTTCCTCGTGGCAGCGGATGACGTCGAGGCTTGTTTTGCACGGGCCGGTAACCCCCAAGGTGCCTTCCTCCATTTTGCAACTGTTGCCCACCACGGTTTATGTGAGCGAGGCGATTGCCCGGGAATTCGGTTGCTTTGAAACCGTGGGATATTGAAGGCGAAACATGGAACGGTCGCAAAAAACATGAACCGGACATTGATTGAGAATGTTTGCCTGGTGTTCCCGGGCGAAAAAATCGAGCGGGGCGGCATCCTGTTCTCGGAAGGCGTCATTGAGGCGGTCAATCCGGAAACAAAAAACATTCCGGAACAAACCGAGCGTGTCGATGGACAAGGGCTGCTCCTTACTCCAGGGCTGATTGATCTCCACACCCACGGTATCAAGTCATCCTTGTATGACCATGGTCCCGAGGCAGTCAAGGATGGCGCCAGAAACCTCCCGGCGTTTGGAGTCACAGGATTCTTTCCCACGCTGGCGCCTCATGTGGAGTCCGGGTTCATGGAGAAATTAGCCCGGCTGGCCGGGACGGCCTGTGATGAAAAGGACGCCCGGATGCCGGGATTGCATCTTGAGGGGCCTTTCATGGCTATGACGGGTGCGGGGTGCCAGACGATTCATGGCGATGTTGGATTGTTGAGGGAAATCATTGCGGCTTGCGGCGGGCGATTGAAAATCATGTCGGTCAGTCCCGACACGCCGGGCATTCTGCCGGTGATCGAATGCCTGGTTGAAAACGGCATTGCGCCCTTCATCACCCATACCCGCGCGACAGTGGAACAGACGGAAAAGGCCATCGCCGCCGGAGCGCGTCATGCCACGCATTTTTACGACGTTTTTCCCGCCCTTCCGGAATTCGATCCGGGAGTTCACACCGCGGGAGCGGTGGAGGCGGTTCTTGCCGACGAACGGGTTTCCGTGGATTTTATTGCGGATGGCGTGCATGTCCACCCGGTGGTGGTGAGAATGGCCCTGAAAGCCAAGGGGTTTCAGAACGTCATTTTGATCACGGACAGCAACATCGGCGCGGGATTGCCTTCGGGGATTCATGACACACCCTGGGGGTTTCCCGTGAAGGTGGAACATGGAAACGGCGCGCGCATCCACGATCCAAAACATCCTTGCCATGGCGGATTGGCGGGCAGCGCATTGACCATGAATCTTGGAATCAAAAATTTGTCGCAATGGCTGAATTTGCCGCCGGAACAGGTTTGGGCCATGGGAACCAGCAACCCGGCGCGGGTGGCAGGGTTGAAAGGTTTCGGACGGTTGGAGCGGAATGCGCCCGCAGATGCCGTGCTGTGGGACGACGATTTTCAAGCGGTCATGACATGGATTGGCGGACAGCTTGTGTGGAAGGCGCCAAGCCGCCCTTAGCCCCTCCCGTCCTCACCCTCAACACCAACACCGCCGCGATCAGCATGTATACGCCTCCGGTAACCACAGCCGCCATGCGGTTGCCGTGAAAAACATGGATCATGACCAAGCCCAATCCGAGAGAGGCCAGGATTTCGGGAATGACGATGAAGAAATTGAAGATGCCCATGTAAACGCCGTATTTCTCGGACGGCAGACAGTTCGAAAGCATGGCGTAAGGCATCGACACCACGCTGGCCCACGCGATGCCCACCCCCATCATGGGCAAAAACAACAGGTACTTGTTCGTGATGAACATCACCGAGACAAGGCTCAAGCCGCCGCAAAGCAGGCAGGCAAAATGAATCAAACGCGGGCTGTGGCGCCTGGCCAGGGCGATCAGGACAAATGAAAACAGGAAGGTCACCGCGTTGTACATGGCAAAACACAACCCGCCCCATTCCACACCCTCGGTGAACAGCGCGGATTTTTCATCCACCGCCCCGAACACGTTGCGCGCCACCGTCACGGAAAAATAAAGCCACATGCAAAACAACCCCAGCCATGTGAAAAACTGCACCCCAGCCAGTTGACGCATGACCGATGGCATGCGGCGGAAATCCTCGAACAACTCGCGGGCGCCAGCGCCCAATCCGCGCCTCTCCGCCTTCATCCGGCGGAAGGCCTCCATGTCTTCCGGGGGATATTCCTTCGTCGTGGCCACGGTCCACATCACCGCCGCAAAATAAACCGCCGCGCCAATATGAAAGGCGTAACGCACCGTCAGCGGAATCGAACCTTCCGAGTGGCCGGAGGAAACGCCAAACACATGGGTCAGCAGCCACGGCAGGGCCGAGGCCAGGATCGCGCCCAGGCCGATCAACAAGCTCTGCATGGCAAACCCCTGCCCCCGCTGGGATTCCGGCAGCAAGTCCGCCACAAAGGCCCGGAAAGGCTCCATGCTCACGTTCACCGAAAAATCCAGCACCCACAAAAGCATGGCTGCCATCCACAAGGCATGACTGAACGGCATCAACACCAGGCTCAGACAGGCCATGATTGTTCCTGTCACAAAATAAGGACGCCTCCTCCCCAGCCAGCACCAGGTGCGGTCGCTCAAATAACCGATCACCGGCTGCACCAGCAAACCCGTCAGCGGCGCCGCCAGCCACAACATGGGAATCTGCTCCGGTTTCGCGCCCAGGTACTCGTAGATGGCGCTCATGTTCGCCATCTGCAATCCCCACCCAAATTGAATCCCCAAAAAACCAAAACTCATGCTCCACAACTGCCAGAACGAACGGGACGGCTTTTCCATGCACCCACCCTACCCTTTGCCCCAAAAAAATCAAAGACCGAAAGGCAGGACTCCGCTTCGTCATTTCCGCGCATGCGGAAATCCAGTTCCCATTACAACACCAGCAATTCGTCGCACACGCGCATGACCGTTTCCTCGATCGATGGATCGAACGAAAACAGGCTGTAAAGCCGCGACGCGCCATAACAGGCATAGTCGCCCGTCTTTTCATACGCCTTGCCAGTCGGCCAATAGCCCGTGTTTCCATTGGCGTAACCCACCGTGAAAAGCCCCGGATGCCGCTGGCGCAGTTTGACTCCGTATCCGCTGAAAATCTCGCCTGGCAAACCAAGGAACTTTGCGTCTCCCAAGCCAATCATCTGAACCGGCACATTGTCCAACCATGGCGAGGCGGCAATCTCATCGCATTTGGCCAGCGCCGCCCGGCTCCATTCCTCGCCCATCCGCGTCTCACCCGCCCCCTTCCGTTCCCTTATCAACGCCAGTTCCCGCTGGATCTGATCGCGATCCAAGACTTTCAACGGCAACCGCATCCTTCTCTCAACCGCCCTCAATTCCAAACGGTCCAGATTCCGGGCATACGGCTCGGCTTGGAAAACCTGGCGGCACATCGCCTCTCCGTAAGCGGCCAGCGTGGCGGCCGTCCCGCCTCCCCATCGATTCAGATGGCACACCGGGTCGATGTCCCCGCAAAACCCCTGAAAAACCATTCCCTGGCAACCCTCCCGTTCCAAAGCCGCAACCACGCCCCCCGGCCAGTCCGCCGAAACCGCCGTTTGTTTGCCCAACACCACTGCATGACACGCGTAATTCATCACATAAATCTTGGGCAGTGATGGCCGTTCCACGATCATCACATTCAAAAACGGATCGATCTCCCCAAAATCCCGATGCCGGCGGTTGTATCCCACCGGCATGACCGCCTCGGACATCACGCGAACGGATGCGCTCCCAACCCTTTTGTCCCGCGCCATTCGCGCGGCGGCGGCAATCAACCCCGGCAGGGCCGCCATGTAATCCGGCGACATCTCGCCGCACCCGCGCAAAGGTTGGGAGGCCGGCCCGGTATGCGTATGGGTGCAGGCCAGCAGAATGTGTTCCGGCGGCAGCCCCAGTTCCCTCGACAGATTCCTCCGCATCTCATCCGAAAACTCCACCGAAAAACCCAACAGGTCGGCGCTGACGAGCAAGACGCTTTCCTTTCCGTTGCCGAGCCATAACGCCCGCGCCTTCAACTCATCCAGCGCCGATTCCGCCCGCCGTTGCAAAAAATACCCGTATCCCGCCAGTTCCACCCCCATCGGCGGCGTGATCCTGGTCTCGCCATAACCGGCCAGTAATTTATCCATGTTTCAATTCCTCACGGTGATCCCATATTTTCGCGATGGCCCGGACAATGTCCCTCATGTCCTTCTCTCCGGCCAGAAGCGTGGCATGCGGAATCCAGCATTGGTTCGCGCATATGGTCTCCGCATTGGGACAGAAAACCTTCCGGTAATCCATTCCATTCTTGTAATAAGGACAGGACAGGGGGCAGAAAGAAGGTCCCTTTCCCTTCCTCATGAACAACGGATTCTTGTAAAGGGGAATGGGATATCCGCCGCCGCACGGAACACCTTCCTCCTTCAACGCCTTTAAAAACTGTTCGCGGCTGGCGCCGCCCCATGCCTCGGGCAAAAACCGGAAACTGAACATGTGATAACTGCGCCGGGTCACGCGCGAATCGCGCCTGATGACCGCGATTCCGGGATGCCCCTCCAACGCCTTCTCCAAAACGGCCGCATTCCGTTCACGTTTCAAGGTCTGCTCCTCCAGGCGCTCCAACTGCCCCAGCAAAATCGCCGCCTGCAACTCCGTCATCCGCAGGTTGCTTCCCAGCACAAAATGCTCGTAAAAAGGCTTGTCCTTGCCCCGTCCGCAATTGGAATAACTCCGGGCCGCGTCGGCAATCTCCTCGTTGTCGGAAAGCATGATGCCGCCCTCGCCCGCCGTGATGTTCTTGCTCATCTGAAAACTGAAAACCCCGCAATCCCCCAAGGCGCCGGTCCCCTTGCCTTTCCACTGGCTGCCCCAGCTATGGCAGGCGTCCTCGATCAACCGCAACCCGTGTTTCTTCGCCAGGGCCTTGAAAGCATCCATGTCCACCGGAAGCCCGCCGAAATGCACCGGCAAGATCGCCCTCGTGCGGCGCGTGATCTTGCCTTCCACAGCCTTCGGGTCCAGGTTGCAGGTTTCCAACTCCACATCCGCAAACACCGGCACCGCGTTCACCTTGAGCACCGCGCTGGCGGTCGCCATGAACGTATAGGGCGGCACGACCACCTCATCGCCCGCGCCGATGCCGCAAGCCAGCAGCGCGATCTCCAGCGCCGCCGTGCCGTTGGTGCAGGTGACCCCGTAACGCGCATTGTGAAATTCCGCGTATTTTTGCTCGAACTCCTTCACCGTCTCCCCGTACCACCATTTGCCGCTGTCAAAAACCTTCAATAACCGCCTCCGCTCGCTCGCGCCGAAGACCGGCCACTTGGGATAGGGTTTTGTCCGCACAGGCTTGCCGCCGTTCACCGCCAATTTCGTCTGGTTTTGCATGATGGAAGTTCTCCATGTTGATCGTTCACGACAGGTTGCCGTTGGAATCAACTGACAGAAAACACCCCTCTTCCATCTCCCTTTCCTTCAGTCTTCAGCCTTCAGCCTGAAACCTGTCTTTACCTCAACATCGTTCCTTCCCCAGCCTCTTTCATTGGCGAATCCTGTGATTTTTATGTGAAATCCTGCGATACGCCCCGGGCGTCATTCCCGTGAAACGCTGGAAACACCGGTAAAACAACGACATGTCGCAAAAGCCGAGTCGTTGCGCCAGCGCGCTCAGCTTGACTTCCTCTTCCGTCTCCAAACTGACCCTGGCCTCGGCAATCCGGCACTGCAGAATGTATTGCTTGATGCCGATGCGGGTCTGCTGCTTGAAAAGATGGCTCAAATGCCCGGGCGACATCGCCACGGCGGACGCCAGCCGTCCGATGCTCAAATCCCCGGCGTAATCCGTCTCGATGCGGTGGATCACCTTGATGATCCTGGGATCGGCCGGTTCCACCGCGGTCTTTCCCCGGTCCGCCCGTTGAAGCAGAAGCAGGATGTTTTCCAATTCGTTCCGCGCCATGGTCCGTGAGGAATCGGCGGGATGATGCAACTCGCGCTCGATCATGCGGCAACGCATCTCGATCATGTTCAACTCCTCGCCGCTCAAGGGGATTTTTTCCGACAATTTTTCAATGAGCGCCGCCGCGGGACGCCCGGCCAGCATCGTTTTGTCCACCATCATCACCACCTGCTGATGCCACCGGTTGGTGTCATTGAAGAACTGGTGCGGACGGGGCGGTTTGATAATGAACGCCGTATATCCCGCCGGTGAAAAAAAACGGCGGTTGATGAGATACCGGCAGGCGCCCTTGCGGACAAAATAAAGTTCAAACACGCCCGGATGATAATGCAAACTGCAGGAACCAATCCGGTTCGTTGAATCCCACCGCAAGATGACCGGCAATTGCGGACAGGGCCACGGGAACTTCTCATTGACGGGCTTGGATGAATGCCTCCGTTTGCGCATGGGAATGATCATCCGGATCAATGAACCTGCAGCCAAAAAAAATCTTCAAAGTTCCACATCAAAGGAATCCATCCCACGGGACATGCATCAGGTCGATTTTTTCACAGACAGGGACGCCTTCACCAGATTGGCGCCCATTTCCCACAGGGGGCCCGGAAACTTGTAGCATTCCGCCAGGCTCGCATCCACGGCATTCACGATGCGGTCCACCTCTTTCTGCCCGATCGTCAGCACGGGCGTGATCTTGATCACTTCCAGATGCCTCGCCGAAACCTGGGTCAGGACGCGGTGATCCTTCAACAACTGGATGACCACCGCTTGGGCGAACAACCCCTTTTCAGCCGCCTGGATCATCTTCCAGGCCGCTCTCAGCCGGAGCGATTTCGGCTCTTGAAACTCGATCGCCACGATCAAGCCCTTGCCCCGCACTTCCTTGATAAACTCGTGCTTGGCCGCCAATCCCTTCAAACCGTCGATCAGGGCATTGCCCATCCGCGCGGAATTTTCCACCACTTTCTCGTCATCCATCACCTGAAGGGTGGCCAGCGCGGCCGCCATGGCCAGATTGTTGCGTCCGAACGTTGTGGAGTGCACCACGCAACGATCCATGCGGCTGAAGGTCTTGTCGTAAATCTCGCGCCTGGTCAGGATGGCGCCGCAGGGCACCAGCCCGCCGCTCAAACTTTTGGCTATCGGAACAATGTCCGGCTCCAAATTCCAATGCTCAAACGAGCTGAATTTGCCCGTGCGTCCCATGCCAACCTGGATTTCATCCGTCACCAGCAACGTCCCGTATTTCCGGCAAAGCGCCTGAGCCTGTTGGTAATAGGAATCGTCAGCCGGATATTTCACGGTCTTTCCCTGCACCGGCTCGACAAAAAACGCCGCATACTCCCTGGTCGCCAGTTCCTTTTCCAAAACCGCCAGATCGTCCATGGGAATGGCCTTGGAGGGAAGCAACTCCCCAAACCCCTCGAGAAACATCCCGGTCCCGTTCATGGCCAGTGCGCCGGTGGTCAAACCATGAAAGGCCCGGTCAAAGAAGAGGAGTTTGTTCCGTCCGGTGGCGCAACGGGCGAATTTGATGGCGCCTTCAACCGCCTCGGTGCCGGAATTGCAAAAGAACACCGCGTTCAAATGCGGGGGAAACCGTTTGAGCAGCGCCTCGGCCAGCAGGCCGCTCAGGATCGAACAATCCATCTGCACCATGTTCGGCATGTCCATGGCCAGCAAATCCGCAATGGCCTTTTTCACCACCGGATGATTGCGCCCGATGTTCACGGCGCCGTAGCCGCCCAATCCATCGAGATAGTCTTTGCCCTCGCGATCGTAGAGATAGGCGCCCTCCGCCCGCGCATAAACCTTGTCGAATCCGATGGTTCGCAGCACCTTGACCAACGCGCGATTGATATGCCGGTCGTGCAGATCGTAGTTCTCCCCCAAACGGGCCTGAATCAAACTTTTGATATCGAATGCCATAAACCGCCATTATAGCACGCTTTCCCCATCATGCAATGGCATCCGCATGTTGTTCTTTCCCTCTTTTCCGAGTTGCCCCGGACTTCGGTTTCTGCAATAACCCCCCGCCATGCGCCACCTTTTTCCCCGCTCCATCCTTTTCACTTTGGCTGCCATCTGCATTTTTGGCGCCGGCTGCGTCTCCACTTCGCGCGACGGGGAACTCGGTTACATCCCCCCCATGCTCGGCGTTCTCATCGATCCGGGGCACGGCGGCCAGCCCGAGGAAGCGGCGGCGCGGTCGGGAACCAAATTCGCCTCCATCAGCAAAACCGAGCAACGCGGGCTGAAGGAGGAGTGCTACGGCGCCATCACGGCCTCCGGCTACATGGAGAAAACCGCCAACCTGGAGGTCACCCGCAAGGTGGGCGCGCTCCTCGAACAACAGGGCATCCCCACCGCCACCACCCGCCCGGGCGACCGGTTCATGACCCTCGACGAACGCATCGCCCGCATCCAGGATTCCCGCTACCGCGACTGGATTCTCGTCAGCATCCATTTCAACCGCAGTTGCGCCAAACAACGGGCATCCAACATCAAGGCCAAATACAAGCATCCCGAGGGTTTTGAAATCTACATCCTTCCTCCCCCGGGAGGCCGTTCCAGCGAGGGGCGCCGGGTTCCCTCCTGCTACAACACCGTCAACCGCACCGGCAGGGCCAACCGCGCCCTGGCGGAACAAATCGAGGACGAAATGAGCGCCATCCCGGGAATCGTCAACCGGAAAACCAAGCTGGCCTGGTTCGTGATCCTGCGCGAAAGCCCCATGCCCTGCGTGCTTATCGAGGGAGGTTTCATGTCCAACCCGGGGGAAGGCAAAAAAATCGCCACATCCGAATACCAGTGGAAAATCGCCCGCGCCATTGTCAATGGCATCCTCAAATACCGCGAGCGCCATTCCACCACCGCCTCCAGCGCGGCGGGAACCACGGGATCTTGACAGGTTGATCAGGCTGCCCTCAGCCGGTATTCCTCAAGCGTTCCAATGTCAGACCATTCCCCCTCGTCAATCACCACGCCGCCCACTCGCAATCCCCGCCTGATCAGGTCCAGATAAATGGGAATGATGGATTTGACTTCCACCTGCGGAATATGGCGAAAAAGCTCCGGCTCCGCGACATGAATGCCGGTGAACAAACAAGCTTGAACCCCGGGAGAATTCAACCCGCCGCGGATGTCCGTCACGCGGCCGCCGCCGTCCAGCGCCACATGCAAGGGACCGCCCGAACTGCGCAACACCAGCGTCACCAGGTTTTTCTCCCGTCGATGATGCTCCAGGGCGCGCGACAAGGGCAGATCGGTGAAAACGTCGCCGTTGTGAATGAGAAAAGTCCCGTGCCCCTCAAAAAAATCCTCCACGTTCTTGATGCCTCCCCCGGTATCCAACAACACCGGTTCATGACGAAAATTCAACTCCACCCCCTCAAAAACCGGCTCCTTGAAAAATTCCCCCCACCGGTGATGGGCATGATGCGTGTTGATCATGACCCTGTCCACACCCGCCGCCGCCAGACGCCGGATGATCCGGCAAACCAGCGGCTCACCCTTCACCGGCAACAATGGCTTGGGCAAATGCTCCGTCAACGGGCGCAATCGCTTTCCCAACCCAGCCCCTAAAATAAAAGCTCTCATGGGATCCGAATAGACTGAAGACTGAAAACTGCTTGCCCAACAAAGCCTTGGAGCAGCCGGAAAGACTGAAATTGCAATTCAGGCAAGCTCTGAACCGTGAACCGTGAATCTCCGAACCCTTGAACGAAAATCATCATCCTGAATCTCGTCCGCTAATTTGCCTTGACCTCGTACTTTTCCATGTTGCCCATGGCCTTGTTGAGACGAAAACAGGCGACATTATAATCATAAAGAGCCCGAACCTCATTGGTGCGGGCCTGCGTAAGGGCCACCTGGCTGTCAAGAACATCCAATTGGGTCGCCGCCCCGACATCGAAACGGGCCCGCGCCAGGCGCAGGCTTTCCTGCGCCTGCTGCACCACCTTTTTTGAGGCAGCCAGCAATTCCGACGCCTCGACATAGGTGGAAAAAGCGCGCCGGACTTCCACATCCACGTTCAGCCGTGTCTGCTCAAGCTCCAGCAGGGCCAGCATCATGTCCGACTTGGCCTGCTTGATCCGGCCCTCGGTGGCCAGACCGTCAAAAATATTCCAAACCCCGCGCAAACCAACCGTCCAACCATGAACCTCCTCGTCAAGATGGGAAGAATAGGAAGCCTGCTGGACTCCATAATCGAAAAAAGCGTCGAGCTGCGGCTGGTGCCCGGCCTTTTGGTAACGGACCATCTGAGCCTGGGATTCCATCATCTTGTTCAACCGCTTGAATTCCGGACGCTGATCCTGGGCCACTTGAAGCGCTGTGGCCAGTTCAAGGTAATAAGGCCGGTACGCCATTTGTTCCTTGACCACTCGAATGGGGGTCAGGGCATCCGTCTCTCTTTTGGGCGCCAGGCCAAGCACCTGGGTCAGCTCATCAAGGGCCAGACGAAGATTGTTCCGGGCGCGAATGAGCGGGGTTCGTCCGTTGGCCAGGGCCACCTCGGCGCGCAAAACATTGAAGCTGGAAACGGTGCCCGCCTCATGTTTGTTCCGTTCCGAATGGAGTTCCTCCTCCAGCAACTGAATGTACTGCTCCTGCACCACCACCTCGGCGCGGGCCAATAATATGGCGTAATAACGCTCTCGAACGCTCAACAACACATTGTTCACCACGGACTGCAATTCAAAAAGGGCCGCCTCCATAAGCGCTTTCTGATTCTTGAGCAACGCATCGTTGCGGCCCCCGGTGTAAAGACTCTGGGTGATCTCGAGAGTCACATTCCAGTTGTTCTGATCTCCCTCCAGCAAGGCCACAGGATTGTAAACCAGATTGCGGTCAATCTGCTGAATGCCCGTATTGATGGCCGCATGAGGAATGTAACGGGAGCGCACTTCCACCACCGCCCCGCGCTGTCGCTGAATGCGCTCCTTGGCTTTGAGAATGTCATAATTGGATTCCAATGCCGTCTGAATGCTCCGGGGCAGATCATACTCCTGGCTGGTTGACGCCCCCTCGTCAAAACCCGCGGAAACGGATGTCTGCGGGGCAGCCGGCCTGTCTGCTGCGCCGTTTGAAGGCGACGAAACCGGGGATGGAACCGGTTGCTCAACAGCGGTGGGTTTCAGATCGGTCTTGGCCTCCTGAGCCCTGGCAGCCAAGGAAAAAACGCCCGCCACCATGGCCAGAATCAACAGGTCATGAAAAAACGGAACGATCCCACGCAAAAGGCATTGCCATCGAGGTAAGCCCATAAAGACTTCAAACCTACGCCCGAAAAAGGCTGGATGCAACTGGCTTTTTTTCATCCATTTCCACGCAACCCCCTGTGCCCCAGCCGGTTATCAAGTACGCTTTTGTTTGGGAAGTGACGGGGCTCCCGCACCGCTTGTTGCCTCAAAAATTCCTAATCCTTCGATGCGGCGCAGGAAGCGCCTAGCCCTGAACCCGCCGAAGGGCTGACAACCTGCCCCTACCTCGTCTTCATCAATCCCCAGTTCCTGTAAAAATAGCTCCAGGCCGAATACAGGGTGGTGATCAAGCAAAGAGGATAAAGACACCAAAACTCAAACCAAACCAGTCCCTTGCACTCAAACCAGGCAAGACTGTTCTTGGGCAATTCAACATTCCATCCCCAATCCACCGCCAGAGCGTAATGCGCGCTGATGATCCCAATGGTCAACAATTGGGCAAAAGTCTTGATTTTTCCCCCAGCCTCCGCCGCCATCACCATTCCCTGCTCCGCCGCCACAATTCGCAACCCGGAAACCGCAAAATCCCGGCCCAGCAAAACCACCACAATCCAGGCGGGAATGGCCTGATTGGCCACCAGGGTGATCCACGCAACCATCACCAAAATTTTGTCGGCGATGGGATCCCAAAATTTGCCAAAAGACGTCACCTGATTGAACCGGCGCGCCAGATAACCGTCGGACCAATCCGAAACACAGGCGATCAGAAAACAAAAGAACGCAATCGTGTAATGATAAGGGGTGGAATGCCGTCCGGGGAGGAAATAAGGCAGCGGTTGATCGAAGAAGAAGACAAAGAAAATCCCTGCCAGGAAAAGGCGCGCCACCGTGATGCGATTGGGCAGGTTCACAAAATCCCCTTTCAAGTTTGATTGTTCAGCCCACTTTAACCGGAACTTGGCCGGGCGAACAGAAAAAATTCCTCATTGAATTAAAAACCCTTCCCCCTTTCCTTCCCTCCGGCTAGAATGTTTCCATGAATCGTTTGGTTAGCATTGCCCGGCAATCCTTCAAACGCGACGGCCCGCCCCAGATTGTTCTGTTCGTGACGCGCCGATGCAACGCGCATTGCAAATTCTGTTTTTATCCCCCGTCCAAAACTCCCGAGATGACCTTGGAGGAATATGACCGCCTGTCCCAAACCATCGGCCGGTTGCACTGGGTGCTGGTGGGCGGGGGGGAACCCTTTCTCCGCGACGATCTGGGCGAAATCGGCCTTCTTTTCCATCGCAACGCCGGCGTCCGCTACCTCCAGATCCCCACCAACGGTTCCATGCCCGACCGCGTGGAAAACATCGTCCGCCAGATCTGTCCGAAAGCTCCGGACCTGCAATTCGTCGTCTCCATTTCGGTGGATGACACCGATCCGGCGCGTCACGACGAAGTGCGCGGCATCCCCGGCTGCTTCGACAAGGCCATGGCCGCCATGCGCCTGCTTCAAAGCCTCAAAAAAGAATTCCCCAATCTGGGCAGCGCCTGCAACATGACCTTTACGGCTTACAACCAGGACCGGTTCCTCGACATCTACCGCCAGGCCGAATCCTCCTTCCCCGTTGACACCCTTTCCGTCGGACTGGTGCGCGGCAAAACCGTTTGCGACGACGCCGGGCAGGGGCTTGACATGGAAAAATACCGCCGGGTCCACGAATATTTGAGCCGCAGCCACAAACGATATGGTTTCTTCCGCGGCCTTGAACAGCGCCTTGCGCGCGCCAAGGATATCGTCCAGCGCGAAATGATCATGGAGATCAAAAAACACAAGCGCATGCCCCTTCCCTGCCTGGCCGGCCTGAAAAGCCTCGTGATTCTCGAGACCGGCGACATTTATCCCTGCGAAATGCTTTTCGACCGCAAACTGGGCAACCTTCGCGATTTCGACGGGGACTTTTCCCGTTTCTGGCAATCCCCGCCCGCGCGCGAATTCCGCCAGTGGAAGAAAACCTGCCATTGCACCTATGAATGCGCCATCGCCCAAAGCATCATCTTCACCCCGCAAGGCTTCTGCCGCACGCTCCTGGCGGCGATGCGGAAACAAGACTGAAGATTAACATGGATATGCAGGATGGGCAGGATTCGGGGTTAAAACACGAACGGATCACCAAGACCGTAATTGGTTGCGCTTTTGAAGTCATCAACGAGCTTGGCGTGGGTTTTCTTGAATCGGTTTATGAGAAAGCTTTGCTTCTGGCACTGCAACAAAAAGGTTTGTCAGCGATGTCTCAACATCCGATCAGGGTGATGTTTAGAAATGAATGTGTTGGTGATTTTTATGCAGATATTTTCGTTGAAGAAAAGGTCATCGTCGAACTGAAAGCCGTCAAAGCCATCGCCCCAGAGCATCAAGCCCAGATTATCAATTATCTCAACGCCACAGGAATTGAAGTTGGCTTGCTCATCAACTTTGGCAACCCCAGACTCGAATACAAGCGCTTCACCAGAAAAACAACCATGGTTGCGCAGGATTGAAAGAAATCCTGCGCATCCTGTCCATCCATGTTAAATAAATGCATCTCGATTTATGAAAAATCCCATCGGTCACAACAAGCTGGATCTGGACACCCCCTGTCTGACCATTGACCTCGACATTCTGGAGGAAAACCTCCGCAAAATGCAGGATTTTGTCCGGGCGGCCGGCAAACAACTCCGTCCCCACGCCAAAACCCACAAATGTTCCACCCTGGCCCGCAAACAAATCGAAACAGGCGCCATTGGAATTTGCGTCGCCAAGGTCTCGGAAGCCGAAATCCTCGCCACCCAAGGCATTAAAAACATCCTCATCACCGGCCCGGTGGCCGGCAGTCATAAGATTCAACGCCTGCTGGATTGTCTCAAAAAGGCTCCCTCCCTCCTTCTGGTCGTCGATCACCCCCAAAACGCCGCGGAACTGCACCAGGCGGTCCGCAAAGAAAATCTGACTCTCAATATCCTGCTGGATTTGAATATCGGCCTGAACCGCACCGGCATGTCTCCCGGGGAAGCCATGGCCATGGCCCAACAAATGGCAGACTGGCCCGCCTTGAAACTCCAGGGCATCCAGGCCTATGCCGGACACATTCAGCATCTTCCCTCCCACGCGGAACGGCAACGCATTTCATCGGCATGCCTGGAAAAAGCCGCCGAGGTTTTTCATCGGCTGCGGAAAATGGGATTGTCCTGCAACATATTCAGCGGCACCGGCACAGGCACCTACGACATGGACGTTTTGCAACCGGATTTGACGGAACTCCAAACCGGATCATACGCCCTGATGGACGCTGAGTATGCCGCCATTGGTTCGTCCACCCAGTCGCTTCGGTTTGCCGACTTTCGTCCGTCGCTGACCCTCCTGACTTCCGTGGTCAGCGCCAACCAAAAAGGCTTTGTCACGGTCGATGCCGGTTTAAAAGCGCTTTACCGGGACGGCGCCTCGCCAACCATCGCCACTCCTTCTTTGGCGGGTGCCCAATATGATTGGTTTGGCGATGAATACGGCAAGGTGACCCTCCTCCCCAACCACACGCCTCCCAAAATTGGCGATGTGCTGGAATTGGTGGTTTCCCATTGCGACCCCACCGTCAACCTTTTCGACTGCTTTTACATCACCCGTCAAAACACCGTCGTGGACATCTGGCCCATCGACCTGCGCGGCAAATGCCAATAGGCATCTTGAATTAAGCCGGGCCCAAGGCGCGGCAGCTTGACGCTCGATCCGCCTTCGCTCTGCGAGCTTGCGCCTTCGCCAAAGCTTCGGCGGCACAAGCTGGCGAGACAAGTGCACGACGCACGACGCAGAAAACCGGCAAGGCGTGGCGACGGCCCGCCCTCCTTTACCTTACATAAAATGGAGGGCGGGGCTCCTGCACCGCCTTTTTCGCCAAACTTTGAATTTCCTTAACATGAACTTTTGCCCCTCAGCGCCTAAGCGCGCCAGCGCCCATGTGCCTGCCCGTCCGCCTCCAGCCTGACCGGCCGCCTTACGGCCTTTCCATGAAACGCAACAGCTTTAAATAAAGGGGAATCAGCGCAATGTTCACGGCAATCTGAATCCCAAAAACCAAGGCATCCCGGCTTTGTTTGGCAAAAAAAACGAAATATCCCGCAAAAATCAGGTTGAAAACCACCAAGCCCAAAATACCAATCACCCCAAACCACGCCAGACGAAGATTGACTCCGGCGTGAACAAACCCATCCTTCGACGGCTCCGGCGGACGGGCCAGCAACTCATTGACGCTGAATCGTTTGGTCGGCGGCACATATCCATCGTCCGCCCCCAGCCGTTTCCAAACGCGGTAGGCCCGGTAGTGAAACACAAAAGCAACCACCAGAAAAACCGTCTGCCATATATAGATGAATCGATAGGGATAAAGACCGTTCGGAAAAATCTCCTTCGCAAAATCAATGAACAAACCAGCCGCCACCCCGCCGATCATGGTCGCGCCCGAACGAACCAAGGCTTGGGCGCCGCAAAATTGTCCGAAACGATCCCGGGGAAAAAGTTCCATTTCCCGCGGAAGCGAAGCCGCCTGTTGCGCGGCCGACAACAGACAATGAGAAACACAAAACACCGCCAACGCCCAAAAAATCAGCATGGGCGGCGGCGTCCCGACAAACAGCCAGACGCAATAATTCAAGGTCAGCACAAACCCAAACGGCGTCAGATAGGCCACAACCCGGACCGGATGCCACCGATCCACAAATCCTCCCACAAAGGTCAAACAAGCCGCCACCAGCACGCCATTGATCGCGTTGAATTTGCCGATCAAATCCAGATCCAAATCCAACGACCTGTAAAAAAACACCACGAACGGCCCCATGCAACCCGCCACTGCAGTAAAAACCGTGTTGAGAAAAATATTCCAATAATAGGAAATGGAATAGCTTTCCTTGGCAAAGGTCTTGATGTCGCGCATCAAACTGGGCTCCTGCCCCGCGTCCGGCGGCGGCGGATACTGCCGTTCCTTGACCTTCATGCACATGATCCCGAAACCGATGAAATACAAAAGCGCCGCCCCCAGATAAATCTCCCGCATGTGGCTCTCGGCATACTTGAAAATAAAAAAGTTGAATCCCGCGCTGCTGACCACCCCCACCAGACGAAAGTACGACATGAACCGGGCCAGAAACTTCTCCGGCACCACATCGTTGAACAGATACCAGTAAACCGACCCCACAAACATGTTGAAAAGATCAAATGCCCCCGCAAAAACCGCCAGCAGGGTGATCACCACCGCCGCCTGCCGGACACTCCCGCCCTGAAAACAAAGACTGTGCAACCATGCGCCAATCGAATCGCTGCACCCGATCAGAATCAGGGAAAGCGTCAGAAACGGCATGGTGTAAAGAATGAAGGGCAACCTTCGCCCCCAGTTGCTGCGATACCGGTCGCTCTTGAAACTGACCCACGGACAGACCGTGGTGTTAAAAATCCCCGGAAGCGTGCTCATGATCGCGCCAATCAGCCAGTTCGAAGATTCCAGACTGCGCAACTTCAGCGGCAAAATGCTGGGCACCACCGCCTCCATCAGGGTGAAACAAAAATCACCCCACAACAACCACCCAAAAAGCGCAACCAACCCCATCTTTGTGTAAACCAGACTGCCGCACCGGTAGATCGTCCTGCCCTGGGCATCCGTATGAGAGTCGTGAGAATGTGCGTCCGAACTTGAACCGGTGGAAGGTGTGACGGGATGCATTGTTTGGGGTTGGTTTTTAGGCTGCAGGCTGACAAGCTTGCGCCGCGCGTCAACATATTGAGCGCGATAGCGTTACAGGAGTAACTCTTTTTTGTCCGGCAGGCAAGTTTTCAACCTGCGGTTCCGAATCCCCCCCTTTCAAAAGCGTCCGGGGATAGAGGGGAACCGTGAACGTAAAACCCCACCCCATCAAGACAGGCGAGTTCGCACCGGCAAGAGCGCCAGTGAAAACCTGTCCACG
>JAQUAF010000094.1 GCA_028687435.1 Verrucomicrobiia bacterium | reverse complement strand
TCCCAGCAATCAACTGGGTGCTTGTAACCCGACCGCTTTCGAGCCTCTCTCCGAATATACCATTGGAACGAGGCGACAAAATATTTCATCGTTCTAGGCTTGACTCAACTACCTTCATAGCAGCCCATTTTTTTACTCACGCCGAATCGGCGAAAAGAATTTTTGAGACGGGTTGGCAACCGTTCAACAAGAGTTTTACAAGCAAAGGGATGGGATCGAGTTTGCGGCAAATTGCCTGACAGGTGAGGAGGAAAAGACGGGATGCGGCACGTCACGCCTCCCCGAATTGGCGCATGATGTTTATGCGGAAAACCGGGTTTTGCGTGAAAAGCAGCTTGTGGACGGGACGCGAGTGATCTATTGTCACGATATGCAAGGCAGAATTACCGGCATGCAAGTGGCGACGGCCAAGGGCAAGATGCTGACCGATGTGGCCTGCACGTGCTATGACCGATGGGATTCGGTCTCAGTCCCGTGGTGGCGGGAGGATGCGGCCGGACAATTGACGAGCCGCAAGTGGGACGGCGTCGAACAAAGATATTCCTATGATTCAGCCGGGCAGTTGGTGGCCGTGACATCCTCTGATTCCAGGACATTGTCTGACCATTTTTAATGAGTTATATGAATTATAAAAAAACGATAAAATATATAAGTTATATCTGCGGATCACTGGTTTTGTTGTGCATTATTGTGATGTTTATTAATTTATTATTTTTTTATTGTATAAGAAAATCACATCCCGGACATGACTTGAAAATATCAATAACCAAGCAAGAGTTTGGGTGGTTTAGGATGAATGAGGCCGAGTTGAAGCAGACTCGTTTTGGAAACGAGTTTCGCCCCGTGAGCGATGATTTGTCTGTTGCATATCTTGAATGGAAAAAATTCCTGATTGGCGAAAGTGATGGGCTTCCTGACGGGCGTATTTCTGCTGAGTTGCTTGGGATGGAGACCGTTGGTTCAAGCGGGAAGTTGTGCGGTAATGTGCGTGAATCATTGGGTGGAAAATCAGCGATTGCGGATGTTGTTATTTTGGCGAATATTCCTTATGGCAAGGGCGATATGCAAGAGGTGGATCCCGTATATGCTGTGGAGATGGTTTTGTGGTTGCAACATCGCGAAAAAAAAGTCGGGCCTCCTGCCACCATCATCGTAAGTCGATTTAAGCTTGAAGATGGAAAGTGGAAATTGTCACGGACAGGGCGTTTGCCTCAGGAGCGAAGGGAAGGCTTGATTAAACCTTGGTAAGGTCTTGTTTGTTTTGCCGGAAACATGATTGAGAAAAAAGGGTCACCCGGAATGGCGCTTAGATAAGCTGAAAAAAGGTTATCCATGCAAACCATCGCGTTTTTGGATTTCCTCCCTTTTTCCTTCACCCCACCTTAATCCTCCCCTTGCCAAGGGGAGGAACGAAATGGCTCCCCCTTGTCCAAGGGGGAGTTAGAGGGGGTTGGACCGGATGCTGCGGAGGTTCAGGGTTTACCACCGCAGGGTTGACAAGGCGGTTCACGGTTCATGGGAAAGGAATAAACAATTTTCCCCGAAAATATGAGGGGATTGGTCTGCACGGGGGTTGCGGAAATTCAGGCCGCTTTGAGATGAAGCCGCCTTTGCCCCTGTTTCCCAAAAGCTACGGCGTGCCAAGTCCGCCTTCGTTCCGTTGGAACTGCGGCGAGCCAGGCAATGGGCAGATGGGATTGGCCAGCGAAAGGCGAGGCGTGAAGGGTCAGTTCGCTGACACGTTTGAATCCGGCATCGAGCGCCAATGGGGACGAGGTTCGAGGCGGATGACGGGGATGGGGTCGGTTGCGATTTCGTTGGGTGTGTATCCGCCATGGCGTTGATGAGGGCGAGTTTGATCTCCTGTGGCCAGCCGGAGTGGAGGATGGGGGAGAGGGATTGGAACATGGGAATAAAAATGATTTTTCCAAGAAAAAGATGATGCTTCACAGCCCAATATTTGAAAGGCAGGCCACCTGCCATGTATGGAGGCACAGTTGCGTCACGCATCTACTGAAGAATCAGGCGAATTTGCGGCATGTGCAGGCCATCTTTGGCCATCGGTCATTGGCGACCCCGGAAAAACACCTGCATTTGACGATCAACGATTTGAAGGTGCCATGATGACACCGGCTTTTTTGGAACGGCGTTTTTTTGATTCAAGCTTGTGTCATCGCCATCTTGATGCTGTTTTATATCCGGTTGTTGCGTTTGATGGAGCGTTCTGAACATTGTTGAACAAGGAAAAAAATGCATAAAAAAATTTTGTCGTTGGTGAATGGGGAATTGAACATGGAAAATCTCATGGATGTGAGCCTTGGGGTTTACCGGCATGAGAGACAGGGGGGATACCGTCAATACGAGCAGTCGGCGGCTTTTTTTCAGCGGCAACTGGCCGCGGCGGGCGCTTCGGGGGTGAAATCGCAGGCCATTCCGGCGGACGGCAAGAGCACTTTTCTTGATTACACCATTCCCCAGGCGTGGGACATTCGTTCCGCGTCGTTGGAGATCGTGTCGCCGATTGTGGCCGAAAAACGACTGGCTTCGATGCAGGATGAGATTCTTTGCGTGGCCAACCGGTGCGGCCCCACGCCGAAGGAGGGGGTTTTGGCCGAGGTGGTGACCGTTGAGCAGATGGCCAACATGGAGCGGCTCGACGGGAAAATGGTTTTTACCCAGGAAATTCATCCGTCAAAGATTCGGCGTGAGATTGTCAGAAAAAATGGCGCGGGCATCATTTCCGGCTATTCAGCGGGCCCCTTGGATATACCGGACGGAACCTATTGGATCAACGGATGGGGGTTTCCGGGTTGGTATCAGACCCGGGAGGATCGTCAGATGGTTTGTTTTTCGATCACGCCGCGCAAGAGCGCATTGCTTGCGGATTTGCTGCGCAAGGGGAGCGTCAAGGTGCGCGCAAAGGCGGACAGCCGGTTTTATGACGGCTCCATCCATTCCGTGACAGGCGTGGTGCCTGGCAAAAAGAAGGAGGAAATCCTGTTGTATGCCCACATTTACGAGCCATTTTTGCCGGATGACGCCATTGGCGCCGGAGCTTTGGTGGAGATTTCCCGGCTTTTGAATGCGCTGGTGAAGGATGGAAAACTTCCGCCCTTGCAGCGAGGGGTGCGTCTGTTGGTTTCGCAGGAGCGCTATGGGTTTGCCCATTATTTCAGGACGGAGCAGGCCAGCCGGGGGATTCTTTGCGGCGTGAGCATGGACAGCATTTGCCATGATTATCACCGGATTGGGCTGCCGATTCGGATACGCATGAGCCCGGCCAGCCAGCCGTATTTCGGGGATTTTCTGTTCAGGGACATCATGAACGACGTTTTGGCGGATTATCCCCGGGAATTGGAGCCGGGCAATCTGGACAACGATACGTTCCTGTCCGACCAAACCATCGGGATACCGACCAACTGGGCCTGGACGCATCCCGGCAAGTATCACCACAATTCCGTTGACCAGTTTGATCGAATGACCGACTGGAGGTTGGGACGAAGGATTGTGGCCGGGGTGGCGGCTTACGCGGCGGCGCTGGCCACGGCGGATGGAGATCGGATCGAGGATTTGAGGCAGAAGACGCTGTGGGCGGCAAAGGGCGAAATGGTGAATGAGGCGGCAAAGCTGAACGGAATGATCCGGGACGGTTCGATTTCCCCGTCCGATGCGCTGGACCGGCTGGAGTTTGCGGGACAATGGCAGAAGGGGCGTGTGGCGTCGCTGGCAAGGATTGGCGTGAAGGATGGGCAGGGGCAGAGGGAGATTGACAAGGCGTTGGGTGAGGCGCGAAAGAACCTGGCTGTTCCGAAAAAAGTGCCGGCGCCTGTTTTGAGCCGCCGCGAAAAACTTGCCCAAAACAGGGTTGTTACACGCAAGGGACGGATCGTGCCGTTTTGCCTGACCAGGGTTCCCTGCGAGAAACGAATGGAGCTTCCTTGCGCCTTGGGCCAGGTTTTTAACTGGCTGGATGGAAAGAGGGATTTTTACGAGGTGTTGAGACTCTGCGGATTCGAAAGGGGCAATCCTCTTTCGGAAAAAGAGATCTCCCATTGGCTCCGTTTTCTGGATTTGTTGAGCCAATATGGTTATGTCTCGATCCGATACAAGAGGTTGATCGGGAAAAAGGATATTCAGGAGGGGTTGAAACGGCTGGGGGTGCGAAAAGGCGACAAGGTGATGGTGCATTGTTCCTTTTCGAGCATCGGGCAGGTCGATGGCGGTCCGCGCACGGTGTGCGAGGCGATCATGGATCTGGTGTCGCCGCAAGGGTTGGTGATGATGCCGTCGTTCAATCATTACGGAATCATTGAATCGGATGGGGCGGGTTATTATGACCCGTTGAAGACGCCCACCAAAAACGGGGTGGTGGCGGACACCTTTTGGCGGATGAAGAATGTTTGCCGATCGCTGGATCCTTCCCATCCTTTTGCGACGTGGGGCGCCAACGCGCTGGATTATGTGAAGAATCATCACAAAGTGGTGACCATGGGAGTGAATTCCCCCCTGCATCTTCTGGAACAGGCGGAGGGCAAGGTGATCCTGTTCGATTGCCCGATGTCCAACACGTTCATGCATGTTGTGGAGATGACCAGCCATGTTCCATGCCTTGGGGATCGGACGGAGGAATATCCCGTGAAATTGCCCGGAGGCCGGATGGTATCCTGCCGCACATGGGGATGGCGCGACGGGGGATGTCCGGTTGTGGAGAAGGGGCGGCCCTATGAGTGGATGAGGAAAAAAGGCTTGCTGAAGGAGGGCAAGGTGGGCGAAGCGCCGGTCATGGTTCTTAAACTCAAGGATTACCGCCGGGCTCTGGAACCGTATTTCAAGGGGGAAATCCCGGGATTCAGTTGCAAAACCTGCAAGACGCGGATCAGGAAGGTTGCCGGCACGCGGCCCAGCGATTGGGATGCCAAAAGCCAGCGGGTGCGCCCCGATACGAAGGCGTTTGTGGATGACATTGATTGGAAGGCTTAGAGTTTTGCTCCACAAGCCCGATTCGGTGCGGGTTCAGCCTTGCCGGGGGGCAGACGGAGGAATGCCTCCATCAGCTTGCGAGGAATCGTTCGGCGTCGATGGCGGCGGAACATCCGGAGCCCGAGGCGGTGATGGCCTGCCGGTAAATGGAATCCACGCAGTCGCCGCAGGCGAAGACGCCGGGGATGTTGGTGCGCATGGTGGGATGCTGGACGCTGAGATACCCGTTTTCGTTCATGTCGAGTTGTCCCTTGAAAACTTGTGTGTTGGGGACATGGCCAATGGCCACAAAGACCCCGGCGCACGGGATTGTCTGGGAACCGCCGGTTTTAACATCCTTGACTCGAACCCCGGTGACAGCGCCTTTGGCCGCGTCCAAAATCTCCTCCACAACCGAGTTCCAGACAGGCTTGACCTTGGGATGGGATGTCAGCCGTCCTGCCATGATGCGGGAGGCGCGGAGTTGGTCGCGCCGGTGGATCAGGAACACCTGGGATGCAAAACGGGTCAGATACATGGCTTCTTCGCAGGCTGAGTCGCCTCCGCCCACCACCACGAGGGGTTTGTTGCGATAGACGGGAAGGGGGCCGTCGCACGTGGCGCAATAGGTGACGCCGTGGCCGTCCAATTTTTTCTCGCTTTCCAGTCCCAGATGCCGGTGTCCGGCGCCGGTGGCGACGATCAAAGCCTGGGTCTCGAGGGATTCTCCGTCAACAGTGAGACGGAAAGGTCTTTTGGACAGATCCGCGGCTTCCAGCAGACTGTTGTGCCGGATGACTGCGCCAAACCGTTCGGCTTGTTTTTGCATGTTTTCCATGAGGGTCGGGCCGTCAATGCCTTCCGGGAAGCCCGGAAAGTTTTCCACCGTGCTGGTGGTGGTCAGCAATCCGCCGGTTGACTGGCCGGTGAGAACCAGCGGTTTCAAACCGGCCCGGGCGGTATAAATGGCGGCAGTCCATCCGGCGCAGCCGGAACCAACAATGACAACGTTGAATGCTTGCATGGGGCGAAAATGTTTTTGGTTGAAAAGGCGCCGAGGCACTCCGTGCGCCAAGGCGCGGAGGAAAGGCTAATGATTTAATGAGGAAAGTTCAAGCGCCGGCGGCTTTTTTCATGGGGCGCATGGAGGAGGGAAGAGTCTCGTGGACTTTTTCGGCAAAACGACGGATATCATGGACCGCGGCGCCGAAACGATGGGGCGAAAAGTTGGGGGGCGGGGTCAGGATGGAGAACAGGTGTCCCAGACGGCGGTCCGAGGCGTCGAGAAGGGATTCCTTGATCAAACCGCGTTTGAAAGCCTGGCGTGCGGCATGGAAACCTTTTTGCATGGCTTTGGCGTTATGGGAGATGAGAATCATGTCCACGCCGGCTTGCAGACAGCGGAGAACGGCTTGGGGCAGGGTCATGGTGCGGATGATGGCGCCCATTTCCAGATCATCCGTGAGAGTGATGCCATCGAAGCGCAGGCGGTTGCGGAGCAGGTCGAAGGCGACGCGGGAGGATATGCAGGCCGGCGTTGGCTGGCGTCCGTGATAGGCGCGCAGGTGCGCATGGGCAAGCATGATCATTTGCAGATGGGCGGGATTGTAGCGGGATGAACGCTTGCGGGGATGTTTGCGTGTTGCGGCGCCTTTTTTGCGCTTGTATTGGGTGAAGGGGGGAAAGAGTTCCCGGTAGGGCGCCAGGTCTTCCCGGAGGAGCTGGCGCCGGGTGCGGTTGACTTGGGGCAGCAGAAGATGGGGGTCCTTGTCGGAGGCGCCGTAACCGATGAAGTGTTTTCCGCAGCCGATGACCCCCTCTTTTTGCATGGCGGCGAGGAAGGCGCCGGCCAGTTTGGAGACTTCGTCCGGGGCGCGCGACCAGCAGCGATCAGGCACCGAATTGTCGGTGTTGGGGCGCAGCCAGAGATCGAGGACCGGCGCAAAGTTAAGGTTGATGCCCAGTTCATGCAGCAGGCGTCCGGTCAGCGCGCCGTGTTCATCGGCCAGCCGTTTGTCCTTGAGAAACCCCAGTTGGATTGCGGAGGGGATGGCGCCAATGAGATCCTTGAGGCGGTTGATGCGGCCCCCCTCGTGATCGAGGCCGATCAGCAATTGTGGCCCGAGAAGCCGGCGGAGATTGGCGCAAAGATGGGCGACCTGCGGGGCGGATTCGATGTTGCGGGCGAAAAGGATCACCCCGCCCGGGCGGTTTTCCGCCAGCAGGGATTCCGTGGCGGAATCAATGGAGGGCCCTGGAATGCCCACAAGAAAACGCTGCCCGATATCCTTCATTTCATCCACCAAAAAGCTTCTTCCAAAACGGATGATGTTTGGAGGAAGAAGAGATGTTGCCAAAGTTGTTGTGAGCGCTGTCCCGGGGATCGCCTTTGCAGAACTGGCGCAGGCGGTTGAGGGTTGAACTCTGGCTGGGGTCGTATTTGCGCATCAATCCGCGGATTTCGTTGATTGAGGCGGCCAGGTGCCAGGTATGCGTGGAATGGCGGTAAACCATGGTGGTGGCTTTGATGCGCTTTTGTCTGACGATCTCCTTGACCTGCTCAAGGTTGCAGGGGCCGTACTCAATGCCGTCGGCTCCGCGTATGGTGTAGGCTTCCGTGCTTGCGTCCATGGTTGGTTTCCGTTTGTGCGCTTCAGCGTGGCTGATCTTACGAAGCGGACGGTGTTAATCAATGAGAATTTTGGACAGGGCGGGCCGATTTTTTTATTCATTTCGCGGCGAAGTGCGGCAATACTGGGCCGCCATGCCCGATTCCCCATTATCTTCTTTTGCCGTTTACCGCCGCACGGCCCGTTATTACGGCGTGTATGCCGGGCCGATTGTGTCCGGCCTGCTGTTTGTCCTGCTGACGAATGTCGTCAATCTTCTCAAGCCCTGGCCGTTGAAGGTGATTGTGGACAATGTTCTGGGCGATGTGCCGGTTCCGGATTTTTTTGGCCGGATTCATCACGGGATTTTGCCGCTGGCGTTGCTTTGCGGCAGCCTGGTGGCGATTCATCTTTTGTGGGGGATGCTCAACCTGGCGAGCAATTACCTGCAGGTGAAGATCGGTTTGAAAGCGCTGGCCAGGGTGAGGTGCGACCTGTTCGCGCATTTGCAGCGGCTTTCCCTGCGTTTTCACGACGCCAGGAATTCGGCCGACTCAATGTTCCGGGTCAGTTATGACGCCCAGGCCATCCAGACGATTTTCAACCGCGGTTTTTCCACCCTGTTTTCTGTTTTTGCGACCCTGTTCATGACGGTTGGGGTGATGTTGTGGAAGGATTGGCAACTGACCCTGCTGGCGCTGACCATTGCCCCGGTGCTGCTTTACACGATATATTTCTTTGCCGACCGCATCCGGCGCGAATCGACGGCCATTTCCGAGAGCGAGAGCGCGTTGAGCTCGCGCACCCAGGAGGGGATTGCCGGGATACGGATCATTCACGCCTTCGGACGCGAGGATTACGAACTGAACCGTTTCGAGGAGCAGTGTCTGAAGAGCCTGCATTCGAACCTGAAACTGACCTTTACCTCGGTGAGTTCGGCATTGGTGGTGGGCACGTTGATGGGGGCGGGGACAGCCGCCATGATTTATCTGGGCGCCCGGCATGTGATGGAAGGGCAGTTGACGGTGGGCGATTTACTGGTGTTCATTTCCTACCTGGGCATGCTTTACGAACCCCTGCAGAGCCTGAGCTATACGGCATGGGCTTTGGAAGGCGCCGCGGCGGGCGCCCAGAGGGTTTTTGAGATTTTGGACACGCCCGAGGATGTGCGCGACAAGCCGGACGCCCGGGCTCTGACAACCTGCCGGGGGCGGATCGAGTTCGAGCGGATTGCCTATGGCTACGATGCACCGCGCCTGGTTCTCAAGGATATTTCATTGACGATCGATCCGGGGCAGACCGCGGCTTTTGTCGGCGCCACAGGGGCGGGCAAGACCACGTTGCTGAGCCTGATCCCGCGCTTTTACGATCCCAACAGCGGGACGGTGAGGATGGACGGGGCGGATTTGCGCGATCTCAGGAAAAAGTCCCTGCGCGAGCAGATTGGCATGGTGCTGCAGGACACCATGTTGTTGAGCGGGAGCATTGCCGACAATATTGGGTACGGACGGTTGCAGGCTTCGCGCCGGGAAATCGAAAGGGCCGGGGAAGCGGCGCGGGTGGGCGAGTTTGTGAATCACCAGCCCCATGGATACGACACCCAGGTTGGAGAACGCGGGGTGAGGTTGTCCGTGGGACAGCGGCAGCGGATCGGCATCGCGCGGGCTTTTCTGAAAAACGCCCCGGTCTTGTTGCTGGACGAGCCGACATCGGCCCTGGATCCCGGCACCGAGAGCGAGATCATGCAGACGCTCAGGGAATTGATGAAAGGGAGAACCACGGTGATTGTGACACACCGGATCGCCACGGTTCATTCCTGCGACCGGATTTTTGTGCTGGACAATGGGGTGGTGGCCGAACAGGGACGGGGGCCGGAATTGCTGGCAAAGGGCGGCGTTTACGCCCGGTTGTACAAGGCGCAAGTGCAGGGGTGATGAGGTTTTCAGACCATAGGCTGTCGGACTGTCAGGAAATGGAGGGGAAGGGGCAAACGCTTTAAAAAAGCGGGAATCCAGCCGCCTTTGCGCCTGCCCGATAAAATCCCGTCATGGAGGAACATGGCCAGATTTTAAAATGCGTTTGCCCTGGGTTCGTTGAGGCTTGACGTTGCAACCGCCAGGCGCAAGAACACAGGAGTGATTTCCTCCAAAATCGGTTTTGACAACAAGAAATACCTCGAGGCGCAGACCTCCGCAATCCTGGAACGCATGGCGCGTTTCGGCAACAAGCTTTACCTGGAGTTCGGCGGCAAACTCCTTTTTGATTATCATGCGTCGCGCGTTTTGCCAGGGTTCGATCCCAACGTCAAGATGTCCCTGCTCCAAGGGTTGCAGGAAAAAGCCGACATCATTCTTTGCATTTATGCCGGCGATATCGAACGCAAAAAAGTGAGGGCTGATTTTGGCATCACCTATGATTCCGACGCATTCAAGCTGATTGATGACCTGCGGACGAGGGGGATTGCGGTGACTGCGGTGGTCATCACACGGTTTGAAGGCCAGTCCGCGGCCGAACTTTTTAAAAACAAGCTGGAACGGCGTGGAATCCGTGTTTACACGCACCGTTCCACACGGGGGTATCCGACCGATGTGGATTTGATTGCAAGTGACGAGGGATACGGGGCCAATCCATATATTGAAACCACCCGTCCCCTTGTGGTGGTCACCGGACCGGGGCCTGGCAGCGGCAAACTGGCCACATGCCTCTCCCAGCTTTACCATGAGCACAAGCGGGGGGTGCGCGCCGGCTATTCCAAATTTGAAACTTTTCCCATCTGGAACCTGCCGCTCAAACACCCGGTCAATGTCGCTTATGAGGCGGCAACGATTGATTTGAAGGATGTCAACATGGTGGATCCCTTTCATCTGGATGCCTGCAATGAGAGGGCGATCAATTACAACCGGGATGTGGAAGCTTTTCCACTCCTGGTGAAGATCCTGAAACGGATCGCGGGCGATGCTGCCATTTACAGATCTCCCACCGAGATGGGGGTGAACCGGGCGGGTTTCGCCATCATTGATGACGCGATTGTCCAGGAGGCTGCCAGGCAGGAGATTATCCGCCGTTATTTCCGCCAGCGTTGTGAATATGCCATCGGCCTGGCAGGACATGATTCCGAGCAGCATGCCGATTTGTTGATGACTGAGGTGGGGGTCAAACCCGGGGATCGCCGGGTCGTGGAACCGGCGCGGCGGGCGGGCCGCGATGCGCAGGCGCGAGGCAAAGGGCATGAGGGGATTTTTTGCGGCGCGGCGCTGGAACTGGCTGATGGAAGCCTCATCCTGGGCCGGAACTCGCCGCTGATGCATGCGGCATCCAGTGTTGTGCTCAATGCTGTAAAGAAGCTGGCCCAGTTGCCGGAGAAAATCCCCCTTCTGGCCGCGACCACGCTGGAATCCATTGCCAGCATGAAAAAGCATGTTCTTGGGGTGAAAACGGTGAGCTTGAACCTCGAAGAGACTCTGATCGCGCTCAGTGTCAGCGCCATGGCCAATCCCAGCGCGCAACTCGCCACGGAAAAACTCAAGGAACTCCGGGACTGTGAGATGCATATCACCCATATGCCGACTCCCGGCGATGAGGCCGGACTCCGCCGGCTGGGGGTGAATCTCACCAGCGATCCGAATTTTTCCACCCACGACCTTTTTACAAGTTGATGGCAGACCGGATGCGGAGAGCTGTTCTGATGATTTTCACAGAGCTTCCGTCTGGAAAAAACTGCTGGAGATGGAATGTGACAATGACGGGAACGGCAAAACAAACCGGACCCGCCGGGCCGCGCAACGAATCTTTCACGCTTTGGTTCCGTCAGGGAAGGGTGACCGGAGCCCCGCTCGAGGCCGAGGCGTAGAGCGCGTCGATGATTTGCATCAGGACAAGGGCTTCGCCGGGGTGGTTGAGCGGCGGTTCCCTGCCTTCCAACGCCAGCACGAAGTTTGCGGCGGAACGGAGCCGGCCCATGCTCTTGTCTTCTTCCACCACAATCTGCCGGTTGACCGGGCGGCCATTTTCCTGGACATAGAGTTCGCAGGTGTCGATGGCGGTGTCGTCAAGCCCGTCGCGGCCAAACAGCCTTTGCACCATGCCTCCGGCTTTGGTTCCCTGGAAGGTGACGGAAACCTCCTCGCGTTTGTTCATTTCGGCCCATGAATTGCGGATGAAGAGAACCTGCCCGGTTTCGAAGCGGATGAAGCCGTGGCAGGCGGTTTCCACATTGGTGACGCCGTTGGCTGCGTCCGGAATGCCCCAGGGGCCCTTGAAGGTTTTGTCGCTGATGAAATCGTTGAAGGTCTGGGCCAGCACACACCGGGGTTTGGGAAACTGCATGAAGTGGAGCGCCAGGTCGATCATGTGCAGCAGGTCGATGACCGGTCCGCCGCCGGAGAGTTCCTTGTTGGTGAACCAGCCGCCGAAGCCGGGGATGCCGGTGCGCCGGATCCACAGGGCCTGGGCCGAGTTGATGCGGCCTGCGGCGCCCTGGCGGATGTATTCCATCATGGCGAAGGATTCCGGACGTGCGCGATTATTGAAATTGAACATCAGGGTTTTGCCGGACTTTTCGGCTTGGGCCTGCATGGCGGCCATTTCAGCCGCGTTGAGGGCGGGGGGTTTTTCGCAGAAGACGTGCCTGCCAGCCTGCAGAGCCTGGATGACGAGGGGCTTGTGAAATTTGTTGGGGGTGATGACGCTTACCGCGTCCACTCCCGCCTCCTTGAGGAGCTTGGCGGGATCGTCGTAAACCTTTTCGATTTGATGTTTTTCAGCCGCGGCTTTGGCCGCCTTGAGATTGGGATCCGCGATGGCTGCGACAGTTGCGCCAGCCGAACGAAAGCCGGGAATATGAAAATTGGCCATGCCGCCGGCGCCGATGATTCCGATTTTAGTGCTCATGATCTTGAAGGGGAAAAAGGGTTGGAAGAACGCGGATCAATGTCATTTTGACACAGATGCTCATGTGGTGCTTGTAATGCATCATCGAAGGCGGCGCAAGGGCGTTTTGCGGGGAGTGTCATGGCCGGGAAGGGGAAGATTGACTCCTGACGGTCTTGTGTACTATGTTGGGTGAACATGAGTTTTGCGCCGTCAGAGACGAGGTCTGAAAAAAACAAGATAAAAGGCAGGCTTGCCGGTCTTTTAATTTTTGTGGTGGATGACGATGCGGTTCAGTTGCACGTGGTTCGCGACATTCTTGAGGAAGAGGGCGGACGCGTGATTGGCGCCACCAATCCGGAGTTGATGCTGGAGACGTTGAAAGAGAATGCTCCTGATGTGTTGATCGCTGATGTGGTCATGCCCGAAATGGATGGCTGGGAGCTTTTCAGGCAGATGCGAAAAACAAAATTGAACAAGGAGACTCCTGTGCTTTTTCTGACCGCGCTTGTCGAGGAGGAGAGCGAAAAACAATTCACGCAGGGGACTGGCCGCTGTTGCATGCTGGCCAAGCCGATCGAACGGCAAAAATTGGTTGGCGCCGTTCTTGAATTGCGGTCTTAACCCGATGCCTTTTGACCGGCGTCTTTTTGAGTCAGCGCTTTCTGCGCGGAAGGGATGTCGGGAAAGATGGGAAGATAAAGGTCGAGCACTGAAAATTTCAAGGTTTCAGCCACAAGCGGTTGGATGTTGCACAGCGCCATGGGCACTTTTTTTGCCGAAAGAGCCTTGGCTTGGGTGAGCAGGAGCCGGATGCCCACGGAAGCGAGATAGGAAACCTGGGCGAGATCCAGGATGAGGGGGCGGGTCTGGTTTTTTGCCAGTTCGGCAAATGGCGTTTCAATTTGTTTGATTCCGCCAATGTCCAGGCGTCCGTTCAGGTGGACCACGTCGATTCCGATTGCCAGGGCTTCGATTTTGAATTCCATGATCAATCCCTCAAGCGGAGTTCGCGCGCGGCCTTGACTTCGTCCACACGCTGGATGGGCATGTGGTGGGGGGCGTGCTGGAGGGTGTAGGATTCGGTTTCGATTTCGCGGGCCACCTTGCGCATGGCGGAAATGAAGGCGTCGAGGGTTTCCTTGCTCTCGGTTTCCGTCGGCTCGATCATGAGACAGTCGTGGATCGGCCATGCGATGGTCGGGGCATGATAACCGTAGTCGAGAATGCGCTTGGCGATGTCGCGAACGGTGAGGCCCGCCTCCTTGAGATGATTGGCCATCAGGACGCATTCATGCATGCAGGGGCGGTTTGTGTAGGCGGGGAATTTGTCCTCCAGCTGTTTCTTGATATAATTGGCATGGATGATGGCCGCCCGCGAAGCCGCGCGGAGTCCTTCCCATCCCAAGGCGCGGATGTAGGCGTAGGCTCGCGCGAGCACGCTGAAGTTGCCATGGAACGCCCTCATTTTTCCGATGCTTTGGGGGAGATTGTGCTGCCACGAAAACGAGCCGTCCGGATTTTGTTGCGCGCGCGGCGAGGGCAGGAATGGCGCCAGATGTTTTTTGACCCCCACAGGGCCTGCTCCAGGCCCGCCGCCGCCATGGGGGGTGGAAAAGGTTTTGTGCAGGTTGACGTGGACGATATCGAACCCCATGTCGCCGGGGCGGCAAAGGCCGAGAAGGGCGTTCAGGTTGGCGCCGTCATAGTAGAGCAGGGCGCCTTTTTCGTGGGCCATTCGCGCGATCTCCAAAATGTGCTCCTCAAACACCCCCAGCGTGTTGGGGTTGGTGAGCATGATGGCCGCAGTGTCCTCGTCAATCAGCGGCGCGACCTGATCCGGATGCAGAAGGCCATCCGGGGCGCCGGGCACGGTGACGATCTGGAATCCGGCCAGCCGGGCGCTGGCGGGATTGGTGCCGTGGGCGGACGAGGGGACCAGAACCTTGCGCCGGGGTTTGCCGCGGGCCAGATGGGCGGCGCGGGCGATCAACATGCCGGTCAGTTCGCCATGGGCGCCGGCGGCGGGCTGCAGGGTGAAGGCGTCCATGCCGCAGATTTCACCGAGCATTTGTTCCAGTTCGAAAATCAGACGCATGGCCCCCTGCGCGTGGGATGCCGGTTGCAGGGGATGGAGTTGGGCAAAACCGGGAAGGGCCGAAACATATTCGTTGACCTTCGGGTTATACTTCATGGTGCAGGAACCCAGTGGATAAAAATGGGTGTCCACACTGAAGTTATCCTTGGAAAGGATGGTGAAATGCCTCACGACATCGACCTCCGCCACTTCCGGGAGCGGGGCGGGGGTCTGGCGCCGGTGTTCGGCGGGCAGATCGACGGGGTCGTTTGTGACGGGAAAGGCGACCGCTTGGAGGCCGGGCTTGGATTGTTCGTTGAGCAGGGGCGGTCTCATGGGGTTGAAAAAGCGGCCAGGGCTTTGACCAGCCGCTGGATGTCATCCGATGTTTTGGTTTCAGTCACGCAAACCAGCAGGAGATTGGAGGATTTTGCGTTGGGATCGGCAACGGCCAAGCCGGGAATCAGGTTTTCCTTTTCCAACCGCGCAAGGAGGTCTGCCGAGGGAACCGGACAACGGATGGTGAATTCGTTGAAGAAGGGTTGCTTGAAGGCGAGGGAGAACCCGCGCAGCCCGCAGATGGCGGCCGCCGCGGCATGCGCCCGTTGGTGGTTCAGTTGCGCAACCTGCTGAAACCCCCGTTTGCCGAGCAGGGCGAGATGGATGCACGCGCGCAGGGCCATGAGAGCCTGGTTGGAACAGATGTTGGAGGTGGCTTTTTCCCGGCGGATGTGTTGTTCGCGGGCTTGCAACGTGAGGCAGAAGGAGCGTTGGTTGTTTTCGTCAACCGTCTGGCCGACGATGCGGCCTGAAATTTTGTGCACCAGTTTTTTGGTGCTGGTCAGGAATCCGAATCCCGGGCCGCCAAAGGACATCGGGCATCCGAGGGGTTGCCCTTCACCCACCGCAAAATCGGCGTTGTATTCACCGGGTGGCCGGATCAAGCCCAGGGAAATGGGATTGACGCAGGCGACAAAGAAAGCGCCGTGCCGATGGGCGATGTCCGCCGCCTGGGCCATGGGTTCGAGGCAACCATGGAAATTGGGGGATTGCACGATGAGCGCGCAGGTCCGGGGATTGACCAGCCCGGCCAGCGCATCCAGATCCAGAACGCCGTCTTTCAGGGGGGCGCTGACGAATTCCGCCTTTTGTCCGGCCAGATAGGTTTGCAGCGTGGCCAGATATTCCGGATGCAACGAAGCGGCGTGGACGATTCGGGGGCGGTTGGAATTGGCTTGCAGCGAAAGAAAACCGGCCTCGGCCACGGCGGAGGCGCCATCGTAAAGCGAGGCGTTGGAAACTTCCATTCCCGTGATGGCGCAAAGATAACTCTGGTATTCGTAGATGGCGGTGAGGGTTCCCTGGCTGGCTTCGGCTTGGTAAGGAGTGTAGGCGGTGACAAATTCGCCGCGCGAGGCAAGGGCGTCCACGGCCGGCGGGATGAAATGATCGTAGATTCCCGCTCCGAGAAATGAGAGAACCTGCCGGCTGGTGCGATTGCTCGCGGCCAGTTTTTCCATCTCCATCACCAGTTCCATTTCCGTGAGGGGAGCGGGAAGCCGGGATCGGAATTCTTTCAGTTTGGCGGGAATGCAGGACACCAGATCGTCAAATGAGGAAACCCCGCTGGCTTGCAGCATGGCCGCAAACTCCGCTTCGCTGTTGGGAACAAAATCCATCGGATTTAGATGGGTGATTTTAGATTTTTGATTTGAGGCGGCGGGGTTCCCGCGCCGCCGACGAAAGGGTCATTCTCCGATCGATTTGCCGTAGGCGGCGGGATCCAGCAGTTTGTCCAGTTCCGCTTTGTTGGCCAGTTTGACCTTGAAGAACCATCCCTTGCCGTAGGGATCCGTGTTGGCGAGCGCGGGATTTGCGGTCAACTCGTCGTTGGAAGCCGTGATTTCGCCGCTGACTGGAGCGTAGATGTCGGAAGCGGCTTTTACCGATTCCACCACCGCGCATTCCTTGCCGGCTTCGACCTGCCGTCCCGCCGACGGAAGCTCCACAAAAACGATGTCGGTCAGTTCCTTTTGGGCGTGGTCGCTGATGCCGACGGTTGCGATATCTCCTTCCATCCGCACCCATTCGTGGGATGCGGCGAATTTCAGATCATTGGGAATGCTCATGTGTTTTTTCGGTAGATGGGTTTTTTGACGATTTCCATGGGAACATATTTCCCGCGGATTTCAATGTCGACGGATTTGCCGGGTTCGGCCGCGGCGGTTTCGACGAGGGCCATGGCCATGCCGGTTTGGAGGCAGGGGCTTTGGGAACCGCTGGTGATTTGTCCGATGCGCCGTCCTTCCTTGAACACGCCGTAACCCGCGCGGGGGGGCGGCGT
This sequence comes from Verrucomicrobiia bacterium, assembly GCA_028687435.1. Taxonomy (GTDB): domain Bacteria; phylum Verrucomicrobiota; class Verrucomicrobiia; order JABWAM01; family JABWAM01; genus JAQUAF01. The sequence goes on along the minus strand of JAQUAF010000094.1, from coordinate 1,815 downwards.
GCCGGGACGCGCCACAAGCCCGACGGAACGGCGCGGGATGCCCGCGTTTTTTTGTTTCAGCAACGCTTCCTTGCCCACAAAGGCCGGCTTCTCGAAATCGACGAATTTGCCCAGCCCGGCTTCCAAGGGGGAAGTTTCGGGGGACAGTTCATGGCCGTAGAGGGGATAGCAGACTTCCATGCGCAGGGTGTCGCGCGCGCCCAGACCGCACGGAAGCAATCCATGGGGACGCCCCGCCTCAATCAGTCCGTTCCACAGGCGTTCGGCCTGGGTTGAGGGACAGAGGATTTCAAAGCCGTCCTCGCCCGTGTACCCGGTGCGCGCAATCCGGAGCGATCCGCAGGGGGTGTCCTGTGTGACGATGGCGTGACGCCCAATTTTGCTTGCGGCATCGCGTTTGATCCATGCGTCGAGCACGGCCGGGCTTGCCGGGCCTTGCAGGGCGACCGCGGCAATCGAATCGCTGTCGTTTCGCAGGGTGGCGCGTCCTGTGAGGCGTTGCTGAAGGGTTTTGAAATCGGCGTCGATTTGGGAGGCGTTCACGACCAGGAGAAATTCCTCCTGTCCCGTCCGATAGATGAACAGATCATCCAGCACCCCGCCATTTTCAGCCAGCAGCAGGGAGTATTGGCTGTTGCCAACGGGAATGCGTTCCACGTTGTTGCTGAGGGCCTGGTTGAGGAAAGCCGCCGAATCGGGGCCTGCCGCCACAAATTCGCCCATGTGGGAAATATCGAAGATCCCGGCTTTTTGCCGGACCGCCAGATGTTCCTGCACAATGGAGGAATACTGCACGGGCATTTCCCATCCGGCGAAGTCGATCAGACGTCCGCCGGCGGCCCTGTGGGCGTTGTAAAGAGGTGTGCGTTTTGGAGGGATTGAAGAGGACATGAATAAGCAAATAATGAGTTGTTAATTCGGTTGTCAAACGACAACCACGCAAGCGCCTCTTTATGACACGGAAACCGGATTAATCGGCCTGTTTGGGCTGTTCCGCGCTTTTTTCCTCAGCGGCTTCGGCCTTGGCTTTTCGGGCTTTGCGCGGGCGGCTGCCTTTGATCACGAGCGTGGCGCTCAACCCATCGGCGCTTTCACGGAACGTGACCGCAACCAGATCGCCATCTTTCAGGTCGGTCAGGGACTTGAGGTCGTTATTCACATAGACCTTGCCATGAGGGGCGAGCTTGAAGGTCTTGCCGTCGATCACAAATGTGCCGGCTGCGGCATCGAGTTTTTCGATGGGACCTTTTTGATCGCCGGGAATTTTGCCATTGGGAGCGATATAGCTGACTTTCTTTTTTGAGGTGTCAGCTGCTGATGTTGCCGGAATGGCGGATGGAGTGGCTGCGGTGGCTTCCGGCTTGGGAGCCGGCGCCGCGGGGGAAGTGGATGTTTGCAGGGAAAGGTTGGTGGAAATAGCGGTTGTTGTTGTCGTGTTTTGCGCAACGGCGAAAGTGAAGCATGCCGACGAAAGCAGCATGGCGGCGATGGAGGAAAACGAGGAGTTCATGGCGCTTATGGCTGCAATATGCGGGGCGATAAATCAAGTTTTATTATGACCGCAAATCTTTGAAAATGGCTCAAATTTGCTGTAATCTTTTGCTTCTGAAGAGGTTAGCGAACAAATTCATTTTTTGATTTTTTGATGAAAACCTGAAAGATGGCAGCCGCTTTTTTCGATTCATAGGGAACTTGAGAGTACCGAGTTTTCAGGGTGTGACAAGGCAGGATTTTGGCATGGCGATTGGGTCTCCAACGTCTGAAAATTTGTTGGGCAGACTATTTTGCACTGGGAATGAGTTCAGAATGCCATTT
>JAQUAF010000093.1 GCA_028687435.1 Verrucomicrobiia bacterium | reverse complement strand
CAACTTGGAAATAAAATCCATGGAGCAGGTCTCCACACACGCCAAAATACGGCTTTTTCCAAAGTTTGAACCTGAAGGATGTCGAAAAATAATTGAAAAACGCCGAAATCTGAGAAACTCGGGTTAAGCAAAAATTTGACTTTTTATAAAACCAGAATTACTTTCAAATAAGGTAATACGTAATAAATGAACTTTTCCCTGAATATTGCAACGGCTGAGCCTATCCATTTGCAGATTGAGCGTTTTCTGCGTCAACAGATTCAAAACTCGCAAGGTCTTCCAGATTCACGGTTGCCGTCCACCAAGGAACTCTCCAAGCAATGGGGGGTGAGTTGCACCGCCATTGATCAAGCCATGGAACCTTTGGTGGCCGAGGGATTGATCGAACGAAGACGCAAGCGGGGCACTTTCCTCAAGGCGAAAACGCAGCAGGTGGTCATCGGCATCGTCTTTGGGTCAAGCCTTGCCAACGAAATGGCCCATTTTCATCGCGCGCTCCTCGGCAGTCTGGTTGGGGAAATCAAGCTCATGAAGGATCGCAACTGGACTTGCCGCGTCTATGACGGCCTGTACGAACTCAAGACCAATGCCGATTTCGAATCCTCCCCGGCCTTCCGGAATCTCGCGAACGATCTGCGAAATTATTGTTTCAAGGGAATGGTCATGATCTCAAGGGATCCGGGTCTTCTGGATCCCATGCACACCGGATTGAATCTGCCCATGGCCCGGCTGGGGCCGGTTCTTCCCTCCAATACGCCGGATGTGCTGATGGATCATCACCGTTTTATCCGCGAAACCATCGAATGGCTGGCCAAACGCGGCGCGCGGAAAATCGCCTGCCTGTGCACGTTTCCCCGCCAATCAAATTCCCGAACCGCTGCGGAGGAAATCAAGGATGCCTGCCGGAAACAGGGCCTGCCGGAAATCGAAATCCACGACATTTCCCAAACCTCCATCCTTCGCTCGCAAGCTGAAGGCTGCGCCTTCGATGCCATGCTCAACCTGATCGGCCAGTGGGAGACGCGCGCCGCCGGATGGCCCGACGCCCTGATGGTCACCGACGACGTGGCCATGCGCGGCGCGGCCATGGCCCTGGCGCGCAGGGGCGGAACTGCCGCCTCAAAATTGATGACAGCGGTTCTTGCCAATGAAGGCATCCACCATCACTACGGCATGCCGGTCATCCGTTACGAATTTTCGCATCGCGCCATCGCCAAAACCCTGCTCGACATCCTCTGGCGGCGGATGAGCGGACAATCCCTGCCGGAATTGCCGGTCAAAATCGGCGGACGGATCATGGAACCCCCAACGAATATCCCCGCGGGATCCACCCCCCGCGCGGACGCTTTACCCGCGGAACAAATTCCGCTTGGATGATCGCACCATGAAACATCCCCTTGCGACATCCCGTCCGTTTCCATCCGTCATTCCGCCCCACGCCGCGGCGTTTACCCTCATCGAATTGCTTGTCGTTTTGGCAATCACTTCCATGCTCAGCTCCCTTCTTTTTACGGCCTTGAAAACCGCCAGGGAAAAAGGCCGCCAGATCGCCTGCATGAACAACCTGCGCCAGATCTATCTGGGCATGCGAAGCTACGCCGACGACAACAACGGCATCTACCTGGGTTATGGCATGACCACCAAACCCGCGGGCGTCAATTATGATTCATGGGGAGGGGTTCTGACCGGCCTCGGCTACGTAAAAGGCAAACTCGCCATGCCAAAACCATGGACCTCCATCAATATGTCCACCACATTCTTCTGTCCGTCCGACAAATTGGTCGCGCCCAATTATGAGGGGCGCAACGGCGTCACCAGTTACGGGCTCAACAGTTCATGGGAACCGGCATCCTATGGAGATAGTTATTGGAGATTTGAAAATGACCGTTTTGTTGACAGCCGGATTCTGGACATGCATTCGGTCAAGGTCATGATCGCCGAAGCGGACCGTTCCATCGCCAGCGAGGGACGCGGATTGGTCAGAAAAACCAATTTTTGGACCGGCCATGGCGGCGTCGGCAATATTCTTTTCACCGACGGCCATATCGAGGTGTCCGAATTCGACCCGACAGGCGTGGCCGCAAAATCGCAGCGCTACATCTGGAGCTATTACTTCGACAACGCCTGGTGACGCTCCCCCAAAAAAATCCCGCCTTTTTCCATGAATCCCCTCCACCTGATTCCCATTCCCCGGAACATCAAGGAACTCTCCGGCGCGCCGTTCGACATCCACTCGGCAAAAACCCTCGGCATCAACCATGAATCGCTCCGAGCCCTTTCGACGGAATTTCAACACAATCTTCAAAACCGGGGACTGTCCCTTCAACTGGAACCCGAGGCCGGCGATCAAAGCATCGTCTTGGAATTGGAATCCTCCCTTAAATCCAACGGCAAGGGCGGGGAAAGTTACGAACTGAAAATCGACTCCCGCCAGATCCGCATTCGCGCCTCCCATGAACGCGGCCTGTTTTACGGCACACGCACCCTGCTCCAGCTTCTGGACCGGAATGAATCCCTGTCGCCCATGGAAATCAGCGACTGGCCGGATCTCCCCATGCGCGGCGTCCACTTCATGCTCCAGGGGCCCATTCCCAAACTGGACTGGTTTCTCCATGCCCTGGACGATCTCGCTCAATGCAAGATCAACACCATCCTTCTGGAGTACGAGGACAAGTTCCCCTACGAAAAACACCCCGTCATCAAGCATCCTCAAGCCTTCCAACCCGGCCAGCTCCGTCAAATCCTGGATGCGGCCAAGGCACGGCACATCCAGGTCATCCCCCTGCTCCAATGCTTCGGCCATATCGAATACATCCTCAAACATCCGGAATATGAACATCTGCGGGAACGCCCCCACGATCCGTTCCAATGCTGCCCATCCAACGAAGAATCCTTCAAACTGTTCACCGAAATGGCCTTGGAAATTCTTCCTTTTCACAAGGACGAAAAATTCTTCCATGTCGGCGCGGATGAAACCTACTTCCTGGGCGCCTGCCCCGTCTGCCGGAAAAAGGCCGGAACCTTCGATGAAAAAGCGGACCTTTACATCGGCCATCTGAACCGGGTTTGCGATTTCATTCTCTCCCACGGCAAGACACCCATTCTCTGGAGCGACATGCTGGTCGATTTTCCATCGCACCTTGCGGAATTGAACAGGAAGGCCGTGATCATGTATTGGGACTACACCCCTTCGACTCCCAAAGTTCCGTGGGTCAAATGGAAAGGCCGCGTATTCCTGGGCGAGGATATCGAGGACGACATCCCAAAATGCGTCAGCGACATTCTCAAACCCTACTGGGGCGGCGACCCTTTTCCAAAATCCATGAACGCCTTCCCTTACGCGAAATTTTTCAAGGATGGCGGTCATGAAATGATTGTGGCGCCCATCGCCGACCAACCTCAAACCCTGGGAAATATCGCGGAGTTCACCGCGCAGGCGCGCGCCACCAGCGCCCTGGGCGCGATGACCACCTGTTGGCCGCTCTTCCCCGCCGGCCACGCATGGCCGGGATTCATGGCCACAGCCGACCAGGCTTGGAATGGCAACGCCACCGCCGCCAGTTTCGGCGCGCGCCTGGCCGCGCGTCACTTCGACCGCCCCGATTGCCAGGCATCGCTCCTTCCCGGCCTGTTAAATAGAAGATCCCGCCCTCCCGCGGTGGCCGAAAAACTTTTGCTCGAAGCCCAGGCCATCCTGCAAAACCTGCCCCAACCCCTGCCCCAACACGCCTGGATTTACCAATGCTTCCAAACACTGGCCGCGCAAAAACACTTCGAAATCGAACGGCTGGCCATCATGCCCCGGGCCGCGGAAATGGAGGCATCCATCAAGGTGATCGAGTGGAACGATTTCATGGAAGTCGCCAATCCCCCGGCAACCCCGGGCCTGCAGGACGCCTTTTCCCGCGAAAACCTTCTCGACACCGTGGAAAATCTCAAGTCCCTCCGCCGCCGGATGATGGAGTTCAGGGAACTCATGACCGCCCGCCTCGGCGCCTTCGCGACGCCCGAAGCCATCGCCGAATTTTTCCAAACCATCTGCGAAAAGGATCTCAAACAACTGGATCAGTGCCTCCCCCATCTGAAGCTCCTTCTGGCGGCCAAAAACATGGAAATCCATTTCTAACCCTCTCTCCGCCCGTCATTCCCGTGAAAGCGGAAATCCGGATGTCTCCCCCGAAATCACCAATCCAAAATCAAAAATGAAAAATCCCCTCCCATCTCTCAAGACGATCATCCTCGTTTCCCTGGCCGTTTTGTCATCCGTCCTCTTCCCCGCCATTCTTTCCGCCAAAAACATCCCGGAAATCCAGGCGCCCTACACATGGATCCCCGTGAACATTGACGGGGATCTGGAAAACGAAGTCTGGAAGGATATCGCTTCATCCGTCGATGATTTTTCGGTTTTCACCGACGGCAAACCCGCATCCAAAAAAACCCAGGCTCTCCTGGCTTACGACAAACAATATCTGTATGTCGCTTTCGTCTGCCACGAACCCAAATTGGCGGAACTCAAATCCGACCCCGGCATCTTCAAGGGCGACGATGTGGAAGTGTTCATCGATCCCGGCCAATCCTATGAATACACCCATGTGGCGGTGAATCCGGATGGCAAACTCTATCTCGCCTGGCAGCAAGGCGATCGCAAAAACAGCGCAAAAGTCGCCGCCAAAAAATTCTCCGACCGCTGGCAGGTCGAAATGGCCATCCCTTTCATGAATATCAAGATGCCAAACCCCGCCGGAATGAAACCCCTTTGGGGCATCAACTTTTGCCGCGCCTTTCCGCGGCAATCGGAAAGCGTCACCTGGTCGCCCACCCTCTCCAGTTTTCATAATCCGGCGCGATTCGGCGTGCTCAAAGGCATTCGTGAACTCGATCTCCAGAAGATTTACCAGACCCAGATGAACGCCCCGAAAGAAATGCTGACCGACATTCAGTTGCGCGCCGACCGGACCTTTTACGATGCGCAAAAACAGGTCAAGGCCGGCATTCGCGTCAAGGAAACCGTTACCCTCTCCGGCAAATCCCTGCGCCTGACCCTTTCGGATCGCGATGGAAAAGTCCAGGTCCGCAAAGAATGCCCTCAAATCCTCCTGACCAATGAGGAAACGTTGGATATCGGCAAACTGCCCGCCGGCGACTACACCTTGAACGCTGAAATAATCGAGAAGGGCAAGGTCGTCTCAAAGGCCTCCAAATATCTCGCCAAAATCGATCCTCTCGAAAAACCGGAGAACCTCGTCAGGATCGAAAACGGCATCATGCATCTGAACGGCAAACCGCACCTTCCCATGATCGTGTGGTTTTGCGCGCAATGGGACAAATGCAAATACCTGTCCGTCAAGGATGTCGAGGATATCGCCGACAAGGGATTCACCGGCATCATGCCGCACTGGGCTTTCTTCAAGTCCGAATTGGAGGAGTTCGAGCCGGCCTGGGGCAAAAACGCATCGGATGTCAAATCGCGCCTCCGGATCTGCAAGGAAACCCCCATCGACATCCAGAATGTTTTGGACGCCTCGTTGAAAAACAATCTTTACGTGGCCATGAACATCCCATGGATCTGGCGCGCGGAAAAACTCGACGACGACCAGATCCGGGCCGGCGGCAAATGCATCCTCAAATACCGCCGTCACCCGGCCGTCATGTGCTGGCTTTCAAACGATGAAACCGATGGGTGGACCGACTTGAACCGCGAAACCTATCGCATGCACAAGGAACTCGATCCTTACCGCCCGGTTTACCTGAACCTGATTCAGGCGGTCCCCTCCAACCGCGATGCCGCCGACATTTTGTCCACCGACCCTTATCCCATCGGCAAAACGACCATCACCAAGGTTTCCCATCACGTGGACGTTCTGCGCAAAACCATCGGCAACAACCCAAAACAAACTTACTGGGTTGTCCTGCAAATGTTCGGTTCGCCGCATGAAAAATGGCCACGCTGCCCGAATCCGGTTGAGGAAAGATGCATGATCTTCCTGTCTCTCAACCATGGCGCAAAAGGGTTCAATTATTTCGTTTACCACCCGGAAATCACCAGAAAGGAAACCGGCGACAAATACCTCAGCGAGGACCTTTGGCAATCCATGAAGGAATTGAACCGCCAGACCAGGGAAATGTCCCTGCCCTATCTGGTCGGCAAGGATATCCCCAACATCTCCTGCCGTCAGGAATCCATCGATCTGGCCGCCAAGGAACACCATGGTGAATGTTACATCATCGCCTGCAACACCAGCGAAAAGGAGGTGAAGGCGGAAATTTGCTCCCCTTCCTCCCCGCTGCCCCAAAAACTCTCCGTCATCTACGAAAATCGCGACATCGCCCCGGACAAGGGCATCCTCAAGGACACCTTCTCCGGATACGCCGTCCATATCTACAAATTTCCCAAGGGAGGAAAATAGGTTTCAAAGGCACATAGACACTGGGGCACTGAGGCACTAAGAATTCAAAAAACTGCCATGCATAAGCTTATTCTTCTCGCAGGCATTTCATTGCTGGCCTGCACGGCCCGGACCGATGAGATCCAAATCGATGTGCAAAGCGATCCGCCGCTTCCCTTGGAAAATCTGGTGAAAAACGGCGGGTTCGAGGATGGGTTGGAAGGCTGGAAAATCCCCGATCCCGAAGGCAATCTCGGAAAAACCTGGAAGGTTGCCCTGTCCGATGAAGCCCGCCAGGGCAGACACTCGCTATACATCCAGGTTTCACGAGAGGCCCGGCACCGGGGACGGGGCGTCGTTCAAAGCCTGTCCCACCTCTTGGAAAAAGGATTGCTGCGGCAGGGCAAATCCTATCAACTCAGTTGCTGGATCAGGGGAACAAAGATCAGCAATGTGGGCGGAGACTACTGCGGCGCGGGCGCGGCACTGGCCTTCTTTTCCGCGGATTGGAAAAAAAGCGGCGCCTCCCATGCCCGCGGAGGCGAAACCGGCGGCGGCTGGACAAAAATATCCGGCAAACCACTGGCATGTCCGGACTGGGCCAAGGGCGCCGAAATCAACGCCGGCGCCGCCTACACCTTCGGCGAAGCCTGGATCGACGATATCTGGGTCGCAGAATCCGGGGTAAAACTCCAGATCAACGTCACCGGCGGCCCCTTTCTCCAGGTTCTGGTCGAGGACGAAAATGAAGCCATCCATCTGGACTCCGGACGGCTCCCGCCAGACACCAGAACATTTTCCAGGGAAATCACCGCCCCAAGCGGAACGCTGTTCACCATCTCCATCGTGGATCGCGATGGAAAAATCATCCGCAAACATTTCCCGCAACCCTCCCTCTAAAATCCAAAATCTAAAATGAAAAGCTCCTCCCCCCTCAAATCAATCAACTACTCCGAAACCCTTCTCACGGAAAAAAACCGCACCCCGCCCAAAGCCGTCATCCGGGTGGACAAGGACCCCATTCACACCCCCACGCAGGGCATCGGCATCAACATCACCCTGGATGGCCAGGCAAAGGACTGTTATCCCGACACCCCCGATCAATGGAAAAACCTCCTCTCCCAACTCTCGGATCTCTCTCCCAACTGGCTTTGCCTCACCCTGCCGGCCCAGGAGGTTCTCACGGAAAAAGGGGAACTCATCAAGGACAGCCCCATCATGCGGCAATTCGACCATTTCTGCCGCTGGGCCAACGACAACAAGGTGGACGTGGACCTGATGTTCCCCAAAAGCGCGCCAACTTGGATGCGATTCCAGGGACTGCGCAGCCATTCCCCCGCCCCGCGCGATCTGGATGCTTACGCCAACATGATCGCCGAAGCCTGGCGCTATTTCATCAAGGATAAAAACTACCACTGCCTCAAATACGCCACCATTTTCGGCGAACCCTTCAATGAGGACGGCGGGGACTTCTCCTTCGGCACGCCGGATGGCAGCGACCCGTACGCTTATTACATCAAGATGCACGAAACCGTCCGCAAGGCCTTTGACAAACAAGGCCTCCAGCAGGTCGGACTGATGGGCCCTAATTCGGCGGATGTCTATGCCCATCTGGAATCCTTCGCCCGCACCCGGAAACGCAAACTGGACCTCGCCGCGCCCCTGGCGGCCATCGACCTGCACACCTACCGGATGCGCCCGGATTACATGCCCCCGTCGCACCACATCTTCACGCTCGGCCTCACCGACTACATCGAGCATCTCCTGAAGGAAACCGTGCAGGGCGCCAAAAAGGCGGGCAAACCCTGTTACATCACCGAACTGGGCTGCATGTACTATGGCAAAAGCGTTTACGGCGACAACCGCGGCCCCTCGCGCCACGAATGTTTCATCGCCGAGGCCGAGTTGATCGTCCGCGCCTTCAACCTGGGCATGGACGGCATCCTCAAATGGGTGCTGCTTTTCAACACCACCCAGTTAAGGGGACACTATCATCTCCTGGAACTTCAAAACGGCGCCTATGTGCGCAAGGAGAACTACCACGGATTTTCCCTCCTGAACCGCTGCCAGCCCAAGGGAACCAAGGTGCTGAAAACCGAGCTTTCGTTTGACGCCGAAACCAAACCCCATTGCTGGACAGCCGCATTCCTTTCGCCGGACGGCCAGTTGAGCATCGCGATCATCAACGACCACCCCACCAACCTCGTTGACGCGCAAATCAATCTGGATCCGGCATTTGCCGGGAAACCCCTCCATCACTGGGTCGTGGACACCTGGGACAAAAAAGTCCGCAAGGGAACAGCCGGCGAAACCAACGGCCCGATCCAACTCCGCCTGACCCCCCTGAGCCTCACCGTGCTCACCACCGCGCCTTGAATTAAGCCGGGCCCAAGGCCCGGCAACTGCTCGACGCTCGATGGTCGATCCGCCTTCGTCTCGCTTGTGGCGGCACTTCGGCGAGACAAGTGCTCGATGCAGAAAACCGGCAAGGCGGTGCGGGAGCCCCGCCCTCCATTCATTTCGCGACAAATGGAGGGCGGGGCTCCTGCACCGCTTTTCCCGGCAAACTTTGAAATTCCTAAACATTAAATCATTTATGACCTTCAAAATGTCATCTCTCCCTCCTTGCGCTGCCATTTTCCTCATCTTCTTCTCCATCCTTCCAGGATACCTCATTTGCGCATCGCCCCTTTCCCCTGACGACAATGAAGCCGGTCTGTTGAAAAACCCGGGATTCGAGGAATCCGGTTCCAATGCCAGCGAACCCTTGAATTGGGCCGCCTTCAAGCTTTCCCCCGATCTCTCCACCGGAGAAATGCGGGGATGCCGCGACACCGGGGAACATCACTCCGGCAATGCCTGTTACAAAATCACCGGCGCAAAGAAAAACGGACATGGTCATTCGGCCTCAAAATACATCTCTTTTTCAGCCCCCTACCCCACCCGCATCCTGTTGAAAGGATATGTGAAGGGAACCATCTCCGGCGCAACCCAGTTGTACGCATGGGTGGACACCCCTCAAAAAAACGCCAAAAGCGTCAGCGGACGGGCGATCAACAAAGCCGTGGAATGGCAGGAGGAAACCCTGCTCATCGAGGAAACCGCCGTCAAGGGGCTCCGCGTTCTGGCCATCGCCTCGGGTGAAGGCTGCGTTTATTGGGATGATTTCAGCGTGACAGTCCTGCCCAACGTGAAAAAAACAGCCATCAGATGTTCCGACACATCCGCCCCGCCCAAACTCGATGGCAAACTGGACGATCCTTGCTGGCAGGATTGCGCCCGTCTCATGCCATTCAGATTGGTTGGCTCCGGGGAATCCGCAAGGGAACAAACCGTGGGGTACACCACCCATGACGATCAATGCCTGTATCTGGCCGTGGAATGTTTCGAATCCTGCCTTAATCCCGTAAACAATCTTCTGCAGGAATTCAAGGCCAGGGAGAAGGCCAGGGACGGCGAGGTTTTCAAGGATGATTGCGTCGAGATTTTCCTGGATCCGCGGCCCAACCATCCGGAAATCAAGGATTACCTCCACCTTGCCGTCAATCCGCTGGGAACAATCTACGACGCCCTGGGTTCGGCGGACAAAAGTTGGAATGGCGGCATCAAGACCGGTGTGTCAGTGAATGAAAAATCGTGGATCGTGGAAGTGGCCGTTCCTTTCGCAAGCCTGGGAATCAAAAATCCCGCAAAAGGGGAAACCTGGGGATTCAACCTTTGCCGGGAGGAAAAACAGGCCAACGAAAACAGCAGTTGGGCGAAAATCGGCTGGAATTTTCATCAGCCGGAAAACTTCGGCCTGATGGTTTTTGGAAAGAACAATCCCCTGACTGTCAGAAAAACCTCCCTGCTGGAAAACGGGGTTTCGGCTGCCATCAAAAACAAGTCGCCGGAAAAATGCCCCTCCGCCATGCTCATGGAAATCATCCCGCCCGATGGCCGGCGAAAATTGGAATCCCGCGTCATGAATCTCGATCCGGACAAGGAAACCGTCTGCGACATGGATTACCCGGCGCTGGCCGATGGCATCAACCGGATCATCACATCCTGGCACGATCCAAAATCCGGCGAAATCCATTATGCGGTCGAAACAGCCGTTCAAAGCCGCAACTGCCAGGCAACGGTGAAAACCTTCGTCCGCGGCGCCTCCACACTTTATTTGAACGGTTCAAAACAGGACGGCCCCCAGGCAAAATGGAAATTGCAACCGGGTCTCAATGTCATGGCAATCAGATGCCAGGGGCATGACCAAAACCCGGCGTTCATGGCCTGCATGGAAATCGAATCCACCGGCCAGACCATTGTCAGCGACACCGGCTGGCTGGCGGCAGATGAAACGAATATTCCGTCCTCCCCCAAAAAAACAGCGACGCGAAAAACCCCCTCATGGAAAGACGCGGAATATGACGACAGCAACTGGCCCAATGCCGGAATCCAGGAAATTGAAGATGTCCGGCGCTGGCAGCGGGAGTCCGGTTGCATGCCCGGCGCCCGCCCCATCTGGAGCGCCCAACCCCGGCAGAACTCCGCAGTCTGTTTCCGCCGTTCCATTCTGGTTCACGACACCGTCCACTTCGCCGACCGTCAGGGAGGCGGCGTCATCGCCCTCAACAGCGGAAACGCCCAGCTTTTTTACCTGGAGCCCGAAAAAAAAGACAAGGCATCCCTTAAAAATTACGATTGGATCCTTGAATTGCCGGAAGGGATGGATCTTCAAACCGTCGAACAAACAACTTATACCGTCAAAAACATCGAAAGAAACGGTGTTGCGCGAAAACAATTCATCTTTCCGGACTTTGACAGGCAGTTCGTCAAATATCCCCACGCCAATCTTCAGGCCGTCATTCTCACCTCCAATGATCCCTCCAAAAACGTCTCCATTTATTACTTTGCGCAATCCAAAAAGGGGAATGTCACTGAAAACCTGAAGGAACTGCGCGTTGAAATGCTTCCACCCCTGAAAGGAAAACGGCCCCAAAAAACCATCCTTGGCCTCTACTACAGTTTTTCAAAAGACGTGCCTTACTTTCCGGATTTCAACCCCGAAAATGCGCGCAAGCTGGCGCAAACAGCCAAAAACGCCGGCTTCAACATGGCGTGGATCAATGATGAACCCTGGACGTATTACTGGAACAACCTCCCCGATGAACAGCGAATCAAGGAAGGCGATTCCATCAAAAAAATCTTCCACGAGGAAAGCTTCAAGATCTGGGGCCTTTCCCAAGGATATCGTTATCTGGTGAAACCGGCCGATCACAAATCGCACGCCGAATGGGTGGAAATGGATAAAGCCGGAAAAGCCGTCATCTGCAAATCCACGCTGGCGGAAAAAGGGTGTCCGGAATGCGAAGCCGCACTGGCCGGCCGGTTGAAAAGTATTCCCCACCATGCGCTCATCTGGGACCTGGAGGAGGATCCCTTCAAGTCGCCCAACTCCTGTTATTGTTCCAAATGCATGGCTGACTTCCGCGCTTTCGCAAAAATCAAAAACCAGCCGTCCCTTTCGCCAAAAATCATCAGCGAACAATACCAGGACGCATGGATCGATTTTCAATGCCGCCTGAACGTGAAACTCGCCGGGCGCCTTCGAAATGTGACGCGGCAATTCGACAAAAACATCCTCTTCGGAGTTTACAGCGATTATGAAAACGACCAGACCAAACGTGTCTATGGCGTCGATTGGAAACAAATGGGGCCGTTTTGCGATCTGATCTCCTGCGGATACGGAATGAGTCCGGACCCGGTCACAAAAACGCAAAACATCACAAAAAAACCCCTCGTCCCCGGCATACTGAGCTTTAACTGCGGAAAAAAATGCGGCGCCACAACTTTCATCGCCCTGCTCCGTCTTCTGATCGACAGCCGGGGCGCGGGCCTTTTCTTCTGGACCTCCGACGGTCTGGACGCGCGGGATTTCCAAAACGCCGCCAAAGTCTCGCGCCTCGTCGCGGATTACGAGCGGTTTTTCATCAACTTTGACCCTGCTCCTCTTGTCTGCGACCGCGGACAGGCCATGGTCCTGAAACATCAAAATCAACGGTTGATCCTCGTTTTCAACAAAAGCCCGGGCGAGAAAACCGTCGCTCTGAAAAGCGGCGATTCCCTGGCCGGCCTGATTCTTTTGGACGCCTTGAAAAACCAAAAGATCGACGGCAGGTTCCCCTTGGAACTCCCCGTTCCCGGCAATGACGCCGCTGTCATCTTCGCCGGAACGGATGAGGATGTCCGCCGGCAACTGCAATCCGCAGAAAAATAAACCTTGCAAGGAATGACGGCAGACCAAAACAGGATACCCTTCAAAACATGAAAGCCCATCCTCCGTCATTCCCCGCGAAAGCGCATACGCGTCAACCTAAGGTATCAATGAATCATATCTCTATCATAGGCGGTGCGGGAGCCCCGCCCTCCATTTTTTACCGTGCAGACAATGGAGGGCGGGGCTCCCGCACCGCCTCCATCAGAACGGAATGGTCCCAGATCGGATAAAATCCAAAAAAGGTTTCACAAATGAAATTCATCCTTGCAACCACTCTCTTCATCGCATCCCTGTGCCATGCCGCGGAAGCTTATAAAAGCGATGTCTATGAAGCTGCCATGGGCGGAGGTCTGCGAATCAACATGCAGAATCGCAAAATGGCAAACATCTATTTTCAAATCCTCACCGAGGATTGGAAACCCCTGTTCAGCAGCCATAAATCAACGGCGGAACCCGTCTCACGGGATATTTCAGATGGAAAACAATTTTCGACAAAGGACGACATCAAGGCCGCCGGGGTGGAATGCATCAGCTCCGCTGAATGCCGGCAAGACCGGATCACCTATGGATTGTGCTGCAATTTCCGCGAAGATTTCAAAGGCCGCATCGTCTTGCGCATGGAATTCAACCCCGCTGAATTTGCCGGATGCCCCTTTGAAATCTCCGGCGCGACCGGCGCGCAACCTTTGAAAGGAACCATCCCTGGACAGCCCCCCTTCCCCGACGGCGGATCAAAACAGGAATTCAAAACCCTGAAGCTTTATCCAAAAAACGGCGGCCTTTTCGCGGTCATCCTCCCCGAAAACGCGCCCATCCTCCCCACGGGACTTCATTGGAAAAACAACTATCTCACCGTCATCCTTTACGATTTTGGAACGGATAAAACCCTGTCCTTTTCCAAAGGAAACCTGAGGAATCTGTCCTTCGACCTGTTCCTCTCCGGCCATGCCAACGCCAATCCCGCGGGAGCTGAAAAAAAGCCGTCTCAAAAAGAGTCACAGGGAAAAGGTTTTTTCCCCGCCCATGACTTCCAGACCTCCAACATGATCGTCAACAAGGCCAAATACGACGGCGTGGACGACACCTGTCATATTCCAGCCGGCGAGGCAATGTCCGCCGTCTTTGAGGCGGAAAACACCGATCAGGATCTTCTTCTGACCTTTCGCGGGGTGAACGGCGACCACTCCGGACTGCCCGTCATCGAAATGACCCTCAACGGAAAAACCCTGATCAAGGCCCAAACCCCATTTAAAAGGGACGTCTTCGACAACCGCAATGATGAATGGACCACCTTCAGCGTTCTTGCGCCTTCAAGCTTTTTGAAAAAAACCAATGAACTGGTCATCAAAAACCACGGACCGGACTGGTGGATGATCGAATGGATGAAATACGAAAAAGGCGGCAAACCATCCATGAAGGGAAAAAACATTGTTCAAATCGACACTCCTCCGCCATCAACCGATTCCCTGGATTCCCCTGTCTGGCAACAGGCCCATCCCCTGCCGCTTCTCAAAAACAACACACCCGCGCCCGGATGCGACGTTCGCGTTCTTTACGATTCAAACGCCCTTTACATTGGCATAAGACAACCCCGGTCCGCTGAAAAAAACTCCTCCACAAAAAAGGAAAGGGATGCCAACCTGTTTGCCGGAGACGCCTGCGTCGAGACGCTGATCGCGCCGGTTGACGGGGCAAAAACATGTTACCGTTTCGCGGGCAACACGCTTGGAGCAAAGTTCGACAGCAAAATCGATGGTAACGGCGAAAACATCAAATGGAACGCCGACTGGGATTTCCAGTGCCGCGAAAACGCGGGCAACCTCGATTGCGTCATGCGCATCCCCTTCGGCGCGCTGGAACCAAGCGAAACCTTTGGCGTGTTCGACCCCGAAAAGAAAACCTTCCTGGGCGGCGCGCAAAAATGGGGAATCAATGTCAGGCTGAATTCCGGCGGCAAAAACACGGATTCGCCAGGCCTGGCGCCCGCCGGGCAGATGCTGGACGTCCTTCTTGAAAACGACTTTGCCAGGGGCGAATACCGCCCCTTGAAAATAATCGAAACGGGAAATCCCGCGCAAAATGCGAATTACGCCGTCGTCAGGATCAAAAATTGGAAGGCGGAACCCGCCTCCTGCAACCTTGTTCTGTCGGTCGAAACCCCGTTGGGCAGAAAGGAAACCCGCAAAACCCTCCCGCTGGGCGCCAGTGAAACCTCGGAAATCCGCATTGATTATCCGGTCCTGGCCAAAAGCGGTCCCTGCGCCATGGAACTGGGATTGTACACTCCCCAAAATGAGATCATCCATGAAACCCGGTTCCACATCCAGGTTCCCGACCGGCTCAGCCTGAGAACCGACCTGTCCTCTTACGAGGAGGAGGAAACCGCCAGGATCAGAATCTGCAACATGTCCACTGCCGCCAGCATCAAAGGGATGACGGGAAAACTTTCCATTCATGCCGCCAATGCCGGAAACACGCTGAAGGAGGAAACCCTCAGGCTGGAAGCGGATGAAACCATCCTCCCGGTCAAAATCAAGGATTACGCGGCGGGAATTTATCCGGTGAAATTCCGCCTTTGCGACAAAAACGGGGAAACCATCGCCATGAGGGAAACCCGGCTGGTGAAAAAACCAAAGGCCGAACATGTTGTGAAATACGATTGGAATAACAATCTCATTTTGGACGGGAAAACCATCTTCCCCCTTGGTTTCTGGTGCGTGCCCGAGGACAAACTGGGGTTCCTGGCCCAACAGGGTTTCAACACCGTCGGATACACCCCCGGCGCGGAAACCGGTTTCCCCAAACCGAAATATCGCGGCGTCGGCGGCGAAAAAAAGATCTTTGAGGGCATCGACCGCTACATGAGCGAAGCCCAAAAACACGGACTTGCCGTGACCGGCAACATCGGCCACATGGCAAACGTATTGGAAGAAGCCGACTTTGAAAAAATGGTCAAAAACGGGCTTCCCGTCGAAAAAGTCGATCTCGGATTGTACAAAAAAGTCGTCAATGCCATGCGCAGATACCCTTCCCTCCTCTACTGGTATCCCATTGATGAACCCGCCTATCGCGACATCAAGATTGATTTCATAAAAAAACTTTACGCGACCGTGCGCCAATGCGACCCCCATCACCCGATCCTGCTGTCGGATTCCAGCATTTATTGGGACGTCTCAAAACTCCAGTTTGCCGAAGCCGACCTGTTTGGGAGGCACAGCTATCCCATTCCCTCGAACTCCATCAAAATCATCAGCGATCACCTGGACAAACTCGTCGAACAAAACGGCGATGACAAACCGATCCTGTTCACCGCCCAGGCATTCTTTAACAACTGGGTCAAAATCGAGGATACCGGCGGCAGAAACCGCGTTCCAACCGCGAAGGAAACCCGCGCCATGATCTACCTGGCCCTGTCGCGCAACGTCAAAGGCGTCTTGTGGTGGAATTACAGCCAATGGATCCATCCCTCCCAATTGGTCCGCTTCAATGTCAAAAAACGCGGCTCCGGATATTACACCGTGGACGAACTCTATCCCGACCTCTGGAATGGCATGATCGCCCTCGGCAGGGAATTGAAATCCATCCAGCCCATTTTGCAAACCCAGCCCATTCCCTGCGAAATCTCGACGGATTCGCCGGACATCCGGTTGTTCATGCGTCGGCATGAGGGACGTGTGTTTTTCTTCGCCATCAACACCTCCAACACGGCGCTGAAAGCGCGATTCAACAACCTTGGCCGGAATTTCAAAACCGCCAGGGTCCTCTTCGAGGAGCGTTCGCTCGCCTGTGAAAAAGGATCCCTTTCCGACACTTTTGAACCCTTTGATGTCCACGCCTGCGAACTGTTGCCTTGAACGCCCTACTTCTTGAAACCCACATGCGCAAAAACTCGTTCTCCATCAATCTGGATTTTTTCACCTCCCATCTCAAAGACATCGAGGCAACCGCGCAACGGATCAAGGAAACCGGTTTCGACGGCATCCTGTTCTATTTGGACATCAAGCGCCTGGCCCAAAATCAGATCGGAAAAGTCCATGCCGCCATGCGAAATAACGGCCTGGTGATCCACCAGCTTCATTCCCCCTGGCCCAATCTGGGAAGTTTCAACTCGCGGGAAAGAAACGCCGCCATTGCGACATGCCAGCGATGGTTGGACCATGCCCTGGCCATGGACGCCCAAACCTTTGTCATCCACCCAGGCGGACTCGAGGAGGATTGCATCGCCGCCATCGATAAAGTCATGGAATTCAATATTCATTCCCTTGAAAAAATCGCGGCAGGGGCGGCGGGAACCAACCTGAAGATTGCCGTGGAAAACGTCTGCGCTTGCGGAAAAAATGAAAAACCCCGCCGCCGTTTCGGAACCGAACCGGCCCACCTGGCAAACCTGATGAAAAAACTTTGCCGCCGGCGCTTCGGAATCTGCCTGGACACCTCCCATGCCTTGAGCGCCAGGGTTTCCGCGGAAGACTTCATCCTCCAAATCCAGGACCGCCTGATCACCACCCACTTGCACGACACCACCGGCCATTACGACGAACACCTGCTGCCGGGCGGCGGAATCATCCCCTGGCAAAAATTCCTCTCCACTCTCAAAGCCGCGAGATACCACGGCCCGCTCGTGCTGGAAATCTCCCCTGCCATCGGCGGGAATCCGCGTGAAAAATGCGCTTTATTGAAACAAACGCTAAAATTCTTAAAAAACCAATCCTGCTAGCGAAGATTCGCCACTCGCCGTGCAATCCAGCGTTCCATCCGCCGCTTCAAATCCACCCCCCCATTCCCACGGGATTGAAACCGGCGCGGCAGGCCGGACCATCTACCGATGCGGGAACCTGGTTTACACCAAAATGGGATTGGCGGCCCTTTTCGGCTGGCTGCTGTGGGGCGATTTTTGTTTCACACTGATGGAGGCGGTGGTGCCCAGCATCCTGCCGCTGAAATTGCGCAGCCTGGAATCCTCCAATTGGTTGATCGGCGCAATCATGAGCACGCTGCCCGGCGTGTTCAACACCACGATTTGTCCCTGGGTCAGTTTCAAAAGCGACCGCTATCGTAGCAAATGGGGGCGGCGGATTCCTTTCATTACTTGCACCATGCCTTTCCTGGCGTTGTCGCTGATCCTCATCGGGTGCAGCGATTCCATTTCCGCATGGGTTCACCATCTCTGTTTTCAAGGCGGCGGCGTCCGCCAGGCAGCGGTGGCCATCACCCTGCTGGCTGTTTTTGCCGGTTGTTTTGACCTTTTCAACATGTTTGTCGCCTCCGTTTACTATTATTTGTTCAATGATGTGGTGCCGGAAAAATTTCTGGCCCGGTTCATGGCCTATTTTCGCCTGGTGGGAGTGATCAGCAGCGCGGGATTCAACTTTTTCGTTTTCAAGTACGCCGAGAGCCACATGCGGGAGATTTATCTCGGCGCAGCGGTGCTTTATTTTGTGGGGTTCGGCATCATGTGCCTGAAGGTCAAGGAACGGGAATATCCGCCGCCGCCGGACGCCGGGCTGAAGCCCAGCCTGCTGCGCGACATCAAGACATTCGCCAAAGAGAGCTATTCCATTTCCTTTTACTGGAACTATTTTTTCATCACGATTTTCGCCGCCCTCGCGAACAGCATGGCCCCCTTTTTGGTGTTTTTTTACAAATCAATGGAGATGGATCTGGATTTGATCGGCAAGCTCACCGCCATAAACGGCGTGACGGTGGCTGTTTGCCTGACTTTTATCGGAAATTTTGTGGACCGGTGGCATCCCGTCCGGGTGGCCGCCTATCTGGGGCCGTTTGGCGTTGTCCTGGCGCTGAATTCCTGTGTCTGGCTGTTTGCCAGCACGCCGCCATCAACGGTATTTTTCTGGGCCATGGTGACCGCCTGCGTTTTTCAATCCCTGCTTTCCGCGGCAGGAAACGCCGCCTCGTTGCCGCGGGAAATGGAAATCTTTCCCAAGGATCGATTCGGACAATTTTGCGGCGCTCTGCGCCTTTGACAAATAATTGTCCGAACCCTTAACAACCCTTACGAGGGCTGATTAAACCTGAAAAACAGGGGTTTTGCACATGCGGTGCAGGGGTATTGAAATAACTGTCCAATGGCCTGTTTTGAGGGGTTCGTTCAAAAATAACTGTCCAGACTCCCCTTATGGCTTCCCACCCCTGACGACCGGCTTCCCTCCTGATGGGGTGGGAAGTGGGAAGTCATGTTAATGGAGACACGCGACACTTCCAGAT
>JAQUAF010000092.1 GCA_028687435.1 Verrucomicrobiia bacterium | reverse complement strand
TCCGCAGGATCCAAAGAGGTGACCGCCCGCATCATGCGCGGATTATTGAGGATTTTTTCGATATTCATTTCGTTACCCATGATAACCTATGTGGCAGAATTGTCTATTCCAAATAAACTCTATTGATAATTCCCTTTAAATCACCGTACTTGGTCGGCAATTCGAAATCATAAGGTTCAAAATCAATTTCCACCAATTTGTTCTTTTCTTTGGCAAAAGCAACCAACGGCGGCAATAGCGCGTACCGGACTCCTGGGGTTTGCCAGTCATCAACAGTTCTTTCATATTTAAATCTGTTTAATATTCTGACTTTTCTTTTTTCCATGTCCAACGCAAAGATTTCGTCGCAGCCAACGGGAAAATTAACCAACATGCGGGAAAACATCTCTGTTTTTTTCAGAACATCCGCGTTTGGCTTTTCATCCCATCCAGTTTTTTTAAACTCAAACTTTCCCCATGGATATCCAACTGCAAAATTCCCGGCGGCCTGGCCAAAATCAAATTTTAGCGCCTTGCTCTTTTTTTCGCTTCTCATATTCCGAATAAATTCTGGTTGCCGCTGAAAAACAACCATCAAAGGGCAACTGTTTTTTGCGCTCCAGCAAATAAGCCAATTCTTTGAAAATTTTCCGTCCCTGGACAACTCAAAAAGGCACTCCCCTGAATCCGCTGTTTTTTTTACAACGATCCCTTTGTCGGAAGGCCACATGACGAAGTCCGGTTCGGATGCGGTGGAAGTGAACGAAACGATGAAATTTTTTTCATATTGAACATCATATCGAACGAAAGGCAAAAGCAAACTCAGGGTAATTTTCATTTCCTTGTCGCCAAATTTCAAAACACCTTTTTTATGCACCCAATCAACAGAACTGAAATTTACCGTGTTTTTATCTTTTTTATCATTTTTACCAAACGAGACCGAATATTCATGAAGCCCATTGCTCACGGTAAAATCGTTTCCAATATTTGTGGCCAACAATCCCTCGGATATGTTCCACCCAAAACGGCCAAAGTTATTCCGGCTCATCCCCAATTGAAAATCAAGATCCGTTTTGTCTTTTTCGGACATTTTATAGGCGGAAAAAGCCAGATCGAAACCATCCAACGCTGTTTCCATTTTTTGAAAATCGCCACAATTAAACGATTCCAAAGCTTTGTTGACTTTTTTTTCCACAGTTAAAGAAAGTTCTTTTAGTCCGCCGGCGCCCGAATCGGCAAGCACGTCGGCGATCAACGCCGTCTCTTTTGCCTTCTTAATGGAAGTTATCAGTTTTCCTATCGATGTTAAATTTGCCGCATATTTTTCATGTCCTGTCAGATAATAAACAGATCGCAAAATAAATTCGCAATAGTACGGACTGGCATCATTCCGCGCGATTGATTGCCCATGCCCCAATGCCGAGTAAATCACTTTTCCCTTGCCGTAAGAACCCTCCACGATGGCGGGAGACCCGTCGGTAAATTCAGCGAGAACCTTCGCCCCTGGCTTGATTTTGATCTCGTGATAAATCCCAAATGAGATATCCATCGGCCTCATTCCAGCAAAAAGAGGCGTGTTTTTTTCAATTATTTTTATTTTTTTTCTCATTGCCGGAAAACTTTCCTTCAGCTGAAAAATCTTCACCGGCAAAATATCCTCGACTCCGGCCACCGCTGTTCCGCTGGCAATCAGATTCGCCCCGCCACTTATCAACCCTTTTATTTTGTCCTGCTCATTTTTTCCAGAAGGGGTTAGTCTGCCAAAAACGATCACATCCGCATCCTTGGGATTCGGCGTAATTTTTATATATTTTGCCAAAGGCTCAAAAAGCAACGCCCGATATCCCAGGCATGTCGGTTTTTCCATGCAAATTTCATTGCTTAAATGACATTGAAGATGGTCCTCCATATCGCCATTGTCAAACTCCGCAAAAACTTTGATTAAAGGCAATTCAAGACAGTCTGCATCCTCTTTATGAAACCCGCCAAAAGACAATTTTCCCGTAAACTTATCGTTTCCGCAAACAACCTCCGTTGAATTCAAAAACGATATATTGGAAAGTCTCACTGAGGTTTCGGTGACTGCGGAATCATTCGATGTGTTTGAATTTTCTATTGCGGCTGGATTCAAGCTTAAAACTAATTTTATCTGATATATTATTGCTCCGTCCGGCACGCCAAAATCATCCGCCAAATCGAGACAAATTCCATGCCACTCCTCATAATTTATATTTAATTTTTTACGATTGCACGCATTGCCAGATTTATCATTAAATCGAAATAACATCGTGATAGTCAGCGATGCGGACTTGTTTTTCCTATCCCCCATTAAATCAAATCTGAATTTTTTCCCGCATTCCGCCTTTATCTTTCTCTCAATATTCGCATAACAAATGCCATATTTCCTTTTGCTGCACGTCCTTTGATATGAAAAACTTAAAATCTCCCCCCGGCGCGGATCAATCATTTTTTCAACCGCTCCATTCCCCCCGTCTTTCCCCGCCGGCAAAATCTTCCAATCGCACTTCACCAGATCTGAAAAAAATTCTGGAGATTCCGATTTTTTACTTTCCCCAAATGCGGCTGCCCCGAACAACGATAAAACGAGCACAAACATTGCCGCCCGGCTGCAAGTCAAACTCCAAAGACTGATTGTGAATTTCGATGATTTCATATTGGATGCCTTTTATGCGACATTCATTCGCTGATCTTTTTCCCAAAACGCCATTTCCAAAGTTTCAAGCGCCAAACGATTTCGAGCAACCATCATATTATTCGGGAACAGCCCAGATAAAATTAAGAGCATTGGATGGCGCCGCCCATTCAATATGTCCATCACAGAAACCGTAGTTTCTGCCACCATTATGCCGTTGCGCAGCTCTATTTTTCATGTTGTCGGGAAGGTCATGATAATCGTAGGGTTCCCATCCAAAAGCGACACAGGTGTCACAGATCAATACGGTGCGCGCAGGATCCCCAATCTGTCCCACTGTGCGCCAAATTCCCCATGTGCCCCCCCATCGATTCATCGTATAATCAAGTTTTACGGTTGATGCGCGAACTTTTACGCCGGGACAGCACCATAAACCCTTTGGAGGACTACTGTATGCCATAACGTAGTGACCGGCAACCAAATGAGTCGCATAACACCACCCGCTGCCACTCTCCCAGCAAGTGGGTAGCATGCCTTCGTGATCGGCGGCATACATCAAATTAATTTGCGTTAGTTGCCGTAAATTGTTCACACATTGAATCTGCTTGGCGCTTTCTCTCACTTTATTAAAACCAGTCATTAGCAAGGAGAAGAGTAGCGCCAAAATCGCCAAAACAACCAATAATTCGGTCAGCGTAAAGGCCGATTTTCCTTCAGAACTGGATTCTGTCGTGATCATGGGCTGATTGTCGGACTTTGCCCCGGAATTTCAAGCCTGTTCCCCTCCGGTTCCGAGGCACATTCGCATGGAATTCAGGTCATCCAGCGTGCCTTTTTCCGCGTCCGCGGAATCCTCGTATTCCAGGCAAACGGGAAAGGCGTCTCCCATCGGCAATGCCTTGAAAATCCGGCTGTAATCTATCACCCCTTCGGCGATGCGGCAATAGCGGGGCTTGCCGATTTCATAACGAACGTTTTTGCAGTGAATGAAGCCAATAAACGGCTTGATCTCGTCCAGCGCTTCAACCGGATCTTCGCCGTAGTACTCGAAATTTGCCGGGTCATAGTTGAGGCGGACATTTGGCATGCCGACCGTCTCCATCAGCCGCCGGCAAGCCGCGGCCTTGGCCATCAGTCCGCCGTGGTTTTCGACGATGACCATGAGACCAGGCTTTTGGGCCTGGGCACCCATATCCCGCAGCATTTTGACGATCTTTTGAAAGTTCTCTTCCGTGTCTTCCCAAATGTCGCAGACACGAAAATACTTCACCCCCAAACCAACCGCCAAGGGCAATTCCGTTTGATAATCCATGGTGGTCGCGATCTCGATCAGATTGACTCCAAGATCGTCCGCATGTTTCCTGCATTCCTCGGCGGCTTCCTTCGTCGGCCGCACGGCCAGCGGAAATTTTTCCGGGGCGCCAAACATCAGGCAAAGATCGGTGATCCCGATCGATTTCAAATAACGGGCATATCGATCAAAAGCATGAAAGCGAAACCCCCAAGGAGAAGATGTAATGGTCATATGATTTTAGATTTAAGAGGAAAAAGTCTTGCTATGCCTGCCATCTTAGCAAGATTTTCAAAATATCCTCCCGATTGTTGTTCAAATCCTCGTATGCCCCGGGGGCTTCGTCCACGGAAACCTCCCGGGTAATTTGCGAACGAACTTCCAATTTCTTTTGGGCGATCAAATCCAGCACGGCCTCCTTGTCGCCGGGACCGATGGCGCAGGTCATGGAAATGCGCATGTTCTTGTTGTACCATTTCCAATAGGGACTGAACACGACGGGATCGGGATAATCGCCTTGGAAATGAATCCGCCCCCCGTCGTCGCCCCGATCCCATCCGCCATCCTTCAAATATTGATGAACCTGCGATGCCACCCGGGAATTGCCAGAGGCTTCAAAAATAACGTCCGCCAGTTTGTTATCGGTCATCTCGGCCAGGACTTTCAATACGTTGGCGGTTTTGGCGTTGATCAGGCAATCCGTGTATCTCGCCGCATTTTTCAAGCGCGATTCGGCGACATCCATCGCGATCACCTTTTCCGCTCCGGCCAACCTGGCCAGTTGCACCGCGGCAAGGCCAATGCACCCCATTCCCACAACAAGGACCGTCTCGCCCGGACGAACGCCAACCTTATCCATCCCTTTTTTGGCCACGCAAGCCAGATAGGCCACAGCGGCTTCCTGATAGGAAACCCCATCCGGAATCTTTGCGCATCGATCAAACGGAGCTCCGGCTGTTTTTCCGTTTTTGACGGCCAGTTCAACCTGCCCTCCCCAGGCGGCGCAGTGGTCGGGATACCGCCGCACTTCGTTTGCCATCACGCGATCTCCAACGCGCAATTTTTCCCCGGTGTAAGTCGGAGGCGCTTTTTCGCCCACATACACCACCTCTCCCACTTCCTCGTAGCCGGGCACAAGCGGATACCAGAGATTGCCGTCCAGCGAGCAGGTGATTCCATTGTAAACCTTCATCTCCGTGCCTGTGCTGATGGCGCTATAGCGGGTTTTCACCACAATCGTGGTTTCATCCACCTCAGGCAGCCGGATGGTCTGGATGCCGGGTTTTTTCGGACGTTCAAAGACAATCGCTTTCGAGGTTTTCATATAGGAAGGTTTGGGGAGTGGGGTTTTGGGTGGTTTTAGAGAGGAGGTTCACGGTTCAATGTCTAAGGACGAACAGAATCGCGAGGCGCGACAGACACCAGCCGATCAAGCGGCGTCTGAACAATGATGGAGTTTAGGTTTAATGAAAATTTGTTTAGTCGCGCGGGTTTTGGCGGAAATTTTTTTCAGGAGAATTTCGGCCGCGGATTTTCCCATGCCAAACCCATCCTGTTCGACAAATGGCAGGGGACTTTTTATCAGGGACCGCAAGCGGTCTCCGTCCTTTCCAGTTTCCAGGCCCAGATCGATCGGATCAAACCCCGTAATCGCCACATCTTCGGGTATCCGGAGACGGCGATCCGCCAAAAATCGGAACCCCTCGCGAAAATAAACCAGACTTTCGACAAAAAGGGCGTCAGGCGCCTTGCCGGAAAAGAGCTGCTTCATAACCGTGTAAGCGTCTTCCGGCCGGGTCATCGTTTTGCAAACCAACTCTTCCAAAAAAGGACGACGATGATCCCTCAGAGCCCGGCGATAACCTTCAAACCGATCTCTTAGGACGGCCAGATCCTTTCTTGCGCCCACATAGGCAATGGACCGGCATCCTTTTTTAAGGAGCGCCTGGGTCGCCTGATAAGCGCCCCGAAAATTATCGCTTACCACAAAATCCGTCTTCAAACGGGACAGATAATTGTCCACTAACACCACCGGCATCTTTTCCCGGCTCAAGCGCGCCAGGACGCTTCCGTTTGTGGAATCGCCGTTCGGCGACAGAATGATTCCCTCCACCCGCCGCGCCCCCAGCGTCGCCAAATGTTTCGATTCCAATTCCCCCAGCCGTGAATTGCAAACCAACGTCAAATAATCCGCATCGGCCAGAACGGCCTCAATGCCGGCCAGAATGTTCAGGCTAAGGGTCCGGGTCAGATCACCCAGGATCACGCCAATGGTGCCGGTCCGCTGCTTTTTCAACTGCCAGCCCAAAATGTTGGGCTGATAGTTTTCCTTTTTGAGCTCCGCCGCAATCCGGTCGACCGTTTCCCGGCTCATGCCGTAATTCCGCCATTTATCGTTAAAGACATAGGACACTGCGGTGGTCGAAACCCCCAAACGCCTGGCAATGTCCTTCATGGTCCTCATTTTCTGTGCCAATCTAACGCGCAAACAGCCATTTGTCAAATCTGAATCGATTCAGATTGAATTTTAAATCCTTTCTTTAGAGGTGAAATGGCCATTGATAAAAATCGCTTTTGCCGCGCCACAACCGGTGCTACACTCCCGGCATGGTTCGGCGTCAGCGTCAACCCAAGGCGTTTGGCAAACCTGTTGAACATCGATGTGAATTTCATTCAATCTTGCCTCATGATTTTTCCATCCAAAAATTTTGAAATTCCCCAAAAAATCATAAACCGCAAACCCCTGTTTCCCCAACCCCTTGAACCTTAAACCTTGCCCCTGAAACCTTGAATCCCCTTCCCTCCGACACCTCCAACCCCGGCTATTGCGAATTGGACGGCGCCATTCCATTGATTCCGCCCTCGGCAGCCGTCATCTTCGGCGCCACGGGCGATCTCGCGCACAAAAAAATCTTTCCCGCGTTTTACCAGTTGATGAAAAACCGGGTGCTGCCCGAAGGGTTCACCGTCGTGGGAGTCGCCCGGCGTCCCAAAGACGATGGGGAATTCCGGCGGGACATCAAGGAGTCCATTCAAAAGCTGCCCCGGCTCGGCCCCTTCGACGAGACGGCCTGGAACAAGCTGGCTGAAAACATCTTCTACCATCAGGGCGATCTCTCCGATCCCGCATCCTGTGAGGGATTGAACCTGAGGTTGAAAAACCTGCCAGGCGCCCCGGCCTATGGACGCAATCATTTGTTTTACCTGGCCATCAGTCCCAATCATTTTGGCGAGGCGGCGGCCCGTCTGGCGGCGGCCGGACTTGCGCCCGATCCCACCCTGCCGGGATTCCGGCGCCTGATTGTGGAAAAACCCTTTGGCGTCGATCTGGCCAGCGCGCGGCAGTTGAACCGGGAACTGCTGCGGCATTTTCCGGAATCGTCCCTCTACCGGATCGACCATTACCTGGGCAAGGAAACCGTCCAAAACCTCCTGTTCCTGAGATTTGCCAACGCCATTTTCGAGCCTTTGTGGAACCGGCGTTACATCGACAATGTGCAGATCACCGCCTCCGAGCACATCGGCATCGAAAACCGCGGGGAATACTACGACAAGGCGGGCGCGCTCCGGGACATTGTGCAAAACCATCTTTTGCAACTGCTGATGCTGACCGCCATGGAGCCGCCGGTTTCGCTGGAGCCTGAATCCATCCGCGACGAAAAGGTCAAGGTCTTGCGCTGCATCCCCCCCCTCACCCGCGAGGAGGCGCAAACCCGGACCGTGCGGGCCCAGTACATCAACGGCATCCGCAACGGCCAGCCCGCCGCCGCCTATCGTCAGGAGGCCCGGGTCGCGCCCGCCTCGAACACGGAAACCTTCGCCGCCCTGCGTCTGGAGATCGACAACTGGCGGTGGAAAGGCGTGCCGTTTTACCTGCGCGCCGGGAAATCCCTGCAAACCCAGTACACGGAAATCGCCATTGTCTTCAACCGCCCCCCCGGCGTGCTTTTTGCGGCGGCATGCGGCATGCGGTTGCGCAACAACACCCTGCGCATCCATATCCAACCCAACGAAGGCATCCATTTCGGGTTCAACGCCAAGATCCCCGCCCGGCAGGCCCTGCAAAAGCTGGACATGAATTTTCATTACAGCCAGGAATTCAACACCTACCTGCCCGAAGCCTACGAACGGCTGCTCATCGACGCGCTGGCGGGCGAAAACACCCTCTTCATCCGCAGCGACGAAGTTGAATACTCATGGCAACTCATCGATCGCATCCGGCAGGCGTGGGATGAGGACCAACAGCCGCCACTGGCCTATTATCCCTGCGGCTCTCCCGGCCCCAAGGAGGCCGACGATCTGCTGGCCCGCGACAACCGCGAATGGGTTCCCTATGCCTGAGAAAACCGTCATTTTTCAGAGGCTCTTGCAAAATAGACTTCATGAAGATCCTCCGTCCCTATTGGATCAATAAAATCCACCATGCATGGCAACAGGCGCCAATCGCATGGCTCTGCGGCGTCCGACGGGCCGGCAAAGCCTCGCCAGTTACGACCTGCCAATCCTGTCAAAAGCGTCGGCAAACGGATTCCGATTAAACCCGCCTTGGGAACGCGGCGGAGGCATCCGTCCGCCCGGCGCGGGTTTTGCCGCCTGACGCGGCTGTCCCGCAGGCGCCTTGGGACCGATCAAAGGATTGGTCTTCATCGAAAGCGCGATGCGGTTGCGATCCAAATCCAATTCCACCACGGTGACCTGCACCTTCTGCCCCACCTTCACCACGGCGTTCGGATCCTTGACAAAATTGTCCGACAACTGGCTGATGTGAACCAGCCCATCCTGGTGGACTCCAACGTCCACAAACGCGCCAAAAGCCGTGACATTGGTCACAATGCCGGGCAGTTTCATTCCGGGCTTCAAATCCGCCGGTTTCGCCACGCCATCCGCAAATCGAAACACCTCAAATTGTCGCCGCGGATCGCGCCCCGGCTTGGCCAGTTCGCCAAAAATATCCTGCAGCGTCGGCAACCCGATCTTGTCGCTGACATATCCCTGCAACTTGATTTTGCCGCGCAAATTGGCGTCGCGAATCAAATCGGCCACTGAACAAGACAGATCCCCCGCCATGCGCTCCACCACGGGATAGCTTTCCGGATGCACGGCGCTGGTGTCGAGAGGATTGGCCGCGCCATGGATGCGCAAAAAGCCGGCCGCCTGTTCAAAGGTTTTTTCGCCAAAACGCGGCACTTTTTTCAACTGCGACCGGCTCTTGAACGGTCCATTCTCATTGCGCCATTTGACAATGTTTTCGGCAATGGCGCTGTTCAAGCCTGACACATAGCTCAACAGCTGTTTGCTTGCCGTGTTCACCTCCACGCCAACCCGGTTGACGCATGAAGCCACCACATCATCGAGCGCATGCTTCAACTGGCCCTGGTCCACATCGTGCTGGTACTGCCCCACGCCGATGCTCTTGGGATCGATCTTCACCAGTTCCGCCAGCGGATCCATCAAACGCCGTCCGATCGAAACCGCGCCGCGCACGGTGATGTCCTTGTCGGGGAACTCCTCCCTTGCGACCTCGCTGGCGGAATAAATCGAGGCGCCGCTTTCGTTGACCATGATCACCGGGATGTTTTTGGGCAGTTTGCACGCCTGGATGAATGCCTCGGTTTCGCGCCCCGCGGTGCCGTTGCCAATGGCCACGGCTTCGACGCCGAAATGAGACACCAGCTTCAACACCTTTTCCATGGTCTGGCGCAACGACGTCTCCGCGCCGGCCGCCGCGTAAATCACATCGTTGAACAGCAATTTGCCCTGCGCGTCGAGCACCGCGAGCTTGCACCCCGTTCGAAAACCCGGATCAATGGCCAGCACCTTTTTCTGCCCCAAGGGCGCCGCCAGCAGCAATTCGCGCACATTATCGACAAAAACCCGGATCGCCTCGGTGTCGGCCGCTTTTTTCGAACTCACCCGCGCCTCGGTTTCCATGGCAAACGACAACAGCCGTTTGTAGCCGTCCTCGCACGCCATCTCCACCTGTTTGCCGCCCGGGCCGGCGCCCTTCGCAAATAACCGTTTCAGCAGATCAATGGCCCGCCCCTCGTCAACCGTCACGCGCACCATCAGAAATCCCTCGGTTTCACCCCGGCGCATGGCCAGCAGGCGATGGGAAGGCACGGTGGCCAGGGCCTCGGACCACGCGAAATAATCCCGGAATTTCGCCGCCTCGGGCTTGTCCTTCTCCCCATCAATGACTTTGGACGAAACCACCGCCTCCTTTTCGAAAAGGCCGCGCACCTGCTTCCTCGCCTCGGGATCGTCGGTGAACCGCTCCGCCAGGATGTCGCGGGCCCCCGCCAGAGCATCCTCCGGCGAGGGAACGGCCTTGTCCTTGTCATCGCTCTTGACGACAAATTTTGCCGCCTCCGCCAACGGATCAACGCCTGCGCCCTGGTTGGCGCACAACCAGTCGGCCAGCGGCTCCAACCCCTTGTCCTTCGCCATGGTCGCCCGGGTGCGCCGCTTGGGCCGGTAAGGCGCAAAAACATCCTCCAACGCCGTCAATGTGGCCGCTGCGCCAACCTTCTTTTTCAAGGCATCGGTCAACAATTTGCGTTCCTCCAACGACTTCAAAATCGCCCCCCGCCGCGCCTCCACCTCGGCCAGTTGCGCCAGCCGGTCGCGAATGGTGGTGATGGCCACCTCGTCCAGGGAACCTGTGACCTCCTTCCGATAACGGGCGATGAATGGCACGGTGCCCCCCTCGCCCAACAACTGGGCCGTGGCGGCCACCTGCCGCGGCGTCAGCTTGCACTCCGCCGCGATTTTTTCCACAAAACCCGCGGTCTTTTCCGCAGCCTCCGCTTTCGCAATCGTCGCGTTTTCGCTCATAAAAATCCAAAATGAATGTGGGTGCGTTTACATGCTTCCGCAAAAAAAGCCAACTAAATTAAGCCGCGCTCCCGCCACGGCGGGACGGCAGCTCGATGCTCGACGCCACGATCCGCCTTCGCCCAAGCGCTTCGGCGAGACAAGCGCTCGACGCAAAGCCAACTGGATTCCCGCGTTCGCGCATACGCGTCAACCTAATTGAGATCCTTTCCTGGGAACGAGGGCGTCCTGCCCAACGCCGCCAACATTTGCCCAATCTGGGACCATTCCGTTCTGATGGAAGCGGTGCAGGAGCCCCGCCCTCCATTGTCTGCACGGTAAAAAATGGAGGGCGGGGCTCCCGCACCGCCTTTTTCGCCAAACATTTAAATTAGTTTCCGCCAGGCAGGACAATTTTTGACTGAAACCTCAACATCATCTCCGACTCATCAGTCCAGTTCGTAAAGTTCCGGACGGCGATCCTTCAGGACGCGCATTTTGTTTCGGACCTCTTTCACCTGATCAATCTCCAGGGAGACGGTCAGCAACGCCTCATCCTCCCCAGCCTCGGCCACCGTTTCCCCCCACGGATCAATGACACAGGAATGGCCAAAATACCGCACCTTTCCTTCGGAACCGAAATCCTCCCCTCCCACCTGGTTGACGCCGATCATGAACATCTGGTTTTCGATGGCGCGCGCGCGGGTTAAAACCTGCCAGTGGGGCAGCCTGGGATGGGGAAATGCGCTGGGCAGCATGACAAACTGCGCTCCCTTGAGAGCGTAGGTGCGAAACAACTCGGGAAAGCGGATGTCATAGCAAATGGAAAAACCCGCGCGCCCCCAAGGCGTATCCGCCATGGCCAGCGACTGTCCGGGGGCCATGTGTTCCTCCTCATGGAGAAGGGTGAAAAGATGGGTCTTTCGATAAACCGCAGCCGGACCGCCCTGGGCATCGAACAAGATGGCGGTGTTCGACACGCGTCCCTTTTCGTCGAGCGCCAGCATGGATCCGTTGATCCAAATCCGATGCTGCCGCGCCAGTTCAGCCACCCGGGCAATCACCTTCTCATGATCCGCCGCCATCGCCTTGTTCCTGTCCCATTGGAACCCCGTGGTCCACATCTCGGGAAAACAAACCAGATCGCTCCCCTTGCGGGCAGCCTCGGACACCAGCGTTTCAGCCTTTTTCAGGTTTTTTCCGGGGTCGGCTTTTGCCACCTCAATTTGGGCAAGGGATATCGTCAGTTTCATAAGCACCCAGATTCTTCGCAGACTGCGCCGCGAAAAGAAAGACTATCATCAAAAAGCATTCACTTGGAATCCCAAACATTCCAATCTTCGCCCCAATTCTCCGGAAGTCCTCACCGTGAAATATGGAAACTCCCTGCGCACGGCATATTGTTTGCGCTGCCGGTTGAATTCCTTGATGCGCGCATCTTCCGGCAAATCCAGTGTCCGCCGCAACAAACCGTCGTCCTTTTCAATGTCATAGGCCTGCCGAACCACAGCCGCCACTGCGGCTTCCCGGTCTCCTTTTGTCCCATCCGGTTCAATCGCCGGGGGCGGATTGCCCGGCAGGGCGG
The DNA here is from genome assembly GCA_028687435.1 of Verrucomicrobiia bacterium. Lineage (GTDB taxonomy): Bacteria > Verrucomicrobiota > Verrucomicrobiia > JABWAM01 > JABWAM01 > JAQUAF01. The sequence goes on along the minus strand of JAQUAF010000092.1, from coordinate 7,066 downwards.
ACGCCAGATGCGTTTGGGGTGTCCACGCCGGCGCCCGCCCCAAAAAACGGCATGCGGCCTGGTACACCATCCATGTCCCCACCACCTTGCCTTCGTAAGAATGACCGGCAATGTGGGGCGTCCCCAAATCAACCCTTCGCAGAACGTCGGGACGATAAACCGGCTCGCCCTCCCAAGTGTCCAAAATGCAATGCGCGACCCGGCCTTGATCCATGGCCCGCAGCAAGGCATCTGAATCCACCACCGCGCCGCGTGCGGCATTCACAAAAAGGCACCCTGGCTTCATTTTTTCAAAAAAACACCGGTCCGCCAGATGCCAAGTCGGATCATCCCCCCCTTTTTCCAATGGCACATGCATCGTCACAATACCGGCCCCGGCCAGCACTTGATCCAAAGGCAGATATTGCCCGCCGCCGGCCATCCGTTGTTTTGGGGGGTCGTTCAGCAACACCCTCAATCCCAAAGCATTGGCTTTCTCCGCCACCCGCGTTCCCACATTGCCCACGCCCACAATGCCGATCGTCTTGCCGGCCAGGTCAAAACCATGACGCCGCCCCAAAGCCAGCAAACCTGCCACGAGATATTCCGAGACGCTGTTGGCATTGCAGCCGGCGGCGGAACACCACTTGATGCCCGCGCGATCAAAATAAGCCGTATCCAGATGGTCCATGCCGATGGTGGCCGTGCCGACAAACCCGACCCGGCTGCCCTCCAGCAAAGCCGGACCGACCTTGGTGGTCGAACGGACCGCCAGAATATCCGCATCGCGCACCTGTTCAGGTCTCAGAGTCCGCTCAGGCAAAACCTGAACCTCGCCCAAAGTCTCAAACGCTTCGCGTCCGCAAGGCATATCCTCCGTGCAAATGATCCGTGGCATACCCATCTATATAAGGAGCAAGGTTCAAGGTTCAAGGGTTAAGATCACTCCGATACCATCAGCGTCCCATTGCAAATCAAACCCGCTCTGCTATACTGCCCCCATGCCGATTTACGAATTTTCCTGCGCCAAGTGCGATCATGAGTTTGAACTGCTGGTTCGCTCATCCAAAAATGCCTCGGAATGTCCCCGATGCGGATCGAAAAAGCTGTCGCGCAAACTGTCTGTTTTTTCCGCCCGGCAGGGCGGCAGGCGCTCATCCAGGGCCGCCTCGTGCCCCAATTATTCCCCATCCTCCTGCGGCGGTTGCTGCGGCGCCTCCTGCCACGCCAAATGAACGCCCATCCTCCCATCCGTCCGCTCTTCATCGCCCTGGCCGCCAGCCTCGCCCTTCTCTGCGGGTGCGACTCCTTCAGCGACAACAAACAGGCGCTCGAGCGTCACCAAACAAGGGCAAAAAAAGCATACGAACAACGCGATTACAAGGGCGCCATCGCGGAATACGAGGAAATGCTGCGGCTTCAACCGGAAAACGCGCCCATCCACTTCAAGATTGCCATGATCTACAACAGCAATCTGAACGACTATCTCAACGCCGCCTATCATTTCCAAAAATTCCTCTCCGGCGGCGGAGGCGAGTCAAGCGAGGCGGAACTGGCCAAAAGTTACCTTGAAAATGCCAGGCTTCAACTGGCCGCATCCGTCCCCAACGCCATCGGCCAGGGTTCCCCTGAAATGGTGAAACTGCGCTCCGAAAACACCGCTCTCTACCGCCAGATCGAGGATCTCAAAAAGGAAATCGTTCGTCTGCGGGGAAAAACCAACGAACCATCCAACTCCACAACGGCGGCTGCCGCCCCAACCAAACGACCCGCTTCACGGACGCCCTCCATCGCCGCAACCATCCCTCAAAATCCATCGCTTCAGACTTCCAGCCCCAAACTTCCCACCAAACGGGCGCCGGAGCCCGTCAAGAATACTTCCGACACCCCCAACGTCTTGACCTCCACATCCAGCCCGGCCCCATCTTCCTCCAAAAAACCGGCTGCCAAGCCAACCTCATCCCGCACCTATACCATTAAAAAGGGCGATGGCATCCAGAGCATTGCCGAGCGTTTCTATGGCGACCGGTCCAAGTGGAGGGAGATCATGGCCGCCAATCCCAACCTCAAGGATCCCAACCGCCTGAGCCCGGGACAAGTCATCCGGTTGCCATGAACCTCGCCGCCGTGTTCATCAAAAAAAATTCCATCGCCTCATTTTCCCCTTTTCACTCCGCCGCAGGATTGATACACCAAGGATGTGAAGGTTGTTTATTTTGGGACATCCTCTTTTGCCTGCCCTTCCCTGTACCGCCTGGTGCGGCATCCCTCCTTTGAAGTGACGGGGGTGGTCACCCAACCGGATCGACCCAGGGGACGCGCCGGAAAACTCACCCCTCCTCCCGTAAAACAAGCGGCATTGGATCTTCACTGCAAAGTTTTTCAACCTGAGACGCTTTCCAATTCCGCCTTCATTTCCCAGCTTAAATACCTCCGTCCCGATTTCATCGTTGTGGCAGCCTACGGAAAAATCCTGCCCAAAAACATCCTGGAATTGCCTCCCAAAGGCTGTTTCAACATCCATGGTTCCCTGCTGCCCCAATACCGGGGGGCAGCCCCCATCCAACGAGCCATCATGGACGGCGGCGACGAAACCGGCGTCACCATCATGCGAATGGACGAAAAACTTGACACCGGGGATATCCTGCTGCGCCAAAGCACCCACATCCGGGGCACTGACAATTACCAAACCCTGCATGACCGGCTGGCCGAATTGGGCGGCATCCTGCTCGCGGAAGCCCTGACCCTCGTGACGGAAAATCGCGCTGTTTTTTCGAAACAAAATCCATCCGAAGCCACCTATGCGGCAAAAATCACCCGCGAGGATGAATTAATCCGCTGGGACGCCAGCAAACGGCAGGTTTGGAACCAGATCCGCGCGCTTTATCCAGGCCCCGGCGCCTATTGCTATGTGGAAACCGACAAAGGGCCGAAACTGGTCAAGCTGCTGACGGCTGAGTTCGAACGTTTTGTCAAAGGCAAACCCGGGGAAATCGTTGCCATCAACAAGGAAGGCATCCATGTGGCCGCCAATCGCGGCGCAGTGGTGATCAAGGAACTCCAGCTTGAGGGAAAGAAAAAAATGAGCGCCGGCGATTTTCTGCGCGGCTGCCCCCTGGAAACCGGCCAGCATTTTCTTTCCACCCCGCCGAAAAACGAGGAAAAGTAGCCATCAATTCTTCCACCCCTTCCACTTGTAGCTGCCGCCCGTGCTGAACCGGGATGTGGAATTGGTGGATGCTCCCGAACTGGATGAAGAAGCGGGCGATTTTCCTGCTTTGCCGCCATCCCTTGCCGGCGTCCCAACTCCGGCGCCGCCCAAATCATCAACCGTAAAAACCCCGCACAGATCATCGGCGGTGCCCCAAAGTTTGTCCGGCCCCGCGCTTAAAATCGCAAACCCATGGGGCGGCCTGGGCTCGATCCGGTAAAGAGTGCCCCACATATCTGCTGTCCGGTCGCGGGTTTTTCGTCCATCTTCCTGCGTCATGGCGCTCTCAAGAAATCCCGGAAAATCATTCAAAGGCAGGGCATTGTTCTCAACATAAAACATCCTCACCGCCCGCCCGATATTCTGGATTTCGATCTGGGTCGTGGCATCCACCTGGATTCCCCGGATGGCATCCGCCGCATTGGACATCAGATCGGAATTCACATAGGCCAGGTAACCGGCGGCCAGCAAGGGCAACAGTTTCAACGACGCGCTCATGACTCACCTCTCAATCGCGCTTCCATCACATCCTCCACCAGATAGCCGGTCAGAAAATCCCGGCTTACAAACTTCAAAAACTCTTCCTTTCCCAAGCGCAGGCACCGCCCGTTCTCCAATGCCGTCACATCCGCAGTGGCGGGAATTCCCCTCAACAAACTGATTTCGCCGCAAAAATCGCCTGGATGAAGAACCGCCTGTTCAACCCCCTGCTTGCGGACTTCCAGCCTCCCCTCGTAAACCAGGTAAAAGAAATCGTTCGCCCGTCCCTGCTCAATCAGTTTTTCCCCCTCCTTTACACTCCGGAATTCAAATATTCCGGCAGCGCGCATGAGTTCCCTCACCGGCCAGTCCGCAAAAAGCGAATTGCGCCGCAGAAAGGAGGATATCTGGACCGTGGTCCTGATTTTTTCCGCGCCAAGATGCCCAACCAGCAACTTTTCAAAACCCGCCTTGGATAAAACCAGAAGACCGGTTTCCTCAACAGCCCGGACACTTCCGGTTCTGGGAACCTGGTCCAGCAGGGAAATCTCACCAAACACATCCCCCGGCCTCAGGACCGCCACCACCTTGTTTTCCCCCGTCTCCGTCTCCTTGCCCACCTCCACCCTTCCCTCATAAACCAAACAAAGCGATTTGCCCTTCTCCCCCTCCCGGACAATGGGGGTACCCGCCGGAGCAATTGTGAACATCATGGAACGGGCCGTCTCCTCAAGCGTTTTATCGTCAAGTTGGGAAAACAACAGGGTTTCCCGCAAAAATGCGACGATCTCGCCCGTCTCCGGGCGCTTTTTCTCCTGCGCCTGCCGATGCAATCTGGCCTCAAACGAAAAGCATCCGGGCGCCAGCATTCGCAAACCACTCCGGACCACCATCCAGATCAAAAATCCCATCGGCGCGGCAATCGCCACCGCCAGGGTCGCCACCCCCAAGCCGGAGGCGATTTCCCCGGTCAAACCGCCCGGCTGGCGCATATGACGCAACAAGAGCGCCCCGTAAAGCTGCAAAAAACGGGACACCAGCCTTAATCCGGCCGCCATCCACAAGAGGGCATAAGTGCTGAACAACAGCAGATACTTCTCTTCCAACATTTTCGATTTCCAATCAAAAAACTGGGTGAACACCTTGGTGCGCAAGAAACGGTCGGCGCACATGGGGAGCTGGTAATCCCGCCGGAAAATGGCATGCAACAAGGCGTGCGCCGCGCTTCCGCCAAATGGACAGGTCCGGATCGCCACCGCCAGCAACGCGCCCCAAGCGGCGGCATCCCACCTGAAAAACCAGACCAGTCCAAAAACAAAAAATGCCCCCCCCAACCGTTGCAAAGCCACACAAGCCTCGCAAAAACGCCCGCCCATGAAGGCATCCCGATCATCCACCTCAAAATGCGGAATTCCCCAGCGGTGATAAATCCCCGGATTGTAAACCATCCGCCCAAACCCGCTCAAAACACACCCCGCCAGAACCCCAGACAAGCCCATGGAAAAAAACAGCGTCCCAATCGCCGCCGTCAAGTCCGTCCAATTCCGCCACAAAACCGGTTCCCATGCAAAAAGCGCCACCCCCCCCAGAACAATCATCAAAATCCCGATCAACACCGCCGGCGCCCCTCCCCATCCCAATGTCCATCGACGCCCCACCCGTTCCGCTTCCACCTCCCCTCCCCCATGACACAGAAATCCCTTTTCCAACGCGGCGGCAACCAAATCGTAAAAATCCCGGATGTGAACTCCCTCTCCCCCGACAAGCAAGGCATGCAAAACATCCCCCACACGCCCCCCCTCTCGAAAACGCTCCAGAATCCGATATTGATCCGGTGTCAGAGCCAGATATTCCGCCCTCCGCGTCTGCTTCATCAACCGCAGGCCATCACCCCATTCCCTGGACTCCAACGCCGTTGACAAGCGCAAGTTCTGGTCGCTCAAAGCCTGCATGCAAACGGAACCCTGCATCATCCCCCCCTCAAAAACAAGGGCAAAAAAAATGGATATGTGCTGCGTCGCCTGACGCTTACGTAGAGGCTGATCTTATGCATCCCCATCTCTTCCACCACTGCCTTGATGCTAAAACCCTCTTCCAAATGTAATTTTACCGCTTTGAGCTTCTGCCCGGGCGTGTATCGTTTCCTGTAAGGACTCTTCCTCGGAACCTTCCGGTTCCTCGCCTGTTGGACTTCTACTTGCTCTTCCATCTGACACTCCTTTTCGTCTTTCGGAGTGTCAACCCTTTTCCCACTTCTCAAGTGCTCACGATCTGGCAGTTAGAATAGACTTTCTCTATCGTTCCCTTTTTTCCGCAACGCCTTGAAGAACCGGCCCTTTCAGGGAAAGACGCCTCCTTCAGCCCCAAGGATGGCGTTTGCGGCTCTGTTTCGATGTCCGGCACGCCCTACAGAATGACTTTTTCCGGGCATCGACTCAAGACATTTTCAGCCAAAATCACGCGGCAACGGCCATTTTGGAATGAGGGGCTGGCGCACCACGCAACAACCCTTCCACACTCAAATGCTCATCAATCTGCGGCCAGTGGATGCCGTAGCCTGCTCCACAAATTTTCCAATGCGCTCGTTGTGACGGCGTAGCCTTTAATAGTCGGGGATACCACACCAAGGGCACACTGATACTCCGGCCATCCATAAGGTTTACGGTCAAGGTGTCCGCATTACAACGTACGGCCTTCACTCGTTCATCACCGGTTGAAGTATTCATGCCATTTTTCCAATAAAAGGTTTTGATGTTTTTCGGCGATTTGCTGTATTCGCCTCAACTCTACCGCAGTGTATCCCATATTACGGGCCAATGCAATGGGTTCCAACCAGAACTTGGCCGATGCTCCCCCCTTGTCCACGTGGATATGGGGTGATTCATTGGGTTCATGGCTGTAAAAATAAAACGAGAACCCTTGATATCGCAGCACAGTGGGCATGGGGATGTTATGCTCTTTTCAAACGTTCCATTCAAGCCTCATTCGACAGGCTCATGACTGGTTTTTTCCCTCGGGTGAAACCTCCTGTGGGCCTCCTTCAAATCACTGATGGTCAGCCGCAAGTACCGTTCCGTGATCGCAAGGCTTCGATGCCCAGGAATCTCCTGCACATGCCGCAGAATGAACAGAATTGAATTTTGTAAATCTTGTGAATTCTGTTGAAAAATGCCGCGCTTCGTGCGCAACATTTTCCCGGCAAGGAACTAACAGATGGGCGCGGAATATGGCTGAATCCAAAGAAACTCTCTCCCCGTGGTGGCGGAATGCCATTATCTTGGCGCTCATCCTCGGCTTCTCCATCCTCATCGGGCTGACGGTCCGCGCCTATCGGGATGCTCCGCCGATTCCGGAACGAGTGGTCGGGCCTGCTGGAGAGGGGCTCTTCACCGGCTC
>JAQUAF010000091.1 GCA_028687435.1 Verrucomicrobiia bacterium | reverse complement strand
CCGCCAAATGCCGCAAACTCGATCCCATCCCTTTGCTTGTAAAACTCTTGTTGAACGGTTGCCAACACGTCTCAAAAATTCTTTTCGCCGATTCGGCGTGAGTAAAAAAATGGGCTAAACTGTTACGCCCTGATGCCATTGAGGCACTTCATACCTTCGGTCTGCAGCCTGCCCGGCGACGCCATGGCAGCTCCGCCGAGGCGAGCAGCCTTTTTTTGCAGCGCAGTCTGCGAAAAAATTAGCGCCTGACAGCCTGCGGTCCAAACAACCTCATTTAATTTGACAACCCGCCCTTTTGCGCTATCTTAACGGTAAGAACTCGTACCGTTACGAACCCATGAGCGCCATCAACCAGATCGCGGAGAAAACCAGGCTGTCCTACGTGACCGTGGCCGAGATTTTGCGTGGACGGAAGGGGTATAACGCCAAGACCTGCCAACGGGTCCTCAAGCTGGCCCGGGAACTCAACTATCAGCCCAACTATCTGGGCAAGGCTTTGGCGGGAGGGCGGAGCATGTCCATTGGCGTCATCATTTCCTCGCTCGACTCGCCCATCGAAGTCGGCAAGCTCAAGGAAATCGAGTTCCAAGCGTCGGCCAACGGTTATCGCTGTTACCTGCTCACCCATCACAGTTTCCTTTTCGCCCAACCGGCGGACGCCCAACCGACCCTCGCCGACAGTCTCAACGATTTGATCCAGCGCCGGATTGACGGCTTGATGGTTTATGTGGTTCACCCGCTGCCCCGCGAAGTGCTGGCCATTCTGCGGAAAGCCACCATTCCGGTGGTCCATATCGATTGGGCGCCTCCCGAAGCGCAACAGGTCATCCGCATTGAACGTCAAGCCGCCCTGCGGGATCTCGCCAAACACCTGGCGGGACTGGGACATCGGCGGGCGGTTTTTCATCAACGCGCGCCCGGGAGGATGATCCAACCGTTGCAAAAAGCGTTGCGCAAGGAAAACCTCCATTTGGAAGCCCCGCCCGAATGGTCAACCACCGGCCACTCGCCCGACTTTGAAACCCAGGCGTGCGCTTTGGCCAGCGAACGGTTTCGCCAGGGCGATGTCCCGCCGCTGCTCATCTGCCACCTGGACCAGGCGGCGGTGGGAGTCCTCGCGGCATGCCACGACGCCGGACTCAAGGTCCCCCAGGACATTAGCCTGGTGGGCTGGGGCGGCCTCCCCTGCGCCCAAACCTGCCGCCCCCAACTCACCACCGTCCGCGAACCGGGCGTGGGCGTCGGAGAACAGGCGTTCAAATGGCTTGATATGCTCATGCGAAAGACGAAAGACATTGCAGGGTGCACCACTTTTGCTGCGCATTTGACGATTGCTTCAACCACCGGTCAATGCGCAGGTGGTATTTTATGAAAAAGGGGGTGATGAAAATTTTTCAAGGTGAAACACAGGCATTTTTCCAGCCGGTCTTAAGAAATATTGGGCATGGTTCAAAACCGGGTAACACTTTCAATGGCAGGACGGATGTTTTTCGGAGGTAAATTGTTTGTTCCTTGCCCATAAACCGTGAACCGTTGAACCATGCCCTTTATTTCAACCTGGCAAAGATTTTTGTGGCATTCGTTAACACAGTTTCGCAAACAGGAAAGAGCAACAATTGATGAAAACAAAAACCATTGACAAACACTCCCGTCAAGGCGGAACTAATTCCCCCCAATCAGGGAGTTTTGCAAGAACCTCGAAGGAGATGCCATGATGATGAGCAATGAGGACCGCCGGGTGTTGCGCGATTTGGCGCAACGGGTTGCGGAGATCGCCGCTATGCCGGTCATGGCGGAGCGCCGTGACCTTTGGCGAAGGCACAACGCGATGGAAAAAGTCCGTCCCGTTATCTATGTTAATCCGCAAGGATCGTGGGGCGAATTAGTTTCGGAAAAATCGCTGGTTTGCGCGGGCGAAGAGGCGAGGGGGATCGAACAGGCGCTTCGTTGGCGAATCCACGGTTTTGAGCATTTCGCGAGCGATAATGTGGTTGAGGCGGAATGGGTGGTGCGGAAGGTTTTTTACCATTCAGGGTGGGGGTTGACGGCGCGCCGTCTGCATGGCGCGGATCCCCGGGGGGCGTTTGGCTTTGATCCGGTTATCATGACGCCTGACGATCTCAAAAAAATCCGGTTTCCCGAGGTGCGTTTTGACGCGGCGGTAACCGCGGAAAAGGAGGAAATATTCCAATCCTTGTTTGGCGATATTTTGAAGATCAAAGTGAAGGGGGTGGATGACTTTTCGTATCACCTGATGAACCAGTATTCGGCTTTGCGTGGATTGCAGGAAATCATGGTGGACATGATCGAGAATCCCCAAATGGTGCATGACGCAATGATGTTTTTCGAGGAGGGGCATCGGCGGGTTTTGCGGCAGTATGTGGAACAGGATTTATTGAGTCTCAACAATGATAATACGCCGATTTATACCAGCGGCCATGGTTATACGGATCAACTGCCCCGGGTGGGGCACGACGCCGGACGGGTCCAGCCGGAAGATGTTTGGGGGTGGGCGGAAGCGCAGGAGATGGCGGCGGTTTCTCCGGAAATGCACGCGGAATTCGCCTTTCCTTACGAGAAACGATTGTTATCCCCGTTTGGCTTGAATGGTTATGGCTGTTGCGATGATGTGACCAGGAAGCTGGACTTTGTTCTGACCATTCCCCATTTGCGCCGCGTTTCGGTTTCGCCTTGGGCCAATGTGGATCTCTGTGCGCAACGCATTAAGGGAAGCGTTATTTTCATGTGGAAGCCGCATCCCGCGCATCTGGTGGGGCATTTCGATGAGGAGAAGGTCCGTTTGTACCTGAAGCATACGGTTGAAGTGACCCGCGCCCATGGCTGTGTTCTGGAGATCGTGCTGCTCGATACCCATACCTGCGAAAATCATCCAGAACGGTTCGATGCGTGGACGCGGGTGGCGAAACAGGTGGTCGATTCGCCTTGAAGCGGGGTTGCTGCAAATGCGGTTGGGGTTTTGCGGGCAATCCCGATCACTGTTTTTGAAATCTTTGAGTGGGTCGATGATGACGGCGTAAGCGTCGATGACGCGACGGCGGCCTGATCGAGGAAAGAGCGACAATTGACGGAAGAGGTTCTTGCAAAAGTATTGTGAAAAAGACCGGTTTTATATGTCAATATGTAGAGCTTGTCCGCAAAAAGCGCTTTTTCCGGAAAGCCTGAAAGGCGAGGGCGAAAAAATTCTGATTTCACAATAAATGGGCGGAGGCACGCTGGTTTTTTGTCCGCGGGATTGGCTTTCTTATTAAAACACGAGGCTCTTGCAAAAGTATCGTGAAAAAGACGAGTTTACATGTCAACATTTAAATATCTTTGTTGAATGAGCGAAAAAGTGATAAACGGCCGGGATTTCAAGCAAGCCGTCCTGTTTTTGGGCGAATTCGACAACGCCGCTTCTGCGCACCATTTAAGGCGCAAGCAAGAAGGTGTTTTTTTCAGACAAAAGCAGCCGTTAAGCCGCCAATCTTTGGAAAAGCTGAATGGCCGTGCAGGCGATGATTCCAAACATCAGATGACACATCACCTTGGCGGCGCCGCGAACTCGGACGAACATCGCTCCAACCCGCGCTACGCCGTAGGCTTCGGCGAGGCGAGAGTTGTCTTTGATCTGGGAATTGACGCGTTCGACCGAACTTCGTTGTTTGAAACGCTGAGCCCGGGCGGGTTCCAAGGGGATTTTTTCGCCACGGCGTGGATTGGGATCAATGATGGGAACATGTCCCAACAGGCGGGAGAAGTCATAAATCTCTTTGGAGTTGCCCGCCGGGGCGAGGTCTCGCGGGAGCGGATAGGCGGCATCCATCAAATCATAAAAAACGCTGGGGACGCGTTGATGGCTCATTTGGGCCAGGGGAATGGCGGCTTGGGAGTCATGGACCGAAGCGGAGGTGAGGATGGCGCTGATGGGAATGTCTCCATCGATGACGTCCAAGTGAAGCTTGTAGCCAATCCAGGAAAACTTGAACCCATGGGAATTGCTCGTTCCCACGAAGCCTCGCCCCGGCGGGCGCTTGGTTCCGTGGTCGCAGAGGGTGGACAACTCGACCAGGTTTTCCGCCAGGGAACGAAGAGGCTGGAGTTCCAAGCGTCTGGGTTCTTTGGGTTGAACCGGTTGATTTTTAGCCGGACGACCCCGTTTTTTCGAGATCACGGGTTCAGAGGCGGGAGTGGGTTTGGCTGCGGGTTTTTCACGGGCGGAGATGGCGGTGGCGTCGCGGCTGATGTGTCCCACCAGGATATCTCCCAGGTTTTCCTTGACCATGGCCTCGTGGATTTTTTCCGGCAGTTGGAAAAGGGCGAAGTCGGCAAAGGCTCTGGAGAAAGTGGCTTCGGATGGGATTTCGGGAACGGATTGCCAGCCGCAGAGTCGGCGCAAGGAAGGAGCTTTTTTGATGTAGTCCAAGAGAGTTCTGGTATTGGGGAAATTCCAGATCGCCTTGGCGATGAAAGCCTTGGCCATCGGGAGACGGTCTTCGGGCCTTCGCCGCGCCGAAGTGGCTACGGCCACGCAGGCGGGTTTGCGCCCCGCGAAATTCCATTGGAAAGGGGACATGAACCGTTCGGGATGGCAGAGTTCCACGACTTGAACGAAGCAGCGTTCCATATCGGAAAGGGGACCGATCTCCTCTTCGAGCATGGGGAAAAGAAATCGTTGGATGGTAAAGGCAGTGGATTTAAGGCTCATAAAATTTTTCAGAAAAAGTGTTGACGGGAACTGGAATTTGATTTAAACACGACTTGTTTACTTTTTCAATCAAACATTTTTATGCGAAAACACATGGATTTTTCGAGGGGAAAAGTATTCCCCGAAAGGGTCGGATTCAGGAAAGATCCAGACCCAACAAAGGCGGTTGCTTCCAAGAAACCGACCGGCTTTTAACCCAACCCTATCGGCCGATAGGAAAAAGCACATCAAACGCAGATTTCTGCAAAAACCTCATTAAACTGGTTCAAAGCGTTTCATTGGCAGATTTGCGCTTGATTCATTATGAAAAACCGTCAAGGATACGAGGCGGAAAGGCAGCAGCAACACTTCCCATAACCCAATCCGCAAAAATGTGGCCACGATTGGTTTTCTATGAATTTGCAACGCCCCCATAAGATGGATTTTGCTTTCACGGTCATCGAGCTTCTTATTGTGACAGCCATTATTTTGGCGTTGGCTGCATTGTTGCTCCCCGCCCTGACGGGGGTCAAGGAACAGGCCAAAAGGGCGATCTGCATGAACAATCTTCGGCAAATCGGGATGGCTTTAGCCCAGTATGCGCAGGACAACAACGATCAGTTGCCGTCCGATGTTTCGGCGGAGGCGAATTGGGATAATTCCATTCGCGAGGGCGGCGAATGGTCAGGCCTTGGCAAACTTTATGAAAATCATCATCTCGGCAATGGGAGTGTTCTGTATTGTCCTGCCTTTAAAAAGGATGACACCCGCCTATATTTCTATCTTCCGAAACCACCCTATCTCAATATGTTTTGTTCCTATGATTATTATTTGGCAAATAGTAATTATGTGCCAGACTCAGTGACGTTTTTCGAGGCTCTTTCTGAAAACCTTTTGGCGGGAGTTGACGCAATTTATCATGCATATATAACACACAAAAATGTGACGCCACATCCTGGCGGATTTAATGTGCTGTATTTTTCCGGAACGGTGAGATTTTGCTCCGATCCACAAGGGTCTCAATTCTATGGATCCTCATTTGGTCATTTAACAAAGGCAGATTGGAGCAGAATTAAAGCCTTTTTGGAAAATCAGTGACTGTCTCGGCGATTCTGTGGAACGTTTGCTTTTTTTATCGGACAAATTCATTTCATTCAGTCATCCATGAAAATCAGCGTTTGCCAAAAAGGTTGAATTAATGAAAAGACAAGACGCAACAACGACTTCAAACCACGAATCACCGGGTTGTTCTTAACCCAACCCGAAGGGGCATATGGAAAAATTATCTCAAAAACAGACCTTTAAGAGAGCCGCTTTTTGCATGAAAAATTCCTCACCACCGTTTTCTCGGGCCCGATGGATCTCTGCCTCGGTTGTAGGTGGACCGCGCACGTGCGCGCCAGCGCCTTATTTGCGAAAGGAGTTTTTCCTCGCACACCCTACCGCCAAGGCAGTCCTTTCAATTACCGCGCTTGGGCTTTATGAGACTGAAATCAATGGTATCCGGGTTGGTGATGAGGTTTTTACGCCAGGTTGGACGAATTACCGGAAGCGGGTCCAATTTCAGCAATTTGATGTGACCAAGCTGCTTCACCAGGGCGAAAACGCGATGGGCGTCATTCTCGGGGACGGCTGGTATTGCGGCTTCGTGGCTTGGCGAAATCGCCAGATATATGGCGATCAGCCTGTCTTGCTCGCACAGCTTGAAGTTCAGTTAAGGGATGGGGCAACTGTTATTGTTGCCACAGATTCCACTTGGAAAACGACGACCGGTCCAATTCTTGAAAACGATTTTCTTGTCGGCGAAAGTTATGATGCCCGGCTTGAATTGGGGCGTTGGTCTGAAGCTGGGTATGATGACCGCCAGTGGGGCAGGGTGGCGGCCCCTGCTTCGGAGCCCGAAGCGGAACTCTCTCTTCGGACCGGTCCGCCCGTTCGACGGATTAACGAGTTGATGCCGCTTAAGCCGGTCGAAAATTTTCCGAGGAATCCAGAACGCCGCCAATTTGATTTCGGCCAAAATTTTTCCGGCCGGATCCGCATCAAGGTCAAAACATCTCGGGGTACCACTTTGACGATTCGTTATGCCGAAATTCTCAAGCCCGACGGTTCGCTATATACGGAAAATCTGCGCAGTATCCGGGCTGCTGACATCTATACGGCCGCAGGCAACGGCGAGGAGATTTGGGAGCCGCGTTTCACGTTTCACGGTTTCCGCCACGTCGAGATTTTGGGACCACTTGGCGAAACGGATATCCTGGAAGTGACGGGTATTGTGTTGCATTCGGATACCCCGTCCACAGGAATATTCCGATGTTCAAACGAACTGCTTAACCAACTCCAACACAACATTGTTTGGGGGCAAAAGAGTAATTTTATTGAAGTTCCGACGGATTGTCCACAGCGCAACGAGCGTCTGGGTTGGACTGGAGACGCCCAGGTCTTTATTCGAACCGCCGCATTCAACATGGATGTGCGTCCCTTCTTTCACAAATGGATTCAAGATATTCGCGATGCCCAATCCCCGCGTGGAGCCGTGCCGGCAGTTATTCCCAATGAAGAGTTCATTGGCCAGGAAGAAGGAGGACCGGCCTGGTCGGATGCAACGATTATTTGTCCATGGACCATCTATCTTTGTTACGGCGACTGCAAAATTCTGGCCGATCATTATGATTCCATGAAAAGGTATCTTGACTTCCTTGGCTCATGCCGTTGTCAGGGCTTCTTGCGGTCGTTGCCGGAAACTTATTCGTGGACTGGATTTGGCGACTGGCTGGCCCTGGATGGCAGCGGCAACCTCTCGGGCGGTACCCCTCATGATCTGATCGGCACGGCTTTCTATGCGTACGACGCGAGCATTATGGCCCAAGTGGCGGTTGTGCTCGGGCATAGTTTGGATGCTGAAAAATATCGCCTTTTGAATAAAGATATCGTCGCGGCATTTCAGCGCCGGTATATCACCCCTGACGGGCTTGTTGCTTCCGGCACCCAAACCGCCTATGTTCTGGCGTTGCACTTCGGGCTCATTGAAGAATCTAAACGCGCTTTTGCCGCCCAACAACTTGTGCGTGACATCAAAAAACGTGGCTATCATTTGGCGACCGGCTTTGTCGGCACGCCTTATTTGCTTGAGGTGCTTGAAGCCAACAACTATCTTGATGTTGCCTATAAATTGCTTGAACAGGAAACTTTCCCGTCGTGGCTGTTTCCAGTGAAAAATGGAGCTACCACCATTTGGGAGCGATGGGACGGCTGGACTCCTGATAAAGGCTTTAGCGATCCGAGCATGAATTCCTTTAACCATTATGCATACGGCGCGGTCGGCGCGTGGATGTATCGAAGCGTGGCTGGCTTGGAATTGGATCCCGCAGAGCCAGGATACCGGCACATTATCTTTCGCCCCCGGCCCGGTGGTTCAATCTCTTGGGCCGAAGCCAGTTTGAAAACTGCTTATGGCGTTGTGGCGCTGTCTTGGAAGCTTGCAGGCGCCGCTCTTGAAATAACGTTCACGGTTCCCAATGGATGCCATGCAACGTTCATTCCCGCGCCGGAATACCAAGTTGAAAAAACCGATTTTAGCGAGGGCACGCATAAACTGACAGCCTGCAAAAGATAGCCTTCTGTTCCGAACTGTTCATTTCCATACATTTTTTGCTCCAGTCCGTTTTCTGATGTTTGAAATCAGGTTTGATCCGGCGGATGCCCTAAAAAAATGATGCCGGCCCGAAAGATGGCGAAAACCGGCAACGTTCCGAAATCGCTGAAACAACCTCGTTTAATTTGACAACCCGCCCTTTTGCGCTATCTTAACGGTAAGAACTCGTACCGTTACGAACCCATGAGCGCCATCAACCAAATCGCGGAGAAAACCAGACTGTCCTACGTGACCGTGGCCGAGATTTTGCGTGGACGGAAAGGGTACAACGCCGAGACCTGCCAACGGGTACTCAATCTGGCTTGGCAACTCAACTTCAGCCCAACTATCTGGGCAAGGCTTTGGCGGGGGGTGGAGCATGTCCATCGGCCGGTTTCGCCAAGGCGATGTTCCTCCGCTGCTCATCCGCCACTTGGAGCAGGCGGCGATGGGGGGCCTTGTGGCATGCCATGATGCTGGTCTCAAGGTGCCCCAAAGAGATCAGGTTGGTGGGCTGGGGGGCTTCCCTGCGCCAAGTGGCACGCCCTCCATTGGGACAATCTGCGAACCGAATGCCGGCGTTGGCAAACAAGCATTGGAGCTGCTTGATAAGCTTATCCGAAAAGCAAAAGGTTTCACAATGCAGACCATTTTTAATGCGCATTTGACGACCGCTTCAACCACCGCTCAACGCAGACGTCAAATCGGAAAAAGTGACAATCGATAAAAATAAAATCATTGACAAATTGCAAAGCCTTAATTCCCTGCAAGCAGGGAGTTTGCAAGAGGCCCATAAGTGAATGGACGGCATTGCCATTGCAAGAATAAAACCGTGCAACCACTCAAACGAATCGCATATGATCAACTCAAAAATCCAAGCCCAATCTATCAACAAAGCTGTTTCAATTATCACACTGGCCGGCATCTATAGTTTCGCATCATGGGCTGCCATTCCGTCGATGGGCAACGACAAATCATTCCCCGTTAAAAACGAGGAAATTCTATTTGTTGACGACTTTAAGTCGGCCACCATTTCGCCCGTATGGCAAGGCCCCATGGTTTGCGCGCAACTAAAAGACGGTTCGCTGGTTTTTGATTTTCCGGGAATACTCAAAGAAGCCAAACCTTGGCTAACAAGCGGTTATCTAACATTGATGGGTAGCGAAAAGTGGATAAATTTTAAGATCGAGGCGAAAGTGAAAGTCCGGACTCCTGCTACGGGGGTGCCATACATCATCTTTGGACAACAGCGAAAAGCTTATACCCACTATTCGGTGTCGCTATTTAAGAATCAATTGACGCTTTCGGACGGTTGGGGGCCAAAAATATTGGCGGGCGCGAAAGTTAAAAAGGATGTGAGTGCTGAACATTATTTTAAAATCATAGTTCTCAACCAAAATGGCAACGTGGATATCACGTGTTTTTGCGATGAGGACGAGCCCATCCATTTTGTTGATGAAAAGGATGAGCCTTATTACGCCGGTCGGGTGGGCATTTTTGCTCCCAATTGCGCGGCGGAGATCAGCCTGTTTAAGGTGACAAAACTTGCCGATTAGCCTCCATGCCGGGTGATTGCTGTTTCAATCTTATGAAAAAAACATCGAACATTGTAATCATATTCTCACTATTCATCTTGACGATTTTTCATCCCCTTCAGGCCGCTTTTTCTCCGGATGGCGGAAGAGTTTCGTCTTTTGGCGGGTTGTGCTTTTCAACGATAGAAGATGCCATTTGCTATGCGAAGAAAACCGGATTTGATGATATCGGTGTGGTGAACTGGAATGTTTATGATCCCCCCTTGGCGGCAAGAGAAAAACGAATCTTTGAGACGAATGCTTTAAAATGCAAACAGGCGGGAATCATGATAAGCAAAGTTGTCGAGACCGTTGAACGTGGTGCCAAAATCGGGGAATTTTTTAAAATCAATCCAGACCACTATCAGTGGCTTTATGTCTGGCTTGAAATAAACTCAACCAATGGGATCGCCAGCGCTTCCCTGCCAAAAGATTATGATCAAAGCAAGGGGCTCAAATATTGGAGAATCAAAGAGATCCCCGATGCCATTGACCTTAATAAAGACGTTGAAAACGCAAAACAACTGCGGGATCTTCCCTCGTCGCAATGGAGTATTCGCGATGACAAAATCCATATCCAGGGAACTTCGTCACAGAAGTATCTTGCATTGGTGCCATGCAAAATAAACATGGTTGGCTTGGTGCCATATGAATCTCAACGCTACGCCGCTGATCAACTGGATAAATACTTGAGTTCGTTCAAAAACTCTCCGCAGTTTTATTTTTGGGCCGAAGCTGTGGCCAGCATGGGAAATTATTGCGGAAACACCACTTGGCCGGATTGTTCGCCAGAAATGCAGGCGCTTTTCAAAAAGCAGACCGGCGATGACTTCGATCCGCTATTGACGCAAATCGATCCGATACGCTGGCAAAAGTGGACTGCGTTTAAGGCGGACGTTGTCGCCCAGGCGTTAAAGATGATTTTCGACGTATATCACAAACATGGCGTAAAGGGATCCTATTACATCGGCGACTGCACCTATAGCGGAAGCTGTGATTCACTCGGAAAGGCTGGACTTGATTATTTTCACGTCAATTCGAATCTACCTTGGATCAATACCTTTTGGGGATCGTGGGAAGACACGCCGGGTTATATTCAGCCTGCATGGCCCGCCGCCGATTATCAGGAGGATGGCAAGGAGGATGGCCGTCCGAATTCGCCGCGTTTACTTTTTCGCGGCGTGACCAATCAAACCTTGCCGGACGTCTATTTATGGGGCCTGACCAGATGCGTTGGAGCTCCCAACGTCCTGCTGACCACGAGAATGCATGATTTTAACTGGCGCTACAAATGGATCTATAGTTTGCTCAAGCAATTTCGACCGGATTGTATTGCCACCGCCTATCTTCCTTCGCTTGGCCCCAGTTATTACATGCCGGATCTGGCATCTTTTTTTGGCAATGCTGGATATCTTTGGGATGCCCCGATCAAATGGAAACACCTTGATTCCTTGCGACTGAGCAAGGGGGAAATTCCCGACGACTGCGATCTTCTGGTGTTGCCCAGTGAACCCTGGATGAGTGGGGCGATTGATGAGCGAGCGGCCGCGAAACTGGAGAATTGGGTGCGCTCCGGACACGCCTTGCTGGTTTTGCGGGCAGCCACGACAGTTGACCTTTTTGGCAAAAATCGATTCCGGAGTCTGGTGCGCGGCATTACCGG
The DNA here is from genome assembly GCA_028687435.1 of Verrucomicrobiia bacterium. Classification (GTDB taxonomy): domain Bacteria; phylum Verrucomicrobiota; class Verrucomicrobiia; order JABWAM01; family JABWAM01; genus JAQUAF01. Next base: position 7,896 of record JAQUAF010000091.1, on the reverse strand, counting down.
TGTCGATTATAGTTGCGACAATCAACCTGCGGAATCGCAAATCAACCGAATGGATGCTTCCAATTGGATGACAAAAGACCTGCCATCGCTTGTGGACCTGTCTGCCGTGAAGGGGGGGTATACGTTGAGTCCCAGCACCACGTGGTTCAAGGGCGGTAGGCAGTGGGGCATGATCTGCTCGTTATTGACACCCTGGAAAAATTTTTCAGGAACCGGATCGAAAACATTCAATCATGACGCCATTTGCCTTTATCAGTATCAAAACAGCAAATCCCCATTTCTTGCCATTCGAGAATTGGGAAATGGACGAGTCGCTTATGTTGCCCAGGAATTTGGCATGCCCGTCGCTTTCGGACGCCAGCTTCTCCAACGACTGATGCATTGGCTGTGCAGGTCCGAAGGCAAGTTGGCTTTTTCATTAAACAATTATGAAGTTGAGGCGTCAATCTCTCGGGCTGAATCCAGCATGATGATATGCATGTTCAATCCAACCTCCAAAGACCAGGAAGCCGGCATTCATCTCAACACGCCATTCGAAAAGAACAAGACCTTTGCAACGATTCAAATCAACACAAAAAATCCCGCCGATTCACGCGTTCTGCTTAATAAGGACCGTATCTTATGGAACGGAGAAGATCTCGTTCGGCAGGATTTCAAGTGCTCGCTGGCCCCATCTGACTTTTCCTTTTTTTATCTTGCTCCATGTGATGGTAAACCCAGCCTTTTTCAAAACAGCTTTATTTATCCAAACCGGAATATATGGGGATTTTGCTCAACCAAGCTGCGGTTTAGCGAGTGGGATGAAAAAGACCAGGATGTTGGATCGACGATTGAAATACGCCTATTCCTTCAGGATCAACCTCCATTCAAAGTTCCACTCTACTATTTACTGCACAACAAGAAGGAACGCATGAAAAACCGGGATCCATGGAAATTTATTGAATTTCCCCCCGAAGAGATCAAATTCCATTTGCCGTCAAATCAGCATTTGATATTGAAGGATGGCAACGAGGTGATGGTTGAATGTCAATCCGGCCAGGTTAGTTCCTATTCGCCGCATTGGAAGGGTTCTTATGATGCCGGGCGGCAAATGTTTTCGGTTGCCATCCAATAGCGCCCTGTTTCCATTGTTCGTTGATGGATATTGGGGCTGGATTCTTAAATTGATTAATCGCTTAAAAAAGGTAAGTATGATGCATCTGAAAACAGAAACAAAAAATCGTGTGGTGATTCCCATCGCGGCGTTGATCCAACTGACTGTGGTCTTTTTTTTAATGAACATTTCAGTGGTTACAAAAGCACAAAATCTTTCTGAATCCGACGCGGGAATAACCGGATTTTGGGACGCGCTTCCTGGCACGAATACAATGGGGCGAATTGAGTTCATGAAAAACATGTCGGCCGACAGTGTTTATTCGCTTGCATGGCATGTTTGGGATCCTCTTCCCGATCAGGTAAAAACGCGGAAAATGCATGAGGTCTATCGCGCGTATAAAGATGCAAATTTAAAGGTTCACACTGTGGGAATTGCGGTTGAGGGGGTAAGAGGAAAAAAAACCGAATATTTCGTGGCAAATCCCGATTGCGTGCAATGGTTTTACCGTTGGATTCGCGCCAAAGCCGATGGCCAAACACTCGTGGTTCCGCTCCCGAAAGATTTCGCGTTCAATGCCAACCCTTCCCATTGCTTTATTAAAAATACCGATGAAGTTGATCCGCAGAACGCGGAGGTCGCCCCCAAAGTCCTCCATGCAAGTCGCCGGCTTCCGCCCGGCAGTTGGAATGTTGTGGGAACCAATCTAGTCATTAAAGCTCAACCCGGGCATTGCTACACGGCCTATTTGCCTTGCAAATCATCTCTGGTTTCTTTGGTTCCTTTCGCTTCGCAGGAATATGTCGCCAAAGTCCTGAAACAATTCCTCGATGAATTCAATGAAATTAGCTATATTAGCTGGGAAGCGGTGGCCAGCATGGTCTGCTACCATGGCGATACCTGGGCCGATTGTTCTCCGCCCCTGCAGGAACTTTTCAAGCAACGAACTGGTTTCGACTTTGATCCAGAACTTGTCGAATTGGATCCCGTTTATTGGGAAAAATGGACTCTTTTCAAGTCGGATATTGTTGCCGAGTCTGTAAAAATAATCTTTGATATCATCCATCAGTGCGGGGCCAAGGGGGATTACTATACGGGAGATTTCACCTACAGTGGAAGTTATGATGCCCTTGGCCAAAGCGGGCTGGACTATTCCCTGATGTGGACCAGCACTTGGAATGGAAAATGGGAGGGCGGTGGAACCGCCATTCCGGATTGGGGATGGGAATTTATTTGGGGGAAAAAACTATGGGGTGGCTGGGGCGGCAAACCAGCCTGGTCCCAGATTTACTGGATCTTCGACAAACAACGCCGTCCCAGTGGTGAAGACAATTATGATTCCATGGTCAATTGGTGGTGGAAAATAACACTCCGGGGCATGATCAATGAGAGCCTTCCGGAAAGGCTTTGGTGGGGCCTCAGCACCTGTCATGGCAAACCAAACGGCGAACAATTGGCGGCGGTCCGGGATGTCAATCTGCAATACAAGGAAGCATGGAAAATCCTTAAGGAATACCCGTGTGACTGGATCGCCACCGGTTATATTCCGTCGTTGGGACCCAACTATTACATTCCATCTCTTTTCGGCGTTTTCACACGGCAAGGCTATCTTTGGGATACGCCCATACGATGGAAACATCTTAACTTGGCCGCCTTGGCTCAGGGCAACATCCCCAAAGACTGTGACCTGCTTCTCATTCCAAGTGAACCATTTATGAGCGGCCTTATCGATGCCCAAGCGGCCAAGGCAATCGAAAATTGGGTGAATGCCGGTCATGCCCTGCTCGTCTTCCGGGCCGCAACTTGTGCGGACATTTATGGTGAAGAACGAGGACACAGCACTCTTCGCAAGCTGACCGGAATTGACTATGTCAAATCGGATTGCCCGAAAGAGATGGCTTATCAGAAAACCCTGCGGGGACAGGTTCATCCCGTGTCGCGGGAACTTCCGGAAACGATTGATCGCAACCAGTTCATTGACGACAGTTGGCTGGTTCAATTCACCCATTTAAAATATGATCGATGGCAGCAATACTATGCGACCCATCCCGCGGAATGGTTTTTGGGAACCCAAATGTCGCGAAGCATGATCCGGCGCTTGCTCCCAGCCTGGAAAACTTTTCCGGAAAACGGCGCCCGAGTATTTGACGGCGCCACGGAGGTGCTGTATCAATGTGCCGATACGCCTTTGGTTGCCGTCAAGTCATGTGGCAAAGGGCGCATAGCCTACCTTGCAAGAGAATTCAATTTATCGCAGTCTTTTGGACACCTGCTCCTCTCCAATATTTGTTTTTGGCTTGCCGGCGCCAGCAAGAAAGTGGTTGCGGACAACTCCAGTTTGGATGTATCGCTTAGAAAATCCAAAGATGGCAAAATGGTCTGTCTTCAGTACAACCCGACCGCAATCCAACAACAGTCGGCGATTTGTGTTCAGCCCGATGCTCTGGAAGATAAATCCGAGTATTTGCTTTGCCAGATGCCTTTCGATGCGACGGAAAAATCCAGACATGTGCCGCCCCCTGCTCCGGAACGATTTACCTGGAAAAAAGATGAACTTTGCGCCGGGTACAAAGCGGATTGCTGTCCAAGGGATCTTTCGATGCAATATATCATCCCTTATTGTGGGGTTCCGCTTCTTTTTTCGCATTACTTTTGTGACCCATCGACTCGGATCGAAGGTGCCTGTAGTTTGGGTGTAACGTTTATCATGTTTGGATGCGAACCCAGTGGCGGTCTTTCGCTTCAATTGACAAGGCAATCGGGATTGAGCGACATTCTGGAGGTTCCATATGAAAAACAACCCTTCGTTTTTTCGAAACAAAAGATTCAAATCGTTGTTTCAGATGTCATATCAATGAAGATTGTGCTTGATGGAACAGAAATTGTTAAATTTGAAGGCGGCGCCGCCAACGCTCTTGTGGACAATGTGGTTGTTGACCTGGATAAAATAAAACGTGTTTTAACCATCCTTTTATAAACGGATTTTGACCGCAATGATTTATGGCTTCGCAAAGATGGAGAGGGTTGGGACGAAGTCCGCTGCTTCTATTCAGTTTTAGGAGAAGCTTCGCTGGAAATAAAAGTGAAAAATGACGCCTCTACCGCAGAATTTGTGGGTAAAAAACCCGTTTTGCGAGGGAAAAAGACCTCCAACCTCTGACTTCAGTTGAAAGGGCATAGAAAACCTGGAAATATCAATGATAATTTCAAGCTGTTGGCTTCCAGAAAATGAGTTATTCCCATCGGCGGCGCCCTGTTGGGCCGAGCGCTCCCCCCGGAGCGGCGGGTCAGGCCCACAGGGTGTGAGCAACTTGGGGGAAAAGGGAGTTGTTCAAGCCGATGGCAATAACTCACTGGTTTTGGGCGGGAACAAGGGGTTGAGGGAGGTCCAACCCACAAATTCTGCGGAAGAACCAAAATGACATGCAAACTTCAATAATCAAAATGACTCGTCGAAGATTGTCTGATTCCTCTGCTGGCGGTCAGATGCGGATCTTTGTCAATGACAGTGATGCGCAAAAACCCCTTGCCGCAAAGCTGATCATTGAAAGAAAAAACAGCTCGTTCTTGGACGGCTCGGGAAGGGGTTGCTATGCGGATGGACGTTTTTATGTTGATGGGGAATGTGCTGTCAAGACAGGAAGTGGCGGTTTTCAGATTTCTGTTTCTTGTGGACCGGATTACTTGGAGAAAAAGGCCGTGGTTAGAGTGAATTCCGGCGAGGAGGTTGTGGTGCGTTTTTTGATGAAGCGCTTTTTTAATCCAAGTGAATATGGTTGGGTTTGTGGCGACAATCATGTTCATCCCCAGCATGATCCGGCGGCGACAATCAAGGCGGATGACTCCTATGCTATTGTCCAGGCCCTTGGCAATGGGCTGGATTTCTTGACCATCAATGCAAAGTCGTCCTCTCCGATCATCCAAAAATCGAAATCGATCGTTGTCACCCATACGCCGGAAATCGGTTTTGGCATGTTTACCGGGCATTTTAATGTCATAGGCGCCAGTGAGTTCAAAAAAGAACCGGGCATTTTACCGGCGCAAAAGCTGGTGGCTGAAGTTCATGCCAGGGGCGGGGCGGTTGTTTATACGCATCCGCTGCATCCCCCCACGCAGCTTCATCATATGGGCGCGACCGAGGCCTTTTCCGACGCGGTTTTGGGCCGATGCGCGGATGCTTTTGATGTTCATAATCGTCAGGAGGAAGCCTTGTGGTTCATGCTTTTGAATCTGGGCAACCGGATGGCGGTGTCCAGTTCAACGGATGCGACTTTGGAACGGCCGCAAACGCATGCGCCCGGAGATTACCGGGTCTATGTCCAGGCGAAATCGCCCACTTGGAAACAGATTGCGGGGGCGGTACGGCAGGGACGCACTTTTGCGACCAATGGGGGGCCGGTTTATGTTTTTTTTGATATTGATGGAAAACTGCCGGGCGCGCGGATCCCCACGGCGCCTGACAAAAAACACCTGGCAACCATTCAGGTGGCTTCCAGATTTCCATTGAAATCGCTTGAAATCATTCGGAATGGGCAGGTTATCAAACGATTTCAAAAAGGTTCAAAGGGAATGCGGCGGTTTTCGTGGAAGTTCAAGGAAGGCGAAAAGGCGTGGTATGTGGCGCGGGTGGAAGATCAAAACTCCAATTGGGCGATCAGTTCGCCGGTTTACTTGATGCCGCGAAAAAGACAACGGCGATTGCCGTCGGCTTTTGTCCTGCTGGAAATTGGAAATTTTATTGGCCGCTGCCAGTTGAGCCGGCGGTTTTGCGCGCATGTGATGGTCACAACTTATGGCAGTTGCATCGGAAAAGTGGAAGTCAGACGCAATGACCGTCTCATCCGCGCAAAGATCCCCGCGGACGGCAATCAAATGGTTGATGGACAGATTCCCGTGACCGGAATCCCCGGAAGGGAATACAAGGAGGGATGGGGGTGGCATCCGCATGAGGGGCGGGCGAATCATTTTCAAATGGACTTGCCCATCGAGGAATCCGGCTGGTATCAGATTCTGGCTTATGCAAAAGACGGCAGAGTGATCAAGAGCGACCGGGTTTATTTTGACAGCGCTTTTCCCAAGAGCCAGCAAATGACCTCCGCCAACCTTTTTGCCGGGAACCACCGGTTCAGTTTGCGGGGATACGGGGAAGACACGCCACTCAATGAGATTTCCTCCGCGATCCTTGACCTGAAAAAGCACCAATGGACTCCGCGGCATGATCACTGGTGGTTTCCTCACAAGGCTTGTTGGGAAATCAAGGCGGTGTTTGATGGCCAGGTGGCTTATCATGAGTTTGTGGATGGCCTTCCGCCATCCGCCCAGTTTCATATGCAGCCGACATCTCCACGACGACGAACGAAAAGAAATGAAATTCATCTTAGGCGTTTCCAGCCCGGTTGAGACAAAAGACAGTCTTGAGCAGGAGGGTTTGAACATGGATAAACATGATAAACCGGATAGGAGATTCAAACCTGAATCCATGAGCAATATCGGGGTAATCTTGTTTATGCTGTTTGAGCGTTAAACTCATGCAAACTCTAAACTGTAACTTTCACATTCACAGTCAACGCTCGGCCTGTGCCGGCGCGGAAATGACTCTTGTCAATATCTTGCGGGAAAGCGACCGGCTGGGTTATCAGCGCATTGGAATATGCGATCATGCGCACCGGAAGCGCGACGGAATGGCGGAGCACTTGCGCCTGGCGCGATCCACGGTCAAACGACTTGGTTCCAAGGTGGAGGTTTTGTTGGGATGCGAGGCGGAAATGCATTCTCCCGCAGATATCTCCATCAGCCGCGCCACCGCGAAAGAATGCGACTATGTGCTGGTGGCGGCGAATCATTATCATTTGTCCTGGGTGGAAAATCCCCGGTTAAAATCCGCCCGAGCCTATGCCCGGCATTATCTGAAAATGTTTGAAGGGGCGATTGATTCGGGGCTTTGCCATGTCGTTGCGCATCCATTTGTCATCTGGAGAATTCAAGGGGTTGAAACCGAAGAGATTTTTCGTTGCTATCGGGATGGTGATTTGAGGTTTTTGTTGAAAAAGGCGGCCAAACGGGATGTGGCTTTGGAGCTTAATCCCCGTCATGCCTTGCAATTTTCTGGATTTTTCCGTCGTTTGCTTGAGATCTGCCGGTCAGCCGGATGCCAATTTGTCGTGGGTAGCGATGCGCATGCGTTGCAGGCCATTCGCCTGCCGATTTCGTGTCAACAGTTGTCGCGCCTTGGTTTCCGAAACGATGATTTTATTGTGCCGGCGAAGTGCCGGCAAAGTGGCGGAGCCGTTCCGGCTCAGGCTTGAAGACCAGCGGCGGGACGCCGCTGCCACTCTATTTCGTCGGTTGACCAACCGACCGGGGAGGCGTCTTGTCCTTCACGATCCAAAACGTGGTTTCGCCGTCACTGGAGGCAGGCGGCGCCGTCCCGCTGTCTTGATCCTCACGGCTCGAATCAAGCGTTCCTGTGGCAACCCGGGAGGCCAATTGAAATCCCCTCCCCACTGTTTTTTTTGAACCATGCTCGGAGAAGCACCCCTTTTTCGTCATTCGATCTTTGATTTTTGAGGCGTCATCGGGTAGGGGTGGGGGCATGGAAAAGCCGACCCGTTCGTTCTGGCAGTTGTGGAGCATGAGTTTTGGGTTTTTGGGGATCCAATTTGGGTGGGGGTTGCAGATTGTAAGCGCCGGTCTGAAAATGTCCTAAAACCGCCGGTTTGAAAATGTTGTTATTTTGTTGGTCCGTGTTGTTCCAAGTTCGGTAAAATTTTTTGTTCAGTTGTTGTCTTGTTTGGGAGGGGGTC
>JAQUAF010000090.1 GCA_028687435.1 Verrucomicrobiia bacterium | reverse complement strand
CAGTGTCTGTGTGGCAAAGACTCCAAAAGTGTATGATTACAATTTGGTAATCGGAGTCGATGGCAATTTGGTACGGCACACTTCGAGGCACCGGCGAACCAACTGATCGCTCGGGAACCCCTTCCAACCAGATCCTGCCCTTAAAGGAAAGTGCGCAAAAATCCGTTATCCCCTACCTTATCCCAACCCCCTCCAATTGACAGTGTCTGTGTGGTAAAGACCTCAAAAGTGTATGACCACAATTTGGTAATCGGAGTCGATGGCAATTTGGTACGGCACAGATTACTGCTCCCCTCTGCAACTGATCCATTTTCAGCCTTAAATTTATTCCAAAAAAAACTTAATAACAAAAAACATGGCAACAATTATAGCCAACGGACAAAAGAAAAAACATTTTACAAGAAATTTTATTTGACTACGCAATCCAAGAAGCTGTGAGTCTTGGTTTTTCAGCAAAAAATCCATTGACCGCTGCCGCCATAAAAAAATTATTCCACCGGGATAAACAATTCCATGAAAAACGCCTGGCAATTCCTTGGCAGCAACATCAGGATACCTCTCGCAAAATAATCGACGAAATTTATCCACTTTAAAGAATGCAGTAAACCCCCCACCACAAAAACAAACAAATAATAAGAGCAATAATATATCAGGAAAACTTATCATAATATTAGAATGGCCAAAAATCCCCAAAACTAGCAGGCACTGTCGCCTCAAGAAAACCGTGCAGTTCCAAAGGCAATCCTGCACCCACACCAAAAGTCCCTTGCATCCCAATGTAGTCTGAATTGCCCAATCCCATTACGGCTGCCCCCCCAGCAGTTGGCCCAAATCCTGGAACTCCCACAGAACCACCAACTTCCAGTTGCGATCCCATAAGTTCACATACATTCTTTGCATTTGTTGCGGTTGCCGTTACACCACCCGACGCACTCGCTCCAAGAAAAACACCGATTCCCCCATGCCCATGCCAAGCAGCACTCCACCCCCCCAATAAACCACCGGCGGGATCATGCCCTATGCTGAAACCTTGTCCATAAGTCCCACCAATACCAGCCCCAGCAGTCCCTCCCACAGTAAGTGAAAAAGTCCAAAGCCCATAGGGATCCATCAAGTTCACCGGATTATTGGCGCAGTACCGATATAAATTCACATCACCCCCACTAAACTTAATTCTATCCGCCTGCAAAAACCTCCCCAAATCCGGCGAGTACGCCCTTGCCCTATAATGATAAAGCCCGGTTTCCGAATCATATTCCCTTCCCGTGAATAAGAAGGGCGTCTTGGCGGTGCTCAACGTCTGGTAGCTTCCATCCTTGATCGTTGGCCTGCCGTAAATATCGTACCAATATTGCTCGACCAGATTCCCTGAAGCATCGGTCAGGGCAATCACATTCCCCAAAATATCCTGAGAAAAATAGTAATCCACGCCGCCGATGATGGCTTTCACAGGGCGGTCAATGCCCATCTCATAAATGTATTGGGCCTTACCGTTCCGTCCGCGTTTCGTTCCTCTATGAGACTGTCCCCTGCATAAATGTAGGTGGTGGTCACGCCATTGACCGTTTTGCTGATTCTGCGGCCCAAAGCATCCCGCTGGTAGGTGGCGATTGTGCCGCTCTTGCTTGCGCCGATCAGATTGTTGTCATGATCGTATGAGAAAGTCCATGTTCCGTCGCCGGTGAGGTTCCCCTTTCCGTCGTAGGAAAGATTTTGCGATCCAACCGCCGTGTATTGATTCAGATTGTTGATCGTGTAAAGCGTGTTGGTGCCGTTATCCGTGACGCTGGTTCGATTCCCCACTGCGTCCAGATTATAAATCACTGTCCGGTTGGGATTCGTGGCGGCGACATAACCGTCGGCAGGATTATCCACGTTGTATTTGACGCCGATCACCTCGTAATTGGCGTTATATTGGTAAACCTCGCCGCGTCCATTTTTCCTTTTTGTCCAAAGCCGGTTGCCCACGCTGTCAAAGCCGTAGGAGGTATTGACCAAGATATTGGTTGTTCCGGAAGTGGAGCGCACCAGCATGTTGGTGACGTATCCCGCCACATTTTGCTGATAAAGGGTTTCCACGCCGTTGGCCTGTGTCCTCTTGGTCAGGCGTCCGGCCTCATCCCGCTGATAAGTCGCCACGGTCGTGCTGGTTCCCTGCTGGATTTCGCTCACGGCGTTCAAGGCGTCGTGCTGATATTTCACGCTCAGGCTGGAAGGATAAGTGATGCCTTTTACTTCCGAATTGCGGTTGTAGGAAAATCCAACCGAATAACTTCCCTGCTGCTGGCTGGTCAGCCGGTTGGCCGAGCAGGAAAAAACCTTCCAAGCTTTTCCCTTTGGCATGAGGTCAATCACGAGGCGAATCCTACCGCATGCAGGGTTTAAGGCAATCCGAAAAAAATCCGAACCACCCTCGGCTAGAAGCCACCCGCGAGGGCGGCGCGGACTGGTTTATTATCTGGGAGCCAGCAACCACCATTTCCTCATCTGTATATCAGCCCAAATGCAATCCACACTAAAACAGCTAACCAAAAATCCAGTCAAAATTCCAAGGATAAGAAATACCAACACTGTTTTTTTCCGATCACCGGAACGGCATCTGCTCCGAGTAAAAACCGCCCACGCACACCAAACCATGAAAACCATTAAAGCCAACCAGAAAATTCTCATATGTCTTCAGTTTGCTTGCCAGCATACATCAATGCAACAAGTTGAACAGTAATTATAACACTTAATCCAAGCCGCAATAATAACGAAAGGCCATCTCTGGAATCGATAAAAATTTCAAAAAAAATGGTCCCCATGCAACAGCCAAGAACGGCAGCACTCACATTTAAAAAATATTTATTTGCATTCACAATCGTGTTTTCGACTTGCTGTGCTTAATGCTGCCTTTGTCGAATTGTATGCATCTTCTGCCGATGTTAAAGCAGCAGATCGCGCCGACATTTGATTTCCCATCCTTGGATCAAGAAAAGTCTCCCCGACTCTTCCTGCAAACAATGCACCGGCAACCGTTCCATTTGTTAATGCTGTAGCTCCCGCTGTTGGAGCATATGCATAGAAACCCGTTGACCCAACTTGAGTAGCCACCCTAGCTGCCCCAACAACCGCAAAACTCGTTCCGAAACCACCAAATCCAAGCAGTCTTGACCCTCCCAAAAGAAGCGCACCAAGGCTAGCAACTCCACTTGTTTTTACGAGCGCTATCTGCGCCTCGTTTGCATTCATAGCATTTGTCACCGCTGATTGATTTTCGATTTCATCTGAAAGCGCTCCTGCCAAATTATCCTTCAACTTATTCTTCATCTTATCCAATTCATCGCATGTCAACAAACCACTTGGATCAACAAAATTAACCGGATTACTCCCCATCGCTCGGTATAAATTCACATCTCCACCCCTAAAACTAATCCTATCCGCCTGCAAAAACCTCCCCAAATCCGGCGAGTACGCCCTTGCCCTATAATGATAAAGCCCGGTTTCCGAATCGTATTCCCTTCCCGTGAACAGGAACGGCGTCTTGGCCGTGCTCAACGTCTGGTAGCTCCCATCCTTGATCGTGGGTTTCCCGTAAATATCGTACCAATATTGCTCGACCAGATTCCCCGAGGCATCGGTCAGGGCAATCACATTTCCCAAAATATCCTGCGAAAAATAGTAATCCACGCCGCCGATGATGGCTTTCACGGGGCGGTCAATGCCCGCCTCATAAATGTACTGGGTCTTGACGCTGCCATCGGCGTTCCGTTCCTCAATGAGGTTGTCCCCCGCATAGATGTAAGCCGTGGTCACACCATTCACGGTCTTGCTGATTCTGCGGCCAAGGGCATCCCGCTGATAGGTGGCCGTGGTGCCGCTCTTGCTGGCCCCAACCAGATTATTGTCATGGTCATAGGAAAACGTCCATGTGCCGTCGCCGGTAAGGTTCCCCTTCCCGTCATGGGAAAGATTTTGCGATCCAACCGCCGTGTACTGGTTGAGATTGTTGATCGTGTAGAGCGTGTTGGTGCCATTATCGGTCACGCTCGCGCGGTTCCCCACCGCGTCCAGATTATAAATCACCGTCCGGCTGGGATTGGTCGCTGCCGCATAGCCATCCGTTGGATTATCCACGTTGTATTTGACGCCGATCACCTCGTAATTGGCGTTGTATTGGTAAACTTCGCCGCGTCCATTTTTCCTTTTTGTCCACAGGCGGTTGCCCACGCTGTCAAAACCATAAGAGGTATTCACCAAGATGTTGGTTGTTCCGGAAGTGGAGCGCACCAGCATGTTGGTGACATATCCCGCCACGTTTTGCTGATAAATCGTTTCCACACCGTTGGCTTGTGTCCTCTTGGTCAGGCGTCCCGCCTCATCCCGCTGATAAGTCGCCACGGTCGTGCTGGTTCCCTGCTGGATTTCGCTCACGGCGTTCAAGGCGTCGTGCTGATATTTCACGCTCAGGCTGGAGGGATAAGCAATTTCCTTCACCTCCGAATTCCGATTGTAGGAAAATCCAACCGAATAACTCCCCTGCTGCTGGCTGGTCAGGCGGTTGGCCTCGTCAAACCCGTTGGAAATGGCCCATGTGGTGGTTCCATTGTCCACCCGGTTGGCGCTGGTCAATTTGTTGGCGTCGTCGTAACCGAAATTGAAAGTGGTGTTTCCGCCCTCATAAGTCCGGGAGGTCATCCTGTCGCCAGCATCGTAAACGGCGCTCACGACCTGCCCGGCCCGGTTGGTCAGGGCGATGAGGTTTCCGTTGGGATCAAAGTGCACGGTCGCGGGTTTGCCCGCCAATGCCATTTTTTCAGAGGTAATCCCTTTTTTTTGACGCAAATCACCCTCCAACGGGAAAACCCCCTCATACTCTCTTGAAGCTTGGAAAACTCCGGCCAACATTGGCTTGAATGTGAGCTTTTTATGACGCCTTTGCAACCTCGTTTTGCCGAACATCGAGGAACTCACTGGAGCGCTTTTTCCCTCGGATGGAACCTCCGGTGCGCTTCCTTCAAATCGGCAATGGTCAGATGCAAATACCGTTCCGTGGTCGCCAATGACCGATGCCCCAAAATCTCCTGCACATGCCGCAGGTTCGCGTTGTTTTTGAGAAGATGGGTGGCGCACGTGTGCCGCCACACATGACAACTCACCGGCTTGGACACCTTCGCCAGCTTGGCGTATTTGCGAACCAATTTGCCCACGCTGTTTCGATCCATCGGCTTGCCTCGGTAGGAGATGAAAAGCCGATCTGTTGCCCGTCCCTTGAGCAGTTCCGGACGCACCCCCTTCAAATAGGTTTCAAGATATTTGCAGGCCATCCCGCCCAACGGCACCACACGATCACGACGCCCCTTGCCTTCACGGATGAACAGCAAACCCTCCTCCAATCGCACATCTCCCACGCTCAGATTGATCAACTCGCTTTGCCGGATGCCCGTGGCGTAGAAAACTTCCAGCATGACCCGATCCCGGTAGCCTTGCGCCGTTGAACCATCCACACGCTCAATGATCCGCTTGGCCTCCTGCGGCGTGAGGATGTTCCGGGGCAACCGTTGCGGCTCCCTCGCATACTCCAATGCTTCCGCCGGATTGGTCTTCAGTTCCCCCTCTGCCTTCAGGAACCGGAAAAATCCCTTCACCTTGGCCAAAACCTGATTGAGATTTCCGGCGCTTCGAACCGCTCCCCGTTTGGTCGGCTGATAAAAAAGCCAATGATGAAAATCATTCAAAACTGCCGGGGAAATCTTCTTCACACGCTCAAGCTTCCTTTCCCGCAAAAATCGCGTCAGATGTTTCATGCTGTAAACCATGTCCTCGATGGTTCGGGGACTGAAATTGCGGATTTCAAGTTCCCGGGCATGTCGATCAATCAGGATTTCAAAAGAGATGTTCATACGCTTCGGGGGTGGGCTTTTCGATGGGTTTCCTTCAATTCGTTGAGCGTGACGCGGGTGTAAATCGCGGTGGTTTTCAATGACCGATGGCCCAACAGCTTTTGCACAAACACAACATCCGAACCGTTGCCCACCATGTGGGAGGCGCAACTGTGACGCCAGACATGGGCCGTGGCTGGACGATCCATCCCCGCCGCTTTGGCCAGTGAACAAAGAAGCGCACTGACAGCCATTTTGCCCATCGGTTGATGCGGTTGGTGCGCTGAAAGCCACAGTCTTTTCTCTTTTCCGCAAATGCGCTCCCATAGCGGATAAACCCGCGTCAAATATTGCCGCAGTGCCTCACAAGCCGTCTGGCCAATGGGAACAACACGATCCTTGCATCCCTTGCCTTGGTTGATCCTCAAAAAACCGTTGCCATAATCCGCATCGCACACGCTTAACCGGATCATTTCCCCCAATCGAATGCCCGTACTGTAAAAAAGCTCCAAAATCGCCTTGTCCCGAATCCCCTTGTGCGTGCGAACATCGGGAACCGCCAAAATCGCCCGCACATCCGATGGGGCAAGCACATTTCGGGGAAGCCGCTCCCCAAGCTTGGGCATGGTCATTTTCAGGAAGGGATTGACGGCTATTCGCCCTTGCTTTTCATGGTAGTTGAAAAATTGACGCACAGCCTGCAACTTTGAATAGATGCTGGTGGGCCGGTACTGGCTCTTGTGAAGTTCCAACTGATAATCCCGGAGCTTTTCAAGGCTCACTCCCCGCAAATTGCCTACCCTGTTACGGGTCGCAAACGCAAAAAAATGTCTCAGGGCATATCCGTAGGCGTCAAGCGTGGCCGCTGAATAGTTCCTCACCTTCAGATGTTCCAAGAAGGATTGCAGACAGGTTTCAAAAGAGGCGGTTTTCATGGCTTTTTTGCCCCCTTAAAAACTTTTTTCCCGGTTTTCCGGCGCGAAGTGCGCGAAGTTGGCTTTTGCAACGGCATTTTCAGAGGTAAAACAGGGGTTTTTAACTTCGCGCAAAGGGGGTTGCGAAGTTGCGCGAAGGTTGCGAAGTTTTGGTCAAAACAACCGGTTTGTACTTGAAAAGGCACCCCTGCCGTCCTCCAAGGGCTATCACATATTCCATTTCAACCAGTTCCTTGAGGTACATTCGCAACCGCGTTTCACGCCATCCGATGGTTTCGCGAAGCTCCCGGCGGCAAAATTCGACATCCCCCCTTTGCCGTTTTTGTCCCCTGACGTAATTTTCTATCAACGTCAAAAGCTCTTGGGCCGGGGCTGAAAGTTCCTCTTTTCCTCCCAAAAGGGCCATCCCAAGGCGTTTGCCCGTCTGAAAATCTTCCGCCATCACTTCCACGTAATCCCCTATGGCGGGGTGATGCTTGATGGGCCGTTGCATCTGGTGCAAAAACGCAACAGCAAGGATCAACTGCAAAAACTTGGGATGATCCCGGCGAAAACAAAGCCGATCCGTTTCAAAACCCAAAAGCGGTTTGTCCTGAAAAACCACGGTCAGGGGTTTCAACAGCCTTTGAAAAGCGTGATGCCGGGAAAGGATGGCTTCACCGATCTTTCGCCGGGTGATCCCCTCAAGCGTATGCGCCCGCTTCTGCTGCTCAATAATTCTTTTGGTTTGCGCCGGGGTTTCGTCCACGCTCAGAACCAGAAAACGCGAGCGGGTTTCAGGATCAAGGGCGGGATTGGTGCTGGTAAAAAAGACCGATACGGGGCCATTGACGCGGGAAGATTGAGTCTCAAGCTTGCCGGTCATGGCATTTCGCACCGTGGTTTCAATGACGAGGCATTTGGCGGAAATGAGGATGCGCAACGAATACGCGGCACCTTCCCCGCCAGCGTCTTCTTCCAAGGCCAGAACCTTATGCGCAAGGGCGTTCTCCCCTTTGTAGAATAGGGATTTATCCGTGAGGGATGCCACCTTGACCAAGGAATCACCCGGGCAAAGAGACAAAACCGTATCTTGCAGAAAGGATTTGCCCGATCCGCTGGACGAAAGAAACATCAGGGAAAGCGGGTTGTCCATCAAGCGGGAGGTCATGGCAAGATAAGCGGTCAGGGCGTTGACGTTTTCCCCCACCATCCCGAGTTTTTCCATGTCCCGCAGAATTTCGCCGATCAAATCCCGGTGATGCCCCAGCTTTTCCCCTTCGGCTTGGTCTTTGGCTGAAACCGTGGGCGGTTGGGGCAACGCGGCTTGCGCCCGCTTGATGAGATAATTTTCCAGTTGAGTGATAAGCCGGGCAACGTCTTTTTCGATCTGAAGCGGGTTGATTTGGAAAAACCGGGAAGCCTCGACGATGAAGCCCCGGCGCGAACGGCTCAAATAGAAATCCACGGTATCAATATGAAACCCAACCTTCGCTCCATCACCCCCAGCTTCGGCGCGGCAAGCCTTCACCGTGGCTTTCAACCGGCCCGCCGACGGCTTTTCAATGGCCCGCAGTTCGTAGCGCCGCTTTTCGTAGCAGACATTGAAGCCGTCAGACGTGAAAATGATTTCGTTTTTTTTCATAGTTATCATGCCAGTTTGGCCACCAGTCCCACCGATACCCCGCATTTCTGCGCCACTTCCCGCACGCTCACGCCAACAGCCCGTAACGAGCGGATTTGCTCCGCCACGGCTTCGGAAATGCCCGGACGCCCCAGCCGTTTTCCGTGCCGCTTCGCCCGTTCAAGCCCCGCTTTGGTGCGCTCGGAAATGCGAATCCGTTCTTGCTTGGCAATACAGGCCAGAATTGCCAGTACCGCGTCCTTGAAAACCCCAAGGCTGTCCAGGTAGGGTTCCGAGAATGAGCGGAACCCAACACCCCACCCGGAAAGCCGGTTCAAATAGTCCAGCGTGGCAGAGACTCCTTCCCGGCTCAGACGGTCAAGGCTCCAGAACAGAAGCACGTCAAACCGCCGCTGGCTGGCGTCTTGCATCATCCGGGCAAACGCCGGACGGGATGCCCCCGCCTTGGTGCCGCTTACGGCATGATCAATGTATTCCCCGGCAATCTGCCAGCCCTGCTTGCTGGCGAAGTCCCGAAGCTGGGCAAGCTGGTTTTCCGCGTCCTGCTTGTCGGTGGAAACCCGGCTGTAAATGGCAATGGTGGTTTTGGTGTTCATAAAAGGGCCGTTTGGTGAACGGGGTTATTTCGCGACTTTTTCAGGGAAGGATTTTCCGACGTTTTATGAACACTCGCCAAAATGAACCAACCCCATCATTTTGAGGCTGGCAAAGCCGTCTGGATTCGTGGGGCTGGGATTGCCCACGATGAGGAAATCAACGCACGGGATGCCCAAAACCTTCCCGGCGTTCCGCATGGCACGGGCACTTTTCAAATCATCCGCGCTTGGGGTCGGGTCGCCACTGGGATGATTGTGCATGATGGCGATATGCGACGCCGCCGAAACAATCGCCGGACGGAAAATCTCCCGGGCATGAACAAGGGTTTGATTGATGATCCCCAACGAGACCAGATTGAAGGTCTTGACCTTCATCTTGGCGTCAAGGGACAGGACAAGAAGCTGTTCCTTTTCAGACTCATACCATGCGGATTTGACAACCTCCCGCCGCCAAAACTCCACCAGTTTGGCCGGGTGATCCATCGGGTCGTATTGTTCTGATACTTCCCGAAGCGTAAGGATTTTAATTTCGCGGATCATAGACATATCCTCTCAGCTTTGGCCGGGTCGGCACGCTTCGGTCTGGCTGATATGAAAAACGGTGGCCGTCCACGGCAACGAGAAGGATTTGACCTTTTCCTCCCCGCTCTTTTCGTCCCGTTCGCGTTTGGTGACGGTCTTGAGCGTGGCCACCTTCACCCCATGCTCGCCCTTGCGGACGCGACGCCCCAACGCTTTCCATGCGTGGAACGTAAAAACATTCTCCCGTGGCCGGATTTCCTGCGGGGCGATCCCCTTGGCCGTGAAGCCCTCGAAGATGGCCGGATAGTTCGCAAGGCTGGGAGATGTGGTTGCCCGCGTCAGGGCTTCGGAAGCAATTTCTTGTGCGATCATAACAATTTTTGGGTTAAGGTTAAGGGGTTGCGCTGGCAAAACGCTTGGCGCGGCTCCCTATCAGGATTCCTTCCAGCCGGGCAACCGCCAGAGTTTCAGAATCGCTTTGGCGTCGCGATCAATCATTGAACCCGACTACGCCTTAGCGCTCGCAGTGTGCGGACAGGCTGCGAAAGCTCGCCCGCCACAAATCCTGAATTTCCCGCAAGGCGTCTTGGACGCCCGGGGTTCCAAGCTGTAGTTCAAGCGTGCGTTTCCAGTAAGCCAGCCAGAGTCTTGCGCTCATACGAAATATTCCCGGGGGCCGCTGACATGGCGCAATGCGCCCACTGGCTTTGAGTTTCACAGGGGAGTTTTCACAGGGGAGTCCTCCCCCGGCGGCCCATGCGCTGATGGCTTAGATCAGCTTGACCAGAAAAACCGATTTAAAACCGAAGCCGTTTGGGAAGCAGGGCATGCCAACGATAGTGGGCAACGGGGCATATTGGCATTGCATACGGCGGGTTTTGTGATAGGCTGCGGATATAGAAAATTTTGCGTAGCTACGGCTGCGGACTCGACCCGAAACTGCAACTTTCATCGAGTGTACGGATACGCCCATAGTCACGCCTCCGATTGGGGCGCGGCTTGGCGTGCTTTCGTACACAGGCTGTTGCAGGCCTCGGGTCGGGGGCGCGTTGGGACGCGTCCCTCTTTTTTGTCCGCATGTCGCGGATACGTGATCAAGGAAACCAACCAAAGGAGCACCTATGTATCGCGTCGTTTTGACACTTATCGGCAGCGTGTTAATGTCCACCATCGCCATTGCGGAGATGGGCGAGACTATCGCCTCAAAATCCAAACCCACAACGCGGTTGCTGCGTTCCAAGCCGGAACCCGCCTTGCGAAACCCGTTTTATGTCGCGGCCAACGGCGGCATGGCCTTCATTCCAACAAGCAGCGTCAATATCACTGCCGGAAGCAGGTGGGACGGGACGGTTCTACAGGGAGCTTCCTGCACCGCAGACGCAAAATTCGACAATGCGGCTTGGACTTCCTGCCGCTTTGGCTATGAGTTTTTCCAAAAGGATGTTTGGGCGCTGGCCGTGGAGCCTGATTTCTCGTATTTCTCGACAAAGTTCACGGCTGTCAATCCAAGCGGCGGCATCCCCTCCAGCTACGGCGCGGATGCGAATGTGGATTTTTACAATTTTGATTTCACGCTGGTGGGCAGCCTGATGCCATCGGAGAGGCTCAAACTCTACGCCGGCCCCGGTCTGGTGGTTTCCTGCGCGGATGTAACCGACGCGGGTTTCACCGTAAACGGATCGATCATCCCCGGCACCACACGCGCCAGCGACAGCGACACCGCGGTCGGCTTCCAAGCGATATTGGGGCTGCGCTTTTTTATGAGCGAACGCTTTGACTGGTCGTTTGAATATCGTTACCGGCGCGTGGAGGATCACACCCTGTCGTTCCCGTTGGCCAATGTCGATTTGGACAAGATCGAGGCTCATATCCTCAGTTTGGGGTTGTGCTTCCATTTTTAACAAGCCTCCCATGCGGCCCGCGTTAATACAGTCCGCAACCCCAAAGCTCAACCCAGCACTATTATGATCCACCAAGCCATCACAAAAAATGACCAGCTTTTCCGAAACCTCACCACCATCGCATCAATCCTCATGGTCGCGACATGGTGCCTCAAGGTCGGATGGCTCTCCGGCTTCGGCTACATGTTCGTGTTCTCGCTGGCCAAACGCTGGGCGGTGCTCGCACAAATGGAACACCGCGATATTCAGGACTGGGAAAGCCTCCAACACGCCAAGTCCTCCATGAAAAGGTGGCTGCTTGTCATCCATGTTTTGCAGGGCTTGGCGCTTCTGCTCGCAACAGGCGCGTTCAAGGACAGCTAAGACGCAACAATCGTCGCCCCGGGGCAGAATCCGCAAGGCCGGAGACTGCCAGAAATCACACCGACATCACATTTAGCATTTAATCACCATGAGCCTTTCCAACCGTGACCCCGAAAAAATCGTTGAGTTCCTGCAAACCTCGCTTGTGCCCGGCGGGGCTGGCTTTGTTCAAGCATATCTGCGAGACGTGCGCCCCTCGGAAGAAGAACGGGAGCGGATGCGTTTCAGCATGGTCTTGTATCCCATTGTTGCAAGCTACGGGATCATCTGCGCTTACGACAAGCGGCAGCTTCATGATCTCATGTCGCGGGCCACCGCAATCTATTTGAGCCGCATTGCGGATCAAACCAGAATGGTGCGGTTTGGCGACTACATTGTTTGGCCGACGGAACAGATCGCGGTGGCAAAAGTCATGCAGCTCAATTTCGGACTGGATGTGGGAAACACGGGATTTGAGGCTCTTGGGATTCAGTTCGGCGTGTTGATCAACGCGACTTTTCTTGTCCGCATGAATTCGTATCTGACAGATGTGCGCCACGGCTTTTCACAAGCCGAAAACCACAACCAACAGTTGCAGATGGCGTTCATGTCGCTTGGAATGAGCTTCACACGCTATGTTCTCAGAATGGACGACGGGCTGTTGCCGCCGGATGAACAGAGGCGGTATAGATTCAGCGTTGCGCACTCAGGACAGTTGCTCGGGCATGGCTTTTTCAATGTCTTTGAGTATATCAAGGAATTGTGCGGCTAAAACGCATGCACGCGTGAAGCGGCTTTGTGCTTTTCGCGCCGTGGTGCGCGGGTGAAAGAAAAAAATAAAAAATTATCGCAATAGCGAGATGGGGCTGATCGGCGGCGTACGTACGCACGCACGCACCCACCCACCCATCAAGGCGGGAGCCTTGCCCTTCGGGAATTGATCCGGGAGCATGGCCCCAGCATGCTCGCATGCGAGTCTACGGTGATTTTTCGACACTTTTAGCCCATGCCATCACCTTCCCATGGGATTTCAGAGTGATGAAATCGCGCAGTGTTTGGGGTTTGAAAAATTGCGCTTTCCAAGGATTTGATTCCTAAAATCTCAGGGGGGGAATTGGAATGGAAAGATCGATTTTTTATCTCTTTATTCCATTCCATTCCCCCCCTTGCTTTTTTCGGAATTGCAATCGGAATCAGTTCTCCACTGACTTTCCTCCAATCCAATACAACCGCCCGTCCTCCTCCTTAATCTTATCCTTGAATTTTCCATCAAGTTTAAGAACTTCGTAACAAGTGCTCTTGCAATAACCAGTCAACGCCATCAACTTCTCTATAGCTGCTTGCCGATCCAATCCTCCTTGTTCAAACACCTTTGCAATGTCTTCCTCTTCAATTGTCTTTTTGCTTCGTTTCCGCGTCGAAGACACGACGTCGGAACAAGGATCAAACAACCCATTGCGCCTTTTCCACACAGCTTCCTCCCCAAGATCTCCATTGTTGTTCTTGACACAACTCCATACCACCCGGTCATCTTCCGTGTCATCGGTAAATGATCTCAGGATAAACACCGCACGGGGCACAGAACCTAACATGTGTGATCCAGAAAGCAGATTCAACAATCCACGTCCCTCCACATGCTCATCACTTTTTGGCTTGCGCGTATGCGCAACAATCCCCACAGCAGGAGGAATTTCCAATGGTGACAAGACCCTGTCAATCATCTGAAACGCGGTATAGTAATCTCTTTGTTTGTCATCCATGGCAACTCTGTTCCATGGATCAATAACAAGGACATCGGGCTTGAAATCCGATATCGCTTCTGCCAAACAGTCTCTGAACTCTTCGTGCTCAAATGCAAGCCCAATGTTGGGCGGCGTGCAAATCCGCACATAATCATCAAGAGAACCACAATCCAAATCTGTAAACTCCTGTTTCAAACGATATTGGCTGTTTTCCGTCTGCAAGATCATCGTTTTGAATTTTCGATGCACCTGCAAACCAAACCAATCCTTTCCTGTCGCTCCCGCGACCGCCAACCCAACCGCAGCACGGGATTTTCCGACGCCCGGAGCGCCACCAATCACAAACTTCTCCCCCATGATAATGTGTGATTTTCCAACCAAGAGCAATTCCTTGCTCAAGTGGAAGTTCTTCAACTCCGAGGGTGTAAAAAACTCAATTAGCGATTTTCCCTTTACAGGCATTTTTTTAGGAGGCTCATCCAGAAGCAATTCGGCAATGAGCCGTTTCGTTTCCATCTCCTCAACCGCCCGGGTTTCATTCTTATTTTCAATCTGCTCGCTTTGTTCGTCCGCGTCAATGTTTCGACTATTGTCGATTTCGATAATCATTGTCTTTCCTTTTTGATTTTTGTGCCCCCTCAAATCACCTCATTCCGAAAACGAAATCGAGGAAGAGGGCTTCTTATGATATTCATGGCAGCCGCACCCGTTTTTTACGGTCAACCGCCCTCAACAACCGGAATTTTGACATTTCCACCTCTACCGCCTCCCTGCGCACACAACGCCAGTCGGTGTCGTTTTCGCCGGACGGCATGTGGATGATCGCCACTCCCGCCAATGAGTTGAATCTCATGCGGATAATCTGCCACAGAACTTCGACAAATTCCTTCGACAAAACACTTAGAAGTAAATTCCCCTGACAATTTAGATGACAACTAAATTGTCATCTCTTTGAGCCACTTGATCATTTTTTTCGCCTGTTCGTCATCCCGCAGAATATCTCTCCAAATGTACGCACTTTGGTGCTCACTCCTGCCCACCACCGGCCACCTCTTAAGATACTCTTTCATTGACGGCACTATTTTTTTGCGTCGATAGACCCCAAGACACTTCAACGAGGTGTTCATTTTATGCGGCAACTTCTTTTCATTTAAAGCAAAACTGCCGTCTTTGACTTCACGACATCCTTTGGGCCTGTTTTTTTCCACCCAATCGGCAAAACACAATGCGATTTTGCGGTCGGAAAACCTCCACTGAATCTGAAAACTATACGTATTCGGATAGACTTTCCCCACAGGAACAGCCATCAATGGAACGTTGCAAATTTTCCCCGTAAACCTCTTGCACCAATACTCCTTCCACTTCTTGTCCTCCAAGCCCTGCCACGGAACACTGGGAAACTCGGGAAATGTCCCCAAAAACTTCATCACCTCTTCTGGATATTTTCGCAATTCCTTCGGCATAGCCCCGTCAACCCGTTCCCATTCCTCTTCCGTAGGGCCACCAATGAATTTTTTTTCAGGATTGAGCAATACACACTGGATCAATCTGCTTGTCCACTCAAACCGCCGCCTCAGCTCCCTGTCAAGACCGGGAATCTTCTCCCTCCACTTCGCAATCCCATCCCGGACACTCGGAATTTCCCGGAAAAACTCGTAGTAAAAACAAGCGTTTTCCTCAGACTTATCCAATCCCTTAAAATTCCATTCGTGGTCGCGGATCTCTTCTTTTGACATGTCCAATTTATCGCATACCGCATACCGCATATCCACAGTAAATTCAAATTTCCAATCACCCCACCCCATTACCTGCCCCCATAGGCTTGCCCCCGCCGTGTGGATCAATCATTGACAGCAACCGCTCCGGCTTTTGCTTCGCGCCAAGGTGGGAAGCAGATTTGGGTTTTCCGCGTTCCTAGGGCTTTTCCTGCTTCCGCTTGCCAGCCAGTTTCCGCAGAAATCCCGGTTCTGCCTTGATCTTCTCCGCCAGCTTCAAGGCTTCGATGGGGTTTGCACGGATGGCCGGAAAAAGGTTGGATTCAAGAAGCTTCTTGATCTCGGTTGGAATGGCTTGGGGTATCGTGTCCGGTTCGTAGGTGTCGGATATTTGAGATATACGACATGACAGGTTTCCGCGCGATTACGGGCCATTCCTTGCAAACAGGCCATCCTTCATTTCCGCTTGCCCATAGTCCGAGGATAAAAGAGTCCCATCGGCATCTCCGTTTGCCGGACAATGGAAATCAGCACCATCTCCGGCAATTCAGGGCGGCCAAGCGGCAAAATCACCGTCATGCCCGGTTCGCGAAAATATTTCCCGTGTCGAGGCGTCCGCCCACGTTGCGGAATGAAGCCGTAACCCATTATTACCCTTTCCGCTTCATCTGAGTTTAGCCGTTTGTTGTCTGGTTTCCGCTCGCCCATGTCGGCGGGATTGTCGATCAAACAAGGTTCCCGGCCATCTCCATGGCACACTTTCAAGGCTTCCCTCAAATCCGCCACGGCTTCAGCTTGGCTGGCCCCAAAACCGCAGACGTCCATCAATGGCATAACGGTTTGCGCAACGTAATACGGGGCTTCTTTATGGATGCAATAGCGGATTGGACGGTGATTCATGGTTTCAAATACACGTGGATCAAACCGAAAACGACACCCGCTATGGCAGCAACACCCGAAAATATGGCAATCAATTCAGCTGGCGTACTAAATACGGGAAGTTTTTTCAACTTCTCCCAAAATTCCGCCACCTTTGTCGGATCAGCGTAGTAGTCGTTTACAATTTCTTGAAATCGTAAAAAATGCCTCAAAGCAAAATAAAACATCCAAGCCGCGTAAAGACAAATGGCTATGAGGCCAACCGCAAAAAAAGAAACAGCCAATGTAATGCAGACATTACCTTTGCCCGCTGAAATTAGCGTAAGCATGCCAGCTACACCTCCGGTATTGACGGCAAACAGCCAGTTGATGATTTGTTTCTGATGACTCAGCACCCCGGCGGCTCGATCACGCCACGTCTTAGAAAGCCACTCCGATGTAATGGGAGGAAAGGTGTTTTTCTGATCCATCGTTGTCATACTTGCTTCTTTCTCGGGTTTCCCATCCCCACCCTCTTCCTCATCTGAAACACCACATGATCCGTGAGCTTGTAATCCGTGAAGCGGACGGGGACATAATCCCGCTCCATGGTCAGCCCGAGGGTTTCGAGGCAATCCAAGACTTCCCCTTCATCGTACAGGCGAAAAGTCCGGGTGAGTTGGTAGCCGGGGTCAAACACGCTTCGGATGCCTTTGCCGTGCTTGAAGATGATGCGCAAGGCTCCGTTGGGGCGCAGAACCCGCACCAGTTCGGGCAGGATCACGCCAAACACGTCTTGCGGTTCGTTGTGCTGGATCACGTAGCCGCACAGGATGAAATCAAACGCGGCGTCGGGAAGGAGCAGGGCTTCCCGCAGGTCGTGCACGAAAAGGCGGCTGGCCAGATGGGGTTTGCGCTCGCAGCTTAAACGGATATTCTCAGGAATGGAATCCAACCCTATCGCATCAAATCCCCTTTGGCAAAAGATGTCCAAATCACGGGCACCGGCACAGCATCCGGCATCGAGTCCTTTGCCACCTTGGGGCAATAACCGCATGAAATCTTCCAGCAAATCGGCATCCCGTTGAAAGCGGGCGTCCGATGTCCAGACGTATTGCCGGTTCTCCTCGTTGATCTCCGCGTAACGCTTGCCGTGGGCGCGGTAGAAGGACTCCGAGAAGGCTTCCGGGGCTTGGGTGGCGGTGAGAGGTTGGAGGGGTGGGGGCATTGGGCTAAGTTTTTTAATTTGAATTCTTCGCCGTTCGTCTAGCGTTATCTTTTACGTCCATCAACTTTGCCTTTTCCCTTCAAATTTTCCGCCTCTGTTTTTCATTTTCACCATCAAAATCGGAAATTTTTTCCGCCCAACTCTCGCTGAACCACTTCACGAGGTGGAGATCTGCGACTATCGCGCTACGCTCTTCGTAAAATTACAATAATTGGAGCAATACCTTTTCTGAAAGCCGGATTAAATGCCAAAGATCCATTTCAACAATGGGGATAGCACAGCGAGGGCAATTAGTGAGCAAATGCGCCAAGCTACTAAAAGCAATAATAAATAAATTGGACCTGTCAGGAGCCAGAAGCCTGCCACTTTAAGTTTAGGTTGAGGGTTGAACGTAAAGCGCATATACCGCGAAATAAGCCATGAGGTAAGAAGCAACAAAATGCCCAGTATCAGCAGCGTAGAAAATAAAAATGCCAGTGAGTTTACAAAGACTTGGTTCCGCAAACTCTCCTTGAGCGTAAGAATGGTCCATCCGGTTATTGAGGCAATGGACCCCGCCACACTAAGGGTATTCATCCAATTCAACTTGGGAAGCAATGGCAGCTTAAAGCGGGTTTCCAACGGAAGCTGATCCTCGGGATTACATTGCCAAAAATCGTTCGAATCGCTTGAGTCGAAAGCTGTAACCTCCTGATCTCCAGCAGTAAATAAGGGATGAGCATATCCCGAGTGAGAATGCAAAGCCATCGAAGTATTTTTGTGAACAAGACGCACCTGAATGCCAAATGTCCACAACCGAGAGCCACTAAGTTTTACTACCCAGTTATCGTTATCATCACCTATTCCATCGGCACCGTAGGCAGTCACCTCCTGTTGTCTCGTCAGGGGTGATGGATGATCGTTGTGGCTATGCAAATTTTTATGGGTCGCTACATGTTCTAATCGAATCACATCCTCTTGTTTAACTTCTTCGCCCGTTGGATATGATCCCCCTAACTCATGCGCCCCTTTTACAATCCAAACCGTCGAATTGTCCTTCAGAGCCGAGGCATTAACAATTTGTTGACCTGAGCCCCCCGGATGACAATAACTCCGATTGCTAGACTTGAGCAGCGAGCCTGTGCTGCAATGACGTAAACGAATCTGCATTCCGTAGCGAATTGGTGTGTAATCAGGCATATATCTATGATGATAAACGATTTATTTAACAATTTTCAGCAAGCGAACGACAGCGGCTCACCCCACCCTCTTCCTCATCTGAACCCCCCCATAATCCATCAATTTACAATCCCCAAACCTCACCGCCGCCCATCCCACGCCATCCCCCTGCATCCCTTGCCTTTCATGTTCCGGCTTCATGGGGGATGTTGATGGTCATGGGGTTGAAGTGGAAATCTGAGGCATGCGTCGTGCTATTGGGTGGCACTTTTGTCTTTTACTTCTTTATAGTATTGCAAAACCACTTGTAATGAATCGTTCGTCTTACCAGCAGACATTAAGGCTTTAATTCGGCCTTCATACTTTTTCCACACTTCCCGTGCAACCATGCCATTTTGCCGAAAAATCGGATGCCATTGCTTCTCTGGCGGTGCCTTATCCCAACAATCATCTGTCGTTGTTTCAATGCTTCGATGCACAAAACGCCGATCAATTCCAATCATTGGGGAATAAAGAAAACCGACAAAATCACAGGCAGTTTCACTTTTACCTGAAAGGCCAAGAAATGATTGAAAATTTCCATACCGAGGATGCCAAGCCCAAACATCCCTTGCCGCCCAAACAATTGGGCGACTTTTTCCGGATGCCATGAGCACATAGCCCCCACAAAACGACAATACCCAATAAATCGAAATATATAATACAACTAAACCGCCTGCAAAAAGACTGTGCTGCCTTAGTGTCATCTTATTTGCCCAGTTGTTGTTGGAGCATATTTATAACGGTGTTATTTCGATCCATCTCTGTTGACAAACTCGCTTGATTTTTTGATAAACCAGACAAAGTACCTCTTGCCGCCAATGTTCCTGCATCCATGGAATTTTGTCCAAAAGCTTTATTTTCAAAAGTATTCAGAAACGCTTTCTGATTAGGTGTAAACTGTGAGCCTTGGCCAACATAACCGACCCCCGCCACACCCGAAACCTCCAAACCGCGATTCGCCAAGTTGCCAGCGTTAGGACATTCATCATTATTATACATTTCACTTAATTGAGAATTAGTGTCTCGCAGATTATCTATTAGACCTTGAGCTTCAGTCGGGCTCAATGCCTCAAGAGCGTTGTTTATTGGATCAGAATAAAACATTTTGTAGGCTCCATAGAGGGCACCAGCCGCAAGACCAAGACCAATCATCCAAGCAAGAAAACCTCTTCCATCAGGATCAATTCGGTTAACTGGATTATTTCCCATCGCTCGGTACAAGTTTGTATCCCCACCTCCAAAATTTATCGGATCACTCTGTAAAAACAAACCCCGACCCAACACGCTCTTGTATCCAAAACCCAGACACACCGGCGCGTTTTCAGAGGGAAAAAAGAAAATTCCCGGCGCGAAAACCTCCGGATGACCCGATGCCCCGGACGCAAAAC
>JAQUAF010000089.1 GCA_028687435.1 Verrucomicrobiia bacterium | reverse complement strand
CGGCCGATTGAGGGCGAACAACCTTATGTTTTTCTGGATGCGATCTGGCTGAAGCGCAGTTGGGCCGGTGAAATCAAAAATGTGAGCGTGCTGGTGGCCATGAGCGTCAATGGGGAGGGTTTCCGGGAAATCCTGGGGGTAAGCGAGGGGATGAAAGAAGATCATGCCAGTTGGGAAGCTTTCTTGCGCCACCTCAAAGACCGAGGCTTGAAGGGAGTGCGCCTGTTTGTTTCCGACAAGTGTCTGGGGCTGATCCAGGCGGTGGCGGAAATCTACCCAGGGGCGCTATGGCAACGCTGCCAGGTTCACTTCTACCGCAATGTTTTTGCGGTGACCCCCAAGAGCCGTGTTCGCGAGGTGGCGGCCATGCTCAAGGCCATTCACAGCCAGGAAAGCGCCGAGGCCGCCCGAGAGAAGGCCAAACAAGTCCAGGCCAAGCTTCAGGAACTGAAATTGGAACGAGCCGCCCATCTCATCGAAGAAGGCATTGAGGAGACGCTTCGCTTTTATTGTTTTCCCCACCAGCATCATATCCACATTCGCACCAACAATCCCTTGGAACGGATCAATCGGGAGATCCGCCGCCGCACGCGTGTGGTGGGCAATTTTCCGGATGGCCGCAGCGCGCTGATGTTGGTCTGCGCCCGCCTGCGTCATATCACCCATACCCGGTGGGGAACCCGCAGGTACATGGACATGTCCCACCTCCGGGATTTGGAAAACGCTCCGCCGCAACTGGCGAGGGACGCATTTTTTGAACAAAAACCAAACCAGGAACAACCCGCAGCGAACAACTAAAACAATCAAAAACCATTCCAATACCATCACCAACTAAAACCAAAGTGCGAAAAATTCCTTGCGCTACCTCCCGTCCATGCCGCTGGGAGCGTTGTTGACAAAACCAAACAACCCCTCCCGACGCAACCCCTCGATGGGCAACAAGGCCCCGGGCCACGTCGGAATCCGGCTCCGATCTCCCTCGATCCGCGTCAACGATTTGGTCCGGCCAAGATCCGCCGGCAATTCCTTTCCCGGCTCCTCCGTGCCCGCCGCCCCAGTGATCGTCCGCGGCAGCATCCCCACCCCCTTGGCAAAATGCTCATCCGCCCTGGCGTCCTGACTGGGTTCCGGAAAGAAAAGATCAAACGCCACCACCGCCGGTTCGCGCAACGTCAACAATTGCAAAAAATCGCCATGCACAGTCCGCGGCCATGGCCAGCGCTTGAATTCGTCCAGCGACTTCTGATCAATCCGCACCAACGCCACTCGCGAATCCGGCGCGGGATCAAACCCCCAATACGTCCGCAACCGAAACAACGTGTCCGCCATCCCCCCATCCAACCGCTGCAATTGCGGCACCCACCCCCCCAAAAAAATCAACGGCAAAACCACCACCGGCGCCCACAACCGGTACCACGACTCCAGCTTGGCTGGAGCAAATCTTTTGGCCAAAACAGCTTTCACCGGCGCCCATCACACCACAACCAAACCATAAGTCAAGCGGCCAACCGTGGCCGGAGCACATTCTCCATGACAAAGGTTCAAAACAATAATTTTATGGTTCAAAAACAATCGGCGAAGTCACCAAATGCGAATTCCCGGCTTCAACATGAATTGTATATTTATTTTCACCCGGCGCCGCATCATCATCAACAAAATCAACCTCCAGACGCCGTTGGCCAACCTGCGCTTGTTGGTGGATCATCTTGCCATTACGATGAATCTCCCATTTTCCCATGTCTTCATCCGGACTGACGGCGGAAAAATGAATGCTTGGTTTTCGACTGGTTTTTATCACGTTCCTGGACGGGACCGGCCGGATGGTTTCAAAATGAATATTCCCAAGCGCCGCATAAGATCTTCTTTCATTCCACGCGTCAAGAACGGAAGATAAATTTAAATGACCTTCCACATTCAAATAGGTCGAAGGAATCAAGCGTTTTTCCCTGGACAAGCGATTGTCGGGATAAATTCCATCCACCCCGGCGCAGCAGGCCATTTTCGTCCGGGGATTTTCCAGAAACTTCAAATACACCGCAAAATCCTTGTCAAAGAAATCAGGATGATCAATGGTCAGAATTTCAAAATAATCCATGTCATAAAGACAGGAAACATTCAAGGGATTGGGGCCGTTGAACGCCGAATTAAAGGACAAATAGGGATGGTTTAAAGGCAGGGAAACCCGATGTTGGTGCATTTCCCGGATGAAACCTTGCACATCCTTGGTGTTGGAGGCGGCAATGGCCCGGAATTCCGGCTGTCCCAATTCGGGAAGATGATGGACAATCGGCACACAGGCATGATGTTCCTGACGGGAAATAAAAGGCGGAAATCTCAAATGAATTTCCGGAGCGGGAACAAGCACCATCCCGCCAGAATCATTAACCGCAAGACATTCATCGCGATAATCCGCAAATTCCCTGATGTTCATCCCCCAAAAATTATCACCCCGCATATCGCCATGATCCCCGGCGCAAAAAACAAAACGGGCCTCCAGTTTTTTCAAGTCTTCAAGCAATTCCCTGGCAGAAATCCTTTCCTTTTTTGAAAACCTAAAATGGGTATGATAATGATTAAAGCCTTTGCTCCATGTCCCTGGAGATTTCTGCTGCGCCATCTCACTTGGTGAGATCCCCTGGAAATCGCCCGCATCCTCACGCTGCAACAACTTTTGTCGAGTAGACATTTGAGCATTCTCCTTTAGGTTTAGTTTGTTTTCTCTGTTGCTCTTCTCTTTCGATTTGAAGAGTGCCACATTATTCCACCAATGGGATCAGCTTGGCCAGCAGGCACCTGCTGATTTCTCTTGGCGCACTCATTTTTATTTTTGTGTGGTCGCGCATCCTTGCCTGCCAGTCAGGGAGCCTCGCGTCGAGGATTGACGTCCCGCATCTGATAAACCTTTGCTTCCAATCCCCCAAAATCATCCTTGATGGTATAATCAAGATAATCCAGCCTTTTTCTCCCAAAAAGCATGTTCACTTTCCCCTCGCTTCCAAAAAAATCACGATTAAGCTTGAAAGTAACCGCAACCGGAGCCTCGGACAAATTGACGCAAATAAGATATTTTTTCCCTTTATATATTTTTAACAAAAAATGGATATTTGGATTATCGACGCCAATGGCCTCGCCGGACAGATCGTCTCCCGTTAGAATGGGCGTCAGCGATTCTATTTCCTTACTTAAAGGAATAAAAGAATCCCACAAAGCGATTGACATGGGTTTGTGAACATAATAGGTCAAGACTCTTGTTCCATAAATCAGCGCCAGATAAGTCATGCATTTTTCCTCAGCCGGAGTGACTTCCCGCAAAAAACAGGGACTATCACCCATCACTTGCGACATTTGGATCCATTGGCGAACCGGCTTGCCGGATCTTTCCCCGTCAAATCGCATCTGAGAGATCTGAAACGCCCAGCTGGTCAGCGCCTCCGCCACATCCGCGTCACGACGCCAGGCTGAATAATCCAATGGATATTCATCTCGTGACAGGATCTCCGTGCCCGCCAATCCGCCATAATCCCCGTACCCAATTCGCCAGCTGGCGCAGTAATTCAAGAAACTGGGATGATAGGGATCCACTTCCTTAATCGTCTGCTGCAAAACGGCCAAATCAGACTCTTTTTTCCCCGCGTGCTCCCACGAGACAAAGGAAGGTTCATCCATTTGATACCACGCCAGCACGGCGGGATGATTTTTTAAACCGGAGACCTGCCGCAGATAATAGGATTTCAAATCCGCCAATGATTTTTTCCAATCTTCAACCATCCAGCATTCCACCCGCAATCCTTCCTTCCAGACATGATCCAACTCGACTGCGGTAAAATTCCGACGATGATAACAAGCCGTATTGAATCCGTGCGCGGCAATATCCTTCCATACCGATTGTTTCACTTCCGTTTCCACCCCGAGACCAAAGGGGATAAAAGGTTTCCCGTCGACCATCAACATGCAATGTTCCCG
This sequence comes from Verrucomicrobiia bacterium, assembly GCA_028687435.1. Classification (GTDB taxonomy): domain Bacteria; phylum Verrucomicrobiota; class Verrucomicrobiia; order JABWAM01; family JABWAM01; genus JAQUAF01. Next base: position 16,412 of record JAQUAF010000089.1, on the reverse strand, counting down.
GTCGATCTTCACCTCATTGGCGCTTTTCATCAGTTTTTTAAGGAGCAGGCGGCGTTCGATTTTCCCGCCGATGTCCGCGACAACTTTGACCTCCAAGGTGTAATCGCCCGGCGAAAGCGAGTCGATATCCAGCGGTATTCTTGCCTTAAAGGGAGTTAGCGCCGCCGTTTTCCGCAAGACAATGTTCCCGTCGGCGACAAGCCGGACTTCAACCTCTCCCTGGTTGTCTTTTTCGCTGTTTTTTACGATCAAATACGCGGTTTCCTCGTCCGTGTAAAACGACCGGTTGAGCAGCACGATAAGGGGCTTTCCCTCCGCCTTGGTTTTAAGACCGTCACATAATTCAAAACCGGGATTCGCAACCAGATTGGTCTGCGGTTCCTTGACGTCAACCAGGGAAAAATCATCCCACTCTACAATCCCCTCGGCGTCGTTGAACGGGGCGTAGCACCAGAAACCCAGATATTCGGTTTCCGGCGGCAGGCGCGCGGATGGAATCACCAGCTCGAATTTCCGCCAATCATGTGTGCCACTGGTTGCAATACGCTGGTCAAGGGACAGCTCCTTAATCCAACCACGCTTTTTATTAAAAGCGACAAGAGTGACAAAAATTCCCTTGCCTTTCACGGCTTTTTCCGTATCAGCCGGCGTTGCCAGGACTCCGTTGACGCTTTCGGTCTTGATCCAGCAGGAAAACAGATAATCTTTTTCTTTGGCAATTTTAACCAAAGTATCACCGTTACTGATATATTTCGGTCCTGTCCCGGACATCTTGACTGATTTGCTCCCGCCATGACTTTCAGCCGTAACAATCCGCACACAACGTAATTGTTTCGGCAAGATCCGCCAATCTAGCGGAAAGAGGATATCCTGAGGAATGCCTGCCATCACAATTTTATTGGCGCCCAGCGAAGGAAGGGCAAAGGAAGTCGGCCTGGTTCCCTTTTCCAACTGCGGCGCATTGACCCATAAGTTTCCTTTGCTTTGCATTTTCAGGTGGATATTGGTGCCGCCGCCTTTCATGGTAAAAGAATATCTTTGCCATTCCCGCTCGATGGTTAGTTCATGTTTTTTGCCAAAAACAGAAAGCATCACTCGCATATCCACATCTGATTTCAGATATACGGAAAACGTATAATCCGCTTCCGGCAAGGGCGCCGAATACCGGGCATGCCATAGCCCCCGGCCGCCTCCTTCCGTCGGATTGGTGATCCGAATGCTTTTTGTTCCGGGCATGAAAGAGCTTTCCTCAAGACTCCAACCTTCCGGCCATTCCGGAATAAGAATGGGAGGCATGGAAAACCACCCATCCGGAATTCCCGGATTGGCCGCCGCGAGAAAAGCGGGGTTCACCAGCAAATTATTTGCGGCATCTATTTCCCCAGATAGGGCGTCAGGATTGGCGCTTAAAACCAAACTTGCAGTCAATATTACGATCCATTTCCGTGTCATTTTTCCCTCCTGTTTTATTTTAAAAACAATCAATTTTGCAAAAGTATTTAACATTTTTCTTTTCACACTCATCCGCATTTCTTGAATGATTCTGCTTATCAGCTTTCAGGTGTATTCCTTTTGTTTTGCCTGTTAGTAATTCGCTTTCACGATGATCTGGCCCGACAGCCCTTTCAGGCAGATTGTTTCCTTTTCCTTGTCGAAATCAGTCCATGGCTTGCCGTTGACTTCAGCACTCTTGATGGACGCCGACTTAGGATGCCTGAACCGCAGGAACACCGACTCCGGTGCGCTGCGCGAAGGAATTTGCACAGTTGCCGTGATATGGCCGTTGTCCACATCGGAAACGATTTCATAGGAGAGTGTCCCGAAGAAAGTCGGAGCGTTCTTGACACCGATTTTCTGCCCTTGATTCAGCCAAACCCGCGGGGTCGCCCGCGCCAGCCAGAGCAAATTGTCATCCTCCATCACCAGCATCATCCGTACCCGCTCAAGGAATGCCGCCTCTTCGAAGGTCTTATCAAGAGCGCCGGCGCTTCCAAAAGTATGCTCATAAAAAATGTAGCCTTGAGCCGGCACGATGTCGGCAGCATACGAATTGTACATGGCTCGCAGAAAGAGCGGTATATCATCCGAAATGAGATAGAGTCCCGGATGCGAATGCCAACCCACCTGAAGAAAACAGCCACCGGTGTCAAACCAGGCATCTTCACTTGCGAGTTTCTCCAACGGAGGACCCAGCCGGGCAGGAGCGGGATTACGGTCACCAAAAGCATTCAACTTCAACATGCGTTCCTCAACTACGTCCAGCATCTCCTGGATAATCAGCTCATGAACATCATAGACCCCCTCCTTGGCAAACCACAGACTGCTAAAATTTATCTCCAGCCAATCCCGACTCATGCTCATTCTCGAATCCCAGGCGGGCATGCGAAGATATGGCTCAAAGGGAATATAGCGACGATACGTGCCGTCACCAGTCAGCACGACGCGTGAAAGATTTGCCGACCGTTCTGCCACAACACGCAAGTCTCGCCGCCAGTCCCCGGCCTCTTTGAGCAATTCCCCTGCCCCATCCACCCCATTGGCGGCAAGGACTTCCGCCACAGTCTTCAGTCCCCCATAATACGCCAGGCTGGATATATAGAACACTTGTCCTTCCGTGCTAAAATCACCAGTGCTCACGGGCGGCAGTAAACCATAAAACCAGTTTTCCCTGGCAACCTGATTATTCCAGTATTTCCTTTGCCGTATGGTCCATTCGCACGCCCTTTTCAGAATCGGCGCCGCTTCCTTGAACCACGACTTGTTGTCCGTCAGGCGGCGGTGAATGGCGGCGGTTTCCATGATATTCCCATGGCCAACAGAGTGCCGCATATCATAAGCCTCGTTGCGAATTAAATATCCATTGTTATCGCTAAAAGCCGGATTGAATCCATGCTCTTCCGCAAATATCCAATAGTTTAATCCCTTTTCGGCTATCTCGTGCATCCCCATTAGATCGAGCGCCTTGATCACTTGCCATGACTCTATGGCAAGATAACATGCACCGGGCCAGATGGAGATGCCGTACATCCGATCATTGATCTTTTTCGCATGCCGCGTAAGATGCCAGGCGCCGAGCCGCCACTGCGCAACCAATTCCTTCTCCGGCACATCAATCTGCATCGGCGTTTCCATGGGCGGCACGGGAAAAGCGGGCAGTTTATCAAGTTGATAGAAGGTCCCCATGGCCCCGGCCCAACTCTGCTCGGCATGCTTGCGCACCCGCTGCCGAATCGTTTCCTTCTTCTCGGTGGCCAGTTTTTCCTGAAACTGCCGCGCCGTGACTCCACTACCCGCCAAGGCAATAAAGACTCCCATGCTCGGAACAAGAATGGGGCCATTCGCAAGATCGGCCGGCGCGAACGTGATTGTCCCACAACCGGTCCAAACCGTTATATTGGCGCTACGGTCGGCCGCTCCGTAAACTGTGGTCCGGATTCCCCGCCGGCCCTTCGACTCCGCGCTTTCCCGCCAATGATGTTCTCCCGCCAATTTAATCCCATTGCCGCCCTCCAACGGCGCGATCTTCCCCACAAATCCATCGTATGCCTCAATCCGCCCATCATACGCTTTACCGGCCCTGTCAAACGCCCACTCGATTTCCACTTCTTGCGGCTTGCCCCACCGCTTTCCTTCAGAATATACGCGAACAACCGGCACCCCGATGGATGGATTGGCGCCGTTATATGTCACGTAAAGTTTGGCTTCGCTTTTCACACTTCCCTTGGAAACCGATTGAAAGGTGTAAATGGTTGTGCCCCGCGGCGTGACAATCGGTTGGGCAGCGCTGGCAAGAATGTCTCCGACGTTTACCCACCAATGATAACCGTTGCTGACCATCTTTAGTTCTTTGGCATCCGGCAAGGCAACACTTGGGAACTCAACCTCCACACGGTCAAGCGCATGCGTTTCCTCCCACAGAAAACCGCATAACAACGAACAGTTATTGAAACCAAATTTAAGATAAGGCAACAACCACTTGGTTTCAGATGGATTATTCGCCACGCCCTTGCGATAAGCATATCCGAATGGCGCGAGATCAACCGCCTGCCCCTCAACCGGAGTCGCCATGGCATTCAGTTCCACAACCATATCCCGCATATTCGCCGATTCGGGTATCAAGGTTCTGGCAAAACGCCCTTCGGCACTAAATTCCAGCGGTCGTAAAGCCGACAGCGTCCCTTTAACAGCAAATGTCCCGGAGGAATCGGCAGTAACGACAACTGGTGTGCCGATGATTGCCACCCTAGCCCCCGCAATCGGCCGCCAATATTCGTCAACCACCTTCCCGCCATAATTTACTTCCGCGGCCGAGGCCCAAACGCCTTGCGCCAATAACACCGTTACCATTAGCAATGCCGCAATCCTTGCCATCGCTTGTAGCTGACGACACCGAGTTTTCATCCTTAATCTCCCCATATTGATTGGTTGCCTCATCATGAATTTCATAACTGTTAAATCATTCGAGCGTCCCGTTGTCTTGGATAAAACAGACCGGCATTTTCCCTTCGGCCGTCAACAGAATGAGCTTGGAAGTCAATGCGTTATCCAATTCTATTTCCATGCCTTCCTGCTGAAGCTTAAAACCTTTTTCCTCGGCAAAAAAACCACCCGGCTCAAACCGAAGCCGGTAGGTGAACGCCGGATTCAGTCCGCGAAATTTCATCTGATAAACATTCCCTTCGGCGTTGACCAGACGAAATACCGCCGCAACCGCCCGCCGCCGGTCGGCCGCGACATATTCCAATGCGCACCAGCCCCGTCCGTCCCCGCCCGGAATCACCGGCGTGTGATGATACACTTTTGCCTGTCGGTGGAAGGACCGGATAAAATTTTTATAAATACCGACATATTTTTTCACGCATTCCATGAACTCGGGATTGGCTTCGGCCAAGGCCGGTGTCAGGCCCGTCAGAGTCGGATGTGCCAGAATGATGCCATGCATCTTGGTCTCCGTGTTTCCAGGATCAAATCCCGCAAATACACGATCCACATATTCCGGCGGCAGGGCCATGCTCATACCGTTAAGAATACGCACGGTGCGCGGCATGCTCAGGCAGTCGGAGACCCATGTTGTGGCAAAACGGCTCACCATGCCGACGTCCGTGCGGCCTCCACCGGCAGCACAGTTTTCCAAAAACAGTTTTGGAAAACGGACCGATAGCCGGTCGAAAATTTCATAGATGGCTTCCACATGGCGCCAAAGCGTGTTTTCGTAATGTCCGTCAACCAAATTGAATCCGCCCTCCATAGCGATCCGATTGTAGTCCAGGCGGAACAAGTCCAGTTTGTATCGTTCAACAAGTCGGATTATTTCAGATTCTATATAATCCCTGACCACCGGCTTGCTTAAATCCAATATCCACTCCACGGATTTGCCATAGCGCGTGATAAACCAATCCGGATGTTCGGAAGCCAACTTTGATTTTGGCCCGGCGCCCTCTATTTCCGACCAAAGACCGTATTTCAGCCCCTTCTTGCGCACATAAGCAAAAACCGGAAAGAGATCATTGGGAAGACGATTGCCAGCTTTCCAATCTCCAATGGTAAAGGGCCATTCCGTTCCTTTGTCGCCAAACCACCCGGCATCCACGATAAACAGTTCCGCCCCCGCTTCCGAGGCAATATCAATCTCCCGCAATAGTTTTTCCTCGCTCACCTCTTCCCCCATGTAACCCCAGTGATTGTAAATCACCGGCTGAGGAGTTTCAGTTCCTTTCCTCAGCACATAAGTCCGCAAATACGCATGCTGGGATTGAATCGCGGAATCAAAACTTTCATGGTTTAACCCGAAATGAACCTCGGGCGCGACAACCGTTTCACCGGGCGCGATGAGCCGCATGGGCGCCGGCGCGACGGGCATCATGGAAAATACGAGCTTTACGCCATTCAATGCGAGATTTATGCCATTCTCATAATGAGTTCGAAAGGTCATGCGCCAGTTGGCCGACCAGCCCAACTGGCATACAAAATATCCTCCATACACGTTGTTCCGGAGAACCGCAAAGGGACTGTTATGTCCGCTCTGGCCGCGCGTGGACCCGATCGAGATTTCCGTATTGACGGGCAAATCCAGCCACGTAAAATTGCCCTCAGTACCATGCGAAATGTTCTGGAAATATCCGGCCGAATAAGGCGATATTCTTTGGTCATTCAGGTTGTTTTCCAGATTGCTTTTCATCGGCCAGAGAATACCGCACAAAGACGCAATGGACGTCAGCCCCAAGGAAGTGTTTTTGGAGATATTGATGATTTCAAGCCGTCTCTTGAAAAAACCATTGCCGCAGGCGCTGGTGATAACTTTTAAAACCAGAGGCTTGATGCTGTGCTTCAGGGTAAGCGTTCCCTGTACGGCGCCGTTTGAGATTTTCCTGGATTCAAAACCGACATGCTCCCATCCGAAATAAAGGGAGTCGCCGTCCACCACCAGATCAAAAGACGGTTGAAAACCAGCGGATGAACAGAAGGGGTATTCGCCGCTTTCCGCAACGGGAGCGCCGTTGTCCTGATACGCCGCACAGAGCAAACGGCCTTCCAGAAAACGCTCAGCGTAGATCGCGCCGCCTGCCCCATATCGCCAACCTGGCTTTTCGCCTGAAAGCGACGTAATATAATTATTCGTTTTGACCGGTTCATGGGATCTGCGGGAAACCATTTTTTGATTCTTAGCCACGTTTTTGCCTGACTTTGTGTTCACGGTTTTCCTTTCTTTTAAGAATTCGAATCGGTCAGAAATGCCAGAAAGTCCCTGGTTTGCTGAATGGCATCCGCGCGATTTTTGCCGTTGACCAAAAACTGCATCCCGACCTTCCCACGCAGACGGCGGATAAAATCCTTGTCGGCGGGACCGCATGATCGCGTCCAGATGCCATGAACTTTTTCCAACGTTGAGGCGATTTTGTTGAAATCATTATAGGCCGGTTGGGCGTCAAAACCAGCAAAACCATCCGTCTTGACAATTGATTCAAAGTGCGTGTCGTATCGCATGCAACAATGGTAGTTGATGAAGTTGCCATACTCCCGCGAAAGCCGGTTGTTGTAAGGCATAAAAAACTCCTCCCATGTCTGCGGCGAGACCGCAACCATACAGTCGTCTCCGATAAACACACCGCGGGGGGAAAATGGCGCGCCTAAACTGTGACTCCTTCCCCATCGACCAATATACGTTTCCTGGATGTTCCACCACTCAATGAGGCATTCGGTAACCATGTCCAACAGCCTATGCACCGCCTGCGGCACGGTATAAATAGCTTCCAGCATATCTTCGTAATGCCAGATTGAACTGGCAACGCTCCATGGACCGGCCGCGTCACACGGCGAAATGATTATCTTTCCCTGCGTTGCCTCGTTGTAAAATTCGATACGTTCCAGGATTTTCGGGCAGACGCCATCCTTGAAAAGATCTGGTTTTTCAAGGCGCATGACATCCTCAGGCGTGTGAACAGCCGGCTCAAAAGCCGGTTGCATACCTTCGCGCAAAATCATTTGGGCGCCGAACGCCGTAGCCAGTGGTCCTGTGCCAAAATGGACCAAGTCAAAGGCAGGACAATTGTCAAGAACATGACCAACTTCCTCGCTGGCCTCCAGGCATTCAATTTGGTGCCGGACTGCCCTCAGCTGATATTGAACGTCAAACTCCGGGTCATGCACAAGGCGCACGATGTCAGGACTGTTGTAAGGGCTTCCGCCATTAATATCTAATCGGTTATCTATCTCTAACGGCCATCCAATGGAAACAACCGGGTTTCCAAGGTCATAATCTCCATCGCAGAGCCGCCGTCTTATGTTGCGCTGTTTTGCGATCAGATCGTACGGAACTTTTGGAATGTCAAATTTCATTGGCTTATCTCCTGAAACCAGTTTGCTAATTTAATTGCGCGTCTTCTTTCTCAGATTTTACGCTCATGGTTATCCTCTTATGCTTGAATAATCGTTTATCTGTCATTTCAGCATGCTTATCCATCTGCGCCAGAATGCCCCGCGGCTTGCCACGGAAGTTAAGATTAATACATAATCCTCGATGATTTTACTTTTGATCAGGGCTGAATAAACGTCCCCGGGCGCCTTTACCCTGATCTGGCAAAAAGCGTTCCAAAAATCATCCTTATAATCTCCGGCCTTTTCGCCTTCGCCCGTCGGAAAATGAAAATTTTCCAATCGTTCCCGCTGGTGAAATTTCTTTTCTTGACATTTCCCTCCTTTTTATATTTAATTCTTTAATCCCTTGTATAGATAAACACACCCCAACCGGTCGGCCACGCCGATGGCAACCGTCTGTTCATCCGGAGAAATCGCCAGGCAACGCGGCTCACAACTGCCCGCGATGCCGGGATTCTTAAAAGCCTGAAAACGCATCCTGCCCAACTCACGAATGCCCTTTTCGTCATCATAACTGAATAATTGTCCGACATCCTGAGAATCTCCGGCAACGCCATAAGCCATACTACGGCTGGAATTGCTTGCAAGCTGATGGATTGGGCCGTGTGGCGCCACGGAACCCAGCGAAAAAGCATTTTTTCGCGACGGAGCGCCCCTGACCAGGAAGGCTTCCCTGGTCCCGACAAGAATTTCATCATCCTTCCATGCGCACCAGGCTGAAATTTCAGACAGGAATTGGCGGCCGGGGTGAGACGGAAGCTTTATGCTTTTTGCGAAGGCGGGAACATTCCCGGCGTCCTGGATCCCAGGGAATTTGAATCTGTTTTTGGCTCTGAGCGTTTTTTCAATGCTGACAAGTTTTCCGTCACGGATCAAAAATTGCCATTTGCCATGGCCACCGCAAAGCCCATAAAGATCGCCGTTTTTCTTCCAAAACAATTGTTGGATGGAAGATTCCTCAACAGGAACGGCTTGCCATAAACGAACAACATCGAGTTCTTCAGATTGGACTGTAAACGGATTTTCAGCCATAAAAGTCGAGTTGTTCTCATTGAATTTTCGATACGCTTCAATATCTTTGACTGAATATGCGCTTCCCGGACAATGTCTGGCAGAATCGTTAAGATGGTAATAAGAAAAGGGATCCTGGGATATTTTTCTTGGCTTATCAAAATCCTCCATGAGAATATTTAAATCGATGGCGATTACTCCCGGCGGATCCTCAAGGTGATTCGAATCCGTCAAAAAGAGAACATTTTCATCTATCAGCATTTCAGTGGTCACCAAAACCTGGCGTTGCTTTGTTCCCAATAATCCGATATTTACGGGAGATTTATCCTTTAGAATATCCCATCTTACAAGATGCTCCCAAATCACCTCACTTTCCACGCCGCCAGACACGCCATACCATAGACAACCCCGGGAATCGAACTGCATTCCCCTTATTCCATTTTGCGCCTGCTGACAATTATAAATCCTCGGCTCAGGCTCATAATTTCCCACGCATTCAAGCTTGTTGCTCCTGCAGTCATAAGCATAAATACCGTCCATCCAAAACACTGACATGTAAATTCTTTCGTCCGGACCGACGCAGGCATGCTGTAAGCGTCGGTGCATCGAACTGTATTTGTTGGGGGATCCACGGAACTCCACCCCGAGGTCTTCAATCCTCTGGGTGTCAACATTTACGCGGTACAGGCGTCCGGTCATCGTGGTGTTGTATATATGACCATCCGGCCCCAATATATAACGAAACGAACCCAATTCGCTGCTTTGTCCAAGATCTTTCACTTCACGGGTCTTGATGTCAAGTCTGTGCAGATGTCCGCGCGACCATGTTCCGAAATAATAGGCTTCATGTTTCGGATCATACACGCCGCCATAAATGGAATCACGCGGCACAGGGACTCCCCAATTGCGCGCCTCCCCCGTTGCCGGGTCAAAGACAATGATATTTGACCCTTGATATCCCTCCCATTGATGCGAGTAAAAACCGTCCATCAGCCAAAACGGATGGGCTGGAGCGCGGGCCGTCGTATGGGTCGCCATAATCATGCGTCCGTCATTCATTAAACACATTGACGAATGAATCTTGCTGGGAGGCGTGGAGCGCTCATCAACCATGCACTCGCGGCGGACATCAAAGCAGAAACGAAACCGGTTCTCAGGCCTCAGGTATTCATAAAGTTTTGCGCAAACAGATTGGCTTCCTTCGCCGCACAAACTCACAAAAATCCGCCGGTCAGGCCCCATGGCCATATCCCAGATGGAATTGTGCGCAATCCCTTCCGGAAAGTAGACCGCTTCAACCGCCCTCTGCGGGATCAAATCAAAAAAGTTCTCCGGCAGGCTATTTCTATTTATTCTTGGAACCTTGATTTTTGTTGATTTCACCGAATATCCTTTAATTTTAACCCTTATTTTTCGCTTCGACATTTCAAACCCCGCCCTCTGCGCCAAGACGCGTTAAGATCACTCCGCTATTCTTACAACTCCGGCATGAAGCCACTTGTCGGCTGAAACGTTTTTGTTTGCCGGAATTATTTCCGGAATGCGTGAACCCGGACGGGCGATGCCGACACTGACTTCATAATCGCCCGCCCGATACTCCGGCGGAATCAGGATTAAGGAATTAATCCAATGATCATAACCAGGCAGCCAGCCTTTCAGATCCGTTCCGGTCTCATGAAAAAGAGTTGCACTCCCGTTGCGCAAACGCAAAATAACGCGGCAATCATGGTAAACCGGAGCGTTCCCGACATTCACCCACCATTGTCTTATCGCGCAATTCTGTCCATGACGGACAAGCTCGGGAAGATACATTTGCCTGAGTTCAAATCTGTAGCCGATCCGTTTTCTGAAGCGGTCCACCTTGCAACGCCATTCTTCAGGTATTGCTTCTTGAATAGTCAAGAACTTGGCATTGATGGTCGAAGCGTGCCACCGCACCGCCTCCTCAAGAATGTAATCCACATCCCATTTCATTTTATGCCAGTAGTGAAAATCATAATAGGTTTCAAAAGCCACCGGCGACGTCTTCCATGCATCCGCGACTGAAGCGGCGACAATATTTCTCGGATATCCACCTCTCCCCCTGGCATGCAAATTTCCCCATCCGTCACCAAACCATCCGGCGCCCCTTGAAACCGCATAAGACAACGCGGCAGGGCAGAGGATCGAAGCCATCAGCGGAGTTCTGCTGAAGGCATTAAAATATATGTCGATCGCCCACTTTATTCCAGCCTCATCCATTAGGTCTTTGTTGCTTTCCGGCCCCGAACCCCATTCGCCCCAAGCGCCAAGCGTCCGGATATCGATCGCATAAATTCCAGGATGTCCGTCATAACGTTCGCCAAATTTCTTTACCAGCTCGGCGGTGTGCTCTTGAAAATAGACATCGTTGTAGTCCGGGACAACGGCCTTCGAAGCCTTATTGTACTCTATCAGCTTTCCCTTGTACCATGGAGGTATTCCCACCGAATCCGTGCCGTGTGGCATGATCCCCAAACGAAGTTGCTGCCCCCTTCTTTCCGCCCGAGCCAAAGCCCAGTCGATTATTTTCCAGTTGTATTTCCCCAGCTCCGGTTCAATGCTTGCCCAATACCAACGGTAATATCCCACCGCAAGGTCAGGCGCCGTATCTGGGCCATATTTCGAGTGTTTCGTCAACTCGGCGTCATTCTTGCATAGGTCCCCAAACTCCATTATCCCAATCCCGGGATTCGGGATAATTTCCCGCGATATATCAATATCCACGGGATACTCCATCCTGGCAATCTTGTCCGCAATATCGCCGCGCGACTGAAGTTCTCTGACATTCAGGTTCATGAAATTGTTCTTTTCGCACACCGCAAACCAGCCATTGTTGGAAGACGACGATTTTCCCTTCATCTCAAAAACCTGTCCCTTTCCAAACTCGATGACTTCCGGAGCCACCGTGACGCTGAACAACCCAAAAATATCATTATGATGGTCAACGTGCGTCGTTTCAAATTTTCCAGATGCAATCTCCGATTTCCAATTGATCGTCACTCCATAAACCGTGCTGATTTCCAGAATCTTCCTGCCATTCATAAACAGTTCATGCAGCCCCTCGCCCAAATTACACCCCATCCCTGCAGGCATTACGAAAGTCACCTTTTTGTCTTTCATGTTTTCATGAACAATCGCCGATTGCCACCGGACAAATTCGTTGCCCTCCGGAACGGGGTGTTCAAGAAACATTGCTTCGAGGTTTTTCCCCTCAACATATGCGCAATTATACGTTGCTTTTACCCCCACGCTCCAATCCACTCCATCCAATGCCATTGAGCCTCTTGCAAAACTCTCTGAAATGGGCGCCTTCGTTGTCATATCATCTTTTCAATTGACACGGTTGAGTATTCTGGAAAACTATTTGCAGGCGCCTCTTCTAATAAGGATTAAAATTGTCAACATTTGTGAGAACGCTTTTCGCCTTCCATTCAACATGTCCGTCGCAAAACAGAAAGTTGGTGCCATTGCTATGACAATAAAGAACCCCCCCTAGATGAGACGCCCCCGTGGACCAATAATAATAAATACCTCCCACGTTTGCTTGGACGGCATCGAACATCCAGACCGTGACTGGCGGATTTTTAATCTGGCTCTCCTGTTGGACAAAAGGGGCGTCGGCAGTCTGATATTTCCCGACATATTGGTTGAATGCATAAGTGGTTAAAGTTGACGGCAACGTTGGCGGGCCGACATATTGTTCCTTGGCGGTTGGACAGATGATGCTTTTCCGATTGGTAAACCCGAATATATTTTTCAAGGCAGCGTCATCTGTAAACCAATTATCCCAATTGCCGCTGCCTTGCCCATTGGGCGGCAGCGCGCCATCCCAGTCTTGCATGTATAAATTAAACGCCATGCCACATTGTTTCAAGTTGGCCAGGCACTGGATCTGGCGCGCCTTTTCCCTCGCATTCCTCAGCGCACTCATTAAAAATGAAGACAAAACTCCCAAAATACAAATAGTCACGAGTAGTTCGGTTAGAGTGAAGCCTCGCATAGCGCTACGCGCTCTGCCCGGCTTCACCCCACCGACCAAACCGTGCATGAAGTTTTCCCTCACACGGCTTTCCCCCTGAAGTTCGGCTCCCGACATTCGGCACGATCCCGCCACCCTTCGCCCTTGGTCAGTAAGTATAGGCTGCTCAATCGTACCCGGGGCCTTACAAGGGATGTTTATAGCCTTATCGGCATTCATCCGACCCCTTCCCATTGCGCTGGCCTTCTTCAGGCTAATGTCCCTTCGCTCCGGACGGGTTTTGCTATCCCGCCCATCATCACTACTATGAACATCTCCGAGTCTCTGCGAGGCTTCGCGAAGGCTTTCGGCATTGCGCCTTATACCCCCGCTTATCCGCCCTTGCTCCTTGCGGAACCAGACAGAGCTTCCCCAGTTGCTCAATGAAACTATCCATGCATGCCGCCGCCTTTTACACCGTCGGGCTGCCGAGTGCTCTTGCCCATTTCCTTCCCCGGCAGTGCCAGCCTTCTCCCATAGAGCGGGGGATCGGCTCCCGATCATCACTGGCTCTGTCAGCAATTTCCGCCAGTTCACCTTTACGACCCGCGCTACGCCGCAGGCTTCGGCGAGGCGAGTGCCTACGGTCGTTCGTTTTCCTGCGGCCTGCTTGTTCGCCTCGCCGTTCTGGCTGACTCCGAGTCCCCCGATTAAACCTGGCAAGCCAAGTTCGAGTTTCCCTCCGCACGGCTTGGTCACTGCGCTTTGTCCCGTTCCCGGGACAGCAGTCAGGCTACCTGCCCGAATTGGACTATTGGCAGGGGTGTCTCTTTTCATACACCAAGCTCCTTTGAACCTTGACTGGGCACACACTCTATCAACGTAAATCCCCCCCACATACTCGCCTTCCGCTTTCTCACACCGGATTGACATTCGGTTTCGGCGCTGCTTCCGGGGCACTGGGAATCAAACACTTGTGTTTCGTCGGCCGGTTCTGTTTTCATTGGTTGAATCATTTCTGATTTCTTAGATATGGGTTGATTAGTGAATGACAACGAACGGCCGCCCCGTCCGGAAGATCGACAACGGGAGGAAAAATTCAGACGTGTTAGCCCCATCGGGTTGGCGGCGGCGGCGGACGCAGGCTTCAGCTCACCGGCAATTTTGACCGGCAATCCCTTCAACGTCTCTCCCCACATTCGCTTCCGCAAAATATCAAGCAACTTTTTCACAATGGTTTTTGCTGAAAAATCGTACCGGATCACCGGAATGCCATAATAATGGATAATCCCCTCATTGGCTGCGCACATCAGGAGCAGTCGGTCCGGGACTTTGATCCCTTTCTGTATCAACGCGAAGACAACTCCGCGGGTGGCAATATCATCCAACACCAGCAAAGCATCCGGCCATCCGTCATCGCCCTTGCGGGCTTGCCATTGGTCGATCAGTTGCAAGGTTTTTTCATACGCCGCCTGTTCAGCCGGCAAGCCGGAACTCAGAATCTCACAAATCTCAACTGGTGGAAGAGAAAACCGTCGGACCGCCTGCTCAAGCCCTTGGAGGTCCAGGGAATGGTCAGGATCGCCGGTGTAGTTGCGCAAATAGCAAATCTTCCTCAATCCCTTTTGCGCCATGAATTCCACCGCGGTGCGAGTGAACCCGGCAACGTCCAGCACTACATCCGATTTTTGCAAGTGGACACCCAATCGCACAGCGGGTAGTTTTGACCGCGAAATTTCGTCATTTAACGAAGCGTTGAACTGATCAAAGAGCTTGATAAGCCCGCAAAACGAATAGTTTTGCAGGTCCCTCATCAGTTGTTGATGGACGGCTGACCGCTGAAAATCTGATTCCACGCGCAATTCATTCAATCCATCGTATACCCGGCATGTCCACTGGCAACCCTGGAGTTCCATGATTTCCGTCCGAATGGACTTGATGATCGCTCGAAAAAAATGGGCAGACTCATCCGTAATACTGGGCCCCACGAGGATGCCAATCACCCCCTTTTGATTTTCGGAGCGCACAAACGATCCGCACCCCGGTTCGCCGGCGATCAAGCCGGTGGATTTGAGACGGCTCATGGCTTTGTGGACGGTCTGGAAGTTGACGTTCCACGTCTGCGCCAGTTCCCGGCAGGAAGGCAACGGCTGGCCCGCCCGCAATTTTTCAGTGCGGATAAGACTTTCAAAATAACGCTCGATCTGCAGGTAGATCGGAATCGTCGGCTCAATTTTCAGGTCAAAGTTCACTGTTCGATGCTGTATTGTTTAGGACAACATAATCGAACAGCTGCCCAAAGTCAAATCAACCCAGCATTTTTCAGAAATTTCGGAATCGAGCCGGATTCCTCGCTTTTTTTATGGCGGGGCATTTTTTTAGGGGATCCGGCCGAATTCCGTGTGGCCACCGGCCAATCCCCCCCGTCAAATGACGACACCCCGTCCGTGGCGAAAAATCGCGTTTCCAAAACTGGATTTCAAAGAACGGTAGACCCTGCTGCCTCCCTAAAAAAGAGACTCAACCGTTCCAGATGGAAACCAAATCCTCCCAGCGTTCGAGAGCCAGGTCCAGGCTGCGGGCCACTTCTTTGAGGGTGCAGCGACTCAGGCGCAAGAGTTTGCCGTTGAGGCGGACGAAAAGTTCAAAGAGGTTGAAGGCCAGCACCTTGATGAGCAGGCAGGCCATGATGGCCACTGGCTGGTGATGGGGACAGTGGGTCAGGTGATAATGCTGGGTGAGCTCATTGAAGGCATCGTTCTCCACGCCCCAGCGTCGGTGGCCGATGGTCCAGACGGCCCGGGTGGATAAGAGGTTATCCGGGTCCACCACCAGCCAGCGCCAATGACTTTGCTTGGTCAGATGGCGGAACTGGCCGTCGATCCACTGGTTTTTCTCCCAGGTCTCCTCGGCAATGACCACCCGCAGTTTTCCCAAGGCTGGTTCGGTAAAATCCAGATCGCCGATGTCCCAGGCCTGGATCTGCTTTTTTTGGTGTCCCCAAGTCTGTTGGCCGGTGCGCTTTTGGAGGAGGTTGGCCATGGTGTAAATATGGAAATCCTGCTGCTTGAGCACGCAAACACCGCCCAGCCCATCTTGCGCACCGCCAGCAGGAAAGGCCCCTTGGTGTACCAGGCGTCCACGGTGACTACTTGGAAGAAGCGTGGTCCGTACATCCGGCGCATCCGGCCCAGCAACCGCAAGGCGGCTTGGCATTCATCTTCTCCGGGACGGAGGGGTTCCACATCCAGGATCAGGCTGCAATCCGGCCCCTGCACATGGGCGTAAACCTGGCGGTGATCATACTGGACATCTGCCTGCGCGACTCCTAACCCGGCAAAGCCGGAACCAAGAGTTTTCTGATAAAATATTGGAATGAAAACAGAACATCATGCACCGAAGGGTTTAGTTGAGCGATACGGTGTAAGCGCCGGTGGCAAAATGCATGAAAACCGCCGGTTTGGAAATGCATGTCAAATTCATGCATCTTTTTTGGGCAAAGGCTCCTGCCTGGACCGAAAGCTCGATCCTTTGATTTCGATGGTGT
>JAQUAF010000014.1 GCA_028687435.1 Verrucomicrobiia bacterium | reverse complement strand
CTCCCTGCCAACTGGCTCGCAGAAAAAAAATAAGCAGACCAAGTCCTAACGTAATGACCACATTCATGCCCCCAATCTAATCCCCAAAAGGGGCAGCTTGCTAGATGCTCACCGCTTGACGCTTACGACTCAGCCCCTTGACATCTACATGATCAGGGAAGGAGTTGCAAAAATTGCGCATTTTTTACGAAATCTGAGAAACTCGGGTTAATTGTCGTTGACCAACGGGGTGCTTCGCCTGACGCTTACAAAAAAGAAGCCCCGACCCGCCTTTCGGCAGATCGGGGCGAAAACCCGGCGACAACCTACTCTCGCGGAAGCTATACAACCACTACCATCGGCCATGCTGCGTTTTACGTCCG
Source organism: Verrucomicrobiia bacterium (assembly GCA_028687435.1). GTDB lineage: Bacteria > Verrucomicrobiota > Verrucomicrobiia > JABWAM01 > JABWAM01 > JAQUAF01. The sequence goes on along the minus strand of JAQUAF010000014.1, from coordinate 91,045 downwards.
TGTTCGGAATGGGAACGGGTAGGGCCACAGCTGCTAATCACCGGGAAAATCAATAGCCAGTCGGGATAACTCCAACAAACGCTGGAGGATCACAAAAAGGAGGTTTTTACAGTCAAGCCTCACGGCAAATTAGTACCAGTAAGCTGAACGTGTCGCCACGCTTACACATCTGGCCTATCAACCCGGTAATCTTCCGGGTGCCTTTAGCCTTGCTTGCGCAAGGTGGGAGATCTCATCTCGGGAGGAGCTTGGCGCTTAGATGCTTTCAGCGCTTATCTCTTCCGGACATAGCTACTCTGCTCTGCCCCTGACGGGACAACAGAAACACCAGCGGTCCGTCACTTCCGGTCCTCTCGTACTAGGAAGTGAATCCCTCAAATCTCCTGCGCCCACGGCGGATAAGGACCGAACTGTCTCACGACGTTCTGAACCCAACTCGCGTACCGCTTTAACCGGCGAACAGCCGGACCCTTGGGACCTTCTCCAGCCCCAGGATGCGATGAATCGACATCGAGGTGCCAAACCGGTTCGTCGATATGAACTCTTGGAACCGATAAGCCTGTTATCCCCGGCGTACCTTTTGTTCGATGAGCGATGGCGATTCCATATTCCACCACCGGATCACTTGGGCCTGCTTTCGCACCTGCTCGACCTGTCGGTCTCGCAGTTAAGCTCCCTTCTACCCATATGCTCAACGCATGATTGCCAACCATGCTGAGGGAACCTTCGCACTCCTCCGTTACTCTTTTGGAGGAGACCGCCCCAGTCAAACTGACCCGCTGCCATTGTCTGCGCCCCGGATGACGGGAACGCGTTAGACATCTCATACGCAAAGGGTGGTGTTTCATCGTCGGCTCCACCTGACCCTAGAGCCAAGTATCAAAGCCTCCCACTTACGCTACGCATCGAATACGAAACGTCAATAACAGCTTACAGTAAAGGTGCACGGGGTCTTTCCGTCCTGCCGCGGGTATGCGGCATTTTCACCGCAACTACAACTTCGCCGAGATGACTGTGGAGACAGCGGTTCTTTCGTTACACGATTCGTGCAGGTCGGAACTTACCCGACAAGGAATTTCGCTACCTTAGGACCGTTATAGTTACGGCCGACATTCACGGGGACTTGGGCGGGAAGCTTCGCCTTGCGGCTAACCTCCCACTTTCATCTTTCCGCATTGGTCACGTGTCACTCCGTATACGTCGTCTTAACGACTTGGCACAGAGCTGTGTTTTTGGTAAACAGTCGCAGAACCCGATTCACTGCGGCCCAAACGTCCCAATTATTGCTAACCGAAACGGAGGGCACCCCTTCTTCCGAAGTTACGGGGCTATTTTGCCGAGTTCCTTCACAGTCGTTCTCTCGCGCGCCTGAGAATATTCATCCCGTCTACCTGTGTCGGTTTGCGGTACGGGCACCTTAGTATACCCGCCAGCTTTTCTCGGCAGTTTGTTCGACGGTTTGCGCCTCCCCTTGCGGTTCAGCTCGGATTTTCGATCCCTCTGCCGTCTCCCACCCTGCGTCCTTGGCGGTTAAATGTCGGTGGTCACGGAATATTGAACCGTGTGTGCATCGCCTACGCCCTCCGGCCTCGACTTAGCTCCCGACTAACCCTGGGAGGACGAGCCTTCCCCAGGAAACCTTAGACTTACGGCGGGCAGGATTTTCACCTGCCTTATCGCTACTCATGTCTGCATTCTCACTTCTGGATCCTCCACATTCAGTCGCCATCCTGCTTCGCAGGATCCAGAACGCTCCCCTACCACCCGATCCCGGACAGAACCGGAACCGGATCCGTAATTTCGGCATACGATTTGATCGCCAATCATTTTCGGCGCAGAATCGCTCGATGAGTCAGCTATTACGCACTGTTTAAATGATGGCTGCCTCTAAGCCAACATCCTCACTGTCTAAGCAACTCCACATCCTTTCCACTTAATCGTATTTTGGCGCCTTAATTGTCGGTCTGGGCTATTTCCCTCTCGGCAATGAAGCTTATCCCTCACTGCCTGACTTCCGTGCTGCGCCCCATGGCATTCGGAGTTTGATTGGATTCAGTATCCCGGTGGGGACCCTAGTCCATTCAGTGCTCTACCTCCATGGGTCAGCGCACGAAGCTATACCTCAATATATTTCGGGGAGAACCAGCTATCACGGGGTTTGTTTAGTCTTTCGCTCCTACCCTCAGTTCATCTCAGACGTTTTCAACCGTCACGAGTTCGGACCTTCATCCCGTGTTACCGGGACTTCATCCTGACCAAGGGTAGATCACCTCCGCTTCGGGTCTATTGCCAGCGACTGAACGCCCATTTCAGACTCGCTTTCGCTTCGCCTCCGCTCCAGAAGAGCTTAAGCTTGCCACGGACAATAACTCGCAGACTCATTATGCAAAAGGCACGCCGTCATCCGCCTTGCGGCGGACTTCGACACCTTGTAGGCTGTAGGTTTCAGGTTCTATTTCACTCCCTTAGCAAGGGTTCTTTTCGCCTTTCCCTCACGGTACTAGTTCACTATCGGTTGCCAATTAGTATTTAGGCTTGCGCCATGGTCAGCGCGGTTTCACACAGGGTTTCCAGTGCCCCATGCTACTCAGGGACTCCCTAGGCGACCTTTGGTTTTCGCGCACGGGCCTCTCACCCTCTTTGGGACGGTTTTCCAGCCGTTTGCGCTAACCTCCAGTCTGCCATATCGGAGCCCTACAACCCCACCGGACAAGTCCAGTGGTTTGGCCTATTCCCTTTTCGCTCGCCACTACTCGGGGAATCGAATGCTCTTTCTTTTCCTGCGGATACTGAGATGTTTCACTTCTCCGCGTGTCGCTTTCCAGGACTATGAATTCATCCTGGAATAGCCGGATATTAACCCGGCTGGGTTGCCCCATTCGGAAACCCACGGTTGATAGCGCCTGCATGCGGCTCACCGTGGCTTATCGCAGCTTACTGCGTCCTTCATCGTCTTTTGGCACCAAGGCATTCACCTGCAGCCCTTATTAGCTTGACTAAACCTCTTTCCGGGTCCCGTTGCCGGAACCCGATAAATGGTTCGCCTTTCTGATGATCTCTCTCAGCGCTTGTTGCAGTTACCCACAACTAGCTATTTCAAAGAACACGATCCGGCAGATGCCGGAACGAAATGGTTGATGGTGGAGGCAAGGGGATTCGAACCCCTGACCTACAGCTTGCAAAGCTGCCGCTCTACCAACTGAGCTATGCCCCCGGGCGATTTTTGTTTCGCCGGATCACCCAGCCTGGCCCTGATTTGAGCGGGGCTGGTGGGCGTGGCTGGGTTCGAACCAGCGACCCTGCGCTTATCAAGCGCATGCTCTGACCAACTGAGCTACACGCCCGCGGGCGCCAAGGCTCTCTGGTTATCCGCGTCCACTTACGCAAAGATCGGATGGTGCGACAACGTCAATGAGTTCTCGACCATAAATTCCGCCGAAGCGGAATTTTCTCCTTAGAAAGGAGGTGATCCAGCCGCAGGTTCCCCTACGGCTACCTTGTTACGACTTCACCCCAGTCACCAGTCTAGCCTTAGGCGGCTGCCTCCTTGCGGTTGGCGTGCCGACTTCGGGCTCTCCTAGCTCCCATGGTGTGACGGGCGGTGTGTACAAGGCCCGGGAACGTATTCACGGCGCCGTAGCTGATGCGCCATTACTAGCGATTCCAGCTTCATGAAGGCGAGTTGCAGCCTTCAATCTGAACTGAGCCCGATTTTCTGGGATCGGCTCCCCCTCACGGGTTGGCTTCCCTCTGTATCGGGCATTGTAGCACGTGTGCAGCCCTGGCCGTAAGGACCATACTGACTTGACGTCATCCCCACCTTCCTCCCCGTTATGCAGGGCAGTCTGACCAGAGTGCCTTGGATCGCTCCAAGTAGCAACAGGTCACAGGGGTTGCGCTCGTTACCGGACTTAACCGAACACCTCACGGCACGAGCTGACGACAGCCATGCAGCACCTGTGTAAGCTCCCCTTGCGGGGTCGTCGGACTTTCATCCTTCTACCACCTACATGTCAAGGCCAGGTAAGGTTCTTCGCGTTGCATCGAATTGAGCCACATGCTCCACCGCTTGTGCGGGCCCCCGTCAATTTCTTTGAGTTTTAATCTTGCGACCGTACTCCCCAGGCGGCGCATTTAACGCGTTAGCTGCGAGACGAAGGGGGTCGAATCCCCTCACCTCAAATGCGCACAGTTTACGGCCAGGACTACCGGGGTATCTAATCCCGTTTGCTCCCCTGGCTTTCGTGCCTCAGCGTCAGAATCTGTCCAGTGATTCGCCTTCGCCTCTGGTGTTCCTCTCGATATCTACGCATTTCACTGCTACACCGAGAATTCCAATCACCTCTCCAGATCTCCAGCCATGCAGTTCCGGATGCCATTCCGGAGTTAGGCTCCGGGATTTCACATCCGACTTACATGACCGCCTACGCACCCTTTACGCCCAGTAAATCCGAACAACGCTTGGCACCTCTGTATTACCGCGGCTGCTGGCACAGAGTTAGCCGTGCCTTCCTCTCCTGGTACTATCAGGTCCCGGTGTATTAGACCGAAACGTTTGTTCCCAAGTGACAGGGGTTTACAAGCCGAAGCTCTTCATCCCCCACGCGGCGTCGCTCCATCAGGCTTTCGCCCATTGTGAAAAATCCTCGACTGCTGCCACCCGTAGGTGTCTGGGCCGTGTCTCAGTCCCAGTGTGGCTGGTCGTCCTCTCAGACCAGCTACCCGTAAGCCTTGGTGAGCCGTTACCTCACCAACTAGCTGATAGGTCGCGGGCTTCTCCATCTGCGCCAGGCCTTGCGGTCCCCGGCTTTGGTTGATCAACCATGCGGTTGACAAACCGTATGCGGTATTAGTCCGCCTTTCGGCGGATTATCCCCCACAGAAGGGCAAATTGCCCACGTGTTACGCACCCGTTCGCCACTCAGACCTTCAACTATTGCTAGCAGAAGGTCCGCGTTCGACTTGCATGTCTTATCCACGCCGCCAGCGTTCGTTCTGAGCCAGAATCAAACTCTCCGTGAAAAACTTGCCCCGGAAACTTGCGTCTCCGGAAAGTTTTCGAGTCTGATCTGTTTGCCTCTCCGCAACCTTTCGGTCATCGTGAGGCTTGGAGTCGACCCGGATTAATTTTCATCAGTCCGGGTTTAACTCAACTCAACTGACGTATATCGCACCATCCAATCTTTGCTTTTCGTCTTCATCCTCCCGCTTGCGCAGGATTCAGAATTTCGTTTTCATAGAACATTTTACGCTTGACTTTCCAGATTTGGTTCGTCTTTTGCGTTCCTCCCTTTTTGGAAGGGCGCACAATATAGTGGCATTACCGAAGTTCGTCAACAGATTTGTGATTTTTTTTAAAAAAAGTTTTTTAACTTTTTTTTGAGCGGTTTTTTTTCCCATTTTACCTCTGAAAAATGAGTTTTTCCCATCTCCCGCTTTTTTTGCGCTCTTAAAAAATTTTTTAAAAAAGTTTGCGCCCTTTTCATTTTTGGAGCCAAAAAAACTCTCTCTTGCCCCAAATGAATTGAATCCTGCTCCCGCCACAGCAAAACGGAACCGACGCTCGACGAAGATGCGCTGCGCGCGCCCCCCCTCCACACAAAAAAAATCCCGCTGCATTTCACCGCGCCCTCCGGATTCCCTCGACTGCGGGAATGGCGGATGAATGAGAATGCGGCAAGCAAATTCAAAAGTCCGGAATTCACCCCTCAGCGCTCAGTCTCCAGCCCCCCACCCTTACCGCCTTCGCCGCATGGCCTGCTGGATCTCCCTCTGGGTGTCACGCTTCTTGAGATCATTCCGCCGGTCGGCCCCGCCCTTGCCGCGCGCCACACCCAGCAACACCTTGGCCACGCCCCGCTGGTTGAAATAAAGCTTCAACGGCACCAGCGTCAACCCCTTGACCGCCCCCCGCTGAAACAGACGCCGGATTTCAGCGCGGTGGAGCAGCAATTTGCGAAAGCGTTTGGGATCATGATTGAAACGATTGCCCGGCGCATATTCATCGATATGCGCCCCCACCAGCCAGACTTCCTCCTTGTCCACGCGCGCGAACGCATCGTTGATCACCGCCTTGCCCTGTCGAATGGACTTGACCTCGGTGCCGCGCAGGGCGATGCCCGCCTCCAAGGTCTCAAAAATCTCGAAATCGTGCCGAGCCTTGCGATTGACAATCTCCCGGGTTTCCACGATTCCACCCTCCTTCCCCCGCAGTCGTTTTACCTGCGTCTCTTGCCACCCTTGTTGCCGAGCAGGGCGGAAGCCCCCTTGGCCGCGACAGTTTCGTCGATTTCAAAGGTGATCTTGCCTTCGGCAACTTCCTTCAGGGCAATGTCCATGTAAGACATGAAGACATCGGCCTCCACGAGAGCCCTGTGGCCCTGCCCCAATTGCCGGACTCTCTGGGAAATCACATTCACCAGAATGTTTGGATTCTTGATTTGCTGCAATGCTTTGCCGAGAAAAACAGGATTCATGAACTTGTCCTACTTCTTGATCATTTTCATCCGCAACATCAGGCGGGATTTATAACGACTGGCCGCGTTGGAGTGCAACACCCCGGTTTTGGCTGCCCGATCAATCCAGGAAATGATCTCACGGATGCGTTCCACCGCCTTCTGGGCATCACCTTTGATGACCTCGTCCAATCCCCGCAGGCCCGAGCGAATGCGATTCCTGACGGTCTGGTTATGAAGGCGCTTGCGAAGGCTGGCGCGCGCCTGCCTGGCGGCGGCGCTGGTCTTCTTCTTTGCTGCAGAATTTGCTTTTGCCATAGGGAGCTAATCGATAAAATCAAATGGTTGGTTGAACATGGGACGGCGGCGCCCCGGTCGGCGCATACGCGCCCCGGCAGGCCCAGCCAAACCGGAAGCGGTGATTTGTGCGGATTTTTTTACATAAAGCAATCAAATTTTTCATTGCCCTGCTCTTGCTGCCCATTCTCCCCCCCCTTGCCATCTGCATTTGGAAAAGGGCCCTGCAATTCAACAGCCGCCTTTTTCTTTTGGACAATCCCCTGAGCCTTTGCGCAGGAGGCCTGTTGCTTTGGGCCGCCACCGTCCTCTTTTTTCACCCGCCTCCACGAATCTATGTGTTTGCCCACGAACTCACCCACGCGCTTTTCATCAAACTCTTCCGCGGCACGGTAAAAAAGATATCCGTCAAACAAAACACGGGATTTGTGATCTCAGATCGGACCAATTTTCTCATCACCCTGGCCCCCTACATCTTTCCATTCTACGCCTTCGTCTGGAGCCTGCTGCTGCTGCCCCTGCTGTTTCTGACCGCATGGCCGCACACCCACACCATTTTCTGGACCGGACTCGGAGCCTGCCTGGGATACCACTGGACCATGACCGGGCGGCTCATGCTCACCGCTCAAAGCGATTTTTCGACCGAAGGCTACGCCTTCTCCCTGACTCTGACTGCGGCCGCCAATCTCTTTCTTCTCCTTTCGCTGCTGTATCTTCTCCCCTCTTTCCAAGGTTCGGGGCAGCGCTTCTCCATCCTTGGCCACGCCATATGGGATTCCTACGCTGCAACCCTTTGTTTCATCCGGGATTTGTGGTTCAACATTCAACACCTGTTTGCAACCGGCGTGAAATAAAGACCAAAAAAAAGCTTGTTTTGCCTTCTCTGGAACTTAACACTTTCCCCAACTGCATGAAGCTCTCCGAAATAACCGACCCCAACCTTATCATCATGGACCTCAAGGGTGTTGAACGCTGGTCCGTCATCGAGGAAATGGTGGATTGGCTTGTTCAACAAAAATGCATGGACCAGTCCAACCGGGAGTCAGTGGTCCAGAAAGTCAAGAAACGCGAGAAAGACATGAGCACCGGCATCGGTTTCGGAGTCGCCATTCCTCACGCGGACACAGATGCCATTTCCAAAGTCACCGCAGTGATCGCCCGTTCGTCAAAAGGCGTCAATTTCGATTCTCTCGACGCCCAGCCAGTCAAACTGGTGGTTCTTTTCCTCGTCCCCTTGGGTCAATATCCCCTGCATTTGCGCACCTTGGCCATCATCTCACGCACCTTGCAGGACCGCCTTTTCCGGGAACATGCCGATGGGGTCAAAACTGCCGAGGAATTCTATCAGTTAATTGTCAAGAGAGAATCTTGATTTATCTCTCAGGTCTCACGTAACCCCTTGATTATCAAGGGGATGATTGTCTATTATGGCGGCGCTTGCCTTTTCAAATGAACGCATTTTTTCATCAGAAACCTCTTTGCCGCCCAAATTCCGCATTCACCCTGCTGGAGATCACCTTGAGTTTGGCCGTGGTGGTGGTGGTATTGGGAACAGCCGTTCCCGCGTTGACCGGCTGGCAAAGTCAGACTTCCTTGCGGGATCCCTCTGATCGGTTGGGGCAAATGGCCCGCCAAGCCATGAGCATGTCCGATGAGGAAGACCGGATTTTCATGGTTATCCTGGATGGCGAACGGATATCGCTTTATCGGGGAGAATCCAGAAATCAGTCCGGGGAGCATCCCCACTTGATGGAGTGCTTCATCCTCGAAAAAGGCGCCCGGTTGAAATACCGGAAACTTGGGGAGGAAAAATGGGCCACCCCCAAGGCTTATCCATGGCGCTTTGCCCGAGGGAAACTGTGCGAACCTCTGGCCATCCGATTTGAACGCGGAAACGGTTATCTGGAACAGGCTTTCCATCCATTGACCGCCTCCGTCCGCGAGGAAAACCTTTACAGCCCATGAATGCCAGGTTGTCAGACTGAAGGTTGAAGACCGAAGAAAAAGAAAAATTTGTGACCACAATCCCCACAACTGAATTGCAAATGAGCGGCGCCAAATTGAATGGCCGTCCCATGAAAAAAGCATTTCTCCTGCTGGAAGTCATGCTCGCCCTGGGGGTTTTCTCGGTTGCCGCCGTGGGGCTTCTCTACAGTTTGAATGCCGCCATGGAACGGGCTTATGACTGCGCGATGGTGGGTCATGTGCGCGAACAGACCGCCAGCCGGCTGGCCGAACTCCGGCTTTTCCCGCTCAAACCGGGCAAAACCGTCACCACAGACGAACACGGTGTCCGTTACCAACTGAACGTGGAACCCCTGCATTTGCAAAACTGCCACGGCGTGGACCTGGCAAACCTCTTCCGGGTGCGCATGACCGTAAGCTGGAACGCTCACGGAGGGGAATGGGTGGAAAACAACGAAATTTATGTCCGTCAAACGCCAAAATAACCGGGGAATCACCCTTCTCGAAGTGGTTTTGTCCGTCGCCGTGATGGCGCTGGTATCCGCCATGGCATTGGCCGTGGTCAACAACGCCATGCAGGTCACCCGGATGGCCGGCATCCAGATGCAAAACGACGAGGAAGTCTCCAGCCTGATCGCTTATCTGCGCCAAACCTTCCGCCGGCTGCCCACCGGCTGCCATTTCAACGCGATCTGGGAAACCGGAGAACCGCCCCGCCAGACCCTTTCCTTTGACAACGCCACAGGATTATTCGTGTGGGAAACCGCTTCCCATGAACCCGCCAACATCATCACCTCCCTGGAGGCATCACGGAACCAGGAGGGACTGTGGGATTTTATCGTCCGGAAAAATTGCCCGGGTGAAAAAGGCGGCGGCACGCCACAGGGACAAAAAGAGTCTCTCCTCAAACTGGCGGGAGGCTTCAAGGAAATCCATTGGAATTTTTACGATGGAATTTCAAAACAATGGACGGACTCCTGGTCTTCCGTCAAGGGACGTCCAGCCGCCGCAACCCTGACCCTCCGGCGCGCCGGAGGCGCTCCACCGGTCCGCAATCTCTTCCTGCTGTCGCCCATCCGCCTGGACACCCTGCCCCGCTTCAAAAACACATAACCTCCCCCCATGCTCCCATTCCGCCAACCGATTGCCTCTTGCAGCCGCCTCCGCGGCGCTGCGTTGCTCATCGTTCTTTGGACGATGTTGGCGCTGGGCATGGTGGTCATTGGTTTTGTGAAATTGACCCAAAACAACATCAACGGATTGCACCAGTTGCGGCTGGAAGATCGCGCCCGGCAACTGGCCGAATCCGGCATTGTTATGGCTTTGCATCCGCAGGTGGCGCCAGGCGATCCGGTTTTGAATCAGGAGTTTCAAAAGGACGAATCTTTCTCCGCCCGGATTGTGGGGGAAAGCGGCCGGTTGCAGATCAATTACATCTTGAAAAACAACCAGCGCGACGTGCTGGTGAACCTGTTCCTCCTGTGGGGATTGTCGCGCATCCAGGCTGACACAGTCGCCGACTGCCTGCTCGACTGGGTGAATCCCGGCGCCGGCCGCCGCCTCAATGGCGCCATCGCCGAACACTACCGCGCCGCCGGCCTTCCTTATGTCCCCACCGGAAAGGAATTTGAATCGCTCGACGAAATGACCCTCGTCATGAATTTTTCAATTCTATCCCAGCTTCAACCCCGATGGCGGGACTGCTTTACCATCTGGACCGATGGACGGCTGGACTTCAATTCGGCGCCCCCCGACAACATCGCAGCCGCCACGGGGATCTCGCTTGCCAAGGCCCGGGAACTGGCGGATTATCGCAATGGAGCGGATGGATTGTCAGGCACAGCGGATGACCATCCCTTTGAAAACCTGGACAGCGTGCGCGTTTTTTTGGGACTCAACTCCGCGGCTTTCGCCGCTGTTCAACCTCCCCCCTGCCTGGAATCGCCCATCATCCGCGCGGAAAGCGTCGGCAACGCCCATGGACGGCGTCTGACCCTGCAAGTGGTGGCCCGGCGTGAAGCGGATCTTCCCGTGTTCATGGAATGGAACGAACTGTGAAAAAATTAAAAAACATGCTCCCTCTTCGCAACGCGCCGGCTGCCGCCGGAGGGAACCTGTTGTTTCCAGGCGCCGAAAGCGAATGGGAGATATGGGAACAAGCCGCGCCGTCCGCGTGGAGCCGGCGGCCCGAAACACTGCCTTCCCTGGACAGTCCGGCGCCGGAACGCGTTGCCGTAGTGGGGCTGCCCGCCGCATGGATCACCCAGTTCGCTTTTCAACCGCCGGCCGGGGATGAAAACACCTTGCGCGCCCTGGCGTTCGCCCAATTGCAACGCCGCAGGCTGGTCTCATCGAACGACCTGCCCGACGAGGAAAAAACCGCATTCGACATCACCACCTCGCCCTGCCCGGAAAAATCCAATGGCCGGCTGGCCATGGTTGAAATGCTGGACCCCGGCATCGAGTCAAAATCCATTCCGTCCGAAGCCGTCCGTTTCGAGCCAACGACCCATTTGCTGCCGCTTCCCCGGGATGGTTATGCCTTGTGGCGCGAAAACAGAAGGTTGACCCTGGCCGTCACCCGCAATGGTTTTATTTCCCATTGCCAGACCTTGGATGGAAACTCCGCCCGGCTGGCTTCCGGACTGGTCTCCTTAAGGCAAATTCTGGAACTTCAGGACCTGTCGCCAACAAGTCCCGAACTGCGGCTCTGGACGGATCTCCCCCCCCAAACAATCGAAATGGTGGGATCCGCCTTGAACGCCGCGGTTATCCAGGAAAACCGTCCGGCGCCCAGGCTGCCGGAACGCATTGGCAAACTCGTCCCTCCCGTTGTCCGGGAATTCCGCACCCAGAAGATTCGTCATAAAAAACACCGAAACATCCTGACAACGGCGATCCTGTTTTATCTCCTCCTCACGGGCGCATGGCTCGGCGTCAATCTTTTGAAATCATCCTCCAATCGCCGGCTGCAATCCCAAATCAATGCGTTGATGCCGGAAGTCAACCTCATCCAGGACACCGCCCGGCGCTGGACCCTTCTGCGCCCGGCCATCGACATTTCCCATTACCCCCTGGTGTTGCTGAACACCGTCCAAAAAGCCGTCCCCGAAGGCGGAAACCTCTGGCTGACCGATTTTCACTGGATGGACGGCGCCTTGGAAATCAACGGCAAGGCATCAAACGTGGATTTTGTTTATCAGTTTCAACGCAAACTCACCGCCGCACCTGAGTTCGGGGAATTGACCTGGTCCATGGATACGCCGGCCATCCAGAGCAATGGCGAAGCCCAATTTCACTTCACAACCAAAACACCCAATGCGAACGCTCAATGAACGGGAATACCGGCTGGTCTGGGGACTGGCCATCAGCTTGTTCGTGGCCGTCAACCTGGCCATCCTGCCGGCCATGACGCGCTGGAACAGGCGCCTGGTTTCCGAGGAAAAGCTCCTCCAGAGCCAGCGTTTTGCCGCGGAAGCATGGCTCAAGGAAAAAAACCTTTGGAAAACCCGCCAGCAATGGCTGGACGCCGCCCAACCGCATCTTTCTCCGGAAACGACACCAGCCACCGTGGTGAACTGGCTGCAAACTTATTCCAAGGACAAGGGCGTGACCGTGAAAAACCAGGATCTGGTGACCGTGCCCTCCACCGACGCCTACGAAGCCCACGGCATTCATCTGCAATTATCCAGCAGTCTGCAGTCCATGGTGCGCTGGCTCCACGATCTGCAAAAGCCCGGGGCTTTCATCAATTGCCAGCAATTCGTCTGCCGCGCCGGCGAAAAACCGGGCGAAATGGACTGGGAAATCACCCTGGCCCGTTTCTACACACCCTCATCCACACCCTCCAAACCATGAACCGCCGCCTTTTCCATATCCTTGTCCTCCCGGCGCTCTTCCTTGTGGCAGGGCAAAACTTTGGCGAACAACCGGCCGCCAACACGGCCGATCTGGCCCGCGCCGCCCAGATCACCCCCTTGCCCCCTCTGCAGGAGTTCGAATCCCTTTGGAAAAAATCCCTGTTTGCCGCCCCGTCCACATCCGGTTCCGGCATGCCAGCCACCGTTCTCTCCGAATGGCAGTTGCGGGGGTTGATGACCATTGGAGACAAGAAATACGCCATCATCGGCCGCGCCGAAACCAACCAGCGCATGTACGTGACCAGCGCGGCCAACAAAGAGGGATTCCGCCTGGCATCCATCCACTGCGACCCCGATCCGGAACGTGAAACCGTGACCATTAGCGTTGGCGAAGAATCCGCTGTCCTTCATTACGCGCCTGAATTGCTCGCCCAAATGAAGCGCCAGTACCAAAACATTCAAAAAATCCAACCCACTCCCGCAAAAACGCAATGAAACTCCCAATCTGGTTTTCATTTATCTGGTTGCTGGCCGCAGCCTGCTTCCCGCCCTTTTCCCATGCTGCGGACACCGCCCAAAACGGGGGCGCCGTCCCGGCCTCCATCACGCCCGACGCCCAGGGCCGCGTACTGCTGCGGCTGCCGGAAATCGAAGTCTTCGACGCCATCCTGATCTACGAAAAACTCAGCGGCAAAACCCTTGTCATGCCCGCCGGAACCGACACCACCACCAAGCTGACCCTCATGGCGCTGGAACCCATGCCCCCCGAGCAGGCCCTCCAAATGATCTCCGCCGCCCTGCTGCTCAACGGCTACGCCCTGGTGCCGGGGGAGAAAAACCGCATCCATGTGGCGCCGGTCAAGTCCACCAACCCGCGCGGCATGGGCTTGCCCGTCTATGCCGGCCCGGCCGGGGAACTGCCGGGCAACAGCTCCATCATCACCTATTTCATGCCGTTCACCTACCTTTCCGCCAAGGACGCACAGGCCGTATTTACCCAACAGGTGGCGCTGAACCAACCTTATGGCGTCATCGTTCCGGTTCCCAATGCCCAAGCGCTGCTGATCACGGAAAATGTCTCTGTGGTCCGGCGGCTGATCGAAATCAAGAAACTCATCGACGTTCCCCCCACCGAACTCACCATTGAATTTGTGCAATTGGAAAGCGCCAGCGCGCCCGTTGTCGTGGAAACCCTGAAACGCCTGATGCAGCCCGACACCGGCTCATCCATTAACAACGAGGGATTTTTCAACGTAACCTTCCATACCGGCGACAAATCCGATCCCCTCAAGACCGCCGATTTTCGCCCCGGCACCGTGCAGGTCATCCCCGATGTGCGCACCAACCGTGTCATGGTAATGGGGCCAAAACAAAGCGCTCCCTTGTTCGTATCGCTGGTTCGCAAGCTTGACGCCACCGCCAGCCTGAACGAACCCAAGAAGTATCGTCTCAAATTCGTCGCCGCCTCGGACATGGTTGGCATCCTGCAAACCGCCCTGGCCGACCGCGCCTCGTCGGATGCCCCGGCAACTCCGCCCCCCACGCCCGTTCCCGCCGCGAAAACAACCGCAAGCGGAGGAAGCTCCTTGTCCGGTTCGGGCATCGAAGGTTTGGTTGCGGAATCCGAGGACGCCTCGCGCGCCATCTCCGTGGTGGTGGGCAATACCCGGCTGATCGCCGACAATCGCACCAACACCCTCATCGTCATCGGCCCCCCCTCCAGTTGGATGGTGGCTGAAAAAGTCATGGAAATCATGGACCGTCCGCCCAAACAGGTCTATCTGGCCACGGTCATCGGCGAATTGTACAACAACGGCACCCAGGAAATGGGCGTGGACCTCCTCCAGAAGTTCGCCAAGAGCGGCGACAACAAGGGTATCGCCAGCATCATGAACAACTTCACCCTCAAGGGGGTGACCGAACCCAGGGCCGTCACCACGGGCGCAGCCCTCACCTCCGCCGCCAACGGCCTGACCGTTTATGGCCTCATCGGCAACGAGATCAACGCCTACCTGCATGTGCTCAGCAAAACCGACCGCTGGCACCTCCTCTCGCGCCCGTCCGTTTACACCTCCAACAACAAAAAGGCCGTCATCTCCTCCGGGGTGCAGCAACCCGTGCCCAGCACCACCCAGAGCGATGTGGTGTCGGGCGGCGGCACCACCGTCCTCAACACCACCATCGATTACAAGGACGTCCTCCTCCAACTGGCCGTGGTGCCGCTCATCAACGCCAACAACGATGTCACGCTCAACATCGCCCAATGCAACGACACCGTCGGCGAGGAGGTGGATCTCAACACCGTCACCGCCTACGCATTCAACCGGCAGCACCTCAACACCTCCGTCACCGTCGCCAACTCCCAGACCGTTGTCATCGGCGGCGTGCTCTCCGACAAGGATGAATTCCACAAGATCGGCGTCCCCCTCCTCGGCGACATCCCCGGCTTGGAATATCTTTTTTCCACCCGCACAAAGACCCGGTTGCGCCGGGAACTGATCGTCCTGATCCAACCCACGGTCATCGAACCCCCGGAAAACGCGTTCACCGAAGACAAGGAAACCATGGAACGCCTGAAAACCATCCCCACCCTGCGCGACATCATGCCGCCCGAAAAGGATAAAAAGAAAAAAACTGAACCGGCCAAACCCAGGGGACCCCAACCCGAAAACGGAGGCCAGCCCGCTCCCGCTCCGGAAAAATAAATCAACCAATTTGCAATCAAAAATCCAAAATCCTCCAACCAACCGCTGAACCGTGAACCATTGAACCCCTGAACCAACCCCAATAAAATCATGCACCATCAACCTTCCCACCGCCAATATGGCTACACCCTCGTGGAAATCATGCTCGTTCTTTCCATCATCGCCGTCTTGCTGGGCGCGGGCATCTATTACCTCGCCGGCAACGTGGACGTAGCCAAAATCACCCGCGTCAGGGGCGACATCCAGACCCTCACCGCCCAACTCAACACCTACCGGCTTCAAAATTTCAAGCATCCCACCACCCAGCAGGGACTCCAGGCCCTCGTAAGCAAACCGACTCTCCCGCCGGTTCCTTCCGTATGGGTCCAATTGCTCAAATCCGAAGCCCTTATCGATCCGTGGGGCAACCCTTACCAATATCTCTGCCCCGGCAAACATAACGCCACCAGCTTCGACCTCTGGTCTTGGGGGCCCAACGGCCCCAACGCCACCGAGGGAATCGTGGGCAACTGGGAGGCATCCTCCGGACAACATTAAACGTTTGCATGGCTGAAAACTTAATGGTGTGTCAGTTTTTCCATTCTTCCGAAACCCAAATGAATTCAAAAATCCGAATATCGAAATCCCAAACAATTGGGAATGGAAAAATTCCAATGATCAAAACAAACTGTGCCGTGATTTTATTCAGATGCATTTGTTTCGATTTTGGATATTCGGATTTCGAATTTTATTCCGCCTCTTGCCGGTCTGAGGCGAAGTCTCGTTAGAAAGGTCCACCTGCGCATGGCAGCCTGGTTGCAAATATTCCGCCAACTGGCCGAAAAACATGGCGCAATTCTCGATGCGCCCTGGCAGGAACGCCTGTCGGCTGACAACGACGAATTCCCCGAATTCGCGCTGGATGATCTGCTGGACCTGCCCACCCTCCGGGAAGAGCCGTTTTTGCGCGAACTGGCCGCATACTGCGGCATGGATTGGTGGCCCGAACCGGCCATCGCCATCCCCCAAAACCTCCTCGGTGAAATCCCAGTCCGGCTCGCCCTGCAACAACAACTGGCGCCCATTCAGAAAACGGAGGAAGGCCTGATTGTCCTGATCCACAACCCGTTCAATCTCGTGGCCCGGCAGCTCCTGGCGCGCGCCGTCAACGGCCCCGTCCATTGCGTCATGACCTCCCGCAACCGGTTGCGCGATGCCATCCGGGAAGGCTACGGCCTGGGCGCCGACACCTTGGAATCCATCCTGGCCGGACGGGCCGACGACAAGGTCTTCGACCATCTGCACGAGGAAGCCAACCGCCTGGACGCGGAAGACACCAACGACGCCTCGGTGATCACCTTCGTCAATCACGTCCTTCGCGAAGCCATCCGCCAGGAAGCCACCGACATCCACATCGAGCCCCTGGAAAGTGAACTGCGGATCCGCCTGCGCATCGACGGCGTGCTGCGCCCCCTTTCCGTTCCGGCCAGCATCAAGCAATTGCAGGACTCGGTCATCTCGCGCCTGAAGATCATGGCCCGCCTCGACATCGCCGAACGGCGGCTGCCCCAGGATGGACGCATCAACCTGGAGATCGAGGGCAAACGCATCGACGTGCGCGTCGCGGCCATTCCCACCGTGACCGGCGAAACCCTCAGCCTGCGCCTCCTGGCCAGCCAGCAGTTCGATCTGCCGCGCCTTGGCCTGGACCCGGAACTGGAAAAAAAATTGCGCAACCTGCTGACCCTGCCCAACGGCATCGTCCTGGTGACCGGCCCCACCGGCAGCGGCAAATCCACCACGCTTTACTCCCTTCTCTCCTGCCTCAATGAACCGGGCCGGAGGATCATCACCATCGAGGACCCGGTCGAATTCAAGATCCCAGGCATCAACCAAATCGCCGTCCATTCCGAAATCGGCCTCACCTTTGCCGCGGGCCTGCGAAGCATCCTGCGCGCCGACCCCAACATCATCATGGTCGGCGAAATGCGCGACCTGGAAACAACCGAAACCGCCATCCGTTCCGCGCTCACCGGCCATCTGGTCTTCTCGACCCTCCACACCAACGATGCGGTAAGCTCCATCACCCGCCTCATCGACATGGGCATCGAACCCTATCTCGTCGCCACCTCGGTTCGCGCCTTCCTTGCCCAACGCCTCGTCCGCCAGCTTTGCCCCGAATGCCGCAAACCGGTTTCGTACACCATGGAACAACTCCAGGGCGCGGGCATCACATCAAACGAACCCGTCCAATTCTGGGAACCCGTGGGTTGCCCGGCCTGCCGTCAAACCGGCTACCAGGGACGCTTTGTGATCATGGAACTGTGCGTGGTCACGCCCCGCCTGCAGGAACTCATCAGCGAAAAGGCATCCTACAACGACCTGCTCAAACAGGCCATGACCGATGGAATGAAACTGCTGCGGGCCGACGGCCTGGACAAAGCCATGGCCGGACAAACCTCGCTCGCGGAAATCCAACGCGTCACAACCGTGGAAAAGGAGGCGTCGGCTGCCTGAACGGCTTGAACCCGTCCCGCAACCACGAAATCCCCCATGCCCCGGTTTTTCTACGAAGCGATCGACAAGTCCGGAGAGAAAAAAACCGGCTCAATCGAGGCGGGCAGCCGGAACCAGGCCTTCGACCTGCTGACCCGCCAGCATTTGCATCCCTTGCGGCTTTGCGAAACCGGCGGCGGCGCAACGCCCCCCAGCCATTCTTCCGCTCCCCCAAAAACATCGCCCGGCCCCACGCCAACGCCGGAACCCATTCCAACCTCGGAAAACCTGGCCTTGAGCAAGGCGGAGATCCTGCAATTCACCGAGGAACTCGAGGATCTCCTTGATTCCGGAATGCAACTGGAACCGGCCTTGCGCGCCTTGGAAAAACGGCGGGTCAACTCGGCTCTGAGTCCTCTGGCCGCCCGCACCCGCCACTTGATCAGCGAGGGAGTGACCCTTTCGGCCACTTTGCGCCGGATTTCCGACCGGTTCGGCGACCTTTACATCAACATGATCCAGGCCGGCGAACAAAGCGGCGCGCTGACCAAAATCCTGGCCCGTCTGCAAATCCAACTGCGTCTTCTGGACGATTTGCGCGGACGCGTCCGCGCAGCCCTGGTCTATCCGGCCATCATGATCTTTGCTGCCACGATTCTCATCATCATCTTCATGACCTTCCTGGCCCCGCAATTACAGTCGCTTTTCTCAGCCGGACGCGCGCGCATGCCATGGGTCACCCAGGTCATGATCGGCGCCAGCCATTTCCTGGCCGCCTACTGGTGGTTGATCACCCTGTCCTTCGCGGCGGCAATCCTTGGATTTCGCCAGACCATCAAAACCCCTGCCGGACGGACTTGGTGGGATGCCGCCCAGTTGCGGATCCCCCTTGTCGGGCGCGTGGTTTTGGCCGGCTTTCTGGCCCAGTTGTCGGAAACCCTGGCCACCCTTCTCCACAATGGCATCCCACTCCTGGGTGCGCTGAAACTGTCGCGCGATGCCACGGTCAATACCCATTTGAGGTCGGGATTGGACCAAACCATCGAATCGGTTTCCGACGGCGCCCTGCTCTCCGAAGCCATGCAACGATCCGGCGTGTTCCCCGGCGAATTGGTCGACCTCACCTCCCTCGGCGAACGAACCGGCGACTTGGGAAAATCTCTGGCCAAGGCCGCCTTGCGTTATGACAAGGAACTCAACAAAAGCGTCAATGCCCTCACCTCCCTCATCCAGCCGGCCATCATCATCGTCATGGCCGTCATGGTGGGTTTGATCGCATTCTCCATGATGAGCGGCATCTTCCAGGCCGTCAATGCCCTGCGGCCTCATTGAAGACGCAGCAGGTCGGACACGCTTTTCAACATGGAAGGATGCGCAACCGGCGGCTCGATCAGCGCGTGCATGGCCGGGTCTTTCATCAAGTCCCTGGTCACCACCGTCACCGGCGTATGCTGGACCCTGGCCACCGCATGACCAAGAACGCACTGCGAGGCGATTTCGACCGCCTTCCGTCCCATTTCCCACTCGGACTGCACCACCAGCGCCTGGACTTTCCCGTCATGCAAGGCGGAAACCAAAAAGGGATTCGTGTCGAACACCACCAGCGGAATCCTGCCAGCCAGCCCCGCCTCCATCATGGCGCGCAACATCTCGTTTCCCGCAAACTGGGTGGAAACAAGAATCGCATCCGCCTGGCTGCCCCATTTCTTGAGCGCCTGGCGGCACACATTGAGAGCCTCCTCCCTTGTCGCGCCGGCATAGGTGTTCCACGGAAGTGCCGTCACCTCCCGGTGATTGGCGCGAAGCGCATTGGCAAACCCCGCCTCCCGTTCCATGGACGACCCGGACCCGGGAAGATATCGCTGCATCAGCACGCGCCCCTTGCCCTTGAGCAGGCCGGCGATGTGTTCCGCCGCCTTCTCCCCGGCGCTGTAATTGTCCGTCCCCACATAACACGAAACCATCGGCGTATTGACTTCCGAATCAAAAGCGATCACCGGCACACCGGACTGGATGGCCTTGTTCACCGCAGCCGCCATCAAGTCCCGGTTCTGGGGGGACACGATCAGGGCGTCCACATGTTCACGGGCAAACCTTTCAATCAATCGGATCTGTCCGGCATTGTCCCCCTCGGTCTCGGTGCCGGCCCAGACCAAGTCCACCAACACCCCTTTCTCGCGGAGCTGGCGCACCCCCCCCAGCGCCCCGGCATGCAACACATCCCAATACTCGTTGCTCTCGCGCTTGGGCACCACAGCCACCCGGATCCGCGTTTGCGTTTTCGGAGATGGCGCGCATCCCCCCGATCCGCAACCCAGGATCGCGCCCAGCAACAATAACGCCAATGTTTTCACCGTTTTGTCAGCCATTCTTCCTCAATGTCATTGTGAGGAACCACGGCAAAGCGGGGTGGCAAAGCAATCCCGGAAACGGGATTGCTTCGTCGTTCGCCAAGGCGAACTCCTCGCAATGACTCCGATAAATTTGCTTCAGTCTTCAACCTGACAAGCTTCAGCCTGTTTAATTATCCAAAAAGCCCCCCGTCCCCATCCGCTTTTTGGAAGCCGGAGGTTTGCCCGCCCCTTTCGTATCGCTCACAACCCATGCCTTGGGAGGCACAGACAAGGTCACGGCGTTGCTTCCGCCCGCATTGCCGACAGAGTAAAAACTCACCTTGATCGAGTCCTTCTTGGGATCGCCAGGATTTGGATTGTAGGCCACGTAGGTGCGCTTGCCGCCGTTGTTGAACACGCCGGTAAAAACCATCTTGTCGCCGCCCGTCGTCCCATACACGGAAAAGTCGGGACGCCCATACTTGGCAAACGCCTTCATCCAGATCGCCGCGGTTCCCGGGAAGAAATACGGTTTCCCCGGCTCCGTCTTGACAGCTTCTTTTTGACCGCTCCCCGTCGTGTCGATCAACGCCTGGAGAGGCTTCTTGGACGGATCAAGGAACGACTGGGTGCGTCCCATCGCCGCGTTCAACACATCCATTCCCAACGCGTACGGCACAAAATTGGCCTTGGGCGTGGCAGCGCCGCCCATCATGCCTTGCGCCAGGGTGGACCAGGGCCCGGTGCCCGTGATCCCCAGCCATTTGTTCATGTAATCAGGACACCGGGCCTGGGAAAGCATCCATGGCGCGGTGGCATGAGTCTGAATGTCCATGTTGGCCACAGGATTCGATGAAAACATCGACGAGGGCGTGATCATGTTCGGATACTGGGTGCAAACCCCCAGCACTCCGTTGCGAACCGAGTCGAAACTGATGGGTTTTGCGGCGTTGTATTTATACAGGTTGTTGACGATGGTGATATCCTTGGCGGCCGTCGCCTGGGGCATCCACGTGGTGATGGTCCCCCCCTTGTTGCCCACCGTGATTGTCGAACCGTTCACATAATTCTGGTTCTTGTCGAAGAAATAGATGTCCCCCGCATGCGCGGTGGTGGCGTACATGTAAATGCCCAGATCCACCAGGGCCGGACGGCCGGTGGCCGCGCCCCAGAAGATGATCCCCGCCCACGCCTGTGCACCCTCGTAAATGGAGTTTTCGTTGGAGAAGACATCCTTCAGCTTGATGTCGTCCGAAAGCCCCGTGGCCCACGCATGGCCGTTGTACTGGTCGAAAAAGGAAAACTTCGGATACACACAATTCTTCCCGCCCGCCGCATACGGCCAGAATCCCGTGTTGGGATTGGTCAGCGCCGCATTGTCGGGATCGTACGCCAGGGTCATGATGAGTTGGTCGATCACCGGCCCGTAACTGGCCTTGCCCGCCCATTCGCTCGCCGTCGGAATGGCATTCCAGCTGTTCTCCAGCACGGCGGACAACCCCGCCGCCGTCAGGTAATAGCCCCACTGGTAATGCAAATCCTCGAAATGCTGCGCCACCGCAAAACAATCGCCCATCTGAAGATTCGAAACCTTGCTGCAATACACCACTGCGGCCGCGGGATTCACGGGATAAATCAGCGTCCGGAAGGATTCCGGATCGTAAATGGACGTGATCTTGAAAGGCTGCCCGGTCGGCGGCGCCAACGGCGAGGGATTGAAAAAGAGCGAAAGCCCGTTTTGCAACTGGCGCAGGTAAATCTGCATCATCCCCGTCAGCGATGTCTTGTGGCCCGTCGTGCCAAACATGGCGTCGGCGCCCGCCGTGTCCGACGGAACCATGGTGTACAACGTGTTGCCCATCTCGGCCACCACCACCGCCCCGCTCCCCTTGCCGGTCCGGCCGCTGCCGTCATTGTCATCAATCGTCACATTCGGGACAGCCGTATAACCGCCGCCGTTGTCGATGATCGGGATGTTTGCCAGCGTCCCACCCGTGGCCATGCCAATCTTGCTGAAATCTGCCGCCTTCGCCTGGGTCCCCCCCGATTTCGGCGCTTCAATCGTCACCCTCGGCCAGGTGTAATTGATTCCGCCATTGAGAATCTTGAGGTTGGTCACCCTGTCGCCCGTGATCACCATGTTTTGAATGAACGCCGCCTGGTTCAATTGGGCCTGTCCAAGTTTCGCATAACCGTTCACGTCATACTTGAGATCCGCCGCCTTGGGCGAATCCCCGAAAACAGTCGATGCCTGCATCTGGTTCAAGGCCAGCATCTGCCCGGCCACGTTGACGCTCCGGTTGCAGTACCCGTAAAGATCCGCGCCGCCGTAATAATACAATCCGAACGGCTGGTTCCCCAACGCAATGTAAGCGCCATAATTGCTGTTCAAATTGTTGTACACATATTGCCCCAAACTGATGGCCGCCTGTTCGCCGCTGACTTTCATGTCGGCCGTCGTCCAGTCGGTCTTCGACAAAAGCGGAAGATCCGGCAAAAAGTTTTGCAACAGATACTGGGTGGTGAAGGACGCCCCCACGTAAGGCAACATCATCCCCCGCGCCGTCCAGTAATGGAACTTGGCGTTTTTGTCCGCATCCAGCCGCTGGGACGCCTTGTTCGTTCCCAGGGGATCCCACTGCGCGTCCTTGTCGATCTTCAACACCTGATAATGATGAGGCATCAGCCCGAACACGGTCTGGCCGGATGTCATGCCCGTTGCGCCGCCACGGGTTTGCAGGGTCGGCGTGAAGGTGGTGGAAGCCGTGCTCTTGGAGGCAACCGAATAGGTCACCTTGGTGTTCGTCGGAAAATTGAACGCGCATTTGCCATACGCATCGGCAAAGGTCCTCGCCTCGGCAAGATTGAAGGTGAGACGGGCACTGCTGTACGACATCTGCGTGGGCAGCATGGCCACCGCAAAATAATTCGCCCCCGCCGTGTTTTTCCACGTCAGGTAATGATCCTGCCCCTTGGCCGCATCCCCCGTAAAAGTGGCCGTTCCATCCACCCAGTAAACCGCCCAGGAAATGAAGTTGTCCTGGTAAACCTTCCAACTGGCGCCGTTGCGTTCGGGCCGCGGCGTCAGGCAGCTCAGGATGTCGGGAGCGCCCGAGTCCGGATTGGGCTGGTTGGGATCCGTGTTGTTGCCGCTGATGATGGCGTAACGCACATTCGTGCCGGGCACCAGAAACCCCTTGCCCGCGCTGTCGGCATCAACCTTCAAGGCGTTGGTGTCGGTGTTCCTCACGGGATCCTGAATCTGGGCATTGCCCGCCGGATAGGAGCAAAGGCTGTTGTACAACAGGGTGTACTGGGCGCCCTTCTGCTCGTACCACGAAAGAGGCGATCCCTGCATCGTGGTCATCTTCAGGTACTGGCTGTCGGCTTTCAAGGGATTGGCCAGAAGAATATCCGCGTCGAAATCGCCAATGCGATCCACCATCAAACACTCGGCGGTCTGGGGTTTCATAGCCGCCGACACATCCTGATCCTGGGTTTTCTGGTCCGTCTTGGTCACCCCCGCCTTGTTCCACATGGGAAAAACAAGGGGATAGGATTTGTAATTGTCCTGCCCCTTGAGCGGATCAGGCACGCTGGGCGTGTAAACGGGCATTTCGGAAACCAACCCATTGCTGGGTGTCACAACCAGATTCATGGCCGGAGGACACTTGACCACCAACGGCGACAAATCCCACGGCGACATCAAGCCATAGGTATTGGAATTGATCAGGTCGTTCCGGTCCGCCGTGGGATAGAACATCGGGCATTGCGCAAAAAGATTGATCCCCCGGATCATCAGCTTGCCCCAGCTCTTGCCTTCCGCGCCCGCACCCGACGCCAGGCCGCCCGCCCAATCCTTTGAATTGAAGGTGGAATAGTCATACCCCCACAGTTTCGGAATGTAACTGTAGTAAAAACCGTAAGGCTGCGGAAACGCCGCCTGCTGTCCCAGCCAGCAGGACTTCACGCCCCCTTTGTATTGCTTGTAAAAATCATCCTTCCCAACCTGGTTGTTCCCCCAAAACATGCCCTGCAGCCATCCGCGCAACGGCGGCGCCTCCTTGGAGCCATAATTCTTCTTGAGATTGTCCGTGGCCGCCAGCTTGGAAGGCGCCGGACAAAGGGGCCGGTAAACACTGTCCCCCCCATTGTCGGTCTGGATCGTCGGCGGTGTCTGCGCCTTGATGTAAAAACTGCTGTCATCCGCTTTTCCAACAGCCCCTCCCGTCAGATAGACGGCTGCAATCACCAGTAAACCAAAGAATTTGTTTTTCATATTTTAACCTGAGGCATCCCCGCGCGTTCATATCAAACCGGATACGGCGCGCAGAAAAACGGCGAACGCCCGCACCCTACAAACTGTCCCGCACACGGTCAACCCTCAACTCACCCTTTGGAAGCCTGCCTCATATCCCGCTGGAAAAACCGGATGGCTTTTTTGATTTCCTGGATCATGACCATGCTGAAGGCCATGCGCTCGATCCCTTTGGCCGCGGCAACGGAAGAAGACGACAACAGGTCGGCGCGCCAGACCAACGATCCCCCTTCCACAGGCCATACCTCAAACAAAACCAGGGAAGTGTAATACGCGTTGGAAACGTAGTATCCGCAGTCAATCACCTGATAATGATCGCCAACCGCCTTGAGATGGCTGGCGCCCAGGCACAAGGCGGCATGGTCTTCCGCTTCGAAGAGTTCCCAATAATATTGAATCGCTATCCTGGAGCGCGGCGCCCTCCCGGCGCCAATCAGGCGCGCCTCGGCCAAAAACCGTGAAAATCGCTCCGCAATTCGAGGTTCCTCCTTGAGCAAACTCTGGATCTCAATCGTCGTCTTGATGGGCGGATCGCTCATTTCATAAAGAGGCGCCTTGGACAGTCCATTCTGTTGAAAACCCGCCGCGCGGGACATCAAAATCTTTTTCCACGCCTGGCCGGCCGCTTCCGCGCCCGGCGCCCGCCCCTGTGTTGCCTCGGCAATCCGCGCCGCCTCCGCACGGCTGATCTGAAACTTAAAACGATCGGCTTTGACAGCCAGGGTCTTGTCCACCAGCCAGCGGACCGGGGATTTGGCGATGTTGAGATCGAGCGAATCGAAATCGCTTTCGCGAGGCGGGGATTGGATCGTTTTATGCAGGTAAACCCCAAGGGATTCGTGAAGCGTGGGATCCCACATCTGGATGGCTTTGGCGGTGTTCTTCGCGGACGCCGGAACAAAAAAGCAGGACTGGGAGGAAAGCCCCCGCGGAAACAGCATCAAACCGCCCCGGCGGATGAGAATGTCCTCCCCGGACAGCTTCTTCAAATCCCCCGCCTTGAAATCCGTGAACGACTGCAACTCCTCGACAGAACCGGCGGCGCCCTCTCCGCTCAGGCAGAGCCCCGCAAAAAGAAAAACAATGAGGCGGTTCATTTCGCAGGGACACTGAACCCTATCCCTTTCACCGGCAAGTTCAAAATCCTTGTCCCCCTGTCCCTCAGAAGGTTGCCGGATAAACAACCAAGTCCATCACGGCCTACAGACTTTTTCAGCGGAATCAAGTGTTGACCCCGGTCTGATAGTCTGGCAAGGATTTTCCAACTGCCAGACTTCGGGCTGGCGATTTCCTTGTATTGCCGACGAACACATGGGGCGTCCTAAAACGAACACAACGAAAAGGAGCTTTTATGCTGGACTTCAACCAGGTCAAGGGCGTCGTGGAGACGGACCTTTTGGTCGCATTTTCCGACCTCACGGGTTTTGCAAAATGGATGCGAGGCATCCCGGCCCGGGAGGCTTTTGAAACGCTCGGCCTCTACACCGAATTCATCGGACAGGTGATCGAACCCGCAGGCGGAAAAGTCGTCAAATTCATTGGCGACGCGTCGTTCATCGTCTTTCCCATCGAGAAGACAGACGCGGGAATTCTCGCCCTGCATCGCATCAAGACGGAAGGCGATCGATGGTGCCAGGCCCGCCAAATGCCGTGCCGTCACAACATCAAGATCCATGTCGGCCCCGCCGCCTGCGGCATGATCGGAACCGCGAGCGAAAAACGGTTCGATGTCTACGGCGAAACCATCAACACGGCGGCTTTGCTCAAGGGAAACGGATTAATCATGACCGCCCAGACCTTTCGAAGCCTCGCCGCTGAAACGCGCAAACTCTTCAAAAAACACACCCCTCCCATCACTTACATCCCGGTGGATGCGGAGCATCGGGACGCATGACCCCTTTTTATTTTTGAAACAAGGAAGCCCCATGAAAATCGGAATCATTGCAGCCATGGAGGAAGAACTTCGCGAATTGCGAAGCCGGCTGGAACATCCGCGCAAAAAGGAAACCGGCCATTTTCAGTTTCACCTCGGCAGCCTGTGCCGGCATAAAACAGCCCTGCTGCTTTGCGGAATCGGAAAGGTCAACGCGGCCGTGGGAACCGCCCTGCTGATCGACAAATTCGCGCCGGACTATGTGATCAACACAGGGGTTGCCGGAGGTTTTCCTCCGGATAAATTGAATGTCGGCGACATCGTGGTTTCCACCGAGGTCCGGCATCACGACGCCGACGCCACCGTTTTCAATTACGAGTACGGCCAGATCCCCAGAATGCCGGCCGCTTATCATCCGGATCCCCGGCTGGTCGCCCTCGCGTGCCAGTCCCTGCCGGAAGAAAAAGGAATCAAGGTCATCCAGGGACAGATCATGTCCGGCGATTCCTTCATTCATCACCGGAAGCAAATCCGGGAGATCCAGAAAAAATTCCCCTCCGTGATGGCGGTGGAGATGGAAGGCGCGGCCATTGCCCAGACCTGTTATCTGTTTCACACGCCCTTTGTCATCGTTCGTTCGATTTCCGACCTGGTCACCGCCGATGAGAGCCATCAAGTCTACAAACTTTCCATGAACACAGCGGCGCAACATTCGGTCGCGCTGGTGATCAACCTGTTGACGCAATTAAGCCTTCTGGAGGAGAAACATGAAGAGAATTGAAAGTTTCGCAGTGGACCATTCCAACCTGCGCCGCGGACTGTATGTTTCGCGGAAAGATCATGTCGGGACCGAAATCGTCACCACGTTTGATATCCGCATGAAGGCGCCGAACAAGGAGCCGGTTCTTGATGTTCCGGCCCTGCACACCCTTGAGCATCTTGGAGCGACCTTTTTGCGGAATCATCCCGTGTGGGCGGAGAAAACGGTCTATTTCGGACCAATGGGCTGCCGCACCGGTTGTTACGCGATTTTCAAAGGCGACCTCCGTCCGGAAGACGTTGTCCCCATCATGAGGAAGATGTTTGGCTTCATTGCCAGGCACAAGGGAAAAATTCCCGGAGCATCGGCGGTTGAATGCGGAAATTACTTGAGCCAGGACCTTCCCATGGCGCGGTGGGAAGCACGGAAATATCTGAAAGAAGTGTTGAACAACCTCACGCAAAAAAAACTTGTTTATCCCCCCAAGGAGCCGCGCCGCATCATCCAAATCAACCGGGGTCAATTCATTTCTCTTTAACGAGTTCGGCAAGCATTTCGAGCTGGTTATTGATGAGGATGACTGAGGCGTCCTCCTGAACCCTGCAAGTGCCCATCCAAGTCTCATATCCGCCAAGCCTGTGCTGCTCCGGGGTCGGCAAATAGCCGTGCGAGGCATTGGCAAGTCCCACCACCATTGTGAGCGAAAACGGGCTGCGTTTTTTCAATTCGCGGCCGATCTCGGCAAACGTCTCGAACGGCATGCAGCAGATGGCAAGGCCGCCAATGCGCAGGGCTTGCAACTGCACGGTTAGCGTCTTGTCCTTGCGCTCGAAGAGTTCGATGGTTTTTCGCGCATAGTTTTCCGCCAAGGGCGGCTGTCTGGCGCGCCCGGCCTCATCTTGAACAGCAAGCACGGCCCTGGCTTCCGCCACCTGCTCTGCCGTGGGCTGGCGCAGGGATAGAGTGACTTCACGCTGGATCATGCCAAGCCGCGCGTTTGCGTCGCAGGCTGTGATCTTGGCTCGCGCGCGCCATGCGGCGTCGGCTGCTTTTTGCGCCACGATACGGATCTGCTCAAACGGCTCACGCGGCGGACGAGTGACGAGAAAGGGCCTGTTATTGATGTCGCCGGAGGTCCCGTTGGACATCATGGCCACAAAATCCTTCCCCGCTCCCACGCGAAAGGGCATGAGACGGGCAAACTCACCATAATAATCAGCCGACACCATGCCCTTCGGCGCGCCACCGACATAGTGCAAGGAGTAGTTGGCGTAAAGCGCGAGCGGCTGGCGTTTCGCGTCCTGCACAAAAACAATGGTGATATCCGGGTCTGTTGGTCCGGCGGGATGATCAAGAACATCGGGCCTTGTGCCGGGATTCATCTTGACCTGATCCATCTTGCCGAAAGGATTCAGCGGCATCTTGCCCGGCTTGAGAAACCAGCGGCGATTGAAGACTTCCT
Source organism: Verrucomicrobiia bacterium (assembly GCA_028687435.1). GTDB lineage: Bacteria > Verrucomicrobiota > Verrucomicrobiia > JABWAM01 > JABWAM01 > JAQUAF01. Next base: position 62,542 of record JAQUAF010000014.1, on the reverse strand, counting down.
CGGGCAACGGGTGAACCGCGACGCCGACCGCGGCGGGCCGCAATGCGCCGTGGGCGCGGACAATGGACTCGGCAATGCCATCGGTCAAAATTTTGCGGTAGTTCGCAGCCATCGACGACGGCCCGCTGTGGGTATGGGTCGAGGAAATGAGGATTTTCTCCGGCGCGATGCCGCAACGCTTCGCGGCAATGGCTTTCGCCTCATCGACAATTTCGCGAGCCACGCCAAGATTGTCCACCACGACCAGCGCCAGCGCGGTCGTCCCATCGTCAAGCACAAGCGCGCGGGAATGGAGCGGATCGTGCGCGCTTTCAGCCATGTTTGCGGTGAAAAGGCCCGGCATGTTGAACGGAAAAATACGCGGGGTGATGTCCACGGCGGCAGCGGCGGCGCGGAGCAATGGAACCTTCGTCTCAAGCGCGGCGGCGCCAGACTTGAGCGCCAGCAGTACGGTGAATGCAACAGCGACACACAACCAAGGGGAAGCCCGGCTGATGGTCGAACACAAAAAAATAAAAAGACAGAGAATCGGGCGGTTCATGTCAAGAGTTGGGAGCCGATCCCGGTTTTTCAAAAAAATTGGGCGTTCATTTTCCCCTCTCAAATCACTACTCTACAAGGTTGAAAAAACAGAAAACAATATTTTGCCGCCATTCCCCGCCTCCTCACTTCGATTTTCCTTGAAAATCCGCACTTGACCAACCGATTTTCAAGGATTATAGTCCTATGAATGATTCAACGTCCCCATGCTTTGGAGCGGATACGTTTTGCGTTTCGATCGCATCCGTCCGTTGCCTTGGTCGGCCCGCGCCAGTGTGGCAAAACAACGCTGGCACAGGCTTTTGCGGCTGGTGAAAAAAACAGCGCATTCTTTGATTTGGAAAAGCCGGTGGATCAACGCAAACTGGAAACGCCGGAACAAACACTGGGTGAACTGCGAGGGCTGGTGGTCATCGATGAAATCCAGCGAAAACCGCAATTATTCGAAATCCTGCGCGTGCTGCTCGACCGTCAGGATGTCCCCGCCCGTTTTCTCCTTCTCGGCAGCGCATCGCCCACTTTGGTTCGCGGAGTGTCCGAATCGCTGGCCGGGCGTGTTGGATTGGTCGATCTGAGCGGTTTTGATCTGAGGGAAACAGGCGTCGAGACCCTGCGAACGCTTTGGTTGCGGGGTGGGTTTCCCAGGTCGTTTTTGGCGGCGGATGAGGTTGTGGCGGCGGAATGGCGCGGGAATTTCATCCGGACTTTTCTGGAACGAGACATCCCCCAGTTTGGCATCACCATTCCGGCGATGACCCTGCGCCGATTCTGGAACATGGTCGCCCACTATCATGGCCAGGTGTGGAATGCGTCGGAATTTGCGCGATCGTTGGGTTCGAGCGAAGCGACCGCACGCCGTTATCTTGACATTCTGGCCGGCGCCTTCATGTTGCGCATTTTGCCGCCGTGGTTTGAAAACCTGAAAAAGCGGCAGGTCAAAGCGCCCAAAATTTATCTTCGCGATTCCGGCTTGTTGCACACCTTGCAGGACATCGTCACCTTCGAGGCTCTGACCGGTCATCCCAAGCTGGGCGCTTCATGGGAAGGCTTTGCCATCGAACAAATCCTGGCCGTCATCGGAACGCGCAACGCCTGTTTCTGGGGCACCCATGCCGGGGCGGAGTTGGACCTGCTGGTGACGGTTGACGGCAAACGTTACGGTTTCGAATGCAAATATGCGGACGCGCCGAGTTCAACCCGTTCGATGCGCACCGCGCTCGCCGACCTCCAACTGGCCCATTTGTGGATCGTTTATCCCGGAAACGAACGCTACGAACTCGACCATCGCCTCACCGCCATCCCTCTTCGCGATCTTCCAAGCCTGGCTGCGAAATTTAAAATGCAGCCCCCCCAACCTTGACCTCCATTTTGATCTGGTCCGATTACGCCTGAGCCGAAAGGACAATAACCAAAAACAACAAAAATAAAGAGGCTCTTGCAAAACTACGATGTGTGGCGTTGCAGCGTATTTTTTCCAGCAACAATCTTTCAAATCCTTTGCCAACCATGGCCCCCCCACAACAACCGCCTCCTTTCCAAACTACTTCCGATTACTGAACCACCCTCGGCTAGAAGGCGAGGGGTTTCCAGCATCCCCGAGGGAGACACTAAAAACGAAATTGCAAGTCAACTGGCATGTGGCAGGATTGGAGCATGTCAATAGTAGAGGTCACACATGACACGAAAACAAAAAATTATAATCTCAATCTTGGGATGCTTGGCCATTGGCGTCTACTCCCTTTACTGCCACATCTCCTTCCGCATGGCCGTCGCGTACTGCACCATGCAGCATCATGAGGCGCTCGGGAGACAGATTGGCTTGGACATGTACGAGAAGGCAGCATCATCCCAAAACATGGTAATCGTTCCCTCAACCGCAAAATACCAAGTAAGGGACACTTGGCCAATGAACTACGAACTCCACCTGCGGACAGGCTATCGTTTCCTATCGGTGGGCAACCGGCAAGACGACGGTAAAATCATCGCCTACTTTCTGGCCAAACCGAAGTACCCTCTCTGGGTTCGCATTTTCAACTGCGCTCCGAAGGAGGAAGAGGCGATTGTCTTGCATGAGAGCTTAGCGGCCTTTAAAGCATCAAAGGAAGAACTCATCAAACTCACGCGGGACTGGGAACAACCTTAATTCACCAAAACTCAGGACAAACACAAGAATCTAGGACTAGCAACAGTTTAGAACAGTTTTCTGGAGTTCATTTCAATAAAATCGCTTCGATGTATTGGTCTCACCTCAATTTAAAATACTCTAAATTCCAATCATTTCCTGTTTTCCTGAAATATCCGCCAACAGTGAATCGTTCCAATTTGGTTTGTGCTTGTCTCGGGATGGGCGGACGCTGTTGACGCCTGAAAATAAGTCCAACGGCTCGATCCAACATCCGTTGTGACAGCAAAAGTCCAGTTGGTCAGATCAGTCATTCGTTTATAGAAAACCATTTCCCCGGACCTTGGCGCAGGGATGGCTGGAAGAAATTGAGGCGTCAAATCCTTTAACGATGATGGCGCAACGCCGTTGGTGTCTGAATAAGCGCAAATGGCTTGGAGGACACGGGTATAGTCGCGAGGAACGCGGTCTTCTTCGCCAAGCCTTCTCAATCCCATATAGATCATGGCGACAAAGGCTGTTCCAGCGCAAACCACAACCACAAGGATTCCAATCAATATCTTCTTCATGCATTTCAAAATGGAAATCAATGGTGCATTCCAAAATCCAATGTTTTCATAATACATCCGCGATCAAGGTCGACTCTCACACCCTATCGCTTCCCCTCCCAGCATGCCAAACCATTTTTACAATCCTTTGCCTGCCATAAAACCGCCCTCACCGGCCATCCCTTTGAATGCCGCCACCAGTCAGGATTTGCCCCACGGTGTCCGATTTCGCCAATAGTCCGGTTTTCGTTTCAGATGCATCACGGCCGCCACGTAGATCTTTTTTTCATGCAGGGCATAGATAATGCCGTATGGAAAACGGGAAACCAAATATCGGCGGAAATGTCCCTTGAGGGGATGCCAAGTCAAAGGGTGAGATCGCACCTGTTCCACTCCATTTTCGACCGCCTGAAGAAATGCCTCACCCAATCCTTCACGACAATCTTCATAATAGGCCGCCGCTTCCTGAACCTCCCTTCTGGCCTCAACATCAAAAACTACTTCCATCCCAAATCCCGCCGAATTTGCTTGAAAACCTTCGTAGCGGGAATGCCTTTGCGCTCACCGCGACAATATCCATTGAAACGCCGTTCAGCTTCCTTGACCCAAGCCTCTTCCACTTCGGTCAAGGGGGTGTTGTCCAGACTTTGAATCAGTCGTCCCGCCAACTCCTCCCGTTCCAGAGCCGGCAACCGAATGGCCTTGCGTTCAATTTCCAGCAATTGAGCACTCATATTCTCCTTTGTTCAAATCAACCTTATACAACCGGGGGAAAATAGAAAGCCGGGATTTTTGCCTGCCAAATTTCAGCTTGGCAAGTTCCACCCAGTAACCGGAATGTTGTTTCGCCTGCTGAAAGAATTCCGCAAAAGTTTCGAATTTCCTATACGGTTTATCCTCTTGAGCGGGCACGGAGGCTTTTTTGCTCATATCGATAATCTACTTTTTCAAGGCAATTTTGCAAGTTCCATGCGACTAAAAATGAAGCCGTCCCAACAACCCCAACAAACACCATGCCCATCCAGTCCGAAAGCTTGTCCATGGCAAAAGAATAATTCTCCCTCCAAAAACATCAAGCGATAAGACCCTCCGCACACCCAAAAACCGTTTGCATTCCCTGGGGCATTCGATAAAATTGTCGCAACTCCCAGTCGATATGAATTATCAATCAAAACTGAAATGGCTGGGACTTCCTCTGGTTCACGTCTGTTGCGGTCAACAAGACAATTCCCGCCGGGCGCGCGGCATTGCCAGGGGATGGATTGCCGTGGGTGACATTGCCTTCGGAATTCTTTTTTCATTCGGCGGCGTGGCTGTGGGCGGCATCGCGATCGGAGGCGCCAGCCTGGGGCTGTTCTCCATTGGCGGCTTGGCGCTCGGTCTTTGCAGCATTGGAGGATTGGCGGTGGGAGTCTATGCGGCCGGCGGCCTGGCGGTGGGTGTTTGGGCGTTCGGAGGCGGGGCCTATGCCCTGCGCGCGGCTTATGGCGGTCACGCGATTGCCGGTCATTACGCCTGCGGAGGACTGGCCTCGGCAGCCCATGCCAACGATCTTGCGGCAAAAAATTACATCAAAACGCATTGGTTTTTCTCCTTTGCCAGATGGGCGCTGAACGGCATGAAATACTCCTGGCTATGCATCTTTCTCTGTCTCATCCCCGTCTGGCTGAACCGCCGCAAGTCCTAACAAAGCATGATCCGCTTCCGTTTCATTCTCCCCCTGACCTATGCCGGCAATTTTGTCAAATCCCCTCGCCCCCCGCGGGCCCAAAACGAAATTGCGCAATCAATTGACATGCAGTAGGATTGAAGCATGACAATAGCAGAGGTCAGGGAATTGCCCATTACGGAAAAGATCCAAATCATGGAACTCCTTTGGGAGGATCTCCGCGAGCGGTTTGATCGGATGGACCTGCCGCAAGCCCACAAGGATCTTCTGGATCAACGGCGTTCACGAGTCGAGGCGGGCGCAGCCAAACTCCTCGATTGGGACGCGGCCAAGTCCACAATCGGAAGAGCATGATCCGAATTCAAATTTCCGATGATGCCCTTCATGACCTCAACGACGGATTCCTGTTTTACGAGGTTTAACAGAGCGGCTTGGGAGACTATTTTGCGAGTTGTCTGCGCGCCGATATTGAGGGGTTGCGCGTCACTGCGGGCATTCATCGCGTCGTTTACCGGGACTACCATCGCCTTTTGAGCCGAGTCTTTCCCTATGGCATATTCTACACCCATCAGAACGATGATATTGTCATCTGGGCAATAATCGACTTGCGCAAAGAACCAGCCTGGATCCGCGAACGATTAGGCGAATGACCATTGGGGGAACTGGGGGTCAACTCTCAACTCGCAACATTTGCTTCACGCACAACGAAAGTTGCAGTCTATGTTAAGTGTTGAGAGTTGACCCCCTTCTGGTTCCAATCTATTTCTTTTCCACGCCGCCGGAGGCAACCCGGGTCACGGTTAGAATTGCGGTCATTTTATCGCCAAGATCCGTTTTCACGGCCTTTCCGGATTCCGCCAGGCCGGTCAACATGAACTCCTGCGTTTTGAACACCGTGAACTTGCCGCCCGGCATATCGCCGTTTTTTTGAATATCGCGGACGGTCAGCAAACATGAATATTGAATCTTTCCCTTCTTGAACCGGGCCACGGCCTTGAACTCAACCCCCACTTCCACGGAAAGACCTTCCGGATGCAAAAATTCCCGGGTGACCATGAACTTGCCCTCCGTGCCGGGCGAAAGAGTCTGTGCGGGAGCGCCCAAAAGAGAACCGTCCCTTCCAACCTTGACCTCCATTTTGATCTGGTCCGATTGCGCCTGAGCCAGAATGACGGCGCCAAAAAAAATAAAAAACAGGGTTTTCATTTCCGTAACAATGTCAACTTTCAACATTTGCTTCACGCACCGGAGAAAGATGAACCGTTTTCAGTTTTTGTTAAAAGTTGATTCCGCTTTGTTTGCTGCATGCGCTTGCTCATGTTCGAAAATTCTAGTTTTTGCGCAAGTTTTCTCTGAATATCCACATAAAATACCCCCAAATAACTCCACCGAGAGGGAATAAAATAATACTAAACACGAAGATTGACATGAAATCACAAACCATCACCAAAGAAAAAATCAAACTGAACAACAAGGCGGTGCTAACTCCCCACAAAAGAACACCATGGATCAAAATAAAACTCCACTTTCCCCTGCCTCTCAGCTTTTCCCATATCCTAAATATATTTTTCACTATTGTCCTCAAAATTTGTCTAGGTGAATCAGGCACCAACAGGGGGGTCAATTCTCAACTCTTAACATTGTTTCACGCACATTCAAAAGAAAAAAATCTCGGGGCATGTTAAGTGTTGAGAGTGACCCCATTGGGTTTGCTTACTCAAACAGCCTCCCTTCCAGATGTTTTTCCATCTCCCGGTTGTCGTGGCGGAGGCTGGGGAGGCGGAGCCAGCGGGAGGCGGGGGTGATGTTCATGCGCTGGAGGGCTTCGTCGGCGGCTTTCAAAAAAGCGGTCTGGGTCCAGCCGTTTTTGAGGATGGTTTCCATGGCCTGCATGCCTTCGGCGGGCTCAATGAGGCCCAGGCCGGTGGCGCGCATGTTGCGTTGTTGCAGGGGCTGGAAACTGTGCCGCCAGAATCCCCAGTTGATGATCTGGACGGGGAAGCTCACCTTCTGCGCCATGGCGCGGGCATAGGCGTCAAGGAATCCGCATCCGGCGGCGTACGAACTGCGGCGGGCTTCGTTGAAGAAACTCTGCGCCGATCCGAAAAAGAGCAGGAAATCCAACGGCAAATCCCTGGCCAGTTCGAACAGCACGGCGCTGGACCGGGCCTTGGAATCCATCCCCGTCAACCAGTCGGCCTCCCCGGTCTGGCGCAAGCTCATGTCCTGATAAACCAATGCGGAATGCACGATGCCGTTGAGCGTTCCCAACTGTTCCTGAATCCGTTCCATCGCCTGCCGCATCCCGCCCAAGTCCTCCCCATGCGCCTGCTGGTACACCACTTCCCCGCCCTCCCGTCGAATCTGTTCCATGCGTTCCTGAAGGCCCGCGTCAAGGGGACGCCGTCCCACCCAGGCCAGCCTGGCTTTGGCGGTTCGCGCAAGATATTGGCTCAGATAAAAACCAATGCTGCCGCCGCCGCCCAGGATCATGTACCGTCCGCCCTGGCGAAAGACCTGTCCGCCGCCGCTTCCCGCCACCGGTTCGGCCAGCCGCAATTGCAATTGGAACCGTTTTCCGTCGCGCAACGCCATTTTCTCCCCGGCATGCTGCCCCGGCCCGGCGGCAATCATCCGCGCCATCCGCCTGATCCGTTCCGCATCATTCAAATCGCCCTCCGCGACATCCAGGCAGGACATCTCCAACTGCGGGTATTCCTTGACCAGCGAACCGACCAGCCCGGTCAAGCCCGCGCCATAAGGCGACACCAACTCGCCGGGCGCCACCTCAAACGCTCCCGCCGTCACCGCCTTGATGGCCATGGATTTATCCAGCCACCCCAACCGGTCCATGCCCCGCATCAACCGCAGGAAAGCCAGCGCGCCGTGTTTTTGCGCCAACACCACCCGCGCCACCTCATCCCCTTCCAGCGTCAATCCCAATCCGCCGGTGAAATAAACCCGCCCCGGCCGCGCCAATTGTTCCAGGCAATGGGCAAACCCGTGTTCGTCATCCCTGCCCACCTCCCACTCCCGCTCGTTCACCAACGCGGTCCGATCCCCCACGCGGATTCGCGTCACCAGCCCGGCGTCATGAATTTGCGCCAACGCTTTTTGCAATTCCCTCTCAACCGAATAAACCAGCAGGGTTGAATTCAACCGTTCCTCATGAACCTCCACCGGCTGGGAACGATCCCCGGACACGGAAAGCCGCCCGCCCCCGTCCGTTTCGCCCGCCGCCGTCCAATCCGGCATCAACAACCGGCTCGGGAAAGAATCCGGCTGGGATTCCGGCTGGCTGACCGCAACCGCCGCCTGCGCCTGTTCCCTTTCATTTCCGCCCGCGTCCGCCGGTTTGGTCTGCCGAAATCCCCGTTTCGGCACCCAGTAGCGGGTTCGCGCAAACGGATACACCGGCAAGCCGGTTTTCCCCGGCATTTTATCGCCATAAAGCAACGTCCAATCCACCGTCGCGCCGCCGGTCCACAAACGCCCCAGCGCGGAAAGATTCCTTTCACCCGCCAGCGCCCGGACCGTGGCCTCCAGCGTGCCGGCTTCCCTCAATTTCCCGACTTCGTCCGTGGGCTTCTTCGCATGACCGCGCTGCAAACCCGCCGTCTCGCCATCCCCCAGCCAGCATTTCAATTTTTCCACCGCCTCCCGCAGATGGGATATTTCCAACACCAGACGTTCCTCCAGCGCCTCGCGTCCCGTCTGCAAGGTATAAGCCATCCGCCGCAGGAACTCCGGCTCGGTCGCCTCGTTCACGCCCTCGCCGTTCGCCTCGCGGCTGAGGCGGAACTCCAGGTTTCGCAACAACCTTGCCGCGACCACCCGCAACCGTTCCTCGTTTTTCGCCGACAACACGACCAACACCGGTTGGACCGGCTGCGGCAAACCGACCGGCGCCTGGGCTTCGCGATATTCCTCGATCAACAGATGCGCGTTGGCGCCGCCCGCCCCGAACGAACTGACGCCCGCCAGACGCGGCCCCGCCTTGCCCGCCACGCGCGGAGCATCCCACGCCTCCAGCCGCCGCTGCACGCGGAACCAGGTGGAATCGAACTTGATCCGCGGATTCAGCGTTTCCGCATGGATCGACGGCACCAGTTTCTTGTGTTTCAACTGCAACAACACCTTGGTGACACCGGCGATGCCCGCCGCGGATTCGCAATGCCCGATGTTCGATTTCACCGAACCGATGGCGCAGAACGGACGGATGACGCCTCCCGTATTTTTCATCGCCGAGGTGAACGCCTGCTGCAATCCCGTGATTTCGATCGGATCGCCCAAGGATGTGCCCGTTCCATGCGCCTCGATGTAACCGATCGCCCTCGGATCGATCCCGGCTTTGCCCAGCGCGTCCAGGATCACCTCGGCCTGCGACTTGGAGTTCGGCACCGTGTAACCGTTGGTTTTTCCGCCATGGTTCAACGCACTGGCCTTGATCACGCCATAAATCCGGTCCCCATCCGCCCTGGCCCGCGACAGGGGCTTCAACAACAGCGCGCCCACGCCCTCGCCCGGCACATAACCGTCCCCGCCCTCTCCGAACGCCTTGCACCGCCCGTCGCTCGCGCTGAACCCGCTCTGGCTCAGGACAATATCCTTTTCCGGATGCACCGTGGTGTTCACCCCTCCCGCCACGGCCATTTCGCATTCGCCACGCTTCAGGCTTTCGCAAGCCAGGTGAATGGAAGTCAGCGACGACGAACACATCGTGTCCACCGCCATGCTGGGGCCGTGCCAGTTGAAATAATAGGAGATCCGGTTGGCGATGGTCGCGAACGACGCGCTCAACGAGATGGGATTCCCCTTGAGCCGCTCCTCCACTCCGTAAAGCTGATACTGCGCATACATCACGCCCACAAACACGCCCACCTTGCGATCGTTCAGCCCCGACTTGCAATAACCGCCGTCCTCCAGCGTCTGCCACACGGTTTCGAGGAACAACCGTTCCTGCGGATCCATGAATTGCGCCTCGCGCGGGGAAATATTGAAGAACATGGCGTCGAATTTATCCACGTCGCGCATGAATCCGCCCCATTTATTGCTCGTTTTGCCCGGCTTGCCGGGTTCGGAATCATAGTAAGAATGATAATCCCAGCGATCCTGCGGCACCTCGCCGATGCAATCCTTCCCCGCCGCCAGGTTGCTCCAGAATTCCTCCAGATCATCCGCCAAAGGATAACGCCCCGACACCCCGATGATCGCAATCTCCTCATCCACCCGCCTACGTGGCTGAAGCCACTCCGGCGCGGCGAAGGCCCGCTCTTCATTTTCCATCTTGCCAATGGAGGGTGGGGCTCCCGCACCACCGCTCCCTGCCGCACCACCGCTCCGCCAAACCGTTATGGGTTTGACCACCTCGGCCGGCTTGGCAATCTCCGTCTTCCTCCCACCCGCCACTTCCCTCAAGGCTTCGCCGTGGTTCTTCATCAGAAAATCCGCCAGCGCATCGAGGGTCTGGTATTCGAACAGCAAGGTTTTCGAGAGTTCGCCTAAATCTTTTTCCAACACCTGCGCGAACGACGCGGCGGTGATGGAATCCAGCCCGTAGTTTTCGATCGGCTCATCCCCGTGAATCTGCGCCAGGGGCAGCTTGGTCAGGGCGGCAAATTTTTGTTTGAGATACTCCACCGCCTCCCGTTTGCCCATAAAATCGCCCGGAACCGCTTGGGAAACCGCGGGAGCGACGCTAACGGCCGGCTTCGCCGCCGGCGCTTCGATCAATCGCGTCCGGATTTTCTCACGATTGCCGAGACAACCCCAAATCTGGGGTTCGCCGATGGCCAGCGCCCGCTCGAAAATCTCCAGACCCGAGGCCCGGTCCAGCGCCGCCAACCCAAATTCCTCGCCGCTCCCGCCCTTGGCCTGCATGCCGCCGGATTGCCACAGCGGCCAGTTGATGGAAACCACCCGTCCGCAATGTTCCCCGCCCTGCTCCGCCCGTCGCCTCGCCCATGCGTCCATGAACGCGTTGGCGTAGGCATAATCGCTCTGCCCCGCGTTACCCAGCAGACCCGCGGTGGAGGAGAAAAGCGCCAGCCAATCCAACGGTTCCTCTCGCGTGGCGGCGTCCAGGGCGAGAAGCCCCCGCACCTTGGAACGCAAAACCGCCATCAAATCCTCCCGGCTCTTGCTCCAGATCAATCCGTCGCGCAATTCCCCGGCCGCGTGCAGGATGCCGTCGAGGCGTCCGAACCGTTCCTTTGCCTGACGCACCATCTCCGCCGCGCCGGACGGATCTCCGACGTCCGCCTTCACGTAAATCACATTTTCGCCCAAGCCGGCCAGGCGTTCGCGTTTTTCCTCCGACAGATCCGAACGCCCTGCCAGGACCAATCGCGCGTTGTATTCCTTTGCCAGATATTCGGCAAAGACAAGCCCCAGCCCACCCGCGCCGCCGGTCACCGCATAGACTCCGCCCGCCTTCAGATTCTTCGCCGCCGGACCGTCCGCCGGTTTCACTTCCTCCAGTTTCCGCGTCTCGCGCTGACCGTTGCGGAAGCGGACCTCCAACGATTCGTCCGTCAATTCACCCGGCAGAATATCGCCGATTTTCTCCACCCCCGCGGTTTTCAGACGCAGCTTCGGCTGTTCCATGCGCAGGCTCTTGGCGTACCCGCCCACCGCCTCGTAAACCGCCTCGCCTGCGGGATAGACATACAACATGGTCAACGTCTCGCCGCGCCCCGTTTTCATCAGAGCCTGGGTCAGGATATGCACGCTGCAAACGCCCCGCTCCAGAGCCTCGTCCAATTCCACGCCGGCCTTGGACCAGCCATGCACGACCGCCGCGGCAGGATGCTCCCGCAACAACCGTTCGTAATCCTCAATCTGATCGCGCCGCAAGGAAACCGCCAAACCATGCGACTCGTAGCGCGACCCGGGCGTCACGCGAACAACGGACCAACCCGCATCAGCCCATGTCTTTTCCCAGCCGCCGGTTTCATCCAGCAGCAGCAACACGCCGCCGGCGGGAGCCGCCGCGGACGACAATTCCCGAGGCTGCCACACTGGCCGGTAGAACAAGGCTTCGGCCTTTGGTTTCTCCAGGCGCCGCACCGTCAATCCCCGCAACCAGGCCAGCACCTCCCCCTTTTCGCTCAACAGCTTGATTTCATACCGCCGCGAGCCGCCGCTCTGCTCCTCAATCCGGCCATACGCAAAACACCTTTCCGGCAACGCCTCGACGCAGCACACCTCGCTCACGGCAAACGGCACTTCCAACACCTCGCCACCGCCGCCCAACACGCCCAGGCTTTGCAGCGCCCCGTCCACCAACGCCGGATGCAAGCGGTATTTTCCGGCTTCCCAGCCCGCGGGCACAACCAGTTCGCTCCACATTTCGCCATCGCCATGGCCGATCTGCCGGATCACGCGCAACCCCTCGCCATAAACCAAACCGTGCGACGCGAAGGATTCATAGAGCGCCTTCGCCTCCAGCCGCTGTCCGCAACGCGCCTGGATCGCGGAAAGATCCAGCACCTCGCGTTCCGCCGCATCCCATGCCTCGCCCCTGCCGTGCGCCAGGACGTCGCCCGCCTCGTTGCTCAACTCGAAATTCACCGACCCGCTCTCATCCGGCGTCAAACCCAGCTTCACCGCCACCCCGCCCTCGCCCGCCGCCACAGGCTGCGCCCACAACACCTCGCGCAAACGAATGCCGTCGGTTTCGGCCGCCAGACGCAACCCCGTCAACGCGAGTTCCAGCGTTGCCGCGCCCGGCATCATTTTTTGCCCCTGCGCCACGTGGTCGCGGAAAAACACTTCCTCTCCGCTGAACCGGCTGCGGAAAATCTGCTCGCGCAACGTCGATTCATTGCGCTGAACCAGCGGATGCAGCCAGCCGCCCTGCACATCGGCCGCCAATCCCGCCGCCGGACGCCAATCCGCGGGAATCCAATACCGCTCCCGCGCGAACGGATACCCCGGCAACCGCGCGCGCCTCGGGGATTGCCCCTCGTACAAATTCTCCCATGGAATTTCCACGCCGTTCACCCACAAGCGCGCCAGTTTGTTCAAGTTCCGCTTGTGAATCAGGCTGTCGAGGAATTGCCGTCCTTCCTCGCCCTCCACCAGCAACGCCGGGGCGCCGTCCGTCTGCCGCGCGTTGCCGGCAATGAATTCAACCGCCGGATCGCCGGACAGGAAACCCTCCAACGCCATCTTCAACCCGCCCCAGGCGGACACCACGAAGGCAAGCCGTTCCTCCAACGACTCGCGTCCAGTCTGCAAGGTGAAGGCAACATCCGCCAGCGCGGGCTGTCCCGCCTCTTCGGGATTGGCGTTCGCCATCCATTCGAGGAGATTTTTCACCACCGCCCTCAAACGGTCGGGATTCGCCGCCGACAGATTGATCAAGACCGGCTGGCTGTCCGCCGCCGTCCGCGGACGCGCGGGCGCCGCGTATTCCTCGAGAATCACATGCGCGTTCGATCCTCCGGCGCCAAAGGAACTGATCCCGGCCCGGCGCGGCAGCGCCACCATTTGTCCGTCGCGCTCGATTTGCGCCGGACGCCAGGCTTCGGCGTTTTGCTGCACCACGAAAGGCGTTTCCTCAAAGGGAATATGCGGATTCCTTTCCCGCGAATGCAGGCTGGGAACCAGCATTTGATGTTTCATTTGCAGCAACACCTTGGCGACGCCGGCGATGCCCGCCGCCGCCTCCAGGTGCCCGACATTCGATTTGACCGAACCGATCGAACAGAACTGCCTGGGCAGTCCGCCTGTTCCCGGATATTTTTCCTGGACCGCCAGTTGGAAAGCCTGGGTCAGGCCGGTGATTTCGATCGGGTCGCCGAGGGATGTCCCCGTGCCATGCGCCTCGAGATAGGTGAGCGTCCGCGGATCGACATCCGCCTTTTTCAACGCCTCGGCGATCACCCGGGATTGCGCCTGGGGATTGGGCACCGTGTAACCGTTGGTCTTGCCGCCATGGTTGAGGCACGTGGCCTTGATCACCGCGTAGATCGAATCGCCGTCCGCGATGGCGCGCGACAACGGCTTCAGCAGCACCGCGCCCACGCCCTCGCCCGGCACATAACCGTCGCCGCCCTCGCCAAAGCTCTTGCACCGCCCGTCGGCCGCCGCAAAACCGCCCTGCGCCAGCCCCACGTCCTTGATCGGATGCAGCGCCAGATTCACGCCCCCGGCCACAGCCAGTTCGCTTTCACCCTTGCGCAGGCTGTCGCAGGCCAGATGGATGGCGGTCAGCGAAGAAGAACACATCGTGTCAATCGCCATGCTCGGCCCGTGCCAGTCGAAGAAATACGAAACCCGGTTTGCGACCGAGGCATACGAGGAACTCAGCGACAGCAAATGACCGGCATCGGATTTCTCCAGGCCCAGCAATTGATATTGTCCATACATCACCCCCACGAACACACCCACGGATTTTTGCCGCAGGACCGACTGGCGGTAACCGGCGTCCTCCACCGTCCGCCAGACCGTTTCCAGGAACAACCGTTCCTGCGGATCCATGGTCTCCGCCTCGCGCGGCATGATCCGGAAAAACACGGGATCGAACTTGTCAACGTCCCGCAGGAATCCGCCCCATTTGTTGTAGGTTTTGCCGGGCCGGCTCGGTTTCGCGTCAAAGTAACGGCGGAAATCCCAACGATCTTCCGGCACCTCGACAATGCAATCCCTTCCCGCCGCCAGGTTGCGCCAGAATTCCTCGGGACTGTCCGCCATGGGGAACCGCCCAAACAACCCAATGATGGCGATTTCCTCAGTCGCAACCGCCCGATCAGCTTCCTGGCGAATGGAGGGTGGGGCTCCTGCACCACCATGCACAACCTCAATCGTTTTTTCAATTGCAGGCGTTTTCACCATCACAATCGCTTGATCGGTTTCCTGATAAATGGAGGGCGGGGCCAATTTGTCCTGAGCACCGTCGAAGGATCCCGCACCGCCTTGCACGACCTCAATTGCCTTCACCCCCAGCAATTCCCCAAGCCGTTGGGCATGGTTTGCCTGGAAATATCCCGCCAGCGCCTCGAGCGTCTGGTACTCGAACAACAACGTCTTCGACAACGGCCCGAAATCCTTTTCAAGCAATTGGGTGAACGACATCACCATGATGGAATCCATGCCGTATTTTTCCAGAGCCTCGCGCGGCTGGATTCGCGCCGCCGGGATCTTGGTCAGTTGGGAAAACCGCTGCCGCAACAACCCCGCGATTTCCGCCTTGTCAACGCTCCCGCCTTCCCCGGCTTTGGCCGGAACCGCCGGCGCCGCGGCCGGCTGGGAAAGCTGTTTCATTCCCTCTTCAGTCAACAACACTCCGGCGATCTGCGGTTCACCGGCGGCAAGGGCTTGCTCGAAAATCCGCAACCCAGTGACCTTGTCCAGCGGCGCCAGTCCGCCGATCTTGATCGCGGTCATTTCCCTGGAAAGATTCATGCCGCCCTCTTTCCACAACGGCCAGTTGATCGAAAGACTCCGCCCCTGACGTTCTCCGCGCGCGCGCAACGCCTCGCGTTCCCGCGCGAAGGCGTCCAGTCCGGCGTTCGCCATGGCATAATCGCATTGCCCGACATTTCCCAGCAATCCGGCGACCGATGAAAAGTTCACAAAGAAATCCAACGGTTCGCCCGCGGTCGCCGCGTCCAGCGCGAACACGCCAAGGATCTTGGGCGCCAGCACGGCCCGCGCATCCGCCAGCGACTTGTTGTACGCAAAGGAGTCGCGAATCACCCCGGCCGCATGAATCACCCCATGGATCGCCCCGAAATTCTCCTTCGCGATTCGCACCCACCGTTGCGCATCCTCCGGACGGCTGACGTCCCCCTGGACATAAACCGCCCGCCCGCCTGCGGCCTCGAGATCGTGAAGACGCTTGCGGATCGTGTCATTCAACGGCGACCGTCCGCACAAAACCAGCCGCGCCTTGAACCGGCGGGCCAGATCATCCGCAAAAATCATTCCCAACGCGCCAGCGCCGCCGGTCAGCAGATAGACGCCATTCTCGCGGATCGGCAAAGCGCCCCCGGAAGGCTGGAAAGGCGCCATCACCCGGACCTGCCGCGCGCCATGGGCATGACGGATTTCCACGCCGCCATCCCATGCCGCCAGTTCGTCCAGTATCCCGGCATCGACCTCGCCGCACGCGATGGTTTTGCAATGCAGTCTGGGTTGTTCCTGAACCAGGGTTTTGGCCAGGCCGCCCACCGCTTCATAAACAGCGCGATGACTCTCCGGATAAAGGAACAGCAAGGGCAGATCGCGGGTCAGTCCGCAGCGCAGCAAGGCGCGGGACAGCAAAAACATGGACTCGGCCCCCAACGCCAGCGCCGTCGTCAAATCCGTTTCCTCGCGCGCCCAGCGGTGGATCACATGGTCCGGCGCAACCTCGCGCGCGAACTGTTCGTAATCCGATTCCCCGCCCGCGCGGATCGTCACAACCTGGCCGTCGTTCCGATAACAATCCCCGGCCACAACGCGAACCACTTTCAACGCGGGTTGACGGTTGCGAATCAAATCAGCCAATCCCGGCGAATCGTCAAACAGGGCAAGAGTCCCGGCCAAGGCGTTTTCCGGTTGGGCCGGCAACGGACGGTTTTCCCATTGCGTTCTCAGATAAACCAATTGAGCCCCGCCGGCGTCCGGCGTCCCCTGCTGCCGCACCGTGAAATCGCGGATTTCCACAAGGACAATCCCCTGCTCATCCATCACAGTGACATGGAATTTTTCCACGCCGCCCGGCCCGGTCTTCCGCACGACATGCGCGTAACACACCGGATCCAGCGCCGCAAAACGCAGGTTCCCCAACGAAAATGGAGCGGGCGTTGATCCCGGCCCGGCATTGAGCAACACCGCCGCCGTCTGCAACGCGCCATCGATCATTCCCGGGTGCAACAGAAAACTTCCCGCATCGCCCTTCATTTCAACCGGCAACTCCAGGCGGCTGAGCGATTCGTCCCGCCCTCTCCACACTTCCTGAACCGTCCGGAAACCCGGGCCGTAGCTCAATCCCACGCTGTCAAATTTCCGGTAAAACGCTTCGCCGGACATTCTTTCCGGACACCGGCTCCGGATGCCGATCAGATCGCCCCAGCCGGGAATGGTTTTGGCGCCGGCCCGCAGGCGGCCCTGCGCATGAACCACCTGTTCTTTTTCGCCGGTGACAATCTCAAACACCGTCTCGCCGCCTTCCGGATGGAACACCACATGGACATCGCGCGCATCCTCCACCACCAGGGGACGCAGCCAGACCACCCCATGCATTTCAATCGCCGCGGTCTGGCCCGCCCGCCGCGCCGCACGCGCCACCAGATCGAGCATGGCGGCGCCGGGCAACTGGCAACGGCCGTTCACCCGGTGATCCCGCAGGAAAAAGTCCGTCACCGTCACGCGCCGGGAAAAACGCCGAAGATCAACCCCGTCTGTTTCCACTCCCGGAATCGAAGGCGTCAACCTTTCATCGGAGGCGGCGCAGGAACCCCGCCCTTCTTTTTGAACAATGGAGGGTGTGCCTTCGCCGCGCTGAAGTGGCTTTGGCCACGCAGGCGGGACTCCCGTAGCGTCATCCGCAACAACCTGCTCCCTCTGCACCCAGCAACGCTCGCGGGCAAAGGGATACGCGGGCAACGGCGCGCGCCTGGGTTTCATTCCCGCATAAAGCGGCGTCCAATCCACATCCGTTCCCTCCACCCATCCCTGGGCCGTTTCCTCCAGGGCTGTCGGAGAGGCTTTGCGCATCGCGACTTTTCTCTCCAAATTTTCCACCCAACCGCGCCAGACCATGCCGCCCCTCTGGCCGCCCTGGACCAATTCCGTGAGGCGTTGATACATCTCCTTCACATCCGCCGCCGTGAACGCCAGCCGGTAATCCATGTTGTGGCGCCCCATTTGCAGCGTGTAAGCCATGTCGGACAGGGACAGATCGGAATGCAGGACGGGCTGGTTGCCCGGCTCGCCCCCGTCATCCGCCACCAAATAAAGACGCAACTGCTCCACTTTCTGCTTCAACGCTTCCAGGGTTTTGGCGGAAAGCGTGATCACCTGCCTGCCGGACGGAGGATTGCCCCTCGCGGCAACTTCCGCCGGGGGTTCCGCCAACACCACATGCGCGTTGGTGCCGCTGTAACCAAAGGAACTGACGGCGCCGATCCGCGGTTTGCCCGGCGTTTGCGACCACTCGTGCGGCTGCGTATTCACGAAGAACGGGCTATTGCTGAAATCAATATGCTCGTTGGCCTTTTCAAAATGCAACGTCGGCGGAATCCGTCCGTGTTCCATGGAGAGAGCCACTTTGATGACCCCCGCCAGGCCGGCCGCAAAGGAGGTGTGCCCGATGTTGGACTTCACCGACCCCAGGGCGCAAAACTGTTTCTTGTCTGTCTGCGAACGGAACGCTTCCGTCAATCCGCGCACCTCCACCGGATCGCCCAATGACGTGCCGGTGCCATGCGCCTCGATCAGGCCGATATCCGCGGGGTTCACCCCCGCGCGGCGGTAAGCCTCCTTCTCCACCTCCGCCTGCGAGATGGCGCTGGGCGCCGTGATGCCGTTGGTCTTGCCGTCCTGGTTGATGCAGGACCCCTTGATGACCGCATAAACCCGGTCGCCATCCTCGATCGCCTTGTCGAGCGGCTTGACGATGATGACCGCCACGCCTTCGCTCAACGCAATGCCGTCGGCCTTCTGGTCAAACGGACAACACCGCCCGCGCGGCGAAAGCATCCGCATCTTGCTGGTGGTCAGCCATTGGCCGGCGTCCAGCATCAGGCTGATTCCGCCCACCAACGCCATTTCGCAATCGCCCGTCTGAATGCTCTGGCACGCCTGATGCAACGCCACCAGCGACGAGGAGCACGCCGTGTCGATCGAAACGCTCGGCCCCTTCAAATTCAACAGGTAGGAAATCCGCGCCGTCAGGATGGACGGGGTCAGCCCCATTCCCGCAGCCGCCGAATGAAGGAGTTTCAAATTCTCGCGCCGCAGGATGTTGCCGTACTCGCCAACCGTGGCGCCCACAAACACCCCGCACTTCTTGTTGGACAAGCTTCTTGGCGAATAACCCGCGTGTTCGAACGCCTTCCAGGCTTCCTCCAGGAACACCCTCTGCTGCGGATCCATCACCTCGGCCTCGCCATGGGACAGATTGAAGAAAAGCGGATCGAACTGATCCACCCCTTCGATGAATCCGCCCCATTTGCAATAGGTCTTCCCTTCCGCGTCGGGGTTGGGATCGAAAATCGCATCCCCATCCCAACGATCCTTCGGCGCCTCGGTGATGCTGTCCACGCCGTTGATGAGGTTGCGCCAATATGCCTTCAAATCAGGCGCGCCCGGCAAACGGCAGGCCATGCCAATGATGGCGATTTCGGAAACCCGTTTCTCGCCGGCGGAGGGCGCGGACGGCCTGGCCGCAGGAATATTTTGCGCCTGCGCCACGCTTCGGTCCTCGACGGAAACCAGCCGGATCGGCGTCGGAACCTCCGTCAACGCCGCAGGAACCGAACCGGCGGCCTCAACCGAACGAAGCTGGATTTTGCCCGATGCCGGCGGCGTCAGGGATTGCAGCGAAATCTTTCGAGTGTCGGTCGTTTCCGCCGCGGGCGCAGCCGGATTTTTCAGCACAACCGCTTCCCTGACAAGCGCGTGTGAAACCGCCGCAGGAACAGGGGCAACCGGATCTTCACCCCGGTTTTTCCTCACCAATCCCGTCACATACTCACTCAACGCCACAAGGCTGGGATAATCATAGACAATCGATCCATCCAGATGCAGACCGTAAAAACGGTTGACCGCATGAATGAATTCCACGCCCGAAACCGAATCCAATCCCAAATCCCGGAAACTGGCCTGCGGATCGAACGCGCCCCGCTCCAGATGCAGGGTTTCGCAAAGATATTCCGCCAACTTTTCCTGAACCGCCAATAAATGAGACTGTTCACTGGAAGGCAATCCTTCATTGTCATTGCGAGGAGCGTAGCGACGAAGCAATCCCTGTTCCTCCATTTGAGATTGTGGTTCAACAGAGCTCATGCCGTGATCGACGAACGGCATCTTGGAAACGGAATCCTCACCCATATTCTTCTTCGCCAATCCCGCCACATACTCGCTCAGCGTTTGCAAACTGGAGTAGTCATAAACAATCGACCCATCCAAATGCAGGCTGTAGAGCCGGTTGACCGCATGAATGAATTCCACACCCGAAACCGAATCCAATCCCAAGTCCCGGAAACTGGCCTGCGGATCAAGCGCGCCCCGCTCCAGATGCAGGGTTTCGCAAAGACATTCCGCCAACTTTTCCTGAATCGCCGGCAAATGACCCACCCCCTCCATCTCCCCCTTGGCAGGGGGAGCGTCATTTAACCTCCCCTTGACAAGGGGAGGATTAAGGTGGGGTAGGGTTGCAGGGACTGCCGCCTCTTGATATTGCATCTTCGTTTCGCTCGCAACGGCTCCAGCAAGAGGCATAGCCTTTTCCGACACCCGGATGTACTGCGCGATCCGCTGCTTGACCTCCGGCTGGCCGAAGGTTTCCGCGTGCATGCGCACCTCGTCAGCAATGACCTCCGGAAGTTTTTCCAGCTTTCGCCGGGCCAGTCCCTGCTTGAGCGTCTTGAGCGTGTGCGCCGGTTTCTCCACCAGCGCCCGGGCCATGGTCAACGCCTCGGCAAACACCTGCTGCTGCGGACGGAACACCACATTGGCGCCGCGTTGCCTCAAATCGGTTCCGCGATACGTCGCGGCGGTCATCATCATTTCCGTGGCCAGCGCCTCGCCCAGTTTGTCGGGAAGAATGAAGGTGGCGCCCATGCCCGGCGTGAATCCGTACTTGGTGAAGACGGCGCTGTAGAGCCCCTCCTCCGCCATCACCACCATGTCGGCGTACAACCCAAAAACCAATCCGCCGCCGGCCGCGTGTCCCTGGATCGCCGCAATCACCGGAACGCGGCATTGCAGGAAACCTTTGAACACAAACTCCAGATCCGCAAAACTGCTGATCTGGTCGGACATGTTCATCAACTCCTCGCGGGTTCCGCCCATGCAAAACACATTGTCGCAGCCCGTGACAATCACGGCCTTGACCGCCTGATTGCGCTCGATTTCCGCAAAGCTGGCCATCAACCCCTTCAGGATTCCCGGCGTAAACATGTTGCGGTTCTCCCGGTCCTGCATCCGCACCACAGCGATCTCGCTCTCCACAATCTCCAGCGAAACCTCCCGCCGGACGGCAAAATCCTTGGCGCTCTCCAGCCAATGCGTCATGGGAACAGCCGCTTCCTTCGCGGATGCCACAACGGTCACTGCGGGTTTCACGGGCATCGTCTGCTCGCTCCGGAAACTCCCATACCAATGGCGTTTTCGGAGAAAAACGTATCCCGGCAGCGAAACACGGCGGGGTTTTTGCCCTTGATACAATTCCCGCCAATCGAACGCCGCGCCGCCAACCCACCGCTTTCCAAGCGCGTCCAACTGCTCGCGGGTCGGATTCCGCAAATCAACGCCCGTCAAATTTTCCTCCGTCCGCGCGGTTCCCCTGCCAACCCGTCCCTGATGAATCATGCCGCCGGATTTTCCATCCCTCACAAATTCCGTCAACCGTTCCCTGAACTCATCCAGACTGTCCGCCACGAACGCAAGCCGTTCCTCCATCGCCTCTCGCGCCGCCTGCAGGGTGAAGGCCGCATCCGCCAAAGTTTCGATCTCCTCCGGCGCGGCATGCTCCAGATGATCAAGCAACCGGGCCGCCTGCTGTTTGAGCTGCGTTCCTCCCGCCGCGGACAGGACGATCAACGCGGGGTGGGAATGCGGTTCTGCCGCGGGCGCTCCGGCGTTCGACGGATATTCCTCCACCACCAGATGCGCATTGGAACCGCCCGCGCCAAACGAGCTGATCCCGGCCCGTCGCGGACAGGGTTTGCCATCCACCGAAGGTTGTTCCCAAACCGACAGCGCGGTCTGCATTTTGAAAGGCGTGCGCGAAAAATCGATGTTCGGATTGACCTTTTCCGCGTGCAACGACGGCGCCAGTTGGCGATACCGCATCTGCAGCAGGATCTTTGTCAGTCCCGCGATTCCCGCCGCCGCCTCGAGATGCCCCATGTTGGATTTCACCGACCCCAGCGCGCACCACGGCTTGAGCGCCGCCGGATTTTCCTCCCTCGCGCGCCGCACTTCCGCAAAGGCCCTGGTCAAGCCGTCCACCTCGATGGGATCGCCCAACTCGGTGCCGGTCCCATGTCCTTCCACATAACTGATCGTGCGCGGATCAATGCCGCCCTGTTGGAATGCCTTGACGATCACCGCCGCCTGCGCCGCGGGATTCGGCACATTGAAGCCGTTGGTCCGCCCGCCATGATTGATGGCGGAAGCCTTGATGACTCCGTAAATGAAATCGCCGTCCTTTTCGGCCTGGGCAAGCGGCTTCAACACCACCGCGCCCACGCCCTCGCCCGGCACATAGCCATCGGCGTCCGCGCCGTAACTGTGGCACTGCCCCGTGGGCGACAACATGCCCATCGCGCAGGCATTGATCATCTTCACCGGATGCAGATGCAGGTTCACCCCGCCCGCCAGCGCCATGCGGCATTCCCCGCGCCGCAGGCTTTCGCAGGCCAGATGAATCGCCGACAGCGACGCCGAACACGCCGTGTCCACCGGCAGGCTCGGGCCGCGGAAATTGAACGCGTAGGAAACCCGGTTGGCCAGCGACCATCCGCCCGAATGATCCACCTTCGTCGGTTGCCGCGTGTTCCGCAAAACCCCCAGGAGTTGATAGGTGTTGTGCGTCACGCCGGCAAACACCCCCACCTCGGGCTGCTCATCGCCGTTCACCCATCGGGCCAGTTGGCTCCGCGCATAGCCCGCGTCCTCCAAGGCATGCCACGCGGTTTGCAGGAAAAGCCGTTCCTGCGGATCCATGGTCTCGGCCTCGGCCGGCGATATGCCGAAAAATTGGGAATCGAATTCATCCACTCCATCCATGAACCCGCCCCACTTGCAGTAAAGCCTGCCTTCGCCCGCCTTGGTCCGGTCCGGATCGTAAAGATCGGCGTTCCCCCACCGTTCCGACGGAATCTCCCGGATGCAGTCGCGTCCGTCCCTCAAATTTTTCCAATAAGCCGCCAGATGATCCGCCTGCGGATAGCGTCCCGCCAAACCGATGATGGCGATATCCTGTTGTCCAACCGCCTCCGGCACGGGCTTCGGCGCGGACAAGGCTTCAACCCGGGGAACCTCGGGCGTCTCAACCGTCATCGTCTGCGATTCCCCGCCTCCGGCAAACAGTTTCATCAATTCGGCGCGATGCGCCTCCACCAAGTGGCGGCTTACCGCGGTCACATGGGGATATTCGAACAGCAACGTCTTGGACATTTGCGGCAAATCCTGCGACACACGGGCGTTGAATTTGACCACCAGGATCGAATCCAATCCGTACTCCGCAAAAGGCTTGTCCGCCTCAAACCGTTCCACTGGAATCTTGAGCAAGTCCGCCACCAGTTCCTTCACGTAAGCGGCGGTTTTTTCATGGAGAACCTCGTCGCTCAAAACCGGCGCACTTCCAGCCGCCGGCAACAGCCGTCCCTCCGCCTGCGCAATGCGCCGCAGGAGAACCTCCCGGCGTCCGTAAACCAGCAGGCCCGATCCCCAATCGCATGCGGCGGCCCGCTCCAGCAATCGCACCCCCTGCTCGGGCGTCAACGGCGGCAAACCGGTCAGACGCACGGTCTGCTCCGCGCGCGCCATCAATTCTTCCGTGGAAACATCGCCCATGATCTCGGCCACGCGCCACATCTGCCAGTTGATGGCCATGGTCCGGCCCTGACGTTCGCCGCGCCGGCGCAACTCCTCGCGGCGCAGCGCAAACTCGTCCAGAAAACGGTTGGCAAATGCGTAGTCCGACTGTCCCGCCTCGGGCAAAACCGACGCAATGGAAGAACACATCAGGAAACCGTCCAAAGCTTCCGCGGCCAGCGCCTCGTCCAGATTCAAGGTTCCCTTCACCTTTGCCTCCATCACCCGCCTCAAATCCGCCAGGGATTTGTTGAGGAGGAAATTGTTGCGAGTCACTCCCGCGGCATGAATCACGCCGTGAATGCAGCCAAAGCGTTCCCTGCCCTGTCGCACCGCCTCCATCACATCTTCCTTCCTGGTCACATCCCCGCGCACATAAAGCGCCTCGCTCCCCAGCGTCCTCAAGGTCTCCAACCGCTTTTTCCCTTCCTCCTTGAGTTCCGAGCGTCCCAGCCACACCAGTCGGGCCTGGTATTTTCGAGCCAGGTATTCCGAGAAAATCCAACCCAGCCCGCCCGCGCCGCCGGTGATCAGATAAACCCCGTTCTGACGGAACCATCCAGCCGCATCGGACGTCAGTTCCTTCTCCGCCAACCGCCGCGATTCCCTCTGTCCATCGCGGTAACGAACAGCCAGGGATTCCTTTGCGCCCAACTCGTCCAACACCTCCGCCCCGGGATTGTCCACCATCACCGTGCGAACGCGAATCCGGGGTTGTTCCTCGCTCACCGTCTGGATAAACGCCGAAATCGCCGCCACTTGCGGAGCCGCATCGGGGGAATGAACAAACAGCCATTGAACAGGCTCCTTGGACCGGCTGCGAATCAGGCTGCGGGCAAGGCCATAAACCGCCTCCACGCCCAGCTTCAAAGAATCGTCCAACGTCGCGGATTTCCCGGGCCAGCAAAACACCACGGTCTTGGGCGTCACGCTTTCCAGCAGCCGGACATAATCCTCCTCCTCGTCCGGACGGATCACGATTTGCCGCTCTGTCTGTTGATATTCCGTTCCGGGCAACACGCGCATCACCGTCGCCCCGGCATGGCGTTCGCAAATCGCGCGCGCCAATCGCTCGTCCTGATCGAACAACAGCACGTTGCCCGTCAATTGGAAACCGTCCGCCAGATTCAAAGGACTGGCCTGCCAATCCGGAACAAACGACAAATACCGCTCGTCCTTGGGAGCAAAAACATCCCCCTGGATATCGGATGCGATGGCGGTGCGAGTCCGCCCGGCGGACGAAGCAATCCCTGTTGCGAGATTGCTTCGTCGCTCGCCGGAGCGATCTCCTCGCAATGACTCCGTCACATCCACCCAATACCGCTCGCCGGCAAATGGATACGTCGGAAGAGATATGCGCTTCATGGCCTCTCCACGATGCAGCGCCTTCCAATCCAGCTCGGCGCCTTTCACATACAACCCGCCCAACACCGTCAACTTCTCCCGCCGGACATTTCCCGACCCCGTCTCCAATTCATCCATCACCGTACGCTGCATCTGCCGGTAAATCACCGCATCGGCAGCGGAGAAACGTTCCGCTTTGCCGGCAAACAACCCTGTCGAGGTTTCACCTCGTTCCAAACGGCGCAAAGCCTCCCTCAACTCGTTCTTCGATCCCGCCAGCAAGGCGCACCGATGCTCAAAGTGACTGCGTCCCGCATTTAAAGTGCGGCTGATTCCCTCCAACCCGGCAGCCATTCCATCCGGCGTCTCCAGCCAGTCGGCCAATCCGCGCAGGCGCCGTTTCAACGCCGCTTCGTCACGGGCTGAAAGGCAAAACAGATAATCCCCCCTGGCATCGGCGGACACCGGCGCGTCAGCCGGAGCTTCCTCGATGACAAAATGAACGTTCGTGCCGCTCAGGCCGAACGAACTGACCGCCGCCCGGCGGGGATGCCCCTCCGGCGCTTCCCAGTTCCGCAATTCCCGGTTCACGTAAAACGGGCTCTTCTCAAAATCAATCTTCGGATTGGTCTTCTCGCAATGCAACGCCGGCGCCAACTGGCGATGCTTCATCGACAGCAAAACCTTGATGACGCTCGACACCGCGGCCGCCATGGCGGTATGCCCGATGTTGCTCTTGATGGAACCCAGCGCGCAGAAGTTGTTCTTGCCGGTAAACCGCCGAAAAGCGTCGGTCAGGGCGCCCACCTCGATGGGATCTCCCAACTGCGTGCCGGTGCCATGGCATTCCACATAATCAATGGTGTCGGGATGAATCCCGGACTTCTCGTAAACCTCAACCTCCAACGCCGTTTGCGAAGGGCCGTTCGGAGCGGTGATGCCGTTGGTCTTGCCATCCTGGTTGATCGCCATCCCGCGAATCACGCCGTAAACATGATCGCCGTCCCGGCGGGCGTCCTCCAGCCGTTTCAAAACCAACACCACCGCGCCCTCGGCCGGCACAAAACCGTCGGCGCCGCTTCCGAATGCCTGGCAGCGTCCCGTGGGCGAAAGCATCCCCCCCTGGCCGGTCACCACCATGTAGCGAGGCGTGCTCATCACCGTCACCCCGCCGGCCAGCGCCATGTCGCTGGTGCGCGCCCGCAGGCTTTCGCAGGCCAGATGCAAGGCCACGCCCGACGACGAACAGGCCGTGTCCACCGCAAAACTGGGACCCTTGAGATTCAAATGATAGGAAATCCGCGCGGACAGGATCGACGAGGAACCCCCGATAAAAGCGTACGTCTCATTGTCGCGTCCAGCCTGTCTCAAAATCTGTTCGTAATCCCCGCCCCCGCATCCCACGAACACGCCGCAACGCATCCCGTCCAACTCGCGGTTGCCATACCCGCTGTCCTCAAGCGCCCGCCAGCATTCCATGAGGAACAACCGATGCTGCGGATCCATCAACTCCGCCTCGTGCGGGGAAAGATTGAAAAACAGCGGGTCAAACAGGTCGACGTTGGACAGCAACCCCGCGTCCTTGCAATAGCTCCGCCCCGGGGTTTCGCGCTCGGGACTGTAAAAATCCTCCAACCGCCAGCGGGTGATTTCATGCACGCAATCCTTCCCCGCCGCCAGATTCCGCCACAACTCCTCCACATTCGCGGCGTCCGGAAATCTTCCCGACATCCCCACGATGGCAATGGCCCCGCTTGCCGGGGACGCGGACGTTTCGGCCGCCGCTGCCGTCGTTTGCGATTTCGATTCAACAACGCCCGACTCAGACTTGGGAACGCGGGCCTCCGCCTGATCCTGTTTTTGTCCGGATTGCCTCATCCGTCCGGCCACCGCTTCCCCGAACCGCTCCACAATGTGATCCGTCAAAGCCTGGGCGGTGGAATAGTTGAAAAGATCCACTGACCGCAGATCGATCTCCAATTCCTGGTTCAGGGCATCGATCACCTCCACCGCCACAATGGAATCAACCCCCAGCCGGTCGAACGTGGTGTCATCGGAAAGATTGGACGGTTCCAGACGCAACACTCTCAACAAAACATTCCGCACCCGTTCGCCGATCATCCCGGGGATTGCGGTCATGCTTTCAAAACCGGAACGGCTCTGTTCTTTCAACGGAGGGCGGGGCTCCGGTGTCGCCATATTTTCGGACGAAACCTTGGCACCGCCGGATGCCGCATCTTCCGATTGGGAAACCACTTCCACGCCTTCCTTCTCGGCCAGCAACACGCTTTGCAAATCGCCCGCGGCCACGCCCTGCCATTGTTCCGCCGCGGCAACCCGCTTGAACCCTTCCTCGAGCAAAACCTGGTTCCAATGCGCCCGGCTCAACACCGGCGAATGAGGCAGCCGCCGGCCGCCGTCGTCGAAAGCCCACCAGCCATCCAGCAATCCATAGGTCAGCGAATTGAACACCGTGACCCGGGTCACCTCCACCAGGGACAACAACCCGTGCGGTTGCAGCAGGGCCTTCAGCATTTGCAGGCTGCGGTGCAGGTTGCGGCAGACATGAACCGCGTTGGCGGCCAGAACCATGTCCGCGCTCCCCGGCTTCATCCCCTGCTCCTCCAATCCCCGTTCCAGATCGATCACCTGGAACCGCATGAATGGATACCGTCCGCCAAAACGATTCTGGAAATGCTTTTCAAATCCGGCGGACACATCCGAGAAAACATATTCGATGCGTTCCGCGTGGCGCTTCAGCGCCTCGGCCACGAATTCCGTGGTGCTGCCGGTGCCGGCGCCGATCTCCACCAGGCGCAGTTTCGCTTCCGGCGCCAATCCCGCCAGACGCGCCGCCACCGCTTTTTCCACCGCAAACGCCATCAGGCGGTTGAAATAATTGGTGAGCGTGGTTCCGGCATAGATCTTCTCAACCAGCTTCAGGGAACCTCCGGGGAACAGCACCTCCGTGGCCGGACGCGCGCCGCACAACACCTCGGGCAGGGCCGCGATGCACACCAGCAACAAATGGGCGTGCGGGGCGAACTCGGGATTTTTCCACGCAAAATTCTCATGCGCCAGCCTCAAGGCTTCGACGGAAACCTCCGGCTGTCCCGCCGCCTCCGTCACGCGCCAGCCCGCTTCGTTTTCCCCAAGAAATCCCCCCTTCATCAACACCTCGATCATCGTGGACAACAACCTCTCATGCCGCGGCAACACCCCCAGGCGTTGTTTCAGGCGCAGCCAATCCATGCAATCGCCCTCCACCGCCAAAACGCCGCCCTCTTTCAACTTGTTGGCCAGGGCCAGCCGTCCCAACCGGTCCAATTCCGTCATCGCATCCAACTCCCTCCGCACCAGATCCTCTTTCGGACGCAATTCCCCGCCGCTCGCGCCGGCAAGCGACCGCTTCAAGTTTTCCATCATCGATCCGTAACGCGCCGCCGCCATCCGTTTCCGGCGTCCGGGACGCACCCCGAACTCCTCCATCAACGTTTCGGACGCCTTGATCACAAAGACCTGCGGCAACCGATGGGCCATCATCCGCTCAATGGCCTCGATCCCCTGCTGCGGCTCGATCGATCCCATCCCCAGCTTGGCCATGGCCGCCCGGTGCTGTTCCGTGGCCACCACTCCCACGCTGCCCCAATAACTCCAGTTCACCACATGGGTCGGCATGCCAAACTGTTTCTCCGCCCAGCGCGCATAACCGTCGGCAAAGGCGCAGCCTGCCGCGTAATTGCTCTGTCCGGGACCGTTGGCCACCGACTCAATGGAGGAAAACACCATCATCCAATCCGCCGCCGCGTCAACCGCCGCTCGGGTCAACACCAGCATCCCCTCCATCTTCGGCGCCAACGCCGCCAAAAAATCATCCTCCCGCATCCGGTCGAAATGCCGGTCGCGCAACACCACCGCCGCATGCGCCACCCCGTTCACCCTGCCCCATTTCTCGCGCACCGCGGCGAAAACCTTCCGCGTCTCGTCCAGCCGGATCGTGTCCGTCGAAAAATACACCGCCTCCCCGCCCAGCCGCGCAATGGTCCGGATCTTCTCTTGAATCTCCGCGTCTTGCGGACGGCGTCCGATCCACGCCACCCGCGCGCCGTACTGCCGGGCCAGATGCTGGCTCAACACAAAACCAATGCCGCCCGCGCCGCCCGCCAGCACGTAAACACCGCCTTTCCGGAACGCGCCGGATTTCGCCGCCGGAATCTCCGTGGGACACAACGCCAGCTCATAACGCCGCCCGCCGCGCCAGGCCGTCTTTTGACTCAGCTTCTGGGCCGGCTCGCAAACCAGGGCTGCCGCCGCCGTGGCGGCGTTCGCCGCGGAAACCCCGCCCACATCGACGCACGCCATGTCGATGTCCGGATATTCCCGCCCGATCGATCCCACCATGCCCGAGATGGCCGCCAGGGAAGGGGAAAAATCCTCGTTCGGCGTCACCGCCCACCCGCCATGCGTGGCCACCCGCAACTTCAACCCGCTCTTCCACCACCCAAGCCGCTGCAATCCCTTGATCAACCGGAAAAGCGACAAAACCCCCTGCTCCCGTCCATGATGGGTTTTCTCAAACTCATCCGCGCCCTCCGCGGGTTCCGCTGTGAAATAAATCACGTCGGGCGCCGGCAGATTCTTCAATCCCTCGGCCAGGGAAACCGGATCGCGAGCGTCCGCCTCCCACTGCCGTTCGCCGCGCGAAACATTTTCGTTCGCCAGCCGCAACTCGTGGACCTCGCCCCCGGCCTTTCGCAATTCGTCCTCCAAAAGCGTCTTCGCGCCAGCCACCAGCCACACCACGCCCGGCGGCTGGGCCGCGCCGGCAACCAGGGGGCTTTCCACCCATTCCGTCGTGAAATATCCCTCCCTCATTCCTTCCTTCGCGCTCCGCGTCCGGTAACCCGTCATCCTCACCGCCACACGCCCGCGCCCGTCCAGCAGCGACAGATCCGCGCCCTGCTCCGCGCGTCCGCGCACATGCACCCACATCTCCGCGCCCATTTTTCCGCCCGCCTCCACCGCGTCCACGCTGAAAGGCAGCCGCGGTTCCGACGGTTCCTCGCCCCCGGCCAATGCCATTCCGGCCGCCGCCTGCAACGCGCCATCCATCAGGCTCGGATGCAAAACATAACGCTCCAATTCCCCCTCGCAACCCGCGGGAAGCTTCAATCGCGCCAGCGCCTCCTCGTTCCCCACCCACAATTGCTCGATGCTCCGGAAGTACGGGCCATACTCAATCCCCGCCTTGGAAAATTTCCGGTAAATCTCCTCGCGTCCCAATTCCCGATTGCACCGCGCGCGAACATCGGCCAGTTCCACCGTTTCCGCCCATCCGGAATCGTTCAAATCCTCCACATGACCCTGGACATGAACCCGCGATTGCCCGCCTGAAACGCTTTCGATGCGGAATTCAATCCCCCCCTTTTCACGCCGCAGCTTCACCCGCACATCCTGCGGCGCGTGCCCGGCCTCCAACGGACGCAGCCACACCACCGATTTCAACGCCGGTTTTTGACGCCCCGTCATCATGCTTTGCGCCGCCGCCAGCGCCATCTCCAGACAAGCCACTCCCGGCAGAATCGCCCGGCCGCCCACCCGATGTTCCGCCAGCACGCGCTCGGCGGGATCAAGCCTCTTGCCAAACACCCCTCCCGCCTCCCAACTGGGCGCCGGCCCGTCCAACAACGGCCCCATCGCCGCCGCCGCAACCCCCGGCGTTTTCCTTTTCCCCTCGTACCAAAACCGCCGCAACTCAAACGGATACGCCGGCATGGAAAGACGGCAGCCGGATTCACCCCGCGCCAAAGCCGCCCAGTCCACCTCGCACCCCTTCGCATACAATCCGCCCAACGCCAGCAGTTTTTCGCGCAGGGTCTTCCGATCATCCGCCGCCACCTTCCCCAAATCCGCCAGCAAAGCCTGTTGCTGCGAACGGAACTGCGCGGCCTGGCTGGCCGTTTGTTTCCCGGCCTCGCCCGTCACGGCGTTCCCGGCGGATTCGCCCGCCAAAAACCTCCGCAAACCTTCCCTCAGTTCATCCGCCGACTCCACCACCCATGCTGCGCGTTTTTCAAAATGACTGCGCCCCTCGTTCAAAGTGCGGCTGATTTCCGAAATGGAAGCGCTCCGGCCATCCTCCGTTTCCAGCCACTTCAACAAATCCTCCTGCCGCCGCCGCAACGCGGTCGCGGTCTGGGCGGAAAGAGTCGCCAGACACACCGGAGCCGGCGCGCTTTTTCGCTCCAAAACCGGCGCTTCTTCGATGACCAGATGCGCGTTCGTGCCGCTGACGCCGAACGAACTGACCGCCGCGCGGCGGGGCTGACCCTCCTGGCGCAGCCACGGCCGGCGTTCGCGATTCAAATGGAACGGGCTGTTGGAAAGATCGATATGCTCGTTGGGCCGTTCGCAATGCAGGGTCGGCGGCAATTCCCCATGCTTCAACGCCAGCAAAACCTTGATGACGCTGGCAATTCCCGCCGCGGAAAGCGTGTGGCCGACATTCGATTTGACCGATCCCACCGCGCAAAAACCCGTCTTTTGGGTGAACCGGCGGAAGGCGTCGGTCAACGCGTCCATCTCTATCGGATCGCCCAACTTGGTCCCCGTCCCATGGCATTCCACATAGCTGATGGTTTCCGGATGAATGTCGAACCGGGTGTAGATCTCAGTCTCCAAAGCGGTCTGCGCCGGGGCGCTCGGAGCGGTGATCCCGTTCGTCTTGCCGTCCTGGCTGAGACCCGACCCGCGAATCACGCCGTAAATGGGATCCTTGTCCCGGATCGCGTCATCCAGGCGTTTCAAAATCACCGCGCCCACGCCCTCGCCTGCGGCAATGCCGTCCGCGTCGGCGGAAAACGGCCTGCATCGTCCGGTCGGCGACAACATCCCCGCCTTGCTCGCCCAAACGTGAAACCGCGGCGTGCACATCACCGTCACCCCTCCGGCCAGCGCCAGATCGCTGGTCCCAGACCTCAAACTCTCGCACGCCAGATGGATCGCCACCAGCGACGATGAACACGCCGTGTCCACCGCCACGCTCGGGCCTTTGAGATTCAGATGATACGAGATCCGCGCCGCCAGCATGGCGGATGTGTTGCCCATGAATGCGTACGATTCGCCCCAGTCGTCCGTCTCGCGCAGCTTGTGCTCGTAATCGCCCGTGCCGCACCCCACAAACACCCCGCAACGGCAGGCGTTGAGCTGGCGGTTCGAATAACCGGCGTCCTCCAGCGCCTTCCAGCTTTCCATCAGGAAAAGCCTCTGCTGGGGATCCATGAACTCCGCCTCGCGCGGCGACAGGCTGAAAAAGAGCGGATCAAACCCCCCGGCGTTCGGCAAAAATCCGCCCCACTTGCTGTAACTCCGCGCCGCCGCCTTGCGATCCTCGCTGAAAAATCCCTCCAACGGCCACCGGCTGGACGGGATCTCGCCCACGCAATCGCGCCCCTCCGCCAGATTCCGCCAGAACTGCCCGGCGTCAACCGCCTCCGGAAACTGGCACGAAAGCCCGATGATCGCAATCGGCATGATTGCGGAATCGCTCCTTTGAGGCTGGGCCATCCTTGTCATCGGCTCGGACGAAACCGTCAGTCCGGGCGCTTCCTCGCTCTCAATGTCATTGCGAGGAGGTTGCCTGCGAGTTTCGCCGGAGTCAGACGAAGGCGGAGGCAAACGACGAAGCAATCTCGTATCGGGGATTGCTTCGTCCGCCTGGCGGACTCGCAATGACCCAGATGCCGCCTTTTGTCCCTCCGCTTCCACAAGCCTGGCCTCCCCCTCTTCGCCCAGCAATTCCCGCAAATGATCCGTCAGATTGGCGATCGTGGCGTAATTGAACAGATCCGTCGAACGCAGCTTGACCGGCAGCGCCGCGTTCAGTTTCTCAATGATCTCCACCGCCAGAATCGAATCCACCCCCAGGCTCTCAAACGTGGCGGTCAGCTCCAGTTCCTCGTCGGGCAACTGCAACACGCGCTTGACCACCCCGCCCACCTTGGCGGCCAGAAAATCCCCGGCATCCACCGTTTGGGAAAGGACCGCCGCCTTTTCCTGTTTCAATTTCTCCGGTTGCCCGGCTGCGGCGGACGGCTGCGTTGCCGCGGCAAAACGTCCGTCGCTCTCAGCCGCAAAAACCGCCTGGAACAACTGCGCGGCCTCGGGCGACGACTGGCCCAAAACATGAATCTCGCGGAATCCCTCCTCGCGCAATGCCTGCCGCCACTGCTCCGCCTTGAGCAACGGCGCGTGCCGGATCCGGCGCCCGGGATCTTCAATGTTCCACCATCCCTCCAGCAATCCATACGTCAGGCTGATGAACATCCGCGCCTCCACCCCTTCCACCAACACCAACGCGCCGTCCGGCTTGAGCAACCCCTTGATGTTCTGCAGCGACCGCCGAAGGCTCATGGTCGTGTGCACCACGTTGCCGCCCACCGCCAGATCCATGCTGTGCAACGAAAACCCCTGCGCCGCAACATCCTTTTCAAGGTCCAGCGTCTGGAACCGCATGAACGGATAACGCCCGGCAAACTGTTTCTCGCCATGGCGCTTGAAGGCCGTGGAAATGTCCGTGTAAAAATACTCCACCGGAATCCCCGACTCGCGCAACGCCTCCGCCACAAATGCCGTCGTGCCGCCCGTGCCCGCGCCCACTTCAAGAATACGCACCGTCCGTTTGCCCGCCAATTCCCGGCTGTAACGCTCCACGCACCCGCGCGCCACCGCCGCCGCCAGACGGTCAAAATAATTCAACAACACCGTGTTCTGGTAAATCCGCGACACCAGTTCCGTGGAACCGTTCGGGAACATGACCTCCGTCCCGGACATTTCCCCGCGCAAAACCGCGGGCAAAAATTCAATGCAGCGGAAAAGCAATTCCCCATGCGCGCTCATCGCCGGAAAATCGCGCCCCAATTGCCCCTTCAATTCCTCCACTTGCGACAATTCTCCCGGTAACGCGGACGAACCGCCAACCGTCGTCCGTATCGTCTCCCCTTCCACCTCCACAAATCCGCCTTGCGCCAAAAATCTCACCAACGAATCCGCCAACCCCTCGTACTGCGGCACGACCCGGAGCCGCTCCCGCAACGCAGCGAAATCCATGACATGGCCCGCTTCCCAGAACAATCCCTCCTCGCGCAACGTCTTCAACAAAACCAGCCGCCCAACCTTCTCCAACTGTTCGAAACCCTTCACATGCAACGCCGCCTCTTCCGGCGTCAATCCCATGGAGGCCGGAGACAACTTCTCCACATCCGCAATCACGCTCCACAGAATCGAACCCCGGTTTTCCGCCGCCGTTCCCGCCGTCTCCTGGGTCTGCCGGATGGTGTACCCGGAAAGCCTCGCCACCACCCGTCCCTGGCTGTCGGCCAGAAGCATCTCCCGCCCGTCCTCCGCCTTCCCCTTGATCCACACCCACATGTTTTTCTCCAGCGAACCAAAAACTTCCACCCGCTCCACTCCAAATGGAAAATAAGGTTTCGTGGCGGAATCTAGCGTCGCGGCAGCCGCGGTCTGCAACGCCCCATCCGTCAAACTCGGATGCAATCCGTACCGTCCAAACTCGGTTTCACAAACCAACGGCAGCGTCAACCTGGCCAAAACCTCGTCCGTCCCCACCCAAATCTTCTCCACGCTCTGAAAATGCGGTCCATACTCCATCCCAACCTGGACAAACCGGCGGTAAATCTCCCCGCCCTCCATTTCGCGGGAACAACGAGCTTGGATGCCCGGCAGGTCCAGCGCCCCGGTCTTTTCCGCGACACGCGCTTCCGTCAGTTCGCCGCGCGCATGGACCAGGGTCTGATCCTCCCTCCGGCTTTCCACCGCAAACCGCGTCCCCTCGCCCTCCTTCCACAAACGCACCCGGAGTTCGCCTCCCGCCGCCTCGCTTTCAAAAGGCCGCAACCAAACCACCGACCTCAATTCCATCCTCCTGCCCGGCATCAGCGACTTGGCCGCCGCCAAAGCCATCTCCAAACAAGCCACCGCGGGCAAAATCGCCCGGCCCCCAACCCGGTGCTCGGCCAGCACCCATTCGCCGGAGGAAAACTTTTTCCCAAACAACCCGCCCGACTGCAAATCCGGCAACACCCCGTCCAACAACGGACTCAGGTTTTCCGCCGCCGTCCGCTTCCGGCGCTTCAACCAGTAACGCCTCCGCTCAAAAGGATAGGCGGGCAGCGAAAGCCGGCGGCATCCTTTCTCCGACTCCAGGACAAAATCAAAACTCACTCCATTCACCCACAACTGCGCAATCTTCGTCCAATCCCTCTCCTGAAACAACGTCTTCAAATAAACCATGCCAGCCTCGCCCTCGACCAACGTCCCCATCCGGCTCCGCTGGTTCGCGTTCCCCACAAACAAATCCTCCGCATCCCCGGAACCGCTCGCAAACCGGCCGAGTTTCTCCCGGACTTCCGCCAGGCTGGACGCCACAAAAGCCAGCCGCTCCGGCATCTCCTCCCGCCCCTTCCGCAAAGTGCAGGCCAGTTCCCGCAAGGTGAACTTCTCCCGCAACGGCTCAATCACCCGGTCAAGATAACCCGCCAGATTCGCCGCAACCACCTTCAACCGCTCCTTGTTCCGCGCCGACAAAACAATCAAAGCCGGCTCCTCCCCCTCCTGCCCTCCTGTCCCCTGTCCCCTAAAACCTTCCCCCTCCCCAACCGTGAACCGTGAACCGTGAACCTCTGAACCCTGAACCGTTGAACCGTGAACCGTGAACCCTTTAACCTTTTCTTCCCGATACTCCTCAATCAAGACATGCGCATTGACCCCCGAAAAACCAAAAGCGCTGACCCCCGCCCGCCGCGGAATCTCCCTTCCCTGCTCATCCGCCAACTGCGTCCAAGGAAGATTTTTTCCCGCAATATAAAAAGGACTGCCATCGATCCGCACCTTGGGATTCAGACTCTTGAAATGCAGGTTGCCGGGGATTTCCCCGTGCTGCATCGCCAGAACCACCTTCACCACTCCCGCCAGGCCGGCCGAAGCTTCCAAATGCCCAATGTTCGTCTTCACCGATCCCAACCCGCAATAACCAGTCTTCGGCTGGACAACCGGAGATTGGGCGGACGCCCTGGCAAACGCCGCCTTCAGACCGTTGACCTCGATCGGATCACCCAGTTGGGTGCCCGTTCCATGCGTTTCGATATACGTGATCGTGGACGGATGAATCCCCGCCCTCTGCCACGCTTCCAAAATCACCTCGCATTGCGCCTCGGGATTCGGAACCGTCGGCGCCGCCGCGCGTCCGCCATGATTTTCCGCCGAACCGCGAATCACCGCCAGAATCGGATCGCCGTCCGCCCGCGCCTTGGAAAGCGGTTTCAACAGCAACGCCGCCACTCCCTCTCCCCGCACATAACCGTTGGCGGAAACATCAAACGTCTTGCACCGGCCGTCCGGACTCAGCATCCCCGTCTTGACCGCCGCCCGGCTGATCTCCGGATTCAAAATAAGATTCACCCCGCCCGCGATGGCCAGATCGCATTGTCCCGTCTGCAACGCCAGCACCGCCCGATGCAACGCCACCAACGAACTCGAACAGGCCGTGTCCACGGGCGCGCTCGGCCCCCGCAGGTTGAGCTGGTACGAAACGCGGCTGGGAACGAACGACGGCGCCGACCCAAGCAAAATCTGGGCCGCGGAATCCACCGACGGATCATCCGGCTCGCCGTCGTACTCCGACCCGCCGACAATGCCCGCAAACAACCCCGTGCGCGACCCCGAAAGTTTTCCCGGCGCATACCCGGCGCTCTCAATCGCCCGCCACACCGTCTCCAAAAAAAGCCTCTGCCGCGGATCAAGCGCCGCCGCTTCGCGCGGCGAAATCCCGAAAAACGGCGCGTCAAACCGATCCACATCCGCCAAATACCCGCCCCACAAAGGCGAACCGCCATCCCCTTCGCCCCCGGCGCGTTTCCACGGAAATTCCCCGATCGCATCCCTGCCGGCCATCAGATTCCGCCAGAACTCCTCCAAATCCTCCGCCTGCGGAAAACGCCCGTCCATGCCGATGATCGCCACCGGCTCATTGACCGCAACCGCCGTTCTTTCCACATGAGGCGTCCCTGCCGCCAATTCCCCGTCCGCAACAACATCCGCGCGTCCACCCCGGCAGGCCGCCGCGACCTTTCCGGCGTGATGTTGCAAAAGATATTCCGCCACCCCGCGCAACGTCTTGTAATGATAGAAAAGCGTGGCGTCGATGTTCAGCCCAAACGCGCGGTTCAATTCCACCCCCAACCCCGTGAACCGGATCGAGTCAAACCCCAACTCGCCCAAAGGCCGCTCCGCCTCCACCTCCGCCAACTCCACCCTCAAAACCCCCGCCGCCATCTCCCTCAACCGCCGAATCAATTCATCCTGCATCTGGGATATCGATGTCATTGCGAGTCCGCCTGGCGGACGAAGCAATCTCGTGGCGGAGCTTGCTCTCGCCTCGCCGAAGCCTGCGGCGGAGTGCGGGTCGTCGTCCGCCGCAGTGGCAACTCCTCGCAATGACAAATCGGAGACATTCTTTGCCCCGCCTATCCCAAACCGCTCCATCACCTCCGCCAGCTTCGTCACCTGCAAATATTTCCGATCCACCTTCAAATTGAGCGTCAACGGAAACGACGTCAACGCCTCGAACCGCGCCGGCACCATGTAATCCGGCAACGTCCGCCGCAACTGCTCCGCCAGTCTTTCGGACGAAACCGCCGGCTGCCCCGCCTTGGGAATCCAGAAAGCCGTCAGCGCCGAATGTCCCTCCGCGTCCGCTTTCAAGACCACCGCCGACTCCTTCACGCCCGGCAGCCGGTTTAATTGAGATTCGATTTCACCCAGCTCCACCCGGAAGCCGCGAATCTTCACTTGTTGATCCACTCTGCCTATGAATTCGTACATAACGTGTTTCCATGCTACCCAAAGGGATTCTCTATTTGGTTATTGGGGACAGTTCCTCATTCCAGGCATAGGTTGCGGCCAATCCTTGAAGGGTTTTGTTTTCCTGGATGGCGTCATGCGGGATGAGCAAATACGTCCATGGTTTGCCGCCGTGCTTTTTCTCGTGTTCAGTGGCGTGCTTGCACCATTCCGCCGCTGCTTTGGCTTTGGCCAGCACATCCGCAGCCGTCATTTCCGTGGCGGCTTTCGGTTCGCAGAGAAACTTGGCCGCCCGCGTTTCAACCACAAAATCCGGCTCGTAGGAGGCATCGCCCGTGTAGTGAATCTGAAAATCACCCTTGGCGGGTTTGAACCACTTGCGGACTTCTTCCTTGTCGTTTTCCAGCACCATCGCGAAACGGCGTTCCGAGTCAGAATCGAACTTCTGGATGCGGTAAAGACACCTGGTGAATCCGGCAAATAGCATCTTGCGGATATCCTGTTTGTCCGTGACTGGGGCACGAAAATCCCGTTCGGTTTCCCCCGCCGGGGCCGAGTAGTTGTTGGGGCGGAGAGTGGTGAAGCCCTTGCTCACGTGAACCTCGTAAGCCGTCGCTTTCTCCTCGTAGTGTTCCTGCATCTGCGCGTGAATCAGGCTCACCAGTGTCTGCTGGTGGTACTGGAGCACATTGAGCGCTTCACCCTCGTCTTTGAGGTAGGAACGCAGGTGGGCCACGGTCTGCCCGGCCAGTTTGTAGAGCAGGGCCGCATGGTCATCATAGCAGATGTCGTTGAAATCAATGAGGCCGCGCACGAGATAGTCTTCAGGTTTTTTCTCCGGAACGATGCCGGTGCCACTCATAAGCCGGTGCTGTTCCCGACGGTGCAGTTCCTGAATGAGAATTTCGTTGTCCACCGGCTGGAGGCGCACACTGGACAGGTCAAGATCGAACTCCCGGAATCCGCGCGACACATTGCCCACGGGCTGGAGCGTAATACGGGGAATATCAATGGACAGCTCGTTGCGCAGCGTGATGGTCTTGGCCACCACTTCAGCCACATTGAACGGTTTGGCGATGCCTTCCAATTCCTGTTGTGCCGGAGTGATGATCTCCTTCACTCTCTCAATGATCTGCTTCTGGATTTCCGGTTTGGCGAGGTCGGCAGATCGGGGCAATCGTTCGAACTCCCGGTGGATAACCTCCAACGTCACCCTGGCCGCTTCCTGTTCCTTGGGGTTCTCAAAAAGCAATTGGGGCCGGTCCACGCCGTATTCGCTCTTGTCCTCCGCAGCAACCAAAGGCTGGATGCGTTGCATGATTTCCGGCTCGGCAACCACCACCCGTGACCGTTCGTCACTGACATAGATGACTTTCAGTCCCCCGCGAATAACGGAGTCAGGGCTATTGGCATAGTCCACGATCTCTTGGAATTTGTCGTGGGAAACGATGGTCAACCGGTCCACCGCGCCCACTCCCGTGCGTTTCCCGTAAGGCAAACGCAGACCGCGTCCGATGGATTGTTCCACAAGTGTCTGTGAGTTTGCCGCCCGAAGCGGGACAATCGTGTAGAGGTTGGTGACATCCCAGCCTTCCTTGAGCATGTTGACATGAATGACGATTTCCGTTGGGTTGTCCGTCTTCTCCACGTTGATGAGTTGCTCGACGGTCTCGTCCCGTTCTTCGCCGGTCTGCTTCGAGTGGACCTGGATGACCTTGCCTTTGTATCGCCCTTCAAAAAACGCTTCATCCTCGATGTTTTTGACAAGCGCATTGGCATGGTCGGTATCCCTGGCGATGACCAACATGAAGGGTTTCACGATGGGTTTGCCGTTCTCGCGGGCATAAACATCCAACTCGACCTTGGTATTCTCGTGAATGCGGACGCCATCCTCCAGTTTCAACCGTTCCAGTTTGGCGTCATCGTAGTTTCGAGCGTCAAAGTTTTCGCGGGTGGCCACGGCAGGCTCTTTGACAAACCCGTCCGTCATGGCGCTGGAGAGCGGGTAGGCATAGACCACGTTCTGAAATGGCTGCGTCCTGCCGCTTCGCTCCACATGAGGCGTGGCCGTTAGTTCCAAACCCAGAATGGGTTTTAATTCGTTGATGGCACGGATACCCGAGCTGGCCCGGTACCGATGTGATTCATCCATCAGGAGAACCAGATCATCCAATTTGGACAGGTATTCGAAATAACTTTCGCCAATGTATTCGCTAAGTCGCTTGATGCGGGGAGCCTGGTCGCCACGAACCTCCGAATTGATCTTCGAAATATTGAAAATATTGACGTGGACGTTCTTTTCAAAACCAGGCAGATGCTCCCCCCGGACACCGCGACCGCTCTCGTAATTGTCGCCAGTGATGATTTCCGGCGGTTCCACGGCAAATTCCGATATCCCCTGGAAGACGTATTTGGGCGTGTTGGGGGTGAAATCGGCAATGAGTTTGTTGTAGATGGTCAGGTTGGGAGCCAGCACGAAGAAGTGCCGGATGCCCTCTGCCTTGTAAAGGTAGGCAATAAAAGCGCCCATGAGACGCGTCTTGCCCACGCCGGTTGCCAAAGCGAAACAGAGCGACGGAAAATCACGCTCAAAATCCGTGACCGTTGGAAACTCCGACTGGACATCCTTGAGAGTCTGAACGACATCCATGCTCTTCTCCATCGGAACGATGTCGCAAAGGCGGGCAAGAATCTCCAATGATTCGCGCTGGGGCGGGCGCAGGCTGAGCCGATTGGCAATCATGTTGATGTTGGGGTTCATTTCTCTTCCCCCTTGGCGTCTTGGCGGTTTTTCTCTATCGGTACGGCAAGCGCCCGCACCTCCCGCCGCAATTCCGCCTGGAGTTCGGCAACGCTCGGGAGATGCAGCTTATAGCGACTGGCGAAGATGGTCTTTTGCTGATCCACTCCCAAGGTGTACCGGACCACGGCGTCATTCTTGTCCGCGCAGAGAATCAAGCCCAAGGTGGGATTGTCCCCCTTGGTCCGGCGTTCGCGGTCATAATAGTTCACGTACAACTGAAGCTGACCAAGATCCTGATGCGTAAGCTTCCCCGTCTTAAGGTCAATGATGACGTAGCACTTCAGGATGGTATGATAGAATACCAGGTCTATGTAGAAATGGTCACCGTCCAGCGTGAGCCGTTCCTGGCGGGCGATAAAGGCGAACCCTTTTCCGAGTTCCAGCAGGAAAGATTGCAGGTTGTTAATGAGCGCCTGTTCGAGTTTTGTTTCCACCAGTTTCGGCGATTCCGGCAAACCCAGGAATTCCACAACCACCGGATCTTTGAAAACGTCCGTGGGCTTCTGCACCTCGTGCCCCTTCACGGCCAGACGCATGAGCCCCTTCTTATCCCGGCTCAAAGCCAACCGTTCGTAAAGAAGGCTGTTGATTTGCCGTTCCAGTTCGCGTGATGACCAGTTGTTCTGAATGGCCTCGATTTCATAAAAGGCGCGTTTGTTCGACTCATCCGCCTTCAGGAGAGTGCGGTAGTGAGTCCAGGACAGA
The DNA here is from genome assembly GCA_028687435.1 of Verrucomicrobiia bacterium. GTDB lineage: Bacteria > Verrucomicrobiota > Verrucomicrobiia > JABWAM01 > JABWAM01 > JAQUAF01. The sequence continues at coordinate 21,173 of JAQUAF010000014.1, read as the reverse complement.
TTGGGGTGCAACCAGCCTGGTCTCCAGGATTCCTTACGCGGTGCGTAAAGAATCGCCGTCGAGGGTATGGAGGCCGCATCCGACAATTGGTCACACGGTGCATGCCCAATTTGAGGCAACCGATGTCCCTCCAATTTTTGACGCGGTGCGTAAACTTTCTGGGGGACGACCAATTCCGGATATTGCACATAAAAACGCCGAAAAAACCACAAATTGAGGGCGGCATAACCATTGCCAAACTCCGCCTGTAATCGTTCCGCCAATTCTTCGATGATCTGTTTGCCATATTCGGCGCGAATGCGTCCCTGCTGTTCCTCCTCCACAATCTCCCTTCCAACCAGCCAGTTGGCGACAACCTGGGTGGTGTTGACGGAACGGGACACGCTTGTCCGTGCCGATTCAAGGATTCGTCGGATGCGCTGATAAAGGAGATTGGTTTTTTGCGTGTTCATAGCGGTCAGCGATCAGCTCTCAGCTTTCGGCGATCTGCTTTGATCTTGCCGATGAATGAGGCCAACATCCGTTTAATCTCCGTAATTTCCAAGGTGAGTTTGTGAAATGCTGAATCGTCTAAGTATTTCAAATCGTGGGCCAACAGAAACAGGTATTCCGTTTCGCTTGCGGAACCCATGGCAATTTCGAGGAAACGATTGAGTTCAGCATCGGTATTCCTTCCGCACCCTTCGGCAATATTGGTTGGGATGGAAACACAGGCGCGTCGCAGTTGACTCGTCAACCCATATCGTTCTTCTGCGGGAAATCTGGTCGTGTCGCAATATGCAGCCAAGGCGAGAGCATGTGCCTTCGTCCATACAGCCAGTTTGCGAAAGTCTTTCATGAGTTTTTCTTCGGGCGTTCAGCTTTCAGCTTTCGGTTCTCAGCAAGGCCAACCGCCGATCGCTGATTGCTAATCTCTTCCACATCAAAAAGCAACGGCTGCTGAACAGAAGCTCTCCGTTCCTCTTTTGTCCGCGTCTTCCGCTGACCGCTGACTTCCAATAGGTGGTCGTCATCTGCTGACTGCTGATCGCTGACCGCTGACCGCAACGGCAACGCCGCAATTTCCAAGCTGTAGTCATCCCGCCCCCATTCACAACGGGTCATGACGGTTTTGGGGATCTTCTTGATGGTCAGGTTCGGAAACTCATCAAGGTTCTTTACCCGGAACGCGGCGCACATGATGAGGAGGCTCCGGCTGACACCCACCTCATCGGAAAGTTTCTGCAATTGCTCGCGGGTCAAGGTCTGCGTGGTCACATAGATGAAATCGGTTTCCGTGGAATGACCATGCTGCCAGTAAACCGTTTCACTGGGCGCATAGGCAAAACCTTCCAGCTTGCAGATCGCCTCGGCCAACATGGACGGATTGTACTGCTTGTTGATGATCCAATTGTCGAACTCATCCTTTTTCAGGAGTGACGGTCCGAGACGGTAGTAACGGAATCCGCCGCCCCCCTTCCAGCCCACCGCTTCGGTGATGCCACCCTTGTCCTCGCCATTGATGACTTTTTTCAGGCGCGGAATGATGTGAGTATGGCAGTGTTCGCCGAGTTCCACCATGATCCAACGCCGCCCCATCTTGTGGGCCACGGCCCCGGTTGTGCCGGAACCGGCGAAGGAGTCGAGGACGAGATCGCCGGGGTTTGTGGAAATTTGAAGAATACGATGGAGGAGACCTTCCGGTTTCGGCGTCTCAAAAGGCTCTATGGTTGGCAGCATTTTATTCAAATGGTCACGCTTTGCTCCCTGGTTGGTTCCAACCTCGTCGGCGGACCACCAAGTTCGAGGAGCGACGCCTTCCCTGACTTCGCTAAGATATCTCTTGATAATGGGAAGCCTGTCGCCATCGGTGCCGAAATAAGCTCGGCCCTCTCTTCGTGCCAACTCCAAGCTCTGTGGCGAGAACGCCCAGTAACGTCCGGGAGGCGGTTTGACGACTCTGCCTGACGGCAATGTTACCTCAAATCTCTGTTTTTCAGTGCCACTTTTTGCTGTTCCGTCATCTCCTTGCCTCCATGGCCCACGAGAGTCGTTATCAGGATTTTTGAACCGCCCCAGTTGAGTCTCGGTCCGAGGCAATAGATTTCTGGCAGTTGCCCAGATTGATCTGTCTTTCGCATAGACCAGCACGTTGTCATGAGAGAGAGAAATGTCTGCATCGCCCCGTCCGCCCTTGTCTTTTTCCCAAACGCAGGTCGCAACAAAGTGCTGCCGTCCAAAGACTTCATCACACAGGATCTTCAGGTAGTGGCACTCGTTATCATCTATGGTTATCCATAGCGATCCATCCATCGCGAGAAGGCTGTGAATCAGATCAATCCTTGGACGCATTAATGAAAGCCACAACGAATGTTCAACCCCGTCATCGTAATGTGTGAACGCACTGCCGGTGTTATAAGGGGGGTCAATGAAGACACACTTGACCTTTCCCGCAAACTCCTGTTCCAGCGCCTTGAGGGCAAGAAGATTATCCCCAAAAACGAGACGGTTGTCGAAGATGTCGGCCTTCCCGGTTCGGAATGACGCATGGCAGGACTTGGCCGGGTCCTCGATAAGAATGCGCGGTTCCAGCTTCGGCCGGTTCTCCTTGCCGATCCACGTCAGTTCGAGTTTTGTTTTTTGAAGCACACTAGGATCAGGTTGGTTGTTTTAGCGGATGTAGGCGACGCGTTTCGCCCGAATTGGCCCAATATTTTCCAGACTTCGAGTTCCTTGGCCAACCGGCATCGGGGTCGGTAAGAATCTCAACGAGATTTAAAACGTTCTGACCAAAGCCAAGAGCATCACTGTCCAGAAGTTCAAAGGACAAGGCGTTGAAATGGCAGCCAAAAACATTTCGAGCTTGGGCAATACGAATCAATTCGTTGAGAATTGGCGTCAGACTCTTAGTCTGATAGTTAAATCCGCCCGATGCGTCTTTTATTTGAACTTCGACTTGCAAAGCATTTCGCAGCTTCGATTCAATCGAGGGCAAAAGATCTCCGAGTGTATAAAGCCCACCGGGGCGCCTGGGAACTTTTGATTCGTAGAGCTGAGTGAGAAAATCCAATACTGCTTCAAGGATGACGCCCGCCTTGGCGCACACGAGTTGAGCATCGGGCGATGTCTCGGCTAGCAGCGCACGGAGGCGTTCGACATCGGGGATGCTACGGATGAGCGTCATCCCTTGCTGATTTGTCCACTTCGACAATTCGATAAACTGGCATTGATCGTTCTTCAGCCACCCCCAGCGAAGCTTTTGTTTCCACGGGCGGTAATGCGTGGTAATGAGGCAATGACGGAACTTGATCGCCTCGGCATAAAGCATTTCAATAAGGCGATCAACATGTGGCTCGTCAACGCTCGCGAGGATGTCATCGAGGACGAGAACCGTCTTTTCCGGGCCGTCCAATGTGGCGAGCGCAAGGAACACGCAAAGGCCAAGAGTGTCCAGATGGGAATCGCTGAAATAGGCTTGGGGCGGAGCGTCCGTTTCACAGAAGCTGGATCCAATTTCAAGGGAAGCGCGTTTGTCGGGATCAAGTTCGAGGCTGATCTTATTCAAGCCTTCGCCCGGATGAACGAGTTCGTAGATGCGCCCGACCTCAGCAGCAATCTTGGCGAGAATGCTGTCGGAGAAAAGGTGGCGCTCCTCAGCAACGATTTCTAATGCGCGGTTGAGTTTTGGCAGCAGGATGTCGAGTTCTTTTTGGGCCTGGACGTTTTCGGTGTAGGTCTTGAGCGCCCGCTTCAGCGTGCCGATGAATTGCTTTTTGTCCTGCCGGTCCGTTTCCGCCTTTTTCCATTCCGCTGGCAGGTGAGCTGATCCTGCGAGCCAGATTTCAAGAGCCTCGATGTCTGGGGGAGCCGGGGTCGCTGGCATCATAATGTCTGCGGACCAAGTGAATCTGGCGCGTGCCGTCTCAAAATCCTCAGAGTGCTTTTTCGCGTTCTCCCGTAACATGTTCAACTGCTGTTCAGCTCGCTGCACATTGGCACCCGTCGTTTTGGTCTGGACCTGCGCATTCTGGAGATCTGAAAAGGAAGCTAGGCGCTCCGTGATGCGTTGATCCAATCCCTGCACTTTATCGGCACTTTCGCATAGTGGGCAGACTGTCGGCGCAGGATGCTTGTGCAGATAGGCGCGGGCCGACTCCAGTACGCCCATCACTTCTCCGGCATCAGCCGCAATCGTTTGGACGCATTTCTGGGCTTTCACTTGCGCTGTCGCAGCCGCATCCTTCGCCGTCTGCACGGCTTCTTTGGCTGATTTCAGACGCGACGGGTAATCACCGAAGCGTGAGTAGGCAGCTTGGAGGACGGTCAATGCGGCAACTTCAGCATCCGATGAGTTCGGATCGCGCTTCGATTCGGTGTCGGCCCAAGCCAGTGAATCGGTTCCCGGCTTTGCGGCTGATTCCCAGAACTGACCGATGGCGTCCTGATTCTCCTGCACGCGGGCCACGGCGACCTCACGGTTTTCCTTGAGGTCGCGAATCAATTGGTGAAGAGCCGCCTCCGAAATTTCCACTCCAGACACGTCGATAAAACGGCTGATGGTGGTGTAGCGATCACCTGGTTTCGCTTCGACCAACGCGAGAATCTGGCTGCGACGAAGGACTTCAACCTGGGGGCGAGACGCCGATGGATTGGCAACGACGTCGCTTTTTACAATGGTGGCGCGGCATGAGGAGCCATCCAAAGTCTCTAGGATCACAGCGACATCCGCCGGCTTCTTTCCGACCGAGTGCCAATATTTGTTGGTCTTGCCGAGGCCACGGTTCTCAAGCGACCCGACTTTGCCTTTGCCCAGAAATTCGAACGCATCGCAGATTGTTGACTTCCCGGTGCCGTTCTCGCCATAAACAACCGTGAGCTTCTTGCCTTTCTCAAACGGAAGGGCAAAAGGGGATACTGAGCCACGCAGGTGCTCGATGGTGAGCTTCTTGAGTCCGTCAGCGCTCATGGCTTGGCCTCCTTCTTCTCCGCCAGTTCAATCGGAAGCCGCCAGTCCTCTGCTCGCAATTGACCAGATGCGAGTTTCGGCTGAAGTTTCTTGCTGTCGTTTGCCGTCAACAGTTTCTCGGAAACCAAACGTTCGATTATCTTTGCAGCCAGTTGTTCGGAGGGCGTTTTTATTGAATCCGTTGCCATAGATCACTCCTTTATGTGGGGGGCGGGGTGTTGGGAATCACATTGTTTTCCAGCGAATCACAAAAAGTTCCTTGGACTGGACGGCCCGCTTCAGGCGGGATTCAATCCGGCCTATCAAGTCTTCCTTTTGAGAATCAACCTGATCCTGGGCTTCAAACAGCCCCCGCCGTTTGTCATTTCGCCGCCGTTCCATATCCCTGGCTTTTTTGTGGAGTTCCACTTTAGCATCCAATTCCGTGGCGATGCGAGCCTGACGTTTGGTTTCCTTGATTTCGCGGTCCAATTCCTTGAGTTCCCGTTCCAAGCCGTCTTTCAAGTCATTGGCCCAATTCTCCAGTTTTTCCATTTCGGATTCAAAATGAGTTTTGTTGCGGACGGCAATGACATCCAAAAGTTCATTTTGCTGGTTTTCGGTGGATCGTTGAAGTGCGATTTTCACCGGTTCAGGGACGGCGATCTGATCCTCCACCGTGGCGGCAACGCCGAAAAATCTGGCGCAAACCTCGGGCGGGAGAAGTTCCCCCCCATCCGTCTGCCCCGCAAAAAGGAGGTGTTCCTCCGCTTCCAGTGCGGTGACAGACAGAAGACTCAAGGCCAGCCAGCCGGATTGTCCCACCCGTTGTTCCACCAAACTGATTTTGGTGGGATGATCGGAATACCGGAAAACGAGCCCACAGGACGGTAATGACCGATTGCGGGCGCGTTCAATGATTTGAACCGCCAAGGGGTGTCCGATCCGGTAGTGATGCCCGGCGGTTTCATCTGCACGGGTGACAAAGCTGTAGCCGCCCAACGGGATACCCGTCGGGTTCAACTGGGCGGGCAACCGGTTCAACTGAAACCGCAGGTTCTCGGCGTCTGGCGTAATACAGTCCTGAATTTCGTGAACGGTCAAGCGCCACAGAAAATCTTCAAATCGGCTGACCTGCTGGCGGGTTTTGTCCTTGCTCAGTCGCAATTTGGCATGGACATCCTCATCAAAATTTTCGAGGAGCTTGGACCGGGCATCTTCCAAGCCAGCGCGAATTTGCTCTTCCAATTGTTTTTGGAGAGCGTCGAAAGCAGCATTGATCTCGTCAGGAGTCCGGCAGGATTGGTAAATCTCGTTCACCCGCTTTTCGAAGTCCACACCGGATTCGATGGCGCCCAAGACTTCATCCGAAGCGCCAAACACTCCGTCAAACAGGCGAAATTTCTCGGCCAGCAATTCATAGACACGTTGGTCGGCGGCATTCTTGCGGTTAATAAAATTGATCACCACCACGTCATGCTTTTGCCCGTAACGGTGGCACCGGCCAATGCGTTGCTCAATGCGCTGGGGGTTCCAAGGAAGGTCGTAGTTCACCACCAAACTGCAAAATTGAAGGTTGATCCCTTCTGCTCCGGATTCGGTGGCAAGCAGGATGGAGGCGCGTTGCTGGAATTCCTCGACCAAGGCGGAACGAAGATCGGCGCTGGGCGAACCGGAAATGCAATCCGCGTCCGCATGACGGGCCAGCCATGCCTCATAAAGCCGTTTGGAATCCAGGTCGGAATTCGTACCGTCAAAGGTGACGATCTGCCCGCTGTACCCGTTGGCGGAAAGAAGCTCTTTCAGGTATTTCTGTGTCCGCCGGGACTCCGTGAAAATAACGGCTTTACATTCGGCCCCGATATCCGCCAGTTTTTTAAAGCCGCTTTTCAGGGCCACCAAGAGAGCATCTCCTTTTGCGTTGTGGGTGATGGAAGCGGCAAGAGCGTGGTAATCCTGCAATTGCTGGATTTCCGTCCCAATGGCCTGCAAATCCGTTTGCGTTACCGCGGCGGCGGCGGTGTTGTCGGTTCTTTCAGTTTCTGCTTTCCCGTTACCGTTGGCATCACCGCTTTCGTTTTCCTCCCATTCGTCCTTGGTTTCATCCAAGGATTCATAATCTTCGCCAACCTCAGGAGGAATATCGGGTGCGGCCTCTTGCTGCATCTTCGTTTGCAGGCCGATCAGCCGGTTGACCAGTGCTTGGAGGGTGCCGGAGATCGCGAATGAGGATGACGCCAGAATTTTACGCAGGACCAGCGTCATGAGGGATCGTTGACTGGCTGGCAGCGCAAACGAACCCGGTTGCTGGAGATAATTGGAAACGGCCTCATAAAGCCGCAATTCCTCCGGTGTGGGCGAAAAATCCTGGGTGATGGAAATTCGGTTGGTGTACCGGATGTATTCCGCCACCTGACGGCGCAGGGTCCGCTGGCAAACGGGTTGGATGCGGCGCTTCAATTCCTGAAATTCCGTCCGTCCAATTTCCTTGGCTTGCTTGGCAAACTGATCACGGAAGGAATCTTCATTCCCAAAAAGTTGGGGGTCAACAAAACTGACCAATCCATAGAGTTCCATGAGGGAATTCTGCAATGGCGTGGCGGTCAGGAGCACTTTGGGCCGGTTTTCGATGGACACGCGGATGGCCCGGGCGATCTTGTTGCCCTTTTTATAGACGTTACGCAAGCGGTGAGCTTCGTCCACCACCACCAAATCCCATGGGATACGCTGAACCTCGTCCTGATGTTTACGGGCAAAATGGTAGGAACAAAGGATGATCCGATCTGTCTGCTCAAAGGGGGGGGCTGTTCCCTCTTTCGCCATTTGCTGGTAGTTCCGAGTTTCGAGGATCAACGATTCCAAAAAGAATTTTTCGATCAATTCCCGATTCCATTGCTTGCGAAGGGCGGCGGGGAGGATGCACAGGATGCGCCGTTTGCCCTCCGCCCAAAGCTGACTGATGATCAACCCGGCCTCAATGGTTTTGCCGAGTCCCACCTCATCGGCCAGGATGGCTCCACGGGACAATGGGGAACGGAACGCGAACAAAGCCGCCTCAATCTGATGCGGATTGAGGTCCACGCTGACATTGCAAAGCGATTGGGAGAGTTTTTCGAGATTTTCGGACGGCCAGTGTCTCGTCAACTCGTGTGCAAAATACTTGGCATGGTAAGGGGTGCTCACAGGGGATTGGCTTCATCCAAGCAGAGCCCAACCGGCGAGGCAAGACCGCCGGATGCCAAAAAATGGATTGGTTCGAATCCTGCCGGATGTTAGCCAAAAAATCCGATGTGGTCCGCCAACTCGGCGCTTATGCGGATGTGCGAAACATCAGCCGGTATAACGCACCAGATCTCCTGTTCGATAAATCAATTCCCCCGGCTTCGTCGGATGCCGGATGAACCGCTCCCGGGTCAACTCGGGCTGATTGAGATATCCCCTGGCCAACCCCTCCCCGCCAATGAACAACTCGCCGATCCCGCCGCGCGGCGCCGGCCTCATCTCCTCGTCAAAAACATAAAATTGCGTGTTGCCAATCGGTTCGCCCAACCGCACCGGCTGTCCGGGTTCCACCTTCTGGATCGACGACCAGACCGTTGTCTCCGTGGGACCGTACATGTTCCACAACTCGCCCACCCGCTCCAGCAACTGCTCCGCCAAACGGCCGTTCCACGCCTCGCCGCCGCAAAGCGCCTTCACCCGCGGAATCTTCCCAAGCTCCGCCGCCAAAAGCATCTTCCATGTCGCGGGCGTCGCCTGGATGATCGTCGCCCCGGAATTCTCCACGCGCTCCTTGAGCTTCAACCCGTTCTTCGTGACATCCTCGGACAAGATTTCCACGCACGCGCCCACCGTAAGCGGCAGGTAAAGCTCCAACGCCGCAATATCAAAACAAATCGTGGTCAGGGCCAGCGCCTTGTCCCCGGCCGCGCACCCGGGCGCCCGCGCCATGCACCACAGAAAATGCGACAGGCTCCGATGGGCAATCTGCACACCCTTGGGCTGGCCGGTGGACCCGGAGGTGTAAATCACATACGCCAGATGATCGGGCTGAACCCGCGCCGGAACCTTGTCCGCCGGCATGCGCTGAATCTCCGCGCGCTCAACATCCAACTCCACCCGCCTGATCCCCTCCTTTGAAAAAACGCACGCGGACTGCGTCAGCAAAACCTTCACCTCCGCATTGGTGAGAATGTAATCCAACCGCTCCGCCGGATACGCCGGGTCCAGCGGCACATAACCGGCCCCCGTCTTCCACACCGCCAGCAACCCCTCCAGCATCTCCAGCGAACGTCCGATCATCACGCCCACCAACGAGCCGGACCCCACCCCCTGTCGGCTCAAATAATGCGCCAACTGATTCGCGCGCGCGTCCAATTCCCGGTACGTCAGGGATTGACCCTGAAAAACCGCCGCCACCGCCTCCGGCGTTTTCGCAACCTGCGCTTCGATCAACTCATGAACCGCCACCCGGGGATAATCCCGGACAGGAACGCCGCCCAATTCCTCCGGCTCGCCAATCTCCAGTTCCTTGTCCGGCCCGGCAACCGTCTCCTCCAGCAACCGCAAATATCGCCCGGCAAGATTCTCAACCGTCGTCTTTCCCAACGCCGCCGGACGATACTTGACGTTCAAATGCCAGTCCGCCATCCCTTCCGCCACTTCGAAAACCAGATTGAATTCCCCGGTCTGATAAACCCCCTTCACAAAACGATCGGCAAACTTGCGGCGCTCGGGCGTGTTCCAGGTGTGGAAATAAAACGCCGCATCCAACTCGTGACGCGCACCCGCGCCGTCCCTCTCCGCAAGAGCACGGCACAACTGGCGGAACGGAAACCGCCGGTGCTCGAACGCGTCCATCAACCGGCCAAAAACCTGCTTCAACAAATCACGGAAGGAATTTTCCGGGGAAACCTCCGCGCGGATCGGCAGGAGATTCACAAAGTATCCCATCAAATCCTCAAACTCCGACGACGGACGCGCATCCACCGCCATCCCCACCGCCACATCCCGCTGCTTCGCCTCGCCCGCCAGCAAAACCTCAAACGCCGTCAGAAAAACGCTCTGCGCCGTCACCCGCTCCTCCGCCGCCAGTTTTTCAACCGCCCGCACCACCGCCTGCGGAATCGCAGCCTGAAAAATCTCGCCCGCCATGCTCGATTCAAGCCCCTCCTTGACAAGGAGGGGTTGGGGAGGTCGGCCCGAAACTTGATTTCCCTCGCGCGGCAAATTCAACCGCTCAAACCCCGCCGGATATTCCCCCAGCCAATAATCGCGATCCCGTTGAAACGTTTCGCCGGCCATGTAGGCGCGCTCGCTCGCCACAAAATCCCCGAAACCGCATCTCACCGTCCTTGACGCGGAATCCCCCGCATCCCCCAAAGTGGCGGCAACGTCCCGCCGCTGCGCGGAACTTTTCAAAAGCGCCGCGCGATAATACCGCTCCAAATCCTCCAGCAACAACCCCAGCGACCAGCCGTCAAAAACCAGATGATGAAATTCCAAAAACAAAATGTTCCGCCGGTCATCCACCTCAACCGTCCGCGCCCGCCACAACGGTCCCTTCTCCAAATCAAACGGTTCCCGCGCCCATTCCCCCAGACGACGAACCATTTCCCCTTCGCTCATCCCCCGGCAGTTTTCCCCGCGAATCAACAACTCCCGCGACTCAAGGAACCTTTGCGAAGGCTCGCCCGATTCATCGGAGAAAACCGTCCGCAAAACTGGCTGCTCCCGCTGAATCTGCTCCAAAGCCGCCCTCAACGCCGCCCCATCCATCGGCTCCTCCCACCACAACGCAATCGGCAAATGATACGCCCAACTCTTCGGATTCAACACCTGAATCGACCACAAAGCCCTCTGCCCCTCCGACAACGGCGCCGTCTTTGAACCTTGTCCCAAACGGTCTCCTCCTTGCTCCCCACCCCCTGAACCCTGGACCGTTGACCCCTTCTCCTTAACCGCTGAACCGTGAACCCCACCAACCTCTCCCCCCTCCTGCCCCTTCACCCCTATCCCCTGAAACCTAAAACCTTTCCCCTCGCCCATCTCTTCCACCCGCCTCGCCAAATCTCGCACCGTCCGACACTCAAAAACCACCCTCGGCGGAATCCGCCCCCCCGTCGCCGCCGCAAACCGCTCCACCACCCGCAACACATAAAGCGACCCAAACCCGTGACAAAACAAATCGTCATCCAAATCAATCTTCCCCGGCTCGCACCTCAAAACCTCCGCAATGATATTCCTCAACATCCCCGCCACATCCCCATGCCGCCTCGTCTCCCGTTGCGAAACCGCCTTTGCCGCGTCCGTAATCCAATAACTCTCCCGCGCAAAAGGATACACGGGCAGCGAAATCCTCCTGGGGCGTTCCTTGGCATAAAGCAAATGCCAGTCGATCTCGATGCCGCCCACCCAAAGCCGCGCCAGCTTGTCGTATGACCGGTTCTCCATCGCCGATTCCAAAAACCGTTTTCCTTCCACCCCGCTCACCAACAACTCCACCGCCCCATCCGGCTTCTCGCAACGGCGGTGATGCATCCCCGGAAAATCCGCCCCACTCAAATACGCCGCCACCCCCTTCTTCGCCTCCTCAACCGAGGAAACCACCAGCGCCAGGCGCTCAACCATCGGCTGGCGTCCCACTTGCAACGTAAAAGCCGCATCCGCCAGACTTGGGAGCCGCTCCAAAAAAGCCACCCACTCCGCGGCCAGTTCGCGCAACCGCTCTCCATCCCGCGCTGAAAAAACCAGCACCACCGGCGCGTCAACATCAGCCCGCTCCTCCGCAACCGGCGCCTCCTCGAGAATCAAATGGCAGTTCGTTCCCGTGGCGCCAAGGCCGTTGATGGCCGCCCGGCGGGGATGATCTTCCGTCCGCTTCCACTCGCCCAGGGCCGTGTTCAAATAAAACGGACTGTCCTCCAACCCAAGCGCCTCGTTCACCTTCCCGATCTTCGCCAGCGGCGGCAACCGGCGATGCTTGAGCGCCAGCGCCACCTTGATCAAACACGCCACCCCCGCCGCAGCAATCGGATGGCCAATGTTGGGCTTGATCGATCCCACCGCGCAAAATCCCTTCCTCCGCGTCCATCCGGAAAAACTCTCCCGCAACGCCAGCATCTCCATCTCGTCGCCCAAAACCGTGCTCATGCCATGGGCTTCCACATAATCGATCGTGTCCGGACGGATCCCCGCCTCCTCGTACACCCGCCGCTGCAACGCCGTCTGCGAGGACGCCTTCGGCGCCGTGAACCCGTTCTTGGCGCCGTCCTGGTTGATCCCGCACCCGCGAATCACCGCGTAAATGGAATCGCCGTCCCGCACCGCGTCGGACAGGCGTTTCAAAATCACCGCCCCCACCCCCTCGCCAATCACCCACCCGTCCGCGTCCGCCGCAAACGTCCGGCAGCATCCGCCCGGCGACAACAATCCCATCCGGCCCGTGGCCATGAACACCTTTGGCGTGGCCGCCACATGAACCCCACCCATCAACGCCAGCTCGCACTCTCCCCGCCGCAAACTCTCGCAGGCCAGATGCAACGCCGAGAACGACGACGAACACGCCGTGTCCACCGCCAGACACGGGCCCGTCCAATCCAGCACATACGCCACCCGCCCCGCCAAACCCGACGCAAGATTTCCCGTGAGACTGTGCGCGTCAGGCGCCTCGATCCTGGAATAATAATCCGCCGTGCAAATCCCCACAAACACCCCGCACCTCCGGCCCGCCAGCTCGCGCGGCGCATAACCGGCGTCCTCAAGCGCCTTCCATGCCTCCTGCAAAAAAAGCCTCTGCTGCGGATCAATCTGCTCAGCCTCCGCCCGCGCCATATTGAAAAAGTCCGCGTCAAATCGGGCAATCCCCTCCAAAAATCCGCCCCTCAACCCAGCCGCCTCATCGCCAAAAAATCCGCCCTCCCCCCGTCGTTCCTCCGGCGGCGTTGAAATAAAAGATTTCCCTTCCGCCAGATTCCCCCAGAACGTCTCCACATCCCCCGCCCCCGGAAACCTCCCCGCCATCCCAATAATCGCAATCGGCTCAAAAGCCGCAGGTTTCGAGCCTGTCGAGAAAACCTGTCCTGAACCTGTCGAAGGGAATTGTCCCGAGCCTGTCGAGGAGGCAATCGGTTCGAATGGAGGGCGGGGCTCCTGCACCGCCACCAAAATCCCGGTCTCCTCGCGCCTCCTCCCCTCATCCATCCTCTCCGTCCCATTCCTCTCCCCTGCCATCACCAACACAATCCGCCCAATCCCCTTCCGCTCCTCCAAAAACCTGTACGCCTCCCGCGCCTCCGCCAGCGCAAACTTCCGGCTCACCGGCAACGGCCGGATTTCCCCCTTCTCCAGCCACGCCGACAACCGGCGCAAACATTCACCCGCCTTCTCCGGCTGACGCTGGCTCAACCGGCGGCAATCAATCCCGAAATACCCCTGGTTGTCCACCAGACACGACAAATCCGCCGGCGCCGACGCCTTCAACCCGCCCACCGCAATATCCAGAAATCTTCCCCCCGGCGCCAGCAAGGACATCGACGCATCGCGCACCGGCCCGGTCAACAAATTCAAAATCGCGTTCACCTTCCCGCCCGGCAACGACGCCCGGATCTTTTCCATCACACCCGCGTCATGATAATTCCAAACCTTCTCCACCCCCAAGCTCCGCAAATACTCCACCCGCTCGTCCGCCCCCGCCGTGGCCAACACCTCCACCCCCGCCCGCCGGGCCAGTTGAATCGCCATCAACCCCGTGCTGCTCGCCGCGGAATGAATCAGCAAACTCTCGCCCGCCGCCAGTTTCCCCACCTCGAACAGGGAATGATAAGCCGTCAAAAACGCCACCGGCAACCCCGCCGCCTCGTCAAACCCCACCCGCCCCGGCAAATGATCGATCAACCGCGCATCCACATTCACCGCCGCCGCATGACCGCCCAGATTCGCGCCCGTCAATCCATACACCCGGTCCCCAACGCGAAACCCCGCCGCGCGTTCCCCCGCCTGCGTCACCACCCCCGCCACCTCAAAACCCGGAGTAAACGGATACGGCGGCATCGTGGGATACAATCCGCGCAAACAAAGCATGTCCGCCATCATCACCGACGCGGCCGCCACCGATATTTGAACCTCATGCGCCGCCGGACTCCCGCACCCGCCGCCGTCCAACCTCAAATCCGCAACCTCCCCCGGCCGCGTCATCAACACCCGCTGCAATCCCCCCCCCTCGATGTCATTGCGAGGAATTCGCCCCTCTATTTCGCCGGAGTCAGACGAAGGCGGAGGCGAATGACGAAGCAATCTCTGCGCCTCAATTTGAGTCTCCTTCAACAAATGCGTCGGAAAAAATACCGAAGCCGAATCCTTTACCGCCACCTGACCCGCAAGAATCTTCCCCAAATGCTCCGCCAATAGCCGCGTCGTCGGATGCTCGTAAAGCAAAGCCGCCGAAAAATTGATTTTGAACTCCGCGGAAATCTTCTTCGCCAGTTCCACCGCCAGAATCGAATCAAACCCCAGATCCGCAAATTTTTTGTCCAAATCCAGCTTCTCCTCGTCCAAATAAAGCGCCCCCGCCGCCAGCCCCCTCACCCTACACAATAAATTTTCCAGATCCCCCCCTCCGCCCCTCTCAATGTCATTGCGAGAAGTTCGCCCCTCTATTTCGCCGGAGTCAGACGAAGGCGGAGGCGAACGACGAAGCAATCTCTGCTCCTCGAGATGCGTCGGAAAAAACACCGAAGCCGAATCCTTCGCCGCCCCCGTCCCCTCCGCCATCCTCCGCCCCACAAATTCCGCCAACTGCCGGACCGTCGGATAATCGTAAAGCCGCGCCGCCGGCAAACTGATCGAAAACCGGGTGGCAATCCTCTTGGCCAACTCCACCGCCAAAATCGAATCCAACCCCAAATCCACAAACTTCTTCGTCTCGCTCACCCGCCCCTCATCCAAACACAACAACTCCGCCACCAAAGCTTTCACATGCTCCACCATCCCGCCAATTTCCGGAGCACCCTGCAAGCGGTGCTGGAGCCCCGCCCTCCATTTATTACCCTCCTCAATTGATGGAGGGTCGGCCTCCAGGCCTGCCCCGCCGTAGTCTCCAGACGAAGGAGGGACGACCGGAGGCAAAAGGGTTACCCTTCCGTCATCCGCATTCCCCTCAACCGCTTCCCCTTTAGCAACCTCATCCAATGCCCTGAGTTTGATCCGCCCCGCTTGGGGTGCTGGTGTTTCTTGCCGCCGTCCCCCTTTCCTCAACAAATCATACCAATACGGCTCATGCTCAAAAGGATACCCCGGCAAATGAATCCTCCGCGCCCGATGCTCTCGATAAAATCCGCTCCAATCCACCTTGCCCCCCGCCACCCATGCGGGCCCGATCTTCTCAAAATCCTTTTCCCCATCCCCTCCCGCTTCCCCCGCTCCCTCCGCCGCACGTCCCCTCAAAAGATTTCCCCCGCTTTTCCCTTCCAAAAATTTCCGCAACCCATCCGCCGCTTCCCCGGCATCCGCCGCCGCAAAAGCCAGACGCTCCTCGAACGGCGTCCGTCCCGCGTTCAGCGTAAAACTCAAATCCAACATCGAAAAATTTTTCTCCCTCTCCATCCATCCCAGCAACTCCCGCGCCCTGACCGCCAACGCCGCGCCCGTCCTGGCCGAAAGCGTGATCCAATATTTTCCCGAACCATCCGCCTCGTTCCCACGCGCCTCCGCAACCGGAGCTTCTTCCACCACCAAATGAGCGTTCACCCCGCTGAACCCCAGCGAACTCACTCCCGCCCGGCGGGGCTGGCCGTCCTCGTTTTCCCACGGCTCCAATTGCGTGTTCACGCGGAACGGACTCTTGTCGTAGTCCATGTGACGGTTCGGCGTCTGAAAATGAATCTGCGGCGGAATCGCGCGATGCTTCAGGCACAGCAACACCTTGATCAACCCCGCCACGCCCGCCGCGCCCGAGGTGTGGCCCAGATTCGCCTTCAACGATCCCAACCGGCAAAATTGCCCCGCCCGCCCTGTCGCGCCAAACGCCTTGGTCAACGCCTCGATCTCAATCGGATCGCCCAGACTCGTCCCCGTGCCGTGCGCCTCCACATACCGCAATGTCGCCGGATCAATCTCCGCTTCCCGATACACCTCCCGCAAAAGATCCAACTGCGACAACATGCTCGGCGTGGTGATCCCGCTCGTCCGTCCCGCCTGATTCATCCCCGAGGAACGAATCACCCCGTAAATCGCGTCACCATCTGCCACCGCGTCCGTCAACCGCTTCAACAAAACCACCCCAACGGCCTCCCCCGGAACCATCCCGTCCGCCGCCTCGTCAAAAGGACGGCACACCCCGCTCTTGGACAACATCCCCGCCTGCTCCATCAGGTTGTACCGCTTTTGCGTCAGGTAAAGCGTCACCCCGCCTGCCAGCGCCCAATCCAGTTCCCCTTTTTGCAACGCCCGGCACGCCAGATGAATCGCCACCAATGACGATGAACACGCCGTGTCCACCGCAATCGCCGGCCCGCGCAAATTCAAATGATAAGCCGTCCGCGCCGCCAGGATCGAACTCGCGCTGCCCATCAACTCATAAACATCCGGCGTTGAAGCGTTCGCGTGCGTCAGCAAATCCTGGTAATCCGTGCTCATCACCCCCGCATACACCCCGCACCGCTTCAGATTCAGGGCTTCCGCCGCATACCCCGCGTCCTCCACCGCCTGCCAGGCCGCCTCCAAAAACAACCGCTGCTGCGGATCCATCATCGCCGCCTCTCGCGGCGCAATCCCAAAGAACACCGGATCAAACCCCTCCACATCCCCCAAAAAACCGCCCACAGGTTTTGCCGGCCCCGCCCGCTCCGCAATCCCCGCCGTGTCCCAATAACGCCCCCGATTGGAAGGCGCCCTCGAAACCGCGCAAAATCCCGACGCCAACCGCTCCCACAATTCCCCCACATTTTCAGCCCCCGGAAACCGCCCCGCCATCCCCACCACCGCAATCAGCTCAAAAGCCGCAGTTTTCGAGCCTGTCGAGAAAACTTGTCCTGAGCCTGTCGAAGGGACCTGTCCCGAGCTTGCCGCGGAGGCAGGTTCCGAGCTTGCCGAGGGGACCTGTCCTGAGCCTGTCGAAGGGGCCTGTCCCGAGCTTGTCGAGGGACGAACCCCAACCTTCTCGCACGGCTTCAATTTTTCCAGATGCCCTGCCAAAGCCGCCAGACAAGGATAATCGAACATTGCCGAGACGCTCATTTCCGGAACCAGTTCCCGCCGGATGAAATCGATCAATTCCGTAGCCACCACCGAATCCACCCCCAGCTGCACAAAACCGTCCTCATCCTGATCCGCCGACAAAGGCACGAACAGAAGCTCCCCCAACTTGCCCCGCAAAACAGGCAGATACCCCCCCTCGCTCATCCCACCCCCCCATCCATCAAACCATCACGCCACCAAAGACTTTCGCAAAAATCTACACTTCGCCCCCAGCACAAAAAAATCGCAAGGTTTCGATCAATCAACACCATCCCAAAACCCTAGCGAAAACCCCATCAGGAACAAGGCCGAATTCCACCCCAGAAACACCCCATCACCCCCCTGCCTACTCCTCAATAAAAGGAGGGCGGGGCTCCTGCACCGCCATCCCCTCCCTTCATCATTCCCCCCTCACCGTCATTCCCGCAAAAGCGCATTCGCGTCAACCTAAGACTTTTTTCCACGGAATCCCCACGGACCTACCCTCAATCGATCCTCATCGCACGAGAGCGGTTGATCGGCATGACTCCATTCAACGCCATGCCGATCAACCGCTCACCCGCCCATTGACAGTCCATACAATGCACGGGCAGGAGGGCAGGCGGGACACAGGGTCAGGGGATGTCCGTGGGGCCTCCGTGGCAAAAAAACACCTCCCGCGCCGAGCCTCAATCCTCTCTCGATTTTCGCAGATTCTTCCTTGTCCGCCCGTGCAAACATCCCATTGGACACTTGAACCACCAAAAACTCAACCCCACCCCATATGCTATTTGAACCCCAAACCTACCTGATCAATGGCGCGGCACGAACCGTTTGGCGCAACCTCGGCTATGGTTTCCTGGAAAAAATCTACGAAAACGCCCTCCAAATCGAACTTCAGGAAGCCGGCCTTTCCGTTGAAACCCAATCCCCCATCAAAGTGCATTACCGAGGCCGGGAAACGGAGAGGCTCTTGCAAAACTACGATGCTTGGCACGATAAACCGCTTTGGCCAAATCCAAGGCGATGAGGCAGGAAAATCCCCAAAGCGGGCTTTGACTGCCGAGTCAACGCTGGAGTTGGCTAAAGCGGTTGTCGCCCAAAGGGTTGCGCGTCTTTATTTTCGCTGGCGGCGTTGTGTCGCTTGGGCAAGCCCGTTGCAGGGATTGCCCAAGCTCCACGCCTTCCCAGCGAAAAAAATCCGCTGCAACGCCAAGCATCGTAGTTTTGCAAGAGCCTCTGGAGATTTCATTGCCGATTTGATCGTTTCCAACCAAATCATCATTGAAGTCAAAAGCGCCAGGGAAATCCATCCCGCCCATGTTGCCCAAACATTGAATTACCTGCGCGCAACTCAACTGCGCGTGGGAATCATCGCCAACTTTGGCCCCGCCAAACTCGAAACACGCCGCGTCGTCCTTTAGAACAAGTTCCCGCCGAAACCAAATCTCGCAGCCATTTTTTTGCCACCAATCCCAAGCCATTACCAAAACACAAAAATGGCCGACTTTTTCGCCACGGATTTCCCCACGGACCTATCCTCAGACCCTGGACCCCACACCCTCCTTCCCTCAATCAATCCTCATCGCACGAGAGCGGTTGATCGGCATGACTCCATTCAACGCCATGCCGATCAACCGCTCACCCGCCCATTGACAGTCCATGCAATGCACGGGCAGGAGGGAAGGCGGCTTGCCATGAGCGAAGTCGAATGGGCAGGGTCAGGGGATGTCCGTGGGGCTTCCGTGGCAAAAAAACAGTCGGCTTCATAGCAACCCCTATTGGGTGTGCTTCATCATCATCGGACATGATGCAAATATTTCTTCATTGAGGTGTAAAACATAAAAAACAAGTTGCATTTCAGGATTTTTTAAGCTTTTTCTGTATAGGTGAAAACCGCTCGCCGCATTGCCTTTCTTAATTGCAAAGGCGGGGTCGGAAAAACCTCGGTAGCCGTCAATGTGGCCGCTTGTCTTGTCCACGATCAAAAATTGAGGGTGTTGCTGGTTGATTTGGATCCGCAATCCAATGCATCAATTTGGTTGATGGGATTGCCCCGTTGGAGCGTTTTGGACGGAATGCCCCATCGCACGATCATGGCGGCATTCAACGATGATGGACACCATCTCCTTGATGCCATTCATGACGGAGTAATCGAGGATGAGAACCGCTTGAAGCTTCTTCCAACATTGGACATGATTCCGGCCATCTACGATCTGATGAGCGTGGATCATGATCATGATTTTGCTAACACCAGACATGAACCGTATTTCATCCGGTTTTATCATGAAATGGAGCCCATGTTTGCAAGGTACGACTATATCATCTTCGACTGCCCTCCCAGCCTTGGACGGACAAGCAAATGCGCGGTTTTTACCGCGGAAGAAATCTTTGTTCCAGCGAATCCCGATTTGCTTAGCAATGTGGGCTTGCGCCTTTTGGATGAAAAAATCACGCGGTTTGAAAAAGAAAGCGAAGCAGGGTGCCGTTTAATACCCAGACATCGCCGCTCGGAAATCCGCGGATTGATACTTAACGGTGTAAACACCAAGGCAAACAACCGGGAAGCCATCGACCTTATGCGAACCCGAATTCACGGTTTGCGCGATCATCCAGTGGTGTCTGATGACGCCGACATTCTTCCCGTGCAGATTCGGGATGGCATTGCCATGGTAAGAATTCAGACTACCAGCCATCCTTTGGTGCTGGAGCCAAAAACCAACCCCGAGATGCTGGAAGATTTTCTCAGGCTTACCCGTTACATTCACAGCACTCCACTCAAAACCAAGGCGCGAATCAATGAACCTAAGAGAAAAGCTCGCTGAAATAATCCGGCTTCTGGACGCCCATCCGGAACTCTATGACGTGAAACCGCCTGCAACACTGCTTTCGGCGCTGAACAAGCATCAGACATCTTTGACGAAGGAGCTTGAACACCTTTCTCAACACAAAGAGGCTTTTTCGCTTTTCAGCCGCATTGTGCAAGCTTCAAGCGAGGAAGCCAAAAAATTCCTGGATGCCATGTCGGAGACAGATTTATCGCGAATTTGCGAGGCTTTGAAAATCAAAACCACAAGCAAAAGCAAAGGGAAAATAATTCCAAAACCGATCAAGAAAATGGCGGGTGATATCATTAAGAAAAGGAACAAAATCAAGCCAAACACCCTGTAAAGGATGCCAATGTCCTTGGAGCGAGATCTTGAGATGGTTCTTAAAACGTACCCGGGGTTGATCGATGAACGGTTGGATCAGCGGGCGGTTCTCAGTCAACAAACAAAGGGGGCCAGCCGTCTCGATCTCATTTTTCGCATTGAAAAACGTTTTTGCATTGTGGAGATAAAAAAAGTCCCTCTCACCGTGCCTCATGTCCGTCAGATTTTACGCTATTGCCGCGCGTGGGAACGCACTCATGCTCTGACGCGCTTTCATTTTTTGATTGGCAAACAACCCAGTGACGAGCAAGCGCTTTACGATGTGATTTCCAAATCAAAATATGATATTCAACTTCGCTATCTTAACAAACATATCCCCACAACCCTGGTTTGGGAGGGCGGCAAATACATACCGCATTCCGAGGGCATGAGCTTGGAAAATCTGGTGCAGCTTCGGTTTTAAGAGCAGAGTGGGGACAACTCCCAACGCCACACGAGAGCGGTTGATCGGCATGACTCCATTCATCGCATGCCAATAAACCGCTCACCGTCCATTGGCAGTCCATGCAATGCAAGGGCAGGAGGGAGGAGGCTTGCCATGAGCGAAGTCGAATGGGCAGGGTCAGGGGATGTCCGTGGGGCTTCCGTGGCAAAAAAACACCGCCCGCGCCGGGCCTCAATCCTCCTCTGTCTTTCGCATCTCCTGCACAAGTAAAATTTGCATCGATCAACACCAGGGGAAACTTGACTCACACCCTTCGCGGGGCGCATGGCAGTTCCGTCGGGTTTTTTGGGTGGGTTTTAGCCTAGAGGGTCAGGAAATTTTAGATTTAGGGCTACGCTGGCTTGCCGAACATCTCAGGGGCGGTTTTATTTTCCCTTTG
>JAQUAF010000088.1 GCA_028687435.1 Verrucomicrobiia bacterium | reverse complement strand
AACAACACAGACGTCGCCGCCCCTCAGAGCCGTATCCGCATCGAGGACATGGCCGAAGCCTGCAAGAAGAAAGACCCCGTGATGAAGCGCCGCGCTTGCATCCTGGAATCCTGCCTGCGGCACTGCACGAGCGGAACGAGAGGATAACTGTCAGACTTTGCGGGCTGTTCTTCTTCATCACCCAACAGTCTAACAACCTGAACAACCTTGCCTCGCCCCCCAACAAAAGGAAATTCCATGACCGAAAAACAACGCTTTGCCAACGTGCTCACAGGAAAATCCGTCGACCGATTCCCGGTGCAAATCGGGATGAGCCATTCTGCCCGCAAAAAATACCAGGAACACTATCATTTGCCAGACGCGGAACTGTGCGAAATTCAAAATCCTGGGAACGGATATGTCGTGTGCGGCTGCACCGATCTTATGCCCAACAGCAACAAGCCGGGCGACCAAGATGCCGATTGGTACGACGAATTGGGGGTTGGCTGGAAAAAGGATAAAACCAAGGACATTGGCGCCATCAACACGGTTGCGCCAATCCGCAATGTGGAAGACATAAAAAACTACCGTTTTCCGAATGCCGCCACCCGTTACTCTTTTGCGGACCTGACCGAAACAATCCGCAAAAACAAATCAAAAACCTACTTCATCGCCAATCAGGCCTCGGGAACTTTCTTCAACAAATACCGTTTTCTTCGCGGCTTTGAAGAAGGCCTGGTGGACATGATGATCCACCAAAAAGAGGCATTATATCTGCTGGATCAATTGCTCGAGTGGCAGTTGGAACTGGCCCGGCGATACATCCAGGCGGGCGTGGACGGCGTGACCACCGGGGATGATGTGGCGCTGCAAAAAGGGCTGGTCATCAACCCGGATATCTGGCGCAAACTGATCAAACCCCGCCAAAAAAAACTCAACCAGATATACAAAGACGCCGGACTGACAGTGATCCACCACTGCTGCGGGGATTGCCGGAGCATCATCAAGGATTACATTGAAACCGGCGTGGACTGCCTGAATCCCGTGCAGCCGGAAGCCATGCCCATTGAAAAACTGATCGAGGAATTTGGGGCAAACATTTGTTTTTACGGAGGCGTGGGAGTGCAAAGCGTGATGCAACACGGCACGCCGGCGGAAGTGGACAAGGCAACGGAAAAAACCATCCGCACCCTGGGCAAACACGGCCGCTATATCGTCGCCCCTTCCCACACGATGCAAGACTGCATTCCCTGCGAGAATGTGCGCGCCTTTTTCGAAGCCATCGATAAATACAACCGTTAACCCGGATATTTCATCAAATTTACAATTTGTGAAATATCCATCAGCGTTGTTCCGCTTGTCGGGACTGGAGTCGAAGTTCGCAGGACGCATAGTTCATCTTTTGAGTAGAGTCGAAGGGAGGCTCAATTTAAGCCCCTCCTTGACAAGGAGGGGTTGGGGAGGTCCGCCTCCTGCATAAAAAATCCTGTCAATCCTGTTAATCCTATCAAAAAATCTTTTCGCCATGGCGCTTTCGTGCCAACTGAAATTCCTGAACATCAAGATAAAAACGGGAAAAGGATTGCGATGACCATGGATACAAAAAAAGCTCCAATGGCATCAATCGCGTCCTGAAAGAGCGCAATTATCCGCGCAAAAAGATCAGAAAGGCTCTTGCAGCATTCTGGGAATGATATTTTTTCAACTTCAGCTTGCAAAACAGAGGTTTTCATAATATATTTCCATTAGAAAACTTTTCAAGAAACATCCATGCCTTCCAAATCTTCCAATTCACGCCTTCAACCGATCAAACACATCGTTCTCGATATGGATGGCACGGTTTCCCTCGACGGGCAATTGTTTGACTGCACATTGCCTTTTATGCAAACCCTCCAAGATCTGGAGATAGGATTCACTTTCATGACCAATAACAGCGCCCAAAGCGTCACCCGCTATGAATCCAAACTGGAAAAAGCGGGTTTGCCCATGGCCAGGGGGCATGTTGACACCTCGGGACAGGCCACCATCGAATACCTCCAAACCCGCCACCCGGATTTCCGCCGTCTGTTCGTCCTGGGCACACCGGACCTGAAAGGGGAATTTTCCTCGGCGCAATATGAAATCATCGACCCGGAAACCGACAACGAACCCCAAGCCGTGATTGTCGGTTTCAACACCGCGCTTCAATTCCACCCCCTCTGCAAAGCGGCCTATTGGATCAAAAAAAACAAACCGTTCATTGCCACCCACCAGGACTTGGTCTGCCCCACTTCCCAAAACACGCTTCTGATGGATTGCGGTTCGATTTGCGCCAGTCTCACCCAGGCAACCGGACGAAAACCGGATGTTGTGTTGGGCAAACCCAACCCCTGGATGCTGGAAAGACTGATGAAACGAACCGGTCTTTCCACCCACCAGATTGCCGTCATCGGCGACCGGCTCTACACCGACATCCAAATGGCGCGGGAAACCGGCGCCCTTGGCGTGCTGGTGCTGACAGGCGAAACAACCGCCGAACAACTGCCCGGCGCCCGCTTTCACCCGGATCTGACCGTCCAGGACCTGTCCGAATTCGGCCAAATGCTGACAGAGGCAAAAACCACATGAACTCATTCCCTCGCATTCCTTGCCCTCTCTCTATTGAAAAAAAATCCATATCCTGCCGGCCTGCCAATTTCTTGTGAATTTTGCGCCTTTTTGCGGCCATCCTTTTCCCTCAAATGCCGAACCAAAAGACACCTCCCAAAAAAAACGGCGTCACCGCCCATCGCGGCGACTCAACGGATTTTCCCGAAAACACCCTCCCGGCCTTTCGCCGCGCCATCCAGCTTGGCGTCGATTGGATCGAACTCGATATCCACCTGACCCGCGACAGACAACTCGTCGTCATCCACGACCCGGACACCGGACGGGTGGGCGGCAAAAAACTGATCGTCGCCCAATCAACCTGGAAAGATCTCCAACAAGCGGATGCCGCCGCACAGTTTCGCAACGCAAACAACCGGACGCTCCACGACTGCCCTCCCGAACGCATCCCCCTTCTTTCGGAAGTTCTCTCCTTGGCGCTGGAACAAAACCAAACCCGCGTTTCCATCCAACCCAAGAGCGATTGCGTCGCCGAAATTCTTTCGCTCATTGACCGGATGAAGGCGGCGCGCCACGTGGGATTCAATGACGGGGATCCCCTCAAAATGCAGGCGGTCAAGAAATGGAATTCGTCCGTCCCGGTTTTCTGGGACCGCTGCCGCTCCGATCTTTCCGCCGATATTTCCTTTGCCAGACAAAACGGCTTTGAAACCATCATGCTTCACATCGATGATGTGACGGAACAATCCATCCACGCCATCCAAGAGGCGAAACTCGAAGCCGGCGCGTGGACTGTCAATGCCCCCGGCGCCCTGCAACGGCTTCTGAAATGGGGGATCGACCGCATCTACACCGACAACCCCGCTCTGTTGCTCGATCTTTGCTCAAGCAGGCACACAGGCATTGCGGGCAAAGAAAAGGCTGATGAAGAAAAACCGCAATTTAAACCGTGAACCGTGAACCCTGAACATTGAACCCCCATGTCTTTGCCTTCCCAACAACGCCAGCAAACCATTCAACAACTTACCTCCTCGCCTCTCGATGTCCTGATCATCGGCGGCGGCATTGTCGGAACAGGCATCGCCCGCGACGCGGCCATGCGGGGGCTTCGCACCGGATTGGTTGACCAGCACGATTTCGCCTTTGGCACCAGCAGCCGTTCCAGCCGCCTTTTGCATGGCGGATTGCGCTATCTGGCCCAAGGACGGGTCGGATTGGTCCGGGAAGCGAGTTTGGAAAAGGTCATCCTTCACTCCATCGTCCCGCACCTGGCCCAACCGCTTCCCTTTCTTTTTCCCACCTACAGCGGCACGGACTGGCATCACTGGCAACTCTGCATCGGCGTCAAAATATACGATCTGCTGTGCAACGGCCGGAATTTCAAGCCTTCAAAATCTTTCAACGCCACAAAAACCCTTTCGCTCGTTCCATCCCTCGAAAAACAGCGTCTCGCCGGGGCGGTCTATTACTACGACGCCCTCACCAACGACGCGCGCATGGTCATCGACACCCTGCGTTCCGCCGGGCATCACGGGTCACTGGCGGTCAACTACCTGAAATTCGAGGACGCCGAACCAACCGGACAAGGATGGAACTGCCGCCTCCGCGATGTCCTGACCGGCAAAATCCATCAGGCAACCGCCCGGACGGTGGTCAGCGCCACCGGTCCATGGGCCGACCAGCTTCCCCACAGTTGCCTCAAATTAAGGCCAACCAAAGGCGTCCACCTTGTCATCGACCACGCCCGCTTCCCCGTGGAACAAGCCATTGTCATGACCTGCGGCAAACGCATTCTCTTTGTCATCCCATGGGGCAGGAGGGTCATCCTTGGCACCACCGACACGGACTACAAAGGACCGGTCGAAGCCATTCGCACGGAAGAGGAGGACATCCAAAACATCCTTGATGTGACCAACCAGACCTTCCCCCCCCTCAGGCTGACCCGGCAGGACATCCGCAGCACATGGGTCGGGCTGCGATCCCTGGTCGCCAGCCGGTCCGGACACCCCTCCGAAATCTCCCGCTCCCATGAAATCCGGATGACCCATCCGGGCTGGCTGGAAGTGGCGGGAGGAAAACTCACCACCAACCGTTTGATGGCGGAACAGGCCACCGATCAACTGGTCCAATATCTCAAAATCCGCGCCACACCCTGCGCCACGGCAAAACAACCGCTTCTTTCCCCTGCGGAAACCAATGGCATCAGCGGGGTCCTCCCCCCTCCTGTTTCGCGCGAAATCGTGGAACATCATTGCCGCAACGAATGGGCCATCCACCTCGACGACATCATGGTGCGCCGCACCAGTTGGCACTATTATGAGGATCAGCCCCGGGAGGTGGCAAAACAAACCGCCGATTGGATGACCCCCCTCCTCGGCTGGGATGACGCTCGAAAAACACAGGAATTGACCAACTATTGCAACTGTTCCGATTTTCATCCTTCATCGTAATTTGCAACCGCACCCCATTTGAACCTGTCCCCTTTCCCCTTCAACCTAAAACCTCTCCCGCCCATGCCCATCCTCCGCATCGCCCACCGGGGCGCCTCATCGGAAGCGCCGGAAAACACGCTCTCCGCATTCAAACGCGCCATTGAAATCGGCGTCGACGCCATCGAAATGGATGTACACCTGACCCGCGATGGGGAGGTCATCGTATTGCACGACGAAACCCTTGACCGCACCACCAACGTCAAAGGTCCTGTCGCCCAACTGACATTGGAAGAAATCCGACGGGCCGATGCCGGTGTCCGTTTCGCGGGAAAATATCGGAATGAAAAAGTCCCCACTCTTGCGGAAGCGCTCCAGTTGATCCCTCCCCCCATCATGCCCATGGTGGAAATCAAAACCGCCGCCGCCGCAACGGCCACGGCAAAACTGATCCGCGACTTGGGAAAAATCCAGCAAACAACCGTCATCTCCTTTTTCATCGAAGCCCTCCAGGCCGTCAACAATTACGATCCGCGCATTCGCAAGGGACTCCTTTTCGGTAAAAATCCGGTCGAAAACGATCCAAAGGAAAACGTCCGCCAAATGCTGGCCATGGCCCGGACGGCAGACACCTCCACCCTGGACCTAAACTGGCCCATGGCCACCCCCCAAACCGTGGAGGAAATCCATCGTGCCAACGGAACCGTCTGGGTGTGGACCGTCAACGAAATCGATGACATGGAAAAAATGATCCAAACCAGCGTCGATGGCATCGCCTCCGACAACCCCGCCCGCCTGAATGAAGCCATCGGCAACCTGTGCCGCCGCAGTTCCGTTTGAGAAACCGGAATTCCAACGATTCGCCGCTCTGAAGCGTGTCAATAACATCCGCCCCCTTCCTCTTTCCCCTTTCCCCTTTTCACCTGTTTCCTTTATCATCCGGTCATGAAGGATTCCAGCCGTTGGATTCTGCACATGGACATGGACGCGTTCTTTGCGGCCGTAGAGCAACGCGACCATCTGGAATACGCAGGCAAACCCCTGATCGTCGGCGCACCGCCGGACCAGCGCGGCATCGTGTCCACCTGCAGCTATGAGGCCCGGCGCTTCGGCGTCCACTCCGCCATGCCCTCGCGCACCGCCGGCAAACTCTGCCCCAACGGCATCTTTGTGCCGCCCGACATGGACAAATACCGCGAGGAATCCCGGCTGATCATGAACATCCTCTCGGACTTTTCCCCGGCCATCGAACCGCTTTCCATCGACGAGGCGTTTTTGGACGTCACCCAGGTGCGTTCCCTGCTGGGCGAACCCCTCGAAATCGCCAGACGCATCAAGCAGCGCATCCGCGAGGAACGCCGCCTCACCGCCAGCATCGGCGTCGCCCCCAACAAATTCCTCGCCAAACTGGCCAGCGACCTGGAAAAGCCCGACGGACTGGTCGTCATCACCGAGGAAAACAAGATCGCCATCCTGGCGCCCCTGCCGGCCAGCCGTCTTTGGGGCGTGGGCCAGGTCACCCAGAAAAACCTTGCCGCCAACGGGCTCAAAACCATCGGCGACATTCAAAATGCCAGTCTTCATTACCTCCGGGCCGTCCTCGGCAACGGAGCGGATTTTCTTCACAAGCTCGCCTGGGGCATCGACGAACGCGAGTTGGAGCTTTCTTGGGCCGCAAAATCCGTGGGCAGCGAACACACTTTCCCCAAAGACACCTTGGATCTTTCCCTGGTCAAACAAATCCTGCTGTCCCAGGCCGGGGAAGTCGCCGGCGAACTGCGCCGCAAAAACGTCGCCGCCCGGACTGTCAGCCTCAAGCTGCGCTACGCCGACTTCACCACCCTTACCCGGCAGACCACCCTTGCCCAACCCACCCAGGACGAGGTGACCCTCTACGATCAAGTCCTGACCCTCCTGTCCCGCGAAAACCTGCGCGAGCGCAAAATCCGGCTCATCGGCCTGTCCGCCAGCAACCTCACGCAGCCCAATTTCCAGCTCGACCTCTTCGATCAGGCATCCAACAAGCGCCAACAAGCCGCGAAAGCCGTGGACGCCATTCGTTCCAAACTCGGCCATCAATCCATTCAACGCCTGCCGGATTAACCCGAAACTTGAAATCCTATGGCAAAAATTTTTCGGGATGCTTCAACTTGGCGGGCAGATATTTCTCGATGACGTGATTCAAACCATGCTTGGCAAACGCCTGTTGCTCGACACGCACGCCCATCTGCAACATCTGCTCGATCGCCTCGCGCCATGGTTTGTGAGTCTTGATGAAAGGATCGTTTTTAAGGGCGTCCCTGGCGCGCTTCACATCCACCTCCTGCAAAGGATGAGTCGCGTCCTGCAGTTTGTAATCAATAATGTCCTGGGGAGTCACCCCCAGATAACTCGCCTGCGGCACGCAGAAGAAACGGTTCAGATGGGCATTGTTTCCGGAGCCCACTTTCAACGTGCGGTAAATATTCGTCATTCCATAGGGATCGCCATCGACAAAGGCGTAAACCGGCACCTTCTTGGAGTCCGCCAGGCGGCGGATGAACCGGCGGCACGCCCGGGTGGGCACGCCGCCCATGGAAACCAGGACGCAATTGGCGGTGGTGTAATAATTGTGTTTCACCAGCCGCTGAAACATGCCGGCGGTCTCGATCGCCAGAATGAAACTGGCCTTGGTCTCAAACTCCAATTCCTCGCAGGCGATCGGAATGGAATACGCGCCGCTGCCGAACTTCGTGCAATCGATTCGCAACGGCTTGCCGCTGTCGGGATCCTTGTCGATGACCACCAGCTTGCCCGCCACTTCCCCGCCTTTTTCCTCGGGAATGAACCCCAGCCTTTCGCGATTCACCCGGAAATGCGCCTCGATGTCGTCCATGATGGCGTCCGATTCCGGCTGTTCCAGAAAACGGGCTTCGCCCCAATTCTTTGAAACGTAGTAGGCTTCCCGTTTGGTGGCCATGTCATCCTTGCGGACGATCTCGTGCGACAGGGCCATCAGCCGGACGGTCTGGGCAAAGGTTTTCACCGTGTTCACGCTCAGCGTGCGCTCCTTCACCTTTTCGCCAATCTCGAAATATCCCCTTTTCTTGTCGTAAAGGACATTGTCGAGACTGCGCAGCGGAAAATCCATGGAAGGCACCTTTTTCTTCAGGATTTCCCCACGCAACCGTTCCGCCGTCTGCCGAATCATCTTTTCCGTGTTCTTATCCATAACAATAATTTTTTGACAGGATTTACAGGATTTACAGGATTTTTTAAAAATTGGCAGACTTTTCAGCTTGCCGATTCAACTTTCGAACTCCACCGGGAGCCATTCTAAACTTCTTTTTGAATTCCAAACTTCCAGTCCCAAAGTTCAACAATAATCCAACATCCATCCCTGTGGCCGTCAGATAGTTGACCAACTGCACTTCATGCGCCTTCACCAAAGCTTGAACGGACTTGTTTTCCACAATAACTAAATCGTCAACCACCATGTCCGCGGCAAAATCCCCCACATCCACTCCTGCATAATACACTTTGATCTTTTTCTCGGTTTCAATTTTAAGTCCAACCTTGGCAAGTTCCACTGCCAAAGCTTTCTGGTAAACTGATTCCAAAAACCCCGGGCCCAATACCCGATGCACCTTCATCGCGCACCCAATGATTTTTCCAGTCAATTCTCCAACATTTGCCATTATAATCCTGTAAATCCTGTTAATCCTGTCAAAAACCATTTATTTCCGCGATTTCTCCAGCACATTCGTCAGCAAATCGAGA
Organism: Verrucomicrobiia bacterium; assembly: GCA_028687435.1. Lineage (GTDB taxonomy): Bacteria > Verrucomicrobiota > Verrucomicrobiia > JABWAM01 > JABWAM01 > JAQUAF01. The sequence goes on along the minus strand of JAQUAF010000088.1, from coordinate 11,822 downwards.
ATCTTCTTCTCCTCCTTGTCATTGAAATGCAGGATTTCCCTCAATCCCATCCCGATGTGCGGCAGATAGGAACGGATGTAATCCTTCTTCCGCCGCGCCTCCGCCTCCCGGCGTCCGCGGCGGATGAACGCATCGAGCCGGCGGCCGCACTCCTGCAGCGCCAGTTTGACCTCGTACACGATCTCCGGATACGAGGCGATGGCCTCCTTGGACTCCGAGGTGAACGGCACCCAGACACTGGCCATGTGCACCGCGATCATGAGCGGTCCCGAAGGCAGGGCGCCCCGGGACTGATCCACCGCGTAATTTTTCCAATTGGCCTGGATCACGCTCCTGGTGATCGCGCAGGCGCTTTGCTGGTATAACAACGGCACCCGGTTGGCGAACCGCATCAGGTCGGCCAGTTCCTCGGCCGGCAGCTTGCCGCCGTAAGCCAGCGCCACCTCAATCTGGAACGGATTGCCGCGATAAACCGCCGGCGGCCGCGTCACGGCGGTGTAAAAATCCGCCTCCACATTCTGCTTGATCCCCCGCAACAACGCATCCTCGCCGATCGGCGACAGGCAATCCGTCGGCGGCTTCATCAACTTGGTCGCATTGATGGCGCGATACAGCTTGTCCGCCTCGGCATGAGCGATCGCCTTCGGCCGCGCCGTCTCGGCAATCCCCGCCGTCCTCAAAATCTCCGCGGCCACCCGCCCCGACACACGCGAAAAATCGCGGCTCAGGAACGCCTTGATCTTGTGCGACGTGGACGACTTGAGCATCTTCATCAGAATGCCCAGTTCCACTCCGTGCGGATGCGGCTTGATCTCCCGGGGCGCCACCGGCAATTGCCTGGCCGCAGCCGGATACTCCTCCTTTGCTCCATCCGGCCCCAGATAAGTCAGCGTCACATGCGGGTTGGCGATCACCGTCTGCCGCACATAATCCTCCACCGAATGCCGCCCCTTCTGATACTTCGCCTCCAGTTCTATTTCCACCCGCGTGCCATGCGCCCGGGCCCACTCCACTTCCTCGTCCTTTAAAATGGTGGGCACATTGCGATTGGTGTCGATCTGGATCTCAAAATAATGCGCCGGCTTCTTCGGGGAAATCCGCGAGGTGATGCGCGTCGAGGTGCCGGTGGTCAACTGGCCATACATGCCCGCCGCCGAAATGCCGATCCCCTGCTGGCCGCGGCTCTGCTTCATGGCATGGAACTTCGATCCGTAAAGCAACTTGCCGAAAATTTTCGGAATTTGATCCCTCACCACGCCCGGACCGTTGTCCTCCACCACCACCGAGAAGCGGTCCTCCTGCAACTGCTTCACCTCGATCAGGATTTCCGGCAGGATTTTCGCCTCTTCACAGGCGTCCAGGCTGTTGTCCACCGCCTCCTTGATGGTGGTCAGCAATGCCTTCTTCGGATTGTCGAACCCAAGCAGGTGGCGGTTTTTAAGGAAAAATTCCGACACCGAAATTTCCCGCTGCTTGGCAGCCATCCGGTCGGCTTCCGTCGCCGCCTCGGGCGGCTTGACAGGAGCCGGAGTTTTTCCGTTTGCTTTCGCAGCCGGCTTGCCCGCCTCAGGCGTCTTGGCCGGCCCCGTTTGCCTGGCTTTTGCAATAGTCGTTTTTTTCTTCATGGCGCAAACAGTCCCATACCTTGCCTCTTTGAAAAATGCAATCCCTCAACATCCAGCCGCCTTGCGCCTGTCCGATAAAATCCCGTCATGGAGGAACATGGCCTGATTTTTATGCGTTTGCCCTGAAAATCCTCTCTTGCATCCGTGCCGGGTCTCCCCTCATCATGGATCCTGCCCTGACAAGGGATGCGACCATGCCATCCACCTCTCCAGAATCCCTGGTTCGCCAGCGCTGTTTCACGCATGGAAACCGCGAGGCGGCCGCGCGCTGTCCCGAATGCCGCCGTTTTTTCTGCCGCGAATGCGTCACCGAACACGATGACCGCGTCATCTGCGCCGCATGTCTCGCCAAACTGGCCTCCCACAAGCGGACGGCCCGCCATCCCTTTCATTTTGCGCCGCACCTGATCGCCGCAACCTTCTCCCTCCTGTTCCTCTGGCTCCTCATCTACAGTCTGGGCAGGGTCCTGATCTCAATTCCTTCAAGCTTCCATGACGGCACGGTTTGGAAGAAAACAGAACCCGCCTCATGAAGAACCGCCGTCAAAAGCATCTGGACCGCGGCAAGAACGCCATCGAAATCATCGAGGAAGCGTGCCATCTGCTGCGGTGCGCCCCGCCTTCCATCCTCTGTCTCAATCTCGCGGGAACCGTGCCATGCCTCATCGGATTTCTTTTTTTTTGGACGGACATGAGCGGCAATGCCTTTGCCCATGAACATTGCGCCCAAGCCGCCCTCGCGCAAGCCCTCCTTTATCTGTGGATGAAAACATGGCAGTCGGTCTTCGTTGTTCATCTCCATGCCTTTCTCGAAAAAGGCGCGCCACCCGTCTGGACCTTCCGCCGGATCGCCAACCTCGTCCTGTTCCAGAGCATCATGCAACCCTGGAGCCTCGTCATTCTTCCCCTGTCCGCCATCATGGTTCTGCCATTCGGGTATGCCCATGCCTTTTTCCACGCCTTTTCCCATTCCGGCGACGGACGCATCGAAAGTTTCCGCGAAGTCATCCGCGAAACCCACCGGCATGCAAGCCGGTGGCCGGGACAAAATCAGCGCCTGATCCTCATTCTCGGCCTTTTTGCCATTGCGGTTTTCATCAATGCGGGAACCACTCTCTTCATCCTGCCTTACGCCGTGAAAACAATTCTTGGCGTGGAAAGCGCATTCACCCGCAGCGGAATCTGGTTGACGACCCCCGCATTTTTCATCGTCACACTGATCATCACCCATCTTTGCATGAATCCCATTTTCAAGGCATGCCAGATCCTGCGTTGTTTCTACGGCGAATCCATCCACTCGGGCGCAGATCTGCGGGCCGATCTTCACCGCTCCCGCGCCCTCCGTCAAAACCCCGTTTCCGCCATGTTCCTGCTTCTTGCGGTCCTGTCCTGCGCCCCCGCCGCCTTTGGCGGTGAAAACCTGCCGCCGTCCTCAACCAACGCGCCCCTTTCCGCAGCAACCCCGCCCCCGCCCGGTCTTCCATCCTCCTGCCAGCCGGGAAGCGTCCGTCCCGAAGACCTCACCCGCGCCATCAGCGAAACCCTGGCCGGACGCGAATTCGCCTGGCGTTTCCCCCGCCAGAAATCCACCGTCGCCGATCTTGCCGAAAAGAGCTTTCTGGCCCGGTTTTCCATGGAGGTTTTGCGGACCCTTAAAAGCTGGATCGCCCCTTTCAAAAAAGGCTTTCTGGCCCTGCGCGACGCATGGGACCAATTCTGGGATTGGTTGAACAAACGATTCGGCGAAAAGAAAACATCGAAAAACTCCCGCGAACATTCCATGGACTGGCTGCTTTCCGCCCAAGCCCTGAGCTTTTGCCTGCTCACGGCAACCAGCTGCCTGCTGGCCGTGTTCCTCTACCGCTCTTTTCTCAAACACCGCCCCTCCCCCAAAACAGCCCAAGCCATCGTGCCGTCATCGACGCCGGACCTGAAAGACGAAAACATCCTGGCCACCGAACGTCCGTCCGACGAATGGCAGAGCCTGGGCGAGGAACTCCTGAACAAAGGGGAATGGCGTCTGGCCTTGCGCGCCTTTTATCTTTCCAGCCTGGCTCACCTGGCGCATCATCAACTCCTCCTGATTGCCCGCCACAAGACAAACCGGGACTACGAAAGCGAACTGCGCCGCCGCGCCGCCGCCACTGATCTTCTGGAAGCCTTTGGCGACAATGTCACCCTCTTTGAACACATCTGGTACGGCATGCACGAGGTTGACCGGGATTTGGTTGACCGTTTCAACATCAATCATGAACGGATCAAAAAACATGCCTAGACATTTTTCCGCCATTCTTCTGGTCCTGTTGCTGGCGGCCCTGGCTGCCGGAGTCTTCCACATCCTTACCCTCTGTTTTGAATCGGGGGAATCCCATCCACCCTGTTCATCCCTCAGGGCGGATCCGCTCGGTGCCAAGGCGTTTCACGACAGTCTGGCCCGCCTGCCCGGAATCCTCGTTGAACGCAATTACCGCTCCTACGCAAAAATCGCAAACCCCGAACAGGCCGCCATCTTTTTTTTCGGCGAAACCGCCGAAGGCCTCCGCAACATCCCCTCCGGCATCGTTCATGAGCTGGAATCCCTGGCAGCCTCCGGGGGACGCCTTGTGATCACCCTTTTGCCATCCCAGCCGTGTTCCAAAGACACTTCATGCCAACAGCCGGATGCCGGGAAAAAATCTGAAAAAAAAGCCGCCACTCCTGAAAACAATCCTTCATCCCCATCGGGCTGTCCCCCATGCAAAAGCAGGAAAAAAAAGGGAACCCGGGGATTGAATCTGGATGAACGATGGGGGTTCCGGATGGAAAACACTTGCGAGGCGCCGGAGAAAAAATCCACCGCCATCTGGACCGTCCGCAACTCATCCCATCATGTTCCATGGCACTCGGGGGCATGGTTTGAACCTGTCAAACCGGTCTGGAAGGTCATCGCCCGATGCGGCGGACACCCGGTGGTCATCGAACGCCGGCTGGGCGGAGGCGGCATTGTGCTGTCCGCCGATTCGTTCTTTATCAGCAACGAAGCCCTGCTTCTCGAACGCCAGCCGCAACTGCTGGCATGGTTGCCCGGCGCCAAGTCCCGGATTATTTTCGACGAGTTCCATCTGGGAGTTTCTGAATCACCCGGACTCGCCTTTCTGATCCGGAAATACCGGCTCCAGGGTTTCATCTTCGGCCTGATCATCCTCGCCGGACTGTTCATCTGGCGCACCGCCTGCCGTTTTGTCCCTCCCCCGGATGATTCCGGCGAAATCCAACCCCTTGCAACCGCGCAAGGGCAGGACGCGGCCGCGGGGCTCATCAATCTGCTGCGCCGCAACATATTGCCGGCGCAAATCCTCCAAGTCTGCCACCGGGAATGGCGGCGCGCGCTCGGCCACCACCCTCCTCTTGCCGAAAACATCCTGCTCCAACTCGACCAGGTGGTTGAAAAAGAAACGCATGCACCCCCGCCCGCCAAACACCCCGTCGCCGCCTACAACGCCATCCGCGAACAAATCCACGCCCATTCATCCCGCGCCCCCTTGTGGAACCGCAACAACACGCCGCACACGTCTCATCGCCGGCGGAAACGTTGACCCGCAAAAGACAAAAAAGCGGAAAACCAGACAGACGTTTTTCTGGCTGGAAAGACGCGGAACGGCTGCTAGATTTCCCATTCTGCAGATTTTCATTTCCAAAATTTTAAACTTTGACTCTTGAATGGCTGAAAACCCCACCCCCATGATGCAGCAGTATCTGCGCGTAAAGCGGGAAATTCCGCCCGATGCCCTGCTGCTTTTCCGGCTGGGGGATTTTTATGAGCTGTTCATGGAGGACGCCAAGACCGCCTCGCAAATTCTCAACCTCACCCTGACCCAGCGCAACGGCACCCCCATGTGCGGGCTGCCGCACCACGCCTGCGACAACTACATCGCGCGCCTGATCCGGGCCGGGCGCAAAGTGGCCATCTGCGACCAGTTGGAGGAAGCCGGCCAGTCCAAGGGGATCATCAAACGAGAGGTCACCCAGATCCTCAGTCCCGGCACGGTCATGGCCGACCGTTTCCTGGAATCGCACCAGAACAACTTCATTGTCTCCCTTTTCGCCAGGGGACAGACCTTCGGCCTGGCCCTGCTCGACATCACCACCGGCGATTTCCGGCTGACCGAACTGCCCGACCACAAGGCGCTCCTGGCCGAGATGCGCCGTCTTTCCCCCGCCGAAATCCTTCTTCCCGAAGGCGACGCAACCCTCACCCCCCTTGTCGAAACATTGGGCGCGCGCATCAGCCATGCCGAGGCCTGGGTTTTCGAGCAGGAAACGGCCTATTTCACCCTCCGTGACCATTTCAAAACCCAATCCCTGGACGGTTTCGGCTGCAAGGATCTCAGCATTGCCATTGGCGCAGCCGGCGGACTTTTGCACTACCTCCAAAACCAGTTGCGGCGGCAACTGAACCATATCCAACAGCTTCACGTTTATCGCACCGGCGATTTCATGGCCCTTGACACGGCCACCCGGCGCAATCTCGAGCTTCTGGAGGAACAACACACTCCCGGCGGCAAGGCCACCCTCTACCGGGTGCTGGACCGCACCGTCACTCCCATGGGCGCCCGGCTGCTGCGCGACTGGGTTTCAAATCCCTTGCGCAGCGTGGAAAAAATCAACGCCCGGCTGGAAGTGATCGGGGAATTGCTGCGCGACAGTTCCTTTATGGCCCAGCTGCGGGAAAAGCTCGGCGAAGTAAAAGACCTGGAACGGCTCATCGGACGCCTGGCCTCCGGCGGCGGAAACGCCCGCGACCTGCTGGGGCTCCGGCTTTCCCTCGAAGCCCTTCCCGACCTGCGCAAACTCACCACCCGATTGCAGACGCCTCTTGCCGTTGAAAACCATCAACGCATCTCCATCTTCCCCAAACTGACCGACCACATCCGCCGCGCCATCGCCGACGAACCGCCCCTGGCCCTGAAGGAAGGCGGTCTCATCCGGGATGGTTACGATCCCGCGCTGGACGAACTCAAGAACGCCATGCGCTCCGGCAAGGACTGGATCGCGCGCCTTCAACAACAGGAAATCGACCGCACCGGCATCAAGTCCCTCAAGATCCGTTTCAACTCGGTTTTCGGCTATTACATCGAAGTCACCAAAACCAACCTCGCCCAGGTTCCCCCCGAATACATCCGCAAACAAACCGTCGCCACCGGGGAACGCTTTATCACTCCCGAACTCAAGGAGATGGAAAACAAAATTCTCGGCGCCGAGGAACGGTCCGTGAAATTGGAATATGAACTTTTCCAGCGCATGCGGGAGGAGGCCATCCATCACACCGCCGACATCCAGGAAACCGCGCGCGGCATCGCCGCGCTCGACGCCCTGGCCAGCCTGGCCGAAACCGCCGCGAGGCAGGGTTACGTGAAACCGGAGGTCAACGACGACGATGTCCTGGATATCGTGGATGGACGGCATCCGGTGCTGGAATCCATCATGCAAACCGATCCCAACCACATGGGCAAGGGCGGTTTTGTCCCCAACGACACGCGGCTCGACACCGCGGAAAACCAGGTCATTCTGCTCACCGGCCCCAACATGGCGGGCAAATCCACCTACATCCGGCAGGTGGCCCTTCTCGCGCTCATGGCCCAGATCGGCTCCTTTGTCCCCGCCAAATCCGCCGTGGTCGGCGTGGTGGACCGGATCTTCACCCGCGTGGGCGCGGCCGACGACCTGGCCCGCGGCCAAAGCACCTTCATGGTGGAAATGAACGAAACCGCCAACATCCTCAACAACGCCACCAACCGGAGCCTGATCATTCTCGACGAAATCGGCCGCGGCACCAGCACCTACGACGGCATCTCGATCGCCTGGGCGGTCGTCGAATACCTCCACGAACACATCGGCGCCAAAACGCTTTTCGCCACCCACTATCACGAGCTCACCACCATGTCCCGGCTTTTTCCGCGCGTGAAAAATTGCAACGTGGTCGTGCGCGAGTGGAACGACCAGATCATCTTCCTGCGCAAAGTCCAGCCCGGCGGCGCCGACAAAAGCTACGGCATCCAGGTCGCCCGGCTGGCCGGCCTCCCCCACGAAGTGCTTGACCGCGCCAAAACCATGCTCAACCGGCTCGAAGCCAGCAGCGAACTCCTCGACCTCCACGCCCAACCCGGCGAAGCCGCCGCCACGCGCCCTTCCGCCGAAAAACGTCCTCGTGCCAAAAAACCCGTCACCCCCGGCAACCAGCTCGTTCTCTTCGCCGCCGACGAGGTCTAATCCCAGCAGCCTTTAGCCTTCAACCATGCCCCCCCCCTTCTTCAGCATCGTCATCCCGACACGAAACGAATCCGCCGACATCCTGCGAACCCTGGAATCGATCCGCGACAATTCCTTCCAGGAATATGAGGTTTTGGTGGTGGACGCCTCGACTGACGACACCCGCGAACAGGTCGCCCGCTTCCGCGATCCCCGCGTCCGGGTTCTGCCCCAGGACAACCGCGAGGGACGCTGCGGCGCGCGCAACCAGGGCATCCTCGCCGCCCAAGGCGAGGTGGCGGTCATTCTCAACGCCGATGTCCGGCTCCCGTCCGATTTCCTGGCGCGCCTGAAACAACACTACGACGCCGGCGCCGATTACGTCATCGTGGAGGCGGAAGTGGAAAACACCCGCCATCCCAACGGCGCCATGGTCCAGGCGGAACATCTCCATCTCTACCGGCAGGGGCGCGAAACGGTCAACTGGTGCGAAGGCTATTCCTGCCGCCGCCGTTGCGCCATCGCCGCGGGGCTTTTCCCCACCGGCCATCCCATCCCCATCTGCGCGGGTGAAGACGCCGTCTTTGGCGAAAAAATGGCCGCGCTCGGCAAACGCAAGGAGGATTTCTCCCTGGTCGTCACCCATGAGGTGCCGGAAGAATTCGAGGTGTACTGGGACCAGCGCGTGGGACGCGGGGAAGGCTGCGCGCAGCGGCGGGTTTACCTGGATCGATGGCCCCTGTGGCGCGTCTTTGCGGAAGGCCTGGTCTGCACCGTCAAAAGCGCCGCATGGATCGGGCTGGTTTTTCCCATGCTCCATTACTGCCGGAACCTGCACCTCAACCTCCCCTCCCTGCCCGCGTGGCGTTTCATCTGGCCGGTGTTCATCAGCCGCTTTGCCCATGAAGTCGGACGATGGGACGCCTTTTGCGAAACGCTCAAGCGGCTCTGATCACGGCGACTGCCGGCGCAGCCAGCGATCATCCTTCCGCCCCGTGTATTTCACCTCGTAAACGCGGTCGAGCTTGATATTGCTCACGCATGGCACAAAACCAAACGTCACCGCGCGGTCAAACGCCATGCGGATCGTCTTCTCGTTGCCGGCCTCGGCGTAGTCCAACGCCAGGATCACCAATCCCTTCCGCTGGAGCGGCAACAAGACCGTCTCCGCCCATTCGCGGGTGCTGTCCAACTCGGCGGCACTGAAAAGACGGTACCGTTTGGACTGAAAATCATACGTGGCGGTGAAACTCTCAAACATCACCCCATCGATCAGATCGGCAATCTCTCCGATGATCCGAAAGCCCCGATTGGCCGCCAAGACCGCCGAAGGTTCGGATTCCCTGATCGCCCTGACCAGCTTCACCATCCCGGCGGCCGTTTCGGGATAAACATCCACCGTGTCCAGCGTGTCCAGAAACAAGCCATCCACCCCGAATTCCCCGCGCAAACGCCGGACCTCCGCCAAGCAACGTTTGATCCAACCTTCGTTTCCCGCATTGACGTAATGACTGCGCCAGACTTTGTTCCGGTCGGGCTTGCCATCCTTGTTCTTGTCCAGATAACGCGAATCAAACCCTCCGGGCCCCCGCCCGTCACCCTTATCCAAGGGGCCGTCGTCCTCGCCAATCGTGATGTACCCGATCACCAGCGCGCCGCGTTTCGACTTGATGTCCGCGACGGTTTTGGGAGTGGTTTTTTCGCCGTCCAGGGAGATGATCACCGCGTCAAACGCCGACAGCTTCCCGGCCTGTCCGCCGCCATAATAGCATTCGTAATTTATGATTTTTTTAAACCGTTCGCGGGCATCCGGCGACGGGCGGACAAAAACCGGCTGCCGCACATCCCCTTGCGTTGCGCGCCCCCCGTCTTCCGCCATTCCGCACAAAACCCCCGACAGCAAGATCATGACAACAAAGCCGCTCCTCCCCCGGAAAAATCCCGCGGATGCCTCCGAGATCAAAACAAATCCCCCACCTTCCCCCCCTCGTCGGCCTCCGGCACGGCGCGGCGATAGATGAAAAGACTGTCCACAATCGGATCCGTTTCCTGAAAATTGGCGATTCTCTCGACATCGCGCTCGCCAATCTCCTTGTCCTTGGGAATCAACAGCATGCCGGAAGCGGTGACCACATCCCTCGCCATGATCATGCCTGGCTGCAAATCCTTGATGCGAACCTCCACCTCCAAAAGCTTGTTCACATCCTGCATTTCCTCGTGAACATAATTGGCCAGCACAGCCACCGCGTCGCCATCGTATTTTGACGGGCACAATTCCTGCACCTGTTTCAGCGATTCCTCCGCCGTGGCCTGGTCGAATGTGGAACGCGCGTACAACAACTTGTCATATCCATCCGCCACAGCGATGATCCTGGAAATCAGCGGGATGTCCGTTCCTTTCAATCCGTCGGGATAACCCGATCCGTCGAACTTTTCATGATGATGACGGATGTACAACGGAACATTTCCCAGGCCGGGCACCAGCCGGAGAATCTGCTCCCCCTTCACCGGATGCTTGCGAAAAATCTCACGCTGCACCCCTGTCAGGCCGGCCTCGGGCCTTTCAAGGATTTCCGACGGCACCCCCATCTTGCCAAGATCATGCAGCATGCCGGCAATCTCCAACTCAAACATGTCCCGCGGCGGCAGATTCATGCGTTTTCCCAGTTCCTTGGCCAGGGCGCTCACCCTTTTGGAATGGCATCCCACCAGGGAACTGTGAATTTCCGACGTCTCCGCCAGCACCCGGATGGTGGCAAAAAAGCTCTTCTCAAGGTTCTGGTTCAACCGGCGGATCTCCTCCGTCCGTTCCAGAACCTTTTGTTCCAACCCCTGGTTCAACTCCTGCAACTCGGCGTTTTGCTTCGCCGTCAATTCCTGCAAACGCCGGTTTTCCCTCACCATCCCGAACTGCGCCACCCCCTGCCGCACCGCCGTCTTCAATTCCTCGTCGTTCCAAGGCTTGGACAAAAACCGATAAACCGCCCCCTGGTTGATGGCATCCACCGCCGCCTTCGCATCCGCATACCCCGTCAGCATCAGGCGCACCGTGTCGGGCGCAATCTCCCTGATCCTGGCCAGCAATTGCGTTCCCTCCATCGCCGGCATGCGATGATCGGAAACCACCACGGCAAAATCGCCGCTCCGCGCCAGTTCGATGGCCTGTTCCGGCGAAGTCGTGCAAACCACGCTGAAAGCCTCCTTGTGCAACAGACGCGAACAGGCGCTGAGAACGCTCTCCTCGTCATCCACCAAAAGCACTTTGCTGGAATCATTCATTTGATCAATCCCTCTTCCGCAAATGTTTGAAATTTTTCATCGTCATCGGCCAGTCTCAGGCATGCGGACAAATAATCAACAACGAACCGGCTAAAAAATCCCCCTCCTTGAACAGGGTCGCCTGCATCCGCACCTGGCGCCCGTCCAGATTTCCCTCTTTTGAATCATGGTCTTTTCCGGACACCATGCATTCCTTCATGAAAGCGGCAATCCAATCCGGCGCCGACTCTTCCAACGCGCATCCCAGCATGACGCCGGCCATGGACGGAAAAAGCGTCTGCACCGCCTCGTTCACCATCACCACCGCGCCATCCGCGCCCAATCCCACCACGCCGATCGGCAGCTTGGCGAGAATATCCTGCGTCAGGCGCAATGAATGGGTTCTCTGATTCATCAATTCCTTCAACTGCAGATTGAGCCGTTGCAACGACTCGTTCTGGCGCTGCACCTGCTCCAGCAAAGTCCGGTTCTGCTGCCGCAAATGGTAATGTTCGAAACACTGGCGCAGCGTCAATTTGAGTTCCTCGTCGTTCCAGGGCTTTGTAATGAAACGGAAAACCTCCCCCACTTGAGAGTACCGAATTCTGGACTACTCCTTCAGTGATTTTTTAGCTTCCTCAACTTCCAGTCTGGAGAGCGTCAGGGCGAGGTCGATCCATTTTTGGGTCAACATTTTGAATCGTTTGAAGT
>JAQUAF010000087.1 GCA_028687435.1 Verrucomicrobiia bacterium | reverse complement strand
TGTGAGGGGCGTTGAAGTTTTCCTCACACGGTTAGAATACTGAGGCACTCTTCATATCGAAAGAGAAGAGAAACAGACAAATCAAACTTAACCTAAAAGAAGAAAACCATATTATGTCTACTCGACAAACGTTGTTTTTGAGAGCAGCACGGTTGTTATGGATCATCGGGATTGGAACGGTTGCGATTCGGCCGTCTTTGGGCGAGAGTTCAACTCCATGGGAAGAATTGCTTGGTGAAATTAGGATCTCTGCGCCATTGAAGCCATTGCCTGCCCCGGCGGGCCAATGGCTGACCGATTATCCCATGACTTCTCCGCGTGTTTATGTCGATAAACATCTGGAGTATGTGATGATGCCCATTGGTGGCATTGGAACCGGCACCATTTGGGTTGATGGCAAGGGACGATTGGCGGTTTGGCAGATTTTTAACAATGGACGAGAGCCGCGTGTTCCAGACAGTTTTTTTGCGGTGCAAGTGGAGGATGGGAAGCAGCCGCCATTCCAGAGGATTCTTCAAACCGTTGCCGAATATGGTTTTTCGCCATTTAAGTCATTGAGTTTTGAGGGGGGGTATCCCATTGCCCGAATTGATTTCAACGATGAGGAAACGCCCATTCGTATTTCAATGGAGGCGTTTAATCCCATGATTCCCCTGGATGTGGGGAATTCATCCATTCCTTGCGCATTGTTCCGATTGACCGCTGAGAATCCCACCATGAAGCCGGTTCAGGTGCGATTTTTGGGGAATATTCAGAATGCCGTTGGATTTCGTTGGTGGATGCCAGCAAAGGGCATAAAATCTGCATGTTATGGAGGCAATATCAATGTAGTTCATAAAAGCAAAAATTTGGCGGCGATTGTCATGAGCCAAAAGGAGATGATTAAAACCCCGGGGAGATACCGAATCGCCGACCGGAAGGGCAAATGGACTAAAGATTTGCCGTTAGTTTGGTTGGATTGTTCGATGTATCTTGACGAAGGGATGCTTAAAAATTTCTTTGAGAGAACCGGCGGCGGGATTGTCTTGACAGGGCTTGAGAGCGGTTTGCCGCCTGGATTATCCGAACGCTTCCGAAAAAATCGCGCAGTGCGCGCTTCGGCGATCGTATTCGACGATTTTGAAAAAGGATATGACAAGTGGCGCGTTGCTGGAACATGTTTTGGAGATGCGCCTGCGATTGGAACCTTGCCCAAGCAGCAAGAGGTGAGTGGGTTTCAAGGACAAGGATTGGCAAACAGTTTTCTGGGCGGGGATGAGGCGCAAGGCGAGATGGTTTCCTGCGCATTTCCCATCCAACGGAGTTATATTAGTTTTCTGATTGGAGGCGGCAACTATGGAGGTGAGACCTGTTTAAATTTGGTGATTGATGGCCGAGTGATGCGGACTGCTACGGGGAAAAACTCGGAGAGACTGGAGCCGTTCGCATGGAATGTTTCCGAGTTTAAAGGGAAACAGGCGCATTTGGCGATAGTTGACCGGCGCAGTGGAGCATGGGGGCATATCAATGTGGATCAAATTATGTTTGCCGATGGGCCGGTCGTAATGGATCCTTTGGAAAGGATATTTTTTGAATTTGGGATCGATTTGGAGAAATTGGCCGCAAAGAAGGCCGTCCTTTCAAAATCAGATGGATATGATTCTTCCGCAAATGGATGCCGGACGGTTGATCCCCTGATATCCGGCGGATCCTTGGCTGTATACAAGGATATTAATCGTTGCCGGGTGGTTCTCTGTCAGGCTTCGAATCATCCTTGGAGTCAAATGGAAAAGTTTTTGCTTGCGGCTCATGGCAAACCGTTGGCTGAAGGGGAGATGCTTATGCCGGAGGAAAATTTCGAGGGAACGATGGCGATGGCCGCTTTTTCCGATGATTCCTTTGCGATTCCTCAAACGATTGGGAATGTTTTTGCTTTTTCACAAAGTGAAAAGAATGTAAAAAAACTTGCCGTCAAAGCGGAAAGCCCGGCGGGTGAAACGCTCGATGGCACGGTTGTTGCGCCACTCAGACTTGCGCCAGGAGAGAAAAAAAGCGTGACCTTTGCCATTACCTGGCGATTCCCGAACGTGAACCGCTTCAATCATCTCGGAAACGCTTATTGCCGGCGGTGGCCGGATGCCTTGGCCGTGGCAAAAGATTTGGCGGAACGAATGGAGGACCTTTGGGGGAGGACTCTCTTGTATCATCATAGCGTTTATCAATCCAATTTACCCGAGGAATTCATAGATGCCATGACTTCCCAGAGCGTGATTGTCCGCGGGCCAACCTGTTTTGTTTCCGGGGATGGATATTTTGGCGGTTACGAAGGGAGTTATGGATCTTGTCCGTTGAACTGCACTCATGTCTGGAATTATGCCCAAAGCCATGCCCGGTTATTTCCGAAAATCGGCAGGAACATGCGCATTTCGGATTTTAATGTTTATTTGAAACCGTCAGGAGAGACTTCGCATCGTCAACATGGGGAACACGGCGCGTTTATTGACGGCCATTGCGCTTCGATTGAAGCGGCGTTGCGCGAATATCAGACCAGTCCTGACACCGACTTTCTCCCCCGAATTTGGCCCGGGGTCAAACGGGCGGTTGAGTGGATGATCAAAGCGTTTGATGCGGATCATGACGGTGTGCCAGCAGGCTCCCAGTGGAATACTTATGATTGTGCGGTTTCCGGGTAGAACACATTTATTGGATCGCAATATCTGTCGGCGCTTGCGGCGGCGGAAAAAATGGCGATGATCATGAACGACAGGACCTCGGCCGTTGCTTGGCGGACCATTCGCGAACTTGGAATGAAAAATCAAAACGATAGGCTTTGGAATGGCGAATATTATATCCAGTTGCCCGGTGTGCCATCACGCATAGATTACAATTACAATAAGGGTTGTCATTCCGACCAGTTGCTTGGCCAATGGTGGGCGCATATGTTGAATTTGGGCTATTTATATCCGTGCGAGCGAGTATTGCAATCGTTGCGTTCGGTGATGCGGTATAATTTTAAAGGAAATTTCAAGGGATTCAAACAGCATCCCAGAAGATATGTCATGGACGATGACGGCGGATTATTGATGTGTTCGTGGCCGAAGAATGGCCGTCCGGACCCGTTCATCATTTATGCGGATGAAGTGTGGACGGGAATCGAGTACGCTGTTGCCGGCGCAATGATTTACGAAGATCTTTTGGATGACGCCCGGACCATTGTGAAGACCGTTCGGGCCCGGTATAATGGATGTCGGCGCGACGGTTTGAATTCAGGGCCGGGAGGAAACCCGTTCAATGAGCTCGAATGTGGAAAATTTTATGCTCGCGCCATGAGTTCCTGGGGGCTGTTGATTGCGTCACAAGGATTGATTCTTGACGGGCCAACTGGACTGATGGGATTTAAGCCCGCCTGGCAGCCGGAGAATCACCGCTCCTTTTTTTCCGCATCAGAAGGGTGGGGGATTTTTATTCAAAATCGCAGCAAAAACCGGCAGGTTGACCGGATTGAACTTCGCCATGGCCGTCTCCGATTGCGGCAGTTGGTTTTTTCGGTGTCGAATGAGGGAGGTGTTGTGGCAACGGTCAAAGTCAATGGAAAGACCGTTGAGGCTAAAAGTCGGATCAGTGGCAACGAAGTGTGGATTTGTTTCGATCAAACCGTGGAAGTGCCGGTAGGAGGGACGGTTGAAGTTGAATTTCGTAAGAAGTGATTTTTACCATGCCGCTGATCATGAAAATTTTCCCAATAAACGGCGGTGAGGGAGCCCCGCCCTCCATCGACGCATAGCAAGATCAATGAGCTACCGTACTGACGCCTAAAACTCATCTGCAAAAGGGGCATGAATCCAAACTGGGTTGACTTAAAAAAAATTTGCTTTTCTGTTAATTGTCGATTATTGTCATTTGGAATTTAATGAAACTTGAATTCAACTTTTCGGCGCAGACGGCGGAGCCGGTGCATGCGCAGATCGAGCGGTTTTTGCTCGAGCAGATGCGCACGGGGCGGTTGCCGCCGCATACGCGGTTTCCGACCACCGATGAACTGGCGCACCAGTGGCGGGTGGGGCATCGCTGTGTGCAGCAGGCCATGGATCATTTGGTGGCGCAGGGGTTCATCGAGCGGCGGCGCAAGCAGGGGACTTTTGTCAAGGCCACCGACCGCAGGATGGTTATCGGGCTGGTCATCGGCCCCAAGCTGACCGATGAGCCGAGATATTTTCAGCGGGCCATTTTCGATCATTTGCGCGGGGACATGCGGCAGACGGAAGTCCGCCACTGGACCTACCGGCTTTATGACAGTCTTTCCAATCTGGGGAGCAAGGAGGATTTTCGCCAGTCGCATGAGTTTCAGCGGTTGACGGAGGACTGCCAGACCGGGGTGTTGAAGGGGACCATTCAGATTCTCATGCGCCAGGACATCGAGCTTGCAAAGCAGACCTTCGGGCTGCCTGTGGCCCGGTTCAATCCGCCGGCGCCGGATTTGAAGACCGATGTGGTTTTGGACTATGGGGATTTTGGGAGGCAATGCGTGGAATTTCTGGCGGGGAAGGGGATCCGGCGAGCGGTTTATTTCCGCACGTTGACGGACGAACCGGATGACTTGATGGATTTGGAGGGAATCAAGGCTGCGAATGCCGGCAAAAAGCTTGCATTGGAGATCAAGCCGCTGGCCCGTCAGGAACTGGAGTGTCCGGAATTGGAGCCGCAGTGGGAGGAGCCGATATACCGGCAGGTTTTGCAGATCATCGACCAGTGGGAACGGAAAAAACAGTGGCCGGAAGCGTTGATGGTTTCGGACGATGTGGTCATGCGGCCCGTGGCCATGGCGCTATTGCGCGCCGCCGGCGCCCAGCTGGACCGGTTGACGGTGATCACCATGGCCAGCGAGTGCATTCATCATCATTACGGCTTGCCGGTGGCGCGGTATGAATGGTCGCTTCAGGCGTTGGTCCGGGAGTTGCTGGACATTTTGCAGCGAAGGATGGAGGGCGGCGATGCGAAAGGTTTGCCGCGAAAATTGACCGGACATCTGGCTGTTGCCCGTTAAAATTCAAAGAATATTTTCATGCCCCTGGATTTGAAAATCAAAAGGCAAAAGCGGAGGATGGGAAGGCCGGGCTTCACGCTTGTGGAGCTCTTGGTCACCATGGCAATCATCAGCCTGTTGGCCTCCATGCTGGCGCCGGCTCTCAGCCGGTCAAGGGAACAGGTCCGCATGGTCAGTTGCATGAACAATCTGCGCCAGATGGGATCGGCCCTGTTCATGTACGCCCATGACAATGACGATTATGTCATTCCTTATCATGGCGCGTCCGGACGCTATTTTAACCGATATGTCGTTGACATTCTGGGGGTGAAATATCCCGTGCCTGGAAGTTGGGCGGTGAAAGACAATGTTCCGAAAATGCTTTTCTGCCCCTCGGACAAGGCTCCCTACCAAGCCGCGCCACCGGCCGGTGACATTTTTGGAAGTTATGGTTGGAATCGGGCGCTTTCCGGCGTGTACAATGACCAGACCGCGTTACCGTTTCACAAGCTTGGCGAGGCGGTTGCTCCGGCCAATACCGTGATTGGGGCGGAGACAACACCAAGCATTTTGGTCAAAGACACGACTACTTTTGATTTTACCATTCATGGCACGGGAGTGAATGTTCTCTTTTTGGATGGCCATGTGTCATTCGTTGCGCCGGCCGATGTTGCCAAGCTGAAATACACCATGCAATAGCGAAGCTCTGGAATTAAAAATTTTAAATTAAAAATTAAAATTTCCCAAACATAACACAATTCTTGCAATGGATTTGAAGGTTATTGGCGGCAAAATCCGATGGGTTGCCATTTTTTGGGTAAGAATTTCAGGACAATCTGATGCTGGAAGGCTGAAGGAAAAACGGAAACAACAAACGAAGGGAATGAGATGCTGAAAATGAAAATATCGACCATTCTGGGATTGGCCGCGTTATTGTCAACCATCCAGATATGCGGAGTGCCCGCAGCTTGGGGGCAGGAGGCAAAGGATGCGTCCTTCAAGCCCAAGAAGACGCGAAAAACCCCTTATTTGCTGATGGTGACTTCCATGGATGAAGGAATCAGCGGCACGGCGCTTTTGGACGTGAAAAAGGAAACCGCCGGTTTGTTCAATAACTCGCCGTTTGACGGTTTTGCGCTTAATTTGTGGGATCTTTATTCCGCCCAGCCGCTTCCGGACGAACAGACGGTCATGGCGAAGGTTGGGGAATTGAAAGCCGCGACAACCAAGGAGGTGTGGCCGAGGGTCAATTTGAACCGGATTTACCAACGGTTGCCCAAATGCCATTATTTTGATGAAAAATGGAAAATGGAGGATGTCGCGAAATTGCCCAAACAGGGGACGGTTGCGGTGAATGATGTCCGGCGCCAGAGCACGCCTTATTTTTCGAGGATCAAAGGGGTTGATTTGTATGATGAGGCGGGCGCCCTGTCCGATTTTTACGGGATCTGGCGGATGGCTTTGAAATTCAGCCGGGCCATGGGATCGGGCATCTGGTTTGACATGGAGGACTACCACGGCCTTGCCTATTATGTGCGCGATGTTGCGGAAGCCCAGGGAAAGACCGGGGGGGAGATCGTCGAGGCGTATCAGAGAGCCGGCGCCCGGTTGGCGGATATTGCCGAAAAGGAATATCCGGAAGTGGCGATTGTAACCGCTTTTACTTTATTGAGTAATCCAAATTTCAGCGGACAGGGATATTATGCGGGGCCGGCCTATCTGATCCAAGGCATGTTGATGAGGGCCAAGCAAAAAAATATTCCCCTGAGGATTTACGAGGGGGGCGAGGCGGAAATCAATTATGTCAACCGGACGGTTGATGGATTGCGCGCCAAAATCGCCAAACGATGGGCTTTGTATCTTCCGTGGCTTGAGAGATTTCCAGGAAGCCTGGCATTGGGCGGAACCATCACCTTGTGGGATGATGTGTCCAAAGTCAGCGGATGGCCCAAGGAGGATGCCGGCAAACCCAATCCGTTCCAGTCCCTGGGCGATTTCAAACCGTTTTTGAAAGAGTTGTATGCCAACTATGATTATATCTGGCTCTATCAGCCGATGTGCATTGATTACAAGCCGTTCGATCCAAAAATAGCCCCGAAGTTTCATGGAAAACTTGGAAAGGTGATTGATGAGGTCAAGGGGGAGTTAATTAAAAAATAAAAATTTAAAATTGCGGCAAGAGTTGTCCGGCTGGGGCAATTTTGAATCAGTCAAAAAACACATTGGCGGGGAAAAATCTCATGAAAAATATTGTTTTGATTTTTATCGCGGTTGCATGTTTCGGAAGCAATGGCGCCAGGGCGGAGAAAACGTCCTGGAAAATTCCGGCGGCGGCGGAAAAATTCCAGTTGGACGGAAAATTAACGGAGGATTTTTATCAAAAGAACGCGCCCCGCGAACTGGTCGGCGCGTCCGGAGGCGGAGCGTTGAAGCAGAAAACCCAGGTCTGGGTGGCGATGGATAGGGAGAATCTTCATTTTGCGTTCAAATGTTTTGAGGGCCAGATGGACAAGCTTGTCCAAAAGATCAAGAGAAAGGACGCCCAGGTTTATCTGGATGATTGCGTCGAAGTGTTCATCGATCCCGATTTGAGTCGGAAAAAGTATTATCACTTCATCCTGAACACGCTGGAAACCCGTTATGATTCGTATTGCGACGGGGACAATGGGGATAATACGTGGGACGGGGAGTGGCGTTCGGCGGTTTTTTGCGGCGCGGATCATTGGGCGGCTGAGATTTCCATTCCGTCAACCCAGTTTCTTTTCAAATCCGTCTTTGGTTTGAATCTCTGCCGCGAGCGGCATGCCAAACCGGCTGAAAACGGCAGTCTGGCGGATTTGGAAGGGGGATTTCACAGTCCGGACAAATTTCCGCGTTTTTCGGGACTTCCCCTGGCCAACGGCGAATATGTGAAGGCGGTCAACCTGCGGTTGTTTGCGGACAGCAAGAGTTGTTTCCGCGCGGAAATCGCCAATGCAGGAAAGAAGGCGGAAGAATTCAAGGTGTCGTTTGCGCCCGCCCACGCAAAGGCATGCCAGAAGACGGAGTCGTTGCGTCCGGGGGAAAACAAGAAGATTGTGTTGGATTATCCGACATTGGATGGCTCTTGTGACTCTTACGAACTTTCGATTTGTGTGGGAGAGAAGCTGTTGTATGGGAAAAAAGAAGCCCTTCCTCATCTTCTTGCCATCAATCTGCCCGGGGATTCGTTTTTTTCCGGCGAAAAGTTTTCCTGTCATGTCAAAGACGATCTTCTGGCGGGGAAAGGCGGGTTTTCGCTGGAAATTGCGGTCGAGGGCAACGGCAAAAACTGGTTGAAAACAAAGGCCCGGCTGGAACCGCGAATGGATTTGATTCTGCCCGCCCTGCCCAAAGGGGATTATTCCCTTGAAATGACCCTGCTGGATGAAAAAGGGAATTTTTGCGACAAACTGAAAAAGGCCGTCAGAATCATCTGTTTGGACTGAAGGCTGAAGGAAATGGGGATCCGCATAATTTAATGTTTGGCGAAAAATGAATTGGAGATGGATTTTTTGACAGGATTAACAGGATTGACAGGATTTTTATGCAAGACCATGTCCGGCCGCATGGCCGAACAATCCTGTAAATTCTGTTAATCCTGTCGAAAAGTTGTCCGCCGCAGGCGGATTTAATTTACAAAAGGAATAAAATGAGAAACAGGATGATGGATCGTATGTTTTTGACATTGATGATTGGCTGGATGGCGATTTTTACGGTGTATGGGAAGGAGGAAGGGGTGATTTTTGAATACGATGGCGCGGAGATCCAGGACGGGATCTTGAAGGACAAGAGCGGCAGGGGAAACGATGGGACCTTGAATGGCGTGAAATGGATTGAGGAAGGCGGGAAGGGCGGACTGGCTTTCAATGGCAGCGACAGCTTTGTGGAGGTCAAAAATTTCGCCTCATCGCAGACGAGCGATGAATTCACTGTGGAAATAACCGTCAAGCCGGGTGACAATCCGAAGAAGAAGGGAATGGGCAATTACCGGTTGTTGATTGGCGCCGGAGGCGAATGGTGGTCGGGGCAAAGCGCCTGGGCGCTTTATCTTTTGGAGAACAACCGGGCCCTTGTCGGTTGTGTCCGTTACGGGGAAAAAACAGGGAAGGAGGAAAACGAGGTTTATACGGTTTCCTGTCCCTTGTCGCATCCGGACGCATTTCAGAAAATTACGCTTGTCAAATCCAGGGACAAACTGAAACTGTTTGTCGATTCGTTTTTGACGGGCAGCGTGGATGCGCCCAAGAAAATGATTTCCGTCACCCAGCCATTGAGCATCGGGGGAATGCCCAGCCGTTTTTTCAACGGCGTCATCAGGGAGGTCAAGGTTCACAATTGCGCAAAGGAAATAAAGGAGTTTTCATACAAGCCGAAGAAGATGAGGGAAGTCCCCTATTTGCTCATGGTGACATCCATGGACGAGGTGATCAGCGGCACGGCTCTGTTGGATGTGAAAAGGGAAACCATTGCTCTTTTTGACAATGCGCCATATGACGGAATGGCCTTCAATCTGGTGGACATTTATTCCGCCCAACCGCTTGCCGACGAGGAAACGGTCATGGCCAAGGCCAGGGAATTGAAAAGCGCGACTAAAAAGGATATATGGCCAAGGGTCAACTTGAACCGGATTTATCAGCGGCTGCCCAAGTGTCATTATTACGCGGACAAATGGAAGATGGAGGATGCGGCCCAGATGCCAAAACAGGGGGTTGTTGAGGTGAATGACATTCGGAAACGGAGTACGCCTTACTTTTCAAGGATCAAAGGGGTTGATGTCTATGACGAGGCGGGCGCTTTGTCCGACTTTTACGGGATATGGCGCCTGTCGGCAAAATTCAGCAAGGCCATGGGATCGGGAATCTGGTTTGACATGGAGGATTACCATGGCGGCGTTGCCTACCACGTGAACAAAGTCGCCGAGGCGCAGGGAAAAACCGAGGCTGAAATTATTGAGGCACTGAAAAACATCGGCGCCAAGCTGGCGGACATTGCCGAGGAGGAGCACCCGGGGATGCCGGTCATCACCGCCTTCACCTATTTGGGCAACACCAATTTCAATTCCCGCCGGTGTTATGCCAGCCCGGCCTATGTTACGCAGGGCATGTTGGAGCGGGCAAAAGCGAAGGATTATTCCCTGAGGGTTTATGATGGCGGCGAGATAGAAATTGGCTATGTGAACCGCCAGATCGAGGCGTTGCGCATAAAGATTTCCAAAAGATGGTTGTTTTATCTGGCCTGGCTTGAAAAGTTTCCAAAAAATTTCGGATTGACCGGCACCATCACCCTGTGGAATGACGCAGCCAAGGTCAGCGCATGGACCAAGAAGGCTGCCGGCGATCCAAACCCTTTTCAGACCTTGAATGATTTCAAGCCTTTCTTGAAGGAATTGTACGCCCATTATGATTATATCTGGCTTTATCAGCCGATGTGCATTGATTACAAGCCGTTTGATCCGGATATCGCCCCGAAATTTCATGAGAAATTGAGGCCGTTGATTGACGGGGTCAAGGGGGGCAATTAAAAATTGGAAATTTAATTCAGAAAAGACGGGAAAGAGAATCGTTATGAAAATTAAAAGGATCATTCAAAGCATTATGATGAACTTAAGCTTGGTATCGGGCGGAATGGCGATGGCGCAGGGCGGGGCGGAGGGGGGCGCCGTCACATTCATGTTTTTGGGGGATTTGCATCTTTCCCCTGAACTTCCGCGAAATTCGCAGGTGCTGGAGGATATCCGGCAGGACATCAAGGACAAGAAGTATCAGGTTGATCTGGTGTGTCATACGGGGGATCTCATTGAAAACCAGGTTGGGAACGCGCCTGCGCCGGTTGCGGATGGGCGCAAACAATGGGAAATGGCGGTTCAGCAGGTTGAGAAAACTTTTGGGTGTCCATTTTTCATGAGTCTGGGCAACCACGATTGGTACGGAGGCGACTCGTGGTTTGGCGGCAAGAAGAATGTCGAGGATGTGTTTTTTCCGTGGCTTTCCAAGAATCTCCAGAGAAGGATGGACAAGCCGTTTTATGCGTTTCGGTGGGGAACCTCTTATTTCATGTTCCTGAACCATTTTGGATTTGACGAGGGGTGGGATGCCGAACAGTCGAAGTGGCTGGAAAAAAGCCTGGCGTATGCCGAGGGCAGTCCGTTCATCAAACATGTCTTTTTATTCAGTCATCCCTATCTTTGGAATATCGATCATTTTAGATTTAATGAGCATTCAAATTATGGCGAAAGTCTGAGGCGTTGTTCGAAAGTGGGCGCCTTTTTTTGCGGCCACAGCCATGTCAATACCGCCACGGTTTGGCTGACCAAGGGAAAAACGGGCTTGTTGCAGATCAGCGGATGTCCCGGTGGAAAGGCCAAGTCGCTTGTTGGGGAGCGGGATGGCGACCGTCGGCTGGTTTTGAATCCGCCGCCGGCCAAGCGGGGGTATATGCGCCGCTACGGACATTGCAATGGTTATTTTCTGGTCAAGGTTGAGGGGAAGCGGGTAACGGTGACGTTTGACATCATCAAGGGCGCCCGGGAATGGGAGTTTTACTGGGAAAATCCCGGTGAGATTGTCGAAGTGAAAGCCCCAGTTCGGCCTCCTGCGCCCAATTTGAAGGAGGAGGATCTGGCAGACATTAAAGAGGCCAGACTTTATTTGCTTCCCTGCACGCCGGACGTCATCCTGCCCAAGCGGCCGGAGATCAGAATCATGTTCAACGGCGAGAATGCGGCGGTTTTGCCGAGGGGGAACAACTGGGTGTGGGGCGCTTTTGCCGGCAATCCTTCCGTGTCCATTCCCTCAAAATTGGTCAAGCTGAAGAATTTGGTGTCGATTCCCAATCCGCAGGGCGAGGCGTTTGCCCTGCGCGATTGCTGCCTGTGGATCAAATTGAAAAGCGGAAAGGAATATTTAAGCCAGGTGCATCCACGGGCTCTGTTTTCCGTTCCATGGCGCCAGATGTACATGGACTTTGGTCTTTCGCATCCGGGGGTTGGAGTGTTGGGCAGTTCTGTTGAGGAAAATTTGCCCGAGGAATTGATCCAGTGCGTCAAACCCGGCGAGCCGGTTTCGTTTGAGCTGAATTTTCCATCGAGCAATCAGGAGGGGAGATGATGTTGCGCAAGGGGATGGGAGTTTTAGGCTGTTAGACTGTCAGGAAAGTCAGGGGCGGAAGAAATATAAAATCGTGAATGAATTTTATCGGTGGCGGCCTCTGGATTCCCGCTTTTGCGGGAATGACGGAGGGGGAGCATGCCCATTTCAACATTGTCATTCCCGCGAAAGTGGGAATCCAGTTGGCTTTGCGTCGAGCATCGAGCGCTTGTCGCGCCGTAGTCCCGCTGAGACGGGACGAAGGCGGATTGAGCAGTTGCCGGGCCTTGGGCCCGGCTTAATTTATGAATGACAAACCAAGTGTGAAAGTGAATGGATGCCATATCAGTGAGATCACGGATTCAGAAGGGATAAGAGTTGTTGAACTCGGAAATTCCCTTGTGAGAATGGGCGTTGTCCCGGATGAGGGCGGGCGGGTGGCCCATATCACCTCGTTGAAATCCGGGCGCAATCATTTGTCGCCGGTGATGGCCGGCATAGAGGACGTCGCCGGCGAATTGGGGCGGTCGGAATCTTATCCCGGCGCTTTTGCCACTCTTGCCTATCAGTGCCGTTCTTCCAAGACCGGCCAGGGAATGGCGGTGACGGTTTCCGCCTCCAAGGGGTGGTTGAAATTGGAAAGGACCATGCGAATGGACGGGGGA
Source organism: Verrucomicrobiia bacterium (assembly GCA_028687435.1). Taxonomy (GTDB): domain Bacteria; phylum Verrucomicrobiota; class Verrucomicrobiia; order JABWAM01; family JABWAM01; genus JAQUAF01. The sequence continues at coordinate 8,346 of JAQUAF010000087.1, read as the reverse complement.
ATTCCCAGGATTGGTTTTCATGTTGTTTATGAAAACACGGGAAGGAGTCCGTTGCCGTTTAAAGCAAGGATTCATCCCAAGTTCAATGTCGGCGGGGGGCGGGCGGATGAGGACAAAGTCTATATTCCCGGCAAGGACGGCGTATTTTCGGTGGGCGACCGCAAACGGAGCGAAGATGACATTTACGATCCAAGCGGCGGGTGGATGCTGGCGTTCAATCCGCGAACAAGGGAATCGGTTGCGGCCATCCATCGGCCGTCGCAGATGGATCAGCTTTATCCCTGGGGCGTCAAAACGGGGAAATATTCCTATAACCTGGAATATTTTGGAAAAGAAAAGACGGTTGCGCCCGGGGAAAGGTGCGAGATGGATTTCGAGTATTGGGTGATTGCCGACCGGGAGGATCTGGATGCCCTGGAAAAATTTGAGGATCAGTTGGAATCCGGGCAGAAGAAGGCGCTTCTCGGTTTCATTGCAAAAATCAGCGGAAATCCGGTTTGATGCATGGGAATTTCAATGTTTGCTGGAAAGCACCATGGCGAAAAGATTTTTTGACAGGATTAACAGGATTGACAGGATTTTTATGCAAGACCATGTCCGGCCGCATGGCCGAACAATCCTGTAAATTCTGTTAATCCTGTCGAAAAGTTGTCCGCCGCATGCGGATTTAATTTAAACATTTGATGTCTATGAATGCATGTTCCGGGAAAGATGAAAACGGGAAGAGAGGTTCCATTGAAATCATGCCCATGGATCGCAGCGGACGGGAGATGTGCCTGGCGAACGGAACGGGCAATTTTATTTTCATCAAGCTGAAATTGCCGGGATGTTTTCCAGACGCAAAATGGGTGATGGAGTTGCCGGCGCAGATTCAACTGGCCGGGGCGGTCAAAGGGCGGACGATCGACCGGCCGGAATGTCCGGCGGTTTCTTTTGAGACGCAGTTTTTCAAAAGGGACGGGATGGATTATTGCCGGCATATTGGAGAGGCCGGTTTGGATGGTTCCCTCATTGCCGGGCTTTTGCCAGACGGCATGAAAGAGGGGAAGGCCCGTCTGTATTTTTATTTTCAGGCCGGCGAAAAACGGTTGAATGAACGGATGGTGGAGGCAAGGATTTTTCCGGAAGTGTCCGGGAAAAAGACGCCCATGGACTTCAAATTGTGGCTTTGGCGGGGGGCGCCGCTGAGTTGCACGATGGGGCATCCTGGTCTTTTCGATGCCATGTTGGGAGCTTATGCCGATTTGGGGATGAGCGCCTTTGCCGGAGATGGGAACCGGGAATTCATATCCAGACTGCATGGCCGGGGGATGAAATATTTCCATTTGCACCATTGCAACAGTCCCTACAATGTTTTCGAAAACGAGCTGGCTTTGCCCGATGAATACTGGGCGGTTGATCATCTTGGGAACCGTCTTAATGAGGCCACCCATTGTTATTTCACCGGCAAACGCATCAGGACCCTTTGTCCGGCCCGTTTCAATCGCGAATCAGACAAGCTGCTTGGAGTTTTGTTGAAGGACGACATGGAGGCGCTGGATTTTGGGGCGGATGGGGCGCTTTTTGACCTGGAAATCGAAATGCCTCCGCTATCGGTCTGCCATTGCGGGGAATGTTTGAGGTCATTTGCGGAAAACGCGGGCCTTGATCCGGAAGGCATGACATCCTCCGTGGTGTTGGAACGGCATAAAACGGCATGGATCAAATTTCGGGCCGGGCAAATTCGCGAGACCATGCGGTTGATTGGCGAAAGATTGAGAAGCCGAAAGAAGAATGTCTTGTATTACATTGTTGACCATAGCCTTGATTGCGAGCCGGGTGACGCGGGACGGGAAGCCCGGTGGCTTGAGCGCACAGGCGGTTCGGATATCCGCTTGTTGGATTCCGTGGCCGATGTCCATGGTCCCATGTGGTACACGGATTCCAAAAGGATTTATTCGTTGTTCGAGCTGAACCGTCCCTCATTGAAAAAACCGCTGATTCCCATGCTGGATATTGGCCAGTACGAGGGGGCGCGGTCAAAACCGCCCGCGTTTTTCCGGATGGATTTGCTTTCGGCCGCGTCGTCCGGCGCCGCGGGGGCGATGGTTTACCACTGCACCGCCCTGGATGGCGAATACGCCTATTTCATTGGCAGGGCGCGCGTGGAAATTGGGTTGCTCAAAAGGTATTTTTACGAAGGGAAACGCTGCGACGATTTTATAAGAGTCATGGGAGTTGGAAATTTCGCCGGCTGGGAGGATGCGGGATATATCCAGTTCAAAGTCCATGAGCTGCGCGGACAATGGCTTGTTTCCCTGTTTAATTTCAGCGGAACCTTGGATGCCGGCGTCAGGCTTCATTTTTCATCTCTTTCGCAGGGCGAGTATATTTTGAAGGATCCGGTTGATCCTGCTTTGATTCAGGGGAAAGGCGGATGTTGGGATCATGAAAGTTTGAAAAAGGGCCTTGATTTGAAAATTCCCCCCATGGATGTCCGGTTTTTGCTGTTGGAACCCCAAAGGCAGGGAGACGCAAAGAAATAAAATTTATCGCAATGAAAAAAGAAATCAGATTGCTTGGGGCTTGCGCAAAAATTAATTCACTGGCGCTTTGGGGATGCCGAGTTTTTTGATTCTTGCCGTCAATTCCTTGACGAGGGCTTTTTCGGTGGGGGATGTGCCGTAGCAGAGCCGGGTGTATTGAAGGCCGATGCGGCGGATTTGCTCGGCTTGAAGGGGAAAGGCGAGGGCGGCTCTTCTGGTGAAATCGCAGGGGCCTTCCCATTTTTTTCGTTTGACGCCTGCCGCCGCAAGATTGGAGCAGAAGGTTTCGTAGCTCCGCCGCAGATGGTCCGCCTTTTTTCCCTGCCTCTTCAACCACGCAGCCGCCAGCGCGCCGGACACGGCCGTTCCTCCCAGCGCGGCGGCAAGCACCGCCAGCCATCGGAATTGGGTCATGCCCAGATGCTTGAACAGCTTTTCCTGGGAATGCCGGTCGTAGCCGACCACCCACCGGTTCCACTGGATTTCCGCCAGTTCCCACCAAAGCCTTGGCGCCCTGGAAAGTTTGGTCCACCATGCGGGCTGGCGCCACAGGGAGGGGCGGGGTGATGGCAGGGATGAAGCCTGGCCCTCAACGCTCATTCCCTGTTGCGCGGCATGAAGCAATGCTTTTGGAGTGGGATTTTTCACCGCCAGGACTGCGGTGGGATCCATCCGCACCCATCCCTTGTTCTGAATCCAGATTTCGCACCAAGCGTGGGCATGGTCCTGCCGGATCGCGTAAAAACGTCCATAGGGATTGTATTCGCCGCCCATGTAGCCTGTCACGATGCGCGCCGGCACCCCGGCCGTTCGCATCAGGATGGCAAATGCGGTGGCGTAATGTTCGCAAAATCCCGCCCTTTGACGGAAAAGAAAATCAACCAGCGCGTCCTGCCCTTCAACCGGTTCCGGATCCAGGGTGTAGATGAATTGATGGTCGCGAAAGAACCGAAGGGCTTCGGTTGCCAGGGCTTCAGGGGGCTTTTGTTTTGTCTTCCAGCGCCCGACCAGCCGTTTGACCAGCGGGCTCAGGGTGCGCGGCAGCATCAGGCAGCGTCGTTGTGTTTCGGGAGAGAGGTCTTGCGGACGTTGTTCCGGCTGGGAGACGACGGTGTATTGGCGTTTTGAAGCGCCATAAAGGTTGTTTTTAAGGATCTGTCCTTCGCACATCAATGCGCCTGTCGGAATGGTGATGGGGTAATCCAAGGCAACCATCCATCGTTGGACCTGGGGGGTGAGGGTGATGTTTTGGGTGTATTTGAGCCCGGGCCGTTCCTTGAATCCGGTCATTTGCCGGTTTTTTGAGCCGTTCCACCATCGCCATCCATCGGTGGTGTTCAGGACAAAGCATCGCCAGTAGAGTTCGCCGGATACCGGGCATTGGTCGTTTGCAAATTCGACGCGAAAGGCCAGGCGGTTGTCCTTTTTCATTTGGGCGATGTTTCCAGCCTCCAACGAATCCTGCACCCCGATTTTGATGGAATGGTACTCCAGGGTCAGTTTTCCCTGAAAACGGGGGAAAAACACAAACGCGAACAGGGCCAGCGGCAGGGCCGGGACCACGATTTTCATTCCCAGACGCAGGGCCGGGCGGAAGGACGCGCGAAGGTTTGATCCCATGTGCAGGTGGATCAGGGATACCGTGACCAGCAGGATGGCTGTAAAAAGGTAAACGGACATGATGATCCCCTGGGCGAACAGCAGGGAAACCACCACCAGGAAATAGCAGGTGATGCAGGTGATCATGTAATCCCGCACGGTGTGCAGTTCCAGCAACCGGATGCTCAACAATCCGATCAAAAACAGGGTGCCCGCCTCCTCCCCGAAGATGGTGTGATGCTCGGCCAGCAGAATGGCCAGGAAGGGAATGACCAGCGGGGCGGTGATCCATGAGGAGGGGAGATTGAGCCGGCGGAATTCCAGGTAAACGCGCCACAAAATCAACAGGCAGATGAAAAGACTTCCCCTCCATGAAAGATGAAAAATGAACGGCACCGAGGCGTAGGCCAGGCTGGCGATCGGCCAGTAAACCAACCCGCGCGAAATCGACTCCGCCGGTTTGTGAAAAGGTCCGGAGATTTTCATCGTTTTTTGGACGAGCGGGAGTGATGCCGCCGTTTCCTGGCTTTTCTTTTTTCCTCCGTCTCGTAAATGGCCAGAGCGGTCAGGCAGCGGTGGTAATGCTCCTCCCCGGATGAGGGGGGATAGTAGATGACCGGAAGGCGCAGGCCGTAAAGATTGTCGTCCTGATGGGATTCCTGGATCCACAACGCCAGTTGCGACAGGCGCTGTTCCACGTCCTCCCCGCTGAGATGCGAAAAATCGAAGATGGGATGTTCCAGGCCGTCGGTGGCGAATTCCTTGACCAGCCAGGGGCGTCCTTTGGCCACCAGTTTCCATGCCACGTGGTGAAGCGATTCGCCGGGCAGGTAGGGGCGCAATTCGTAAAATTCCTCGCCGGGACGCAATGTGGCGGAGGAACTGTACCAGCCCATTTTGGCGAAATGTTCCGGCTGGATCTGGCTGCCGGCGGGTTGGGGATACACCAGGTAATTGAGAGTCAATGGCTGCCAGAACCATGCCCGGAAAAGCCCCAGCGGATAAAGCGTGGAAACGCGAACTCCCGGAACCTCGTGGCGTCCGCGGCTGTGAGCGTCCACGATCAATTCGCAGCTTCGATGGCTGCCGGCGGGGAGCTGCGCCAGATGGGCCGGGATTTTGACCTGGGGCATGGGGGGGCTGTCAAAACACAAATCATAGGAATCGTGTCCCTTGCGGTTGCGGGTCTGGATGATCAGGCTGGCGTATTGACCGGCGAAGACAGGGAACACCTTTCCGGCCGTGATTTCCAGATCCGCCAGGTTGCGCCGGGCGTGCACCGCCGACACCACCGCGACACTGCCAACCATGGCCAGCACAAGCAGTCCAAGGTTGTTTTCCCAATTGATGGCCGACAGCCACATGGCGAACAGCAATCCCGCCAGGACATAACAAAACGGGGTGGGACGCAGATGAATTTTCCGGCTGGCCGGCATGGGAGAATGGAAGATCTAGGGCACGGGCACGGCTTTCAGGATTTGTTCCACCATGGCCATTCCGGAGGCGACCGTGCCGCTTCGCAGCCGATGAATGGCCACGCCAGGGAAAACCGCCTGCACGTCCTCGGGCATCACCATCTCCCGGCCTTCCATGAAGGCCCAGGCTTGCGATGCCCGGCAAAGAAACATGCCGGCGCGGGGCGAAAGTCCGGATCCTCCATCGGCCATGCAGCGGCTGTGGTTGACCAGGTCGAGCAGGTAATTCGTGAGCGCCTGCGACACATGGACCTTGGCCGCCTCTTCCTGCATGGCGGAAAGATCCGCCGGCGACATGGCCGGCTCCAGATCGTTGATGAGATCGCGGCGGTTCACGCCTGTCAGCATTTCGCGTTCGGTTTCGCGATCGGGAAAACCCAGGTCAATGCGGATGAGGAAACGGTCCAGTTGCGATTCGGGAAGGGGATAGGTTCCCACCAGGTGATGGGGATTTTGAGTGGCGATGACGAAAAAGGGGTGGGGCATCGCGTAGGTTGTGCCGTCGATGCTGGCCTGTCCCTCTTCCATGGCCTCCAGGAGCGCGCTTTGGGTTTTGGGCGGGGCGCGGTTGATCTCGTCGGCCAGCACCATTTGTCCGAAGATCGGCCCCGGACGGAAAACGAATTGCTGGCTTTGCTTGTCGAAGATCGAGCAGCCGAGAATGTCCGCCGGCAGCAGGTCGCTGGTGAATTGGATCCGCCGCACATCCATGCCGAGCACCTTGGCCAGGGTTCGCGCCAGGGTGGTCTTGCCCATGCCGGGCAAGTCCTCAATCAACAGGTGTCCCTTGGCAATCAGGCAACACAACGACATGCGAAGGGCCGGTTCCTTGCCGATCACCACCCGCTTCACCTGATCCACCACGCGATCCAACCGTTTCTTCATGCCCGCATTTTGAACTTAATGGGGGAAAGAAGCTAGGTTTTTTCGTTGATTGTGTCATAGCCTTGTTTTTTAAGGCCGGCTTGTTTTACAGGAGATTCGGCAGATCCGAGGGGAGGGGGTCGTAGCGGCAGTGGGCGGTTTTGGGGATGTTGCAGCCGCCGCAGTTGTAGAGGCGCGGCGGATCTTTTGTCCGGAAACGGAAAACCGCCGGCATGTCATCCGGCATGGTTTCCGGAACGTTTTCGACGATGAGAAGATTCCCTTCCTGACGGAAGGCGAAGGGGCGGCCGGTGGCGAGTTCCGCGACGTCGATGACTTCGCACTCGACGCCCGTGAGCCGGAGCGGATTGCCGGGCCAGTTGCGGATGTGCCAGTAAAAGGCCCGGGCGGAGGCGCTGAAGCGGCCGTGATGCGTCCATTCGCCGGGAAAATCATCCCCTCCCTGGCGGAGGTTGAAGGCGAATTTCCGGTCGGTGTAAATGGATTCGCCGTTTTTTCCGAGCCACGCGCCAACGGTTTCCACGCAATGTTCCCAGGCTTCCGGAATGGAACCGTTGCCTTTGGGCGCCAGATTCAGCATCAGATTGCCCTGGCCCGCGGCGCATTGGCGGAGCATTTCCGCAACGGTCTTCGGGCTTTTCCAATTGTTGTCGCCTTTTGAAAAATTTTCCAGACATTGTTTGACCTCATCCTTTTGGGTTTCGGGGTTAAAGCCGAAAAAGGTGAAGGGAAATTCGCCCCCGTGATTGTTCAACTGGCTTGGGAAAAAGTACATTTCGGGTTTGCCGCGCTGTCCGACGCGGGCGGCATGCCGGTCGCGGTGGTGGACATGGTGGGGGAGCGGACCCATGTTGTCGAAAAACTTGGAGAACATGGGCCCTGGACGTTTTTTGTGGATCCGCCGTCCTTTCTGAAACCCATGCCGGCCAGCGCGCGGATTGCGCATATGCGGGCATGGCGCGCCGACGGATTGGTGGCCTCCCAAAACCGGCTGGGTTGCTGGCTGAAATCTGCCGCAACCGCGGCATCAGGATCCCCGACGAGGTGGCGCTGATGGGGGTGGACAATGACGAACTCATCTGCAAGGGGACCACGCCTCCATTGACAAGCGTGGCGTTGTCCATCCGGCGGGCGGGATGCGAAGCCGCCGCGGTTCTTGACCGGCTCATGGCGGGAAAGAAAGTTGTTGGAAAGCGGGCATTGATCCGGCCGACCCATGTGGAGACGCGGCAATCCACGGATTTGATTGCGGTCGCAGACGCGAATCTGGCGAAAACGATCCGGTTTATCCGGCAGAACGCCAACCGGGTGATTCTTGCCAAGGAGGTTGCCGCGTTTTCCGGATTATCCCGGAGGGCGTTGCAGGATCGGTTTCAACGTGTCACCGGACACCCATTGAGCGATGAGATTGCGCGAACCCGCGTCCAGCATATCAGCCGGCTGCTTGTCGAAACCAACATGCCCATTGCGTCGATCGCCCAATCGATGGGGTATGCCGCCGACGCCCATATTGCCCGGTTTTTCCGCCGTTGCACGGGCATGACGCCGCTCCAATACCGCCGCGCCCATCGGTGATTGATTCACGAAATCCCATTGTTTTGCGAGAATCAATAAAACTGGAATTTGTGGAAAATCCGAAATTTGAAATACAAGATTGGATAACTTATCTCGTCATGACTCATTCTGCTCAAAAATGAGTCATGTATTTTTGACGGGAATCGAGCAAAAGAAGAAATCATTGTGCCAGCGGTTCCGAATTAGGGATTTTTCGGGTTCGTCCGGCCAAAATCCGGCACGACGGTGGGTCCAGCCATCGCGCCAGACTTGATTGAGAGGCAAAACGCTCCCCTATGCGGGGAGGG
>JAQUAF010000145.1 GCA_028687435.1 Verrucomicrobiia bacterium | reverse complement strand
CGGATGTTGAAGTCGCTTACGATCTTTACCAGAAGTGAGTTTTTTTGTTGCATGGTCTTAAATGACCTCGCACCCATTGTGCTTTACAAGATGTGGGTAAAGATCAGCTTGTCAAGGAGGGGCTTGAATTGATGTTAAGGAAAATCAATGTTTGATGGGCAAGGCGGTGCGGGAGCCCCGCCCTCCATTCATTTCGCGACAAATGGAGGGCGGGGCTCCCGCACCGCCTTGCCGGTTTTCTGCGTCGAGCATCGAGCACTTGTCTCGCCAGCTTGTGACGCCGAAGCTTTGGCGAAGGCGCAAGCTCGCAGAGCGAAGGCGGATCGAGCGTCAAGCCGTCGTGCCTTGGGTCCGGCTTAATTCAATGTTTAGGAATTTCAACGTTGGCACGAAAGCACCATGGCGAAAAGTTGTCCGCCGCAGGCGGATTTAATTCAAGAAACGCTTTCCTCGCCGAATTCGACTTCCCAGAGGGAGGGGTCGAGGAAATGGCGGCAGAGGGAATCGTTGAGCCGGGTGCGCGGGATGGCGAGGAATGGGCGCCATTTGGGGCGGTTGGGGGAGCGCAGCAAACGCATGCCCACTTCGTGGGGCATATGGTTGGCTTTGCGGCTGTTGCATTCGATGCAGGAGCAGACGAGGTTTTCCCAAGTGGCGCTGCCGCCGCGATGCCGGGGATGCACGTGGTCGATATTGAGTTCCTGTTTGGAGAGGGTGCGTCCGCAGTATTGGCATTGGTGGCGGTCCCGTTCGAAAATATTCTGGCGGGTGAGCTTGATTTCCTTGCGCGGCAGCCGGTCGTAGAAAAGGAGGATGATGACCTTGGGGACGATGAGCCGGATGGAAACGGTTTGGATGGCGGGGACATCCTCATCGAGATGTTCCGAGTGATCGCACCAGGCCGCGAAATCGAGGGTGGAAAAATCGCCGTCCGTGGAGTGAACGACATGGGCATGGTTTTCGTACAAGAGACAAAACGCCCTTTTGGCCGAGCAGACATTGACCGCCTGCCAGAGCCTATTCAAGACGAGAACACACTCGCTAAGCGCGGATTGCATGGCTGGCCATCTTGCGATGGCCGGCTTCTTTGTTAACATGCGGGGGGCGGACTGTCAATTTTTACGAGGGAAAATTTGAGCGGGGGTGGATTTTTCCCGCCAGGGGAGGGGGAAAAGGAAATGGCGTGAATGTTAACTTTTTGTTTGCATCAAGTCGTTCTCCCTGAACATGATAGGACATGGCTGCAAAAAATCCACCCGATCGTGACAATGATGATGGAAGCAGTTTGAAGATCTATCTGCGTGAGATCACGCGTGAACCCTTGTTGAAACCGGAAGAGGAAGTTGCTCTTGCCGGAAAAATCAAGAAGGGAGATCAGAAGGCCCGCGCCCAAATGATCCGCGCCAATCTTCGATTGGTGGTGAAGATCGCGCATGATTATTCGGCGTTTGGGCTGCCCATCCAGGATTTGATTTCCGAGGGCAACATTGGATTGATGAAGGCGGTGGACCGGTTTGATCCGAGCAAGGGAGGCAAACTTTCAACGTATGCGGCGTGGTGGATCAAGCAATCCATCAAGCGCGCGCTGGCCAACCAGTCCAAGACGATCCGGTTGCCGGTGCACGTGGTGGACAAGCTTTCCCAGATGCGCCGTGTGGCGACCAAGCTGACGGATGAATTGGAGCGTGAGCCGACGGAGGACGAACTGGCCGAGGAGATGGGGATACCGCAGAGGAAGATCGCCCAGTTGAAGCAGCTTTCGCAGGGGTCCTCGTCGCTTGACATCACGGTGGGCGACGACGACAAGACGGCCCTGGGCGAGCTGGTGGCCGACGAGACGGTGCAGGATCCATCGGAGATTTTCAAAAACAAGACGTTGCGCAAGGATTTGATGGAGATCATGGATGAATTGGACGAGCGGGAGCGCGCGATTGTGAAGGCCCGTTTTGGACTGGATGGCGACAATCCCGACACCCTGGAGGATATTGGGCGCAAGTTCAAGGTGACGCGCGAGCGCATCCGGCAGATCCAGAATCTGGCCTTGATGAAGATGCGCAAGATGATGAGCAAACAGGATGCCATGTCAAAGGGAGAGGAATAAAAATGCATTTAAAAAATCCAGTCGATCGCTTGAAGGCCGCAGTTCGCGACGTGGCGGACTTTCCGAAACCCGGGGTGGGGTTCAAGGACATCACGCCGGCGCTGGCCGACGGGCAGTTGTTTCACGATTGCATCGCATGGCTGGCGGGGCGGCACAAGGCGGGGAGCGTGGACGCGGTGGCGGGGATTGACGCGCGGGGTTTCATTCTTGCGGGCGCCGTGGCGCACCGGCTGGGGGTGGGATTTGTTCCGATTCGCAAAAAGGGGAAGCTGCCGTGGAAGACGGAGTGCGTGAGCTACGAGCTGGAGTATGGAACCGCCGAGATTGAGATTCACAGGGACGCGCTGCAAAAAGGCAGGAATGTGCTGGTGGTGGACGATGTGCTGGCGACGGGGGGCACCGCGCTGGCCGCCTGCAAGCTGGTGGAGCGGATCGGAGGCAACGTGGTGGGCGTTGATTTCCTGATGGGCCTGAGTTTTCTGCATGGTTTGCAGAAGCTGGTGAGTTACAACACCTACGTGCTGGCGGAATACTGAGACGCGGAGGGATGGGGCTTGTGAGCGCGCTGCTTTTGTTCGCGATGTTGGAATTGCCAAATAATCTTGGAGAGAGGCTGGAGGCATTGCGCGTGGAGGAAACTCCGCGCATTGTGGTGGTTGACGTGGCGGAACAAAAGGCGGCGTTTTTTGCCGGACGGCAGCCCAAGGGGATCTACACGGTGTCCACGGGCAAAAACGGAACGGGGCAGCGGATCGGCAGCAACCGGACGCCGTTGGGTTGGCATCGCATCAAGCGCAAGATTGGCGCCGGGCTTCCGTTGGGCGCGATTTTTGAGAGTCGTGAATTCACAGGGCGTGTCTGGACTCCTCCGGCGAAGGATGGGCAGGAGCGGCCAAAGGAGGAGGGAGAGACCGGGCCGGCGGCGGAATCCGATCTGATCACCAGCCGCATTTTCTGGCTGGAGGGGGTGGAGGAGGGGGTCAACCGGGGCCAGGACGCGCAGGGCAATGTGGTGGATTCGTTCCAGCGATACATTTATTTTCACGGCACCAATCATGAGGAGGATCTGGGGAAGCCGGCATCGCGCGGTTGTGTGCGCATGTTCAACGCGGATATCGTGGCCTTGTTCGATCTGGCGCAGGAGGGGGATCTGGTTTTGATTGTGGAAAAGGGCTTTTTCCCCGCAAAAACGGGGGAGGCGGGTGATGAAAAAAGTTCGCAAACGGAGAGATGAGTGGACAGGGACGAATTAATCCAGGCGGCCGGGTTTGGGCATGCGGCGATTCTGAAGGCTCTTTTGGACAAGGGCGCGGATGTCAACGTCCGCGACGCCTATGGGTGGACGGCGCTGATGTACGCGGCCCACAAGGGACATGCGGATGTGGTGAAGATCCTGATTGACCGGGGCGCGGATGTGAATGCCAGGGACAGCGAACAGACGAGCGCGTTGAAGTGCGCCAAGCGGAAGGGGTTTATCGACCTGGTGCGCCTGCTGGAGGCGGCAGGGGCGGTGGATTGACCGGGCTCCCTGCCGCGTCCGTCAGATGGCAGGGATTATTTCAGCCCTTTATCGGTCATGTATTTGGCCACTTCGGCGGCGATTTTTGCCGCGGCCGCCTTTGTGTCCTTCTCGGGCGCTTTTTTGGACATCACGAATTTCGCGGCGGCCACGTAGGGATTCATGGTGACGACGGCGCCGGGCATTTTTCCGCTGTTGACGTCCGAACCGAAAATGAGGAATGGGGCGTTGGGATTGTTTTTGAGGTCGCAGACATTGACCATGAGGTCCATGCTGGATTGGCCCGCGCCGAATCCGATGAGGGCGCGGCGGGTGCGGCCGCCTTCGTCGATTTCGATGAACTGGCCGCGGATGACCCATCCGGTTGCGGGCAGTTCGTTGTCGGCGAGGACTCGTCTGGCGGTGACGCCGTTTTTATTGAGTTGTTCGACCAGGGCGGAGGCCATGAGGTTGACGAGTTTGTCCCGTTCCTCTTCGGGGGTGGTGCGGTTGAGGAGGCCGCCGCGGCCGAGGATGCCCTTGTTGGTTTTGACATCGGCGAGATCCGCGCCGAAGTTGGTGACATAGACGACGGTGGGGCTCATGGTGGGGGCGGGGCCGGTTTGCTGCTCGTCCTTGATGTTTGCGGAGCGGCAGCCGGATGCGAGGATGAGAACGGCAACGCCCGCGCCTGTCAGCCAGGAGGTTGCCCGAACAATGGAACGAAGGGAAGATGTCATGGGGCGGATGGTATCCATGTTTTGATGGAAATCAAGCCAGATGGTTCTGAAGCGGTTTATTGAACATCGATGAACAGGATGGTTAACATTGAAAGGGCAGGGTGGTTCCAGCCAGCGCGTAATTGAGGGGCAAAACGCTCCCTCATGCGGGGAGGGCGGCTCCGGGGCCTTATGCCACTCCTCCCTGTTGCCCGGTAGAAAGCATTTGGCTCGTGGCAGGGGCCCCTCCGCCGCCCTCTGGTCAACGACAATTATTCGTGAGCGGTAGCGACAATTAAAAATGAGCAGTGAGGGAGTGGCGGTCATTCTTTTGATGCCGCCGCGCAGAAAGCCGCTGTCCTGTAAGCGCCGGTTTTGCGCCCAGATACTCATAGATGGCGCTCATGTTGGCCATCTGTGTAAGCGCCGGTGGCAAAATGCATGAAAACCGCCGGTTTGGAAATGCATGTCAAATTCATGCATCTTTTTTGGGCAAAGGCTCCTGCCTGGACCGAAAGCTCGATCCTTTGATTTCGATGGTG
>JAQUAF010000086.1 GCA_028687435.1 Verrucomicrobiia bacterium | reverse complement strand
TCATTGCAAGCCTTCAGATAGTCTGCCGCTCCAAAAAACAAAGCACAAACAGCGGCCGCTGCCGCAGCCTGACACAGCGCAGTTCGCGGACCAAATAAATTTCCATCAACCAAACGATTTTTCATGGGATGCCTTCTTATTGATATTTCAATTGCAGGAAAGCCATTTAGACCACATCAAAAAAATTCGCAAACTTTTTCTGCATTTTTTAATAAAATAATTATCACTTGATTTTTAATATATTGCACAAGTTATTTTTATCATTTTTGTAAAAACCGTCTATTCCCGACAGGGATATCCTGTTGACTTTTGCAACACCTTTGATTGGAGGTGGTTGAATCCTCTCCCAATAACGAAAATGATAATTTTTTAGAGATTTCTGCCAGAGCCTTCGGCTGAGCGCGGGTTTTCGCCACACCGCCCCGTGCTGCGCCAAAGGCTTCGACGAGACGCAAGCGGCTTTGTTCCACGCAGGCGAGTCGTCCCCTGTGTCCCCAGCCTGCTCATGACTCCAAGGTGTGCAGACAAATTTTCAGCCACAAAAAAACTCGTTGCCAAGCCGCATGCTGATCATTTGTGAACAGCAGATTTTATCATCTTGCGCCGGAAATCTCAGGCCTCATCGATCCGGCTGATGTCCCGAAAGGCGCGGCAGCGCGCGTCGATGTCGACGCGTTTCAACGTCAGCAACCGCTCAAGGCTGAACGCCTCCACATTGAACGAAGCCACGGCGCTGCCCACGATCACCGCCTGGCGCAGGGCGTCGAAATCCGTCCGTCCCACGCTGGCCAGATACCCCGCCAGGGCGCCGGCAAAGGTGTCTCCCGCGCCGGTGGGATCGAAAACCTCCTCCAGCGGGTAGGCGGGCGCGGAGAAAAACCGGTCCCCGGAGAACAGCAGGCTTCCATGCTCCCCCTTCTTGATCACCGCAAACTTCGGACCATGCCCGAGCAGCATTTTGCCGGCCTTGATCAGGTTGTTCTCCCCCGTCAACTGGCGGGCCTCGCCGTCATTCATGCAAACCGCATCCACCCTTTTAAGAAGCGCCATCAGATCCGGCCGGGCGCTTCCAATATAAAAATCCATGGTGTCGGCCATGATAAAGCGGGGACGTTTGACCTGGTCCACAACGCGCGATTGGAGAGCCGGGCCCAGGTTTCCCAGCAGCACATAATCCGTGTCCTGGTACGCGGGGGGAAGTTCGGGCTGGAAACGCTCGAACACATTCAATTCCACCGCCAGGGTCCGGCGCTGGTTCAAATCCTGGAAGTATTCCCCGGCCCAATAAAAGGTTTTTCCCTTTTCCGTCTTCAATCCCTCCTGATCAATCCCCTTTTCCCGGAACATGACGCGGTATTTGTCCGGAAAATCCTCCCCCACCACGCCGACCAGTCGCACTGGGGAAAAAAAACTCGCGGCCACCGCTGCATAGGAGGCCGATCCGCCCAGAAGCCCCTTCCTCGATTCGGCGGGTGTTTTCACATCATCGATCCCGATTGAACCTGCAACAAGCAATGGCATAAATCTCAAATTTAGGATTTTGAATCTTGATTCCCAACTCGTGAATTCCGTCCCAGCAATTCCAGCACCTGCGGCAGCACGACAATGGTGGTGAACATGCCGATGATGATGCCCAGGCTCATCAACAAGCCGATGGAATACATACCCTCATAGCGGCTCACCAGAAGCGAGACAAACCCGAACAACGACGCCAGCCCCGTCATCACGATCGCCTTGCCCGTGCTGGTGGAAAACATCGTGATGCGGCCGTCCTCGCGATACCGATCCACAATGTAAACCCCGTAAGCCACATCGATGCCGATGATCAGGGGCAGGGTGACCACGTTGGCGGGATTGAAAGGCAGATCCCACCATCCCATCAGGCCTGTGCGCCAGATCACCGCCAGCACCAGCGGGAAAAGCGCCAGGGTCACATACTTCGGCGTCTGGAAATGCATGACGATCAGGATCACAATCACCACAAAGGCCCACACGGAGGCATCCAGAAAGCTGGTGCGGAGCAACTCGACATACTCGTAATTCTGAACCGGGGTGCCCGTGACATGGGGCGCGACCGACCGCAAATCCTCGACAAACTTTTTGTTGGGTTCCCGTTCCCAAATGTCACCCTTGGAGTAAACCTGGAGCAGGATCTTTCCCGACTTCGAGACAAAGCGCGAGGAAATCTCCTCAGGCAGATCCTCCTGGGTGACGAGACGATCGGCCTTCTGCTTCTTCATCCAGGCCAGGTTCCGTCTCATGGCGCCAAACACCTTCACCTGGGATTTGTTCATGCGTTTGCCCAGTTCCTCCTGGGTCAGCCCGTTCATGGCCTTCATCGCCCGTTCCAAGGGCGGCATCAAGCCGTTGAACACCAGCACCGCTTCCTTGGCCTGATTGGAAATCTTCTGGTATTTTCTGGCCTGCACCACCCCTTCCCGGCATGCCTCATAAAAATACTTCAAATCCCGCTGGGCGCGGGCCACGTCCACCTTGTCAGCCACGTTGGTGTCCACTTTCAACGTGTCCAGCCGTTTCAAGATCCGGCGAATCACCGGCAGCTTCTCCTCCTGCCCCTCCGGCAGGATGTTGGTGATGGAATCCACCTTGGCCACGCTGGGCAGCGCCTCCAGCCTCTTCGTCATTGCCCGCGCCTCATCCATGTTGTCCACCAGCACCGACGCGAACAAGGTGGAATTCTCGGACGCCTTGAATATCTCATGCAAAACCCGCACTGAATCCATCTTCTGGTTTTGCAGATGCAGCAGGTTGTAATCGAACCGGACCAGGAAAATCCCGTAAATCGACAATCCCGTGATCACAATCGTCAGAAACACCCCGGTCCAGGGAAACAACACCATCTTGCGATCCAGCGGCGCCATGAACGCCCAGGAGTTCTCGGCCTGTTTCTTCAACTTTTCCGGCGCCCGGGACCGGTCCCTGAGCACAAAAATGGCCGGCAAAACCACCAGGTTGGCAATCAAACACAACACCATGCTGACCCCCGCCACCGCGCCCAATTCGCGCAATCCCAGAAAACCGTTGAAACACAGGGTGAAGAAAGCCGCCGCCGTGGTGCTGCCGCCGGTCAGAACCGCCACCCCTGTGATTCCCAGCGCGCGGTATACCGACTCATCCACCGGACGTCCGTTGCCCAGTTCCTCCTCGTAACGGCCCAGCACCTGGATGCCGAAATCAATCCCCAACCCAAGCACCATCGGAATCACCGCGAACGAAATGATGTTGAAATGGCCAATCACCAGCATGGTGAACGCAAAGGTCCAGGCAATGCCCATCCCCAACACCAAACCCGCATAGAGCGGACGCTCCAGATTCCGGTATGCCAGAAAAAACAATATCGCGATCAAGGCAAAGGTAATGAGCGCGGCCAGTTCCGTGTCCCGGGTGGAGGTCCGCAATTCGTCGTCGTTCAACACCGGTTCCCCGGTCACGCCCAGTTTCACCGAGGGATATTCCTTGTTCAACTCCTTCAAATAACCCCGGATCCTGGCCACGGTCTGGGTAAAGGGCGAAACCGATCCCACCTCGGGTTCTCCGCGCACCCCCACCACCAAAATGGTTTGCCCGCCGCCAAAGGATATGAACTGCTTGTCCTCCAATATCTCATTGATATCCGCCGCGTCGAACTTCTTCAGGTTGAGATTCTTTTCCGAAACGTGAACCGGCTTGGCCTTGCGCCCCTCGATCTCATCCGCCACCTGGTTCAAAACCTGCTTGAACTGCTCGATGAACGGCTTGAACTCCTTCCAGGACTCCTTCTTGCGCAAATACTTGTCGTCAAAACTCCGGCTGGCCTGATCCAGCACGGAATTCAAGTCAAAGGTGACATTCGTCTTCTTCAGCGCGCCCGACTGCGTTTCAAGCTGCTTCTCAATGTCCAGCAGATCTTCCTTCGGCAAAAACACCAAAAACCGGCTTTGCATCCTGGACAAATCCATCCGGCAATAAACCCGGGCAATGCGCGGCTGCAGCGTCTTGAGATATTCCCCCACCTTCAAGGCCACCGCCCGGTTCTGCTGGGGATCATCCGACTGGATCAACACCAGGTAAACCTCGTCCGTCCCAAACTCCTTCTGCAACGCCAGATAATCCCGGTTGGTGGGCGAATTGTCATCCAACAACTGGGCGATGTTGTTGACCACATTGAAATGCTTCCACGTCAGATACCCCGACGCCACGGTCAAAACCAGGGCCGTCAGCAGGATCGCCAGCGGAAATCGGCAAACGCCGACCGCAAGCTTCTGCAGCATCTTCTGAAAAAGCCGGTGAATGAGTGGCATGAAGACGCCGTTTTTAAGCACAATTCCGGCTTTTTGCGACAATAAAGTTCTCAATCACAGGTTGCCTCCGTCCCATCTTTCGGGTAGGAATGAAAAAATGAGCGCTTCGAAAAAGAAATCCTCCCGCCAGCCCGCGTCGGCAAACTCCAAAGCCAGGCTGTCGGTCATCAATACGGTGACCTTCCGCCTCCAGTACCCCAACCGCATCGGCATGTTCGCACAAATCGTCCAGACCTTTGGAAAAGAAGGCTGCGAACTGGGAGTCGTGGACATCGTCAGCAGCGATTTCAAGGAGATCGTCCGCGACATCTCCATCCGGGTGAGGGACGAATCCCACCTCCGCCAGGTCACGGAAAAGATCCGCCGCATCCGGCAGGTCAAAATCATCCGCGTTTCCGACCGGATTTTCGAAATGCACCAGGGAGGCAAGATTTCCATTCAAAACAAGATGCCCCTGAATTCGCGCGAAGCCCTGTCCATGGCTTACACCCCCGGCGTGGCCCGGGTTTGCGAAGCCATCGCCGCCACCCCCTCAAAAGTTTTCGACTACACCATCAAGCAAAACGCCGTGGCCGTCATTTCCGACGGCTCCGCCGTGCTGGGACTGGGCAATATCGGTCCCGAGGCCGCCATGCCGGTCATGGAAGGCAAGGCCATGCTCTTCAAGCAGTTCGCCGGCATCGACGCCTACCCCATCTGCCTCTCCACCCAAAACACCGGCGAAATCGTCGATACCATCAGCCGCATGACCGTGGGATTCGGCGGAATCAACCTTGAGGATATCTCCGCCCCGCGCTGTTTCGAAATCGAACGGCGGCTCCAGGAAATCCTTCCCATCCCCGTCTTTCACGACGACCAGCACGGCACCGCCGTCGTGGTGCTGGCTGCGGTCGTCAACTCGCTGCGGCTCATGAAACGGACGATCAGCTCCCTGCGCGTGGTCATCGCCGGCGCCGGCGCGGCGGGCGTGGCCATCACCCGCATCCTGAAAAATGCCGGGGTCGTGGACATCGTGGTCTGCGACCGCAAGGGCGCCCTCCACCAGGGACGGCTCCCCAACCTGGATGCCAGCAAGGAATGGCTGGTCCGCCAGACCAATCCCCGCAACGTCAAAGGCAGCCTTGAGAACGCCCTCGCGGGGGCGAATCTTTTCGTGGGCGTGTCCGGCCCCAATATCCTTGGCCCCTCCGGACTTCGCCGCATGGCCGACAAACCCCTCGTTTTCGCGATGGCCAATCCCACGCCGGAAATCATGCCGGAAGTGGCCGCAAAAAAGGCGTTCATCGTGGCCACGGGCCGCAGCGATTACCCCAACCAGATCAACAATGTGCTGGCCTTCCCGGGAATCTTCCGCGGCGCTTTCCAAGCCCGGGCGCGCGTCATCACCGAAGGCATGAAACTCGCCGCCGCCTACGCCATCGCCAACTGTGTCCCCCCCAACGAATTGAAGCCCGGATGCATCATCCCCAGCGTATTCAACGAACAGGTGGTCCAGAAAGTCGCCGCCGCCGTGGCAAAGGAAGCCGTCAAGGCCGGCGTCTGCAGACCCGCTGGAAAAAACTAGCCCCTCAGAATGGAGGGCGGGGTTCCCGCACCGCCTCCATCAGAACGGAATAGTCCCGGATTGGACTCTTGGGATTTCGAGTTTCGATATTCGAATTTCCAGGATTTTGATGCAAAATCTGGGCTAAACCGGCAAACTAAAATTTGACAAACATCAGAGTAGTGTTACTTTCCTCAAGTGGTTTAGCCACTCAACCACCATTTTTAGATGTCAACATTTTTTAAAACATCAACCAAGTCAGACCAGCTTCATGATTTCCTTAAAAAAGAAATCCAACGGGAAGCTTTCAAACCCACTCAACGCATTCCTTCTGAAAGGGATTTGGCGGAACGTTTCCAGTTGTCGCGGCTGACTGTTCACAAGGTCTTCTCAAACCTTGTCACAGAGGGCATTTTGTATCGAAAGCAGGGACAAGGCACCTTTGTCTCCCCAAAGGCCAGCAAAAAACAGACCCTTTCCATATGCATGCTTTCACCCAGCCTGCCAACGGCTTGCATGAATGTTCTTTTCAACCAATTCGAAAACCAATACCCGCATATCGTCATCAAAGCGCATCATTTTTCAACCTCTGAGATTGGCAATGTCCAATTCTGGGCGCGGCAACCGGATTTTGACCTGATCATGGTGGGAGAATCCGTGGCGCCATTCATGATTCAACAGGAGTTCCTTGAGGATTTGACGGACAAAATAAACATCGATCTCCCAATGGAAAATTTCCATTCAACCCCGGTCCCTGTTTTCACTTCTGCCGGACGCTCTTACGCGGTCCCCTTTGTCTCGTCGCCGGTGGTGCTTCTTTGCAATTGCCGGCTTTTTGCCGAGGCTGGAATACCGATCGAATCCGGCCCCATGGAGTGGGATGACTTTCTGGCCAAAGCCAAACGTCTCACCGTTCCGGAAAAAGGACAATATGGCTTCGCGTTTTCCAACCATCGAAATCGATGGCCGGTGTTGCTCATGAAACGCGGCGCTTGTCTTTTCGACGAAAAGGGATCTTTCCGGTTCCACGATGGACCCGTGCGCGACGCCTTCCAATGGTTTCATGATCTGGTTTATCGGCATCACGTTGCGCCATCCCCTCTTATTTCCATCTCCAACCTCTTCGCCACAGGAAAGGCAGCCATGTACATGGGCACCGGTTATTGCATGCCCGGACTCAACAACAAGGAATCCTTCGAATATGCCATCATTCCGCTTCCCGGCGAAATATCCGCGTCCTCCGGCCTGGTATCCATGGCCTTTGGCATCCACCGGGATTCGCCGCGGAAGGAAACCGCCTGGGATTTCATCAAGCTTGCGCTTTCGGAAAAATTCCAATCGGAATTATATTCCGCCGGCTACGCCCTGCCCCGGAGAAAAATCGAGCGCTTTGACGCCAATCCAAAATACCAAACCCTTGCCAGGGAACTCGTCCGCGGAAAGCCCCTTGGCTCAAATCCCGATCAATTTCATGCCCTGGATTTTTTGACCGAACATTTGAAATTATTCTGGTCCAACATGGCGCCCCTCGGCAAAACGCTGGATGAGGCCGAGAGACAGATAACCGAAAACAAAGAATCTCCCGCCCAGGCCATGACGCCGGACTGATTGAATCGCGTCTCCCCAAACAACCGTAAAAATCAAACTCATGAACACCCTTGCCCAAAACAAAACAATGCGCGGACGGCGCGGCTCCGGAAAAAACAAGGCGGCATTCACGCTGGTTGAGTTGCTTGTTACCATCGCTCTCATCGGCATTCTGGCATCCCTTTTCGCTCCCGCCCTGAAAAAGGCCAGGGAAAAATCGCAACAAATCGCCTGTTTGTCCACGTTGAAACAAATCGGCGGCGCCTTCAATCTTTACGCCAATGACCATGACGATTCATTTCCGATCGGATGGGTTGCGTGGCCGGGCGGTTCATGGTGCTATCAATTATCTTCCTACGTTAATATAAAATGGGATGCCTCCAGCGTTTACCCCTCCGGCAGTCCTCCCATCTTTTATTGCCCGGGCGCCAAACCGTTCCCCCAAAGAGCCCTCTATTGCAGCCTGGGTTATGGTTACAACAGATATTTCTACGAGCCCGCCCAAGGCCATTGGTGCAAACGATCGAGCGTCAGCCATCCGTCCGAATGCCTGCTTGCGGCCGATCTTGAGCTCATCAGCCCCCCGGATTATCTCGACGGCAACAACACCTCCAGCGTGGTCATTTACAGGGTTGGACAGCCCAACAGTTTGCATGAATGGAATCTATCCCTGTTCGCTTTCCGTCATTCGGGCGGGCTGAACATGCTTTTTGTCGATGGCCACCTGGAATGGAGGGAAAAAAGACCGGATGGCCGTCCCCATGGATATTATCCCCATGAAGGAGGGCCATTCTATGAATGATTTGAAAGACCAATCATCCTGTCATCTCCCTCAATAACTTCCGCGGAATTAAAAAACCTCAAAACTGAAAATTGACAATTTATGCATTGGGTGGATTGGAGCATCCTCGTCTCGTTTGTCGGAATGCTGTTCTGGGTGGTCTTGCGCTGCAACCGTTATTTGAAAAGCGCGGCGGATTTTCTCGCCGCCAACCGTTGCGCGGGACGTTATCTGCTGAGCATTTCCGCGGGGGTCTCGGAATTGGGCGCCGTGGCCATCATCGGAGCGTTTGAAATGTATTACGTGGCGGGATTCACCCCCGCCTGGTGGCTTATCGCCCGCTGGCCGGTCGGCATGCTGCTGGCCATGACCGGCTGGATCGTCTACCGTTACCGCGAAACGCGGGTTTTCACTCTTTCCCAATTGTTCGAATCCCGCTACAGCAAAAATTTCAGGGTCTTCACCGGCGCGCTGGCATGGATCGCGGGCATCATCAACTATGGCATCTTTCCCTCCGTCGGCGCCAAATTTTTCATGTATTTTTGCGGCCTGCCCGAAACTTTCACGGTGGCCGGTTTCACCATCGGAACCTACGCATCCCTGCTCCTGCTTATCGTGGCCATCGGCGTCTTTTTCGCCATCATGGGGGGGCAGATCGCCATCACCGTCACCGATTTCATCCAAGGCTGGTTTTGCAACCTCATGTTCATGGGATTGCTCGTCTTTATTTTCGTCTTTTTCCGCTGGGAGGACATCGTGGAAACGATGAAAACGGCGCCGCCGGAATCCTCCCTTCTCCACCCTTACCACATTTCCCAGACCAAAGCCTATAATATCTGGTATTGGATCTGGGGCATGGCGCTCGCTCTTTATTCGCCGATGGCATGGCAGGGATCGAGGGGATTTGCCTGCGCGGCGCGAACCCCGCACGAAAGCCGCATGGCCGGACTGGTGGGCGGATGGCGCGGGGTGGGCTATGCTCTCATGGTCATGATGATTCCCGCCGGAGTCTATGTGATCATGCATCACCCCTCCTATGCGCCGGTGGCCGGCCGGATCAACCAGACCCTGGCGGCAATTGACAATCCCGCCCTGCGCACCCAGATGCTGACCCCGGCAACCCTGGCAACCATCCTCCCCATCGGACTGATGGGATTGTTTGCGGCCTTCATGGCGGCGATCACCATCAGCAGCGACAACACCCACTTCCATTCATGGGGTTCGATTTTTGTCCAGGACATCGTGGTTCCTCTCCGTAAAAAAACCTTCACACCCGCCGAACACATCTTCTGGCTGCGCGCATCCATTGTGTTTGTCGGAGCGCTGATCTATCTGTTCAGTTACTTTTTCCGCCAGACGGAATATCTTTTTCTGTTTCTGAACATCACCTTCAGCGTTTTTGTCAGCGGCGCGGGCGTTTGCATCATCGGCGCCTTGTATTGGAAAAAAGGCACCACCCAGGCCGCATGGACCGCCATGATCGCGGGATTTGCCCTGTCCATCTCGGGATTGATCCTCCAACAGGTCAGGCCCGCCTTTTTCCTGGACCGCGCCGGGGAATTGCTGCTCAACAGCCAGCAGATGTACCTGGTTTCCAGCCTGGCCTGCCTGTGCCTTTATGCCGCGGTTTCCCTGCTGACTCACCGGCAGGATTACAATCTCGACAAATTGCTGCACCGCGGATCATACGACACGCTGGGCGAACACCGCACCCAAAAGAAAAAGATTTTCAGTTGGAAACATTGGGGAACCACCGATGAATTCACCCGGGGCGACAAGATCATCTATTTTTCCCTCCAAGGCTGGCAACTGTGCTGGGTGGTTTTCTTCCTTGCCGTCACGGCTTACCATGCCTTTGCCGACACCCCGATCGAGTGGTGGGCGAAATTCTGGCTCTTCAAGGCCGGGCTGGGCTTCGCCATCGGCCTGATCGTCACCGTCTGGATCAGCATCGGCGGCATTTACGACCTCAAATATTTCTTCCGCTCCCTGTCCCAGGAGCGCGTCAACGAAAAAGACGACGGCCGCATCGTCGATGGACACAATGACGGGGAATAGCAACATCCCAAAATAATGAAAAGGCAACCGATGAAACTCATGAAAATCCTGACTTGCTGTTTTTATTTGCTCGTCATACCCCTTGCGCTTTTTGCGGAAGACGTTCCGGAAAACCTCACGCCAAAGGCAAAGGCAACGGCGGGAACCCGGAAAGACAGCGACCCCTACGGCGCGCCAAAGCTTGCCGACGGGGATCTGAAAACCCGCTGGGCCAGCGAACACAACCCAAAATTGCCCTATGCGATAACCCTTGACTGGACCGAGGAGCAAAATGCGGATCTGGTTGTGGTGGATATCTTCTCTTCCGCCAAAGACTATGCCGTCTGGAAATCCTTTGAAATAACCCTGTCGGATGGAACAACCCTGAAAAAGGATCTGAAACCCGGCGACGATCCAAAGCAGTTCATCCGGTTTGACGCCCCTCACCGGATCACTTCCCTGACCCTGCGCATCCTGGAGGTTCAAAAGCCGGAATTATACGTTGGCGTCAGCGAAATCGGCGTTTATCTGGATCCCCGGCATTACGTCAAAATGCCTTCGGAAATCAAATCGATCGCCAAACCGAAAAATCGCGTGGAAATCCCCGTCGGAGCACCGCGCCAGCATCCCTGCGTTTATGTCAACAGCGAGGATTTGAAACGCGCAAAAAGAAACAGCGAAACCACCGAATGGGGGCGGGAAGCCAGGGAAAAAATCATCAGGCTGGCCCGGCCCTGGCTGGAAAACGACGAGACCTTCTGGCTGCAATTTCTTCCCGAACCGGGCGCGTGCTACGCTTACGGACAGACAGGATGCCCCGTCTGCGGCGGCTCCATGGGCGCATGGGAAGGCGCCAATTGCCATTGGAAAAATCCCGGCAAAATAAAATGTTCCAAATGCGACATCGTCTTTCCCAATGAAACATTCCGCGACGATGGAACCGGTTACAAGGCAAAAGACGGAAGAATTCATTATCTGACCGGAATCTGGAACGCCTGGGTCACGGAACAATGGTGCAACGCCATCCCGAATCTGGCCGTGGCTTTCATTCTGACCGGCGAGGACAAATACGCCCAACGCGCCGCCTTTTTTCTGGATGCGCTGGCCTCCATTTACGCCGAGTCCACCGCCGGTTCGTGGGATTATCCCTCCTCCCCGCCAAGCGGACGGCTGGCCAGGCCGTGGTATCAGGTCGCCAGGGTCCTGCACCGCCTGGCCAGGGTCTACGATCTGATCTACAAAAATCCCGCGCTGGACGCCCCCTCGATCAGACCCACGCTGGAAAAAAAATTTTCTCCCGGCCCCAGGGCTCAACAGCGCGCCGTTGGCAGGGCTGACGCATGCGGGACAACCCGGCCGTCAATGACCAAAAGGGAAAACATCGACATCAACCTGATGCAGGATGGCGCCTATTACTGTTATTCGCATACTTTCGAAAACGCCCTGGGAAACGGTTATGCGGATTATATGCGGGGCGCCCTGGCGGTCGGGGCTTTATTGAACATCCCGGAGTATGTTTATCACTCCATCCTGTCTCCCACCTCGATTTATTCCATGACCGACAACAACGGCGACCGCGACGGAGAATATTTCGAGACCACCCTGGGCTATTCCAGGCATACCCGCGAACTTTATCTGACCTTTGCCGAACCTTTGAGATATTGGCGGGATGGGAAATATCCGAATGGCATCAACCTTTACGATCATCCGAAATTCCGGAATTTTTATATTTTTCCGGATTTGCGGTTCAAAATCGCCGGGCATATCCCAAATTTCGGGGATGTGGGGCCGGACAGCAGTTTCATCATCCCGGAAAAAATCCCTTATTCGAATTCGGATTATCTTTTTGCGGAACACCTTTATTTCGGGGCTTCCGGGGAGGCAAAAAACGATTTTGCGCGCATTCTTTCGTACCTGTCGCAAGGCAACGTGGAAAAGCAACGAAAATCCGCAACCGCCGGGGAATGGCTGCTTTTTCACGCCGACCCGGTCGATTGCGCCAAGCCGGCGAATTTGAGCGGGGATCTGGACCGAAAACTGAACCGCTCATGGTTCATGGGGCAAAAGGGCATCGGCATTTTGAGGGATGGGGATTTGAAAAATGCGCAAGGCGCCCTGCTCCGCTACGGCCCTTCGCTGGTTCATGGCCAGTTGGATGACCTCGGCCTTCTTTATTACGCCAAGGGCTGGCAACTGACTTACAATATCGGGTATGGATTCGGCGGCGCCCATACCCGGACCGGCTGGGCGCACCAGACGGCCAGCCATACCCTTGTGACCGTGAACGAAAAAAGCCAGGGCGGCAAAAACAGCGGATCGGGAGGAAGCCTTTATCTGTTTTGCGAAACCCCCGCGTTGAAATTGATGGAGGCGGATTCTCCTCTGAGTTACAAGGATCAGGACGTCGAGGAATACCGCCGCACCGCGGCCCTGATCGGCGAAGGCAAAGACCAGGTTTTGCTGGATATCTTCCGCGTCAAAGGCGGATCTCAACACGATTACATCATCGGGACCCAGCCGCAAAATGTCTCCATCAGCGGAGTGAAACTTGCGCCCGAGGAGGGTTCCCTGGCTGGAAAAGAATACGCCTGGGGCGAAAAAATCCTCAAGGATGGCGATATCAGCGGTTATCCCAACCGCCCCTATTGGAACGCCCCTCCCGGCAACGGATATGGATTCTTTTATGGAATCCAGCGCGGCGTCCTTGGCGCCTCCCCCGTCCAGGTGGATTGGGAACTGGGCGGTCCCATCAAAACGCATTTCCGGCTCCATCCGCTTTGCCAGGACCCCATGGAGATCATTCTGGCCAAAGGACCGGGCTTTTTGCCCCAAAATAAAAAGGCGGGTTATATGATTTTGAGAAACAAGGGCGAAAAAAACCTGAAAAGCGCCTTTGTCACCCTCATGGAACCCTACTCCATTTCCGCAAAAACCGAGGAGGGTTTTTCAGCCTTCCAACTCGTTGAAAAACTCGCGGAAACCAATGTGGAAACAAAAATGCTCGAGAGCGCCTCCTGCCTGCTCGTGAAAGGGACAAAACCCGGCGACTTCGCCGGATTCGATCTCGAAATCGCCGCAACGGGGAACTATCGCGTCAAAGCGTGCTTCTATAAGGCCGCCAGTTATGGAACCGTGGCCCTCTCGATCGACGGCAAACCTTTTGAAAAACATTTCGCCGCCGGCGAGGGAACCATCAACGAGCATGCCTATGTGGATTTTGGCGCCGTCCAACTTTCAACGGGCAAACACCGCCTGCGCTTTGAATTGACAGCTGAAGCCAATCAATATTATGCCGGCATTTCCAAGGTCGCCTTTCTTCCGGAGGATAAAAAAGAAACGCTCAACCCGGCCGAACCGAAACCGATCGTTGCAAAAGCGGAACGGGTGGCGGTGACGGGAAAAAGCGAGGTGGAACCGGTCGGAGTCCGGTTTGAGAGAAACGGACTGGACGAATATTTTTTCAGCGCCGGATTGAAAGGAGAAAAACTCTCGGCCAAAACCGCCGGGGGAATCATGTCCTGGGAAGGCGCGGCGCTTTATGCCGCCTTCCGCGGAAAAAAACTGGAATCGCTGGCGGCCCATGGAGTCAAAAATATTGCGTTGAACGACAAGCCGCTGGTGAAAGGGATGGGGGTTGTGGAGGGAAAAGTGGTCAAAATAAACGCGGAAGAACACTGGGTTGAAACCGATGTCCCCCTGCCCAAAGATCTCCCCGAGGGCGCCATGGCCGCCTTTTCAAACCCGCGTTATTCCCGCAACACCGCCTACCGGATCTATGGGACATCCGGCTCGCGCCTGCTTCTCGGGGAACAAGCCCTGACCCTCGGACGGGGAAGGGTCCTGCAGATCCTGGGCCCCAAAACCCTGTCCATTGACATCCCACACGAATATTGCCGGTCAAAATTGAATCCACCCAATTCCCGTTTTTTCGACGGCAAACGCATCACGGGCGCCAATGGAGGCAAAACCGTCATCCGCTCGTTCAAATATGACGGAAAAAATCCATCCGTGCTGGAGGTCGACGACAGCAACGCTCTCCAGGAAGGCGAGGAATTTTATTATGACGACCTTCAGCCCGGAGATCGCATTGTCATTCCATTGACCGTAAAACAAACCTTTTGACCGCCCTCTTAAATTCCTGTTTTGATTTTCAATGATCATGTTTTTATCATCCATTGGATCACGCTAAAAACACAATATGAACACCGCCCATTTCATCATGCCGCCAAGGAAACGCTTCCCCTGGAATGGCTTCACGCTTGTCGAGTTATTGGTCACGGTCGCCATATTGGGCATTTTGGCATCCCTGCTCCTGGCAAGCCTGAAAAATGTCCGGGAGGCGGGAAAACTGGTGGGATGCGCGAACAACCTGCGAAACATCGGCATTGCCCTGCAATCTTACGCCGCCGACAACAACGCCTTTTTTCCAACCGCGGGCGACGTGGCCGGAACCCTGGGAACAAACAGATATTGGGTGGATTTATCGCAGCGTTACTTGAACACTTTCTGGACAAGCCATCCCTATTATCGCGGCACGGTCTTTGATTGTCCGGCCGACAAACTAAGAGGTGTGTCAGGCGGAAACCCTTTGACAAGCTTCCTCTATGTCTGCGTTTTTTATTCCAATTACAACTATACCTGCGCCATCAACAGCGCCCAAATCTCCGCCCCCGGCAATATCGGCATCGTGACGGACGGCTGGGGGAGTTACTGCATGCCGTACCAGGTTGTGGCGGATGCCGAAGGGGGAACCGATGACTACAAGCGATTGCGTCCCCGCCATATGGGAAAAGTCAATATTCTCTACTGCGACGGGCATGTGCAATGCAAGGAAGCGAAGCCGGGCGACAACCTTCGCTCCCTTTTCGAGGTTCCATGAAATCCGGCGCCGCCGAGTAGAATCAGCCTGTTCAGGACACCCCCGCTCCTCTTTTGCCCCCTGGCAAAGGGCGCTCCATTCCCCCATTAATAATTCCGGCACGGTAAAAGCAAATTGTCTTAACCCGAGTTTCTCAGATTTCGTAAAAAATGCGCATTTTTTGCAACTCCTTCCCTGATCATGTAGATGTCAAGGGGCTGAGTCTCCAACACATTTTTTTCGATGCCTCGAAATTGGCATCCCTTTTTCCCCTTGGCTGTCCCGCCTTCGTCGAATACTACGGCGGGGCAGGCCGGGAGGTTCACCACGTTTCACGTGGCCAGCCCTCCGTCAATTCCATCGCTGTTCAAAGGAGGGCGGGGCTCCTGCACCGCTTATCTTTGAATGAAAAGTTAGTAGCATTGGGCGGGACGCCCGCCTGCGTGGCCATAGGCACTTCCGCCTTCGCCCGGGCGCTTCGGCGAGACAGGTCGGCGTGGCAACGGTCCGCCCTCCTTTTTCCACCATGCAGACAATGGATGGCGGGCCGTCGCCGCGCCGTAGTTTCGCACTGCGAAACGAAGGCGGGGGGTGATCAAGCCTTCTTCGGACTCACCCAGAAATCCTCGATCAGCAGCGCGTCGATGCGCTCCTCGCGCAGCGCCTGCACGGCCTCCTCGGGACGGCACACGATCGGTTCCTCGTGGACATTGAAGGAGGTGTTGACCGCCACGGGCAGGCCGGTCAGTTTTTCGTAGGCTTTCAAAATATCGTAATAACGCGGATTTTTTTCGCGATGCACCGCCTGCGGCCGCGCCGTGCCGTCCACATGCACCACCGCGGGAATGCGCGACTGCCATTCCCTCCGGACCTTGTAGGTCACGGTCATGAACTCGGCGGCATGCGCCCCGCGTTCGAAATTTTCGAAAATGCCAGGGCACGCCTCGGCCAGCACGCTGGGCGCAAAAGGCATGAATTCCGACCGGCTCAGCCGGCGGTTCAAATCGTCATTGATTTTGGCGTCGCAAGGCGAGGCCAGGATGGTGCGGTTGCCCAGCGCCCGCGGTCCGTATTCCATGCGGCCCTGGAAAAGCCCCAGCACGCCGCCATCGGCTATGAACCTGGCCGCCCGCTGCGCCCGCTCCGCGCCCGTCACTTTTTCATAAGGGAAACCCGCCTGCGCCAGCACCCGCTCCACCTCCTCGTTGCTGAACGACGGTCCCAGATAAACATCCGCCAGTTTCACCGTCTCCACCTCGCATTGCCCCATCGTTCCCAACTGGGCGGCGGCGGCGGCCAGCCCCGCGTCGCTCATGGCCGGAAAAACAAAAATCGACTCCACCCCGGGCAATTCCATGATGTGCTGGTTGAGTTTGACATTGCCAAAAACGCCCCCGGCCATGGCCACCTTGCTCATGCCGGTCTCTTTCAACGCCCAGGCCACATGCCCCAAAATCGCCTCCTCCAGAATGCGCTGGGCCGACCCCGAAACCTCCTCCCGGCTCTGTCCTTGCATGGTCCGGCGAATCACCGCCTTGCGCGCCTCGCTGATGTTGCCGCACCGCTCATGGATCTGTTCCGACACGAAATGGGTTTTGTCCCGGGACAATCCCAGCACCCGGCGGAAC
Source organism: Verrucomicrobiia bacterium (assembly GCA_028687435.1). GTDB lineage: Bacteria > Verrucomicrobiota > Verrucomicrobiia > JABWAM01 > JABWAM01 > JAQUAF01. Next base: position 4,553 of record JAQUAF010000086.1, on the reverse strand, counting down.
GGTTCGTCCAGCGCGGTGGTCTTGCCCCACGCCGCCAGCCCCGTCACCTTGCCCTCGTGACGCGGCGAGATGAATCCCAGCGCCTCGGTCACGCTCCCATAAAAGGATCCCGGCGATCCGTTGATGTCCGTCATGCAAAACCGGCGCAACTGCCGTCCGCTCCATACGCTGGTGGTATGGCTCAGGGGCATCAGGTTCTGCAAAAAGACGGATTCAAGGGTGTGCGTCCCGGTCTCATCCTGCGCGCAACAGGCGCCCACGCAATCCACCGTCAACACCAACGCCCTGTCAAAACCGCTGAAACAAGCCGCGGAATGGGCATGGGCATAATGATGATCCACAAACCGCACCTCCGCCCGTTTAAAACCATCCGCCCGGAAACGTTCCCAATCGAAAAGGTCCGCCAGAATCATTTTTCCTTCCCTCACCTCGCGGATCAGGTCGGACATCGTGACCGTGATTTCCTCCGGCCTCCCCGCCAGTTGCCTCCGCAGGCGGTTCCATTTCTCGCCGGCTTCCCGCCACCAGGACGGTTTGCGAAAGTAGCAGGCCGGAAATTTGTTGAGCGCCACGCAAAAAACATCCACATCCGCCCGGCTGATCCCGGCCATCTTGAGACAGGCATCCGCCGCCCGCCAGGGATAACCCCATTGTCCCTTTTTCCGCGACAACCGCTCCTCTGAAACGGCCGCGACAAGGCGCCCATCCGCCGCCAGGGCGGCCGATGCGTCGTGCTCCATCGATAATCCAAGGCTCCACATAAACCCCGACACGATGCCCCCATGCGCCGGGTTTGTTCAACAGAAATCTGCGGTTTTTGCATTGGCCTGCAGGCATAGGCGGTGCGGGAGCCCCGCCCGTTCATCATCCATGGAGGGCGGACCTCCCGGGCCGCCTATTCCACACGGCAGGTGGATTTTCCACCGGGAACGTAATGTTTGGGGCATTGGCCTCAACTCCATGAGGGAATCATGGCATGGTTCAACGGTTCAGGGTTCACGGTTTAAAGGCAAGGCGCGAACAATTCACCTCACAAAACATCAGTATTCGCCATTGAAAATGTCACCAGTCTTTGACCCTAACCAAAAAATAAACATTTGCCCGGGAATCAACAGAGAGGTATTATATTACCATGAGTACCACACTACAGGAACTCGAAGAGCTGTCCGTGCTTGAGCGTGTGCAACTCGTGGAGGATCTTTGGGATAGCATTGCCCGAAGCAATGCAAATCTGCCTGTCCCACAATGGCAAAAGGATGAACTGGATCGACGGAAGCAGGCTTATCGTCAAAATCCCGGCTCCGGCGAAAGTTGGGAACAAGTCAAGCAGTCCATCCTTCGGCAGAAATGACAGAAACCCTCATCCTTCTACCAGAGGCCAAGGCGGATGTCGCAAACGCCTATCGATGGTACGAAAATCAATCCCAAGGCCTAGGCATGGAGTTTCTGCGTTGTGTCGAGACAACCCTTCTTTCAATTCAACGAACTCCTTTCATCCATCCCTGTGTTTACGAATTCTGTCGCAGGGCGCTTGTTCGTCGGTTTCCTTTTGCCATCTTTTTTGAACTGGAACAGGATCAAAATCGTTGTGTCGTCTATTCGATCTTCCATTGCTCCCAGAATCCCCAAAAGTGGCAAAACCGGCTCCCCATGCGAAGCAACGAGCCATCACAAGAATCTTGAAGCCCTTACCCGTCAGCCTTTTCCGGGCAACATAGAGGCGCCACCTCCAGGCATGTGTGCCGGGCGCCTTGCGGGGACAGATCGCTGCGCATGAGATGCAACTGCCGGACGGTCCATGCCCCCGCCGATTCCCCTGCCAAGGCCTGAATCGCCTCATCCACCGGCAACGCCACAAACGTCCGCACGGTATTTGTCGGCATGGCAATCCTGTTGGTAAAATCTCCCCTCAGCGCCTTAGTGCCCCAGTGCCCAAGTGCCTTTTCAACAGCCTTCAGCCTAAACAGCCTATCCGGTCACTTCTTCAGCGCCTCGGAAACCGCCACTGCCACGGAAACGGAAGCCCCCACCATGGGATTGTTGCCCATGCCGATGAGCCCCATCATTTCCACGTGCGCGGGGACGGAGGATGATCCGGCAAACTGCGCGTCGGAATGCATACGTCCCATGGTGTCGGTCATGCCATAGGAGGCCGGACCGGCGGCCATGTTGTCGGGATGCAGGGTGCGGCCTGTTCCGCCGCCCGAAGCCACCGAGAAGTATTTCTTGCCCTGCTCGCAGCATTCCTTCTTGTAGGTTCCCGCCACGGGGTGCTGGAACCGGGTCGGGTTGGTGGAATTTCCGGTGATGGAAATATCCACGCCTTCCTTGTGCATGATGGCGACACCTTCGCGAACATCGTCCGCGCCGTAACAGCGGACCGCCGCCTTTTCGCCCTTGGAATACTTGTATTCCTTCACGACCTTGAGATCGCTGGTGTAATAGTCGAACTGGGTCTGCACATAGGTGAACCCGTTGATGCGGCTGATGATCTGCGCCGCGTCCTTGCCCAGCCCGTTGAGAATGACCCGGAGCGGGGTTTTGCGCGCCTTGTTGGCGCTGCGGGCAATGCCGATGGCGCCTTCCGCGGCCGCAAAAGACTCGTGCCCGGCGAGAAAAGCGAAACACTTGGTTTCGTCGGACAGAAGCATCGCGGCCAGGTTGCCGTGTCCAAGCCCGACCTTGCGGTCGTCGGCCACGGAGCCGGGGATGCAAAAGGACTGGAGACCCTCGCCGATGGTTTTGGCGATCGCCGCGGGATTGGAGTCGCCCTTCTTGATCGCAATGGCGGCGCCCACCGCATAAGCCCACTTGGCGTTTTCGAAACAAATGGGCTGGACTCCCGCGACAATCCCCGCCACATCCACGCCTTTTGCGTCGCAAACTTTTTTCGCTTCTTCCACGGAAGAAATGCCATGTTTCTTCAACAGGGGAAGAATCTGGTTGATCCTGCGTTCGTAACTTTCAAAGAGTGCCATTTTTCTTCCCTCCTTATTCGTGTCTGGGGTCAATGTATTTGGCGGCCTCGGCAAAGCGGCCGTAAGTTCCCTTGGCTTTGGCCAGCGCCTCGTTGGCGTCGGTCCCCTTCTTGATCGCGTCCATCATTTTGCCAAGATTGATGAATTCGTATCCGATGATCGCGCCCTCATCGTCAACCGCCACGCGGGTGACATAGCCTTCCGCCATCTCAAGATACCGGGGACCTTTCGCCTTGGTCGCAAACATGGTCCCAACCTGGCTGCGAAGCCCCTTGCCAAGATCCTCCAGCGAAGCCCCGACCGGAAGCCCGCCCTCGGAAAACGCGGACTGGCTGCGTCCGTAAACGATCTGCAGGAAAAGCTCGCGCATGGCCGTGTTGATGGCGTCGCAAACCAGATCGGTGTTCAGGGCTTCAAGGAGAGTCTTCCCGATCAGAATCTCGGAAGCCATGGCCGCCGAATGGGTCATGCCGGAGCAACCCAGCGTCTCCACCAGGGCCTCCTCGATGATCCCGTTCTTGACGTTGAGCGAGAGTTTGCAGGTTCCCTGTTGAGGGGCGCACCAACCCACGCCATGGGTAAAACCGGAAATGTCTTTGCCCTCTTTTACCTGAACCCACTTCCCTTCCTCCGGGATGGGCGCCGGGCCGTGATAAGCGGCCTTGGCAAGAGGGCACATGTGCTCTACTTCCGCCGAATACATCATACGCATTTCTCCTTGCAGATCACCTGATAAACGATGGTTCTGTTTGAACCGGGGCCATGCCCGCCCCGCCGGACGAAACAACCCGGCGGCGCCACCATGACGGCATCTTCAATCGATGAAACGGAACATCGCAACGGTCCAAAATTCAATCCGCCCATCCAAACACACCCCCCCGGCCTTTTCCAGACAATTTCTCAAATTGTTGATGCGGCGGCGCGACAAGCGTCGGAGAGGCATTTCTGAAATGCCGTGGAATGAATGCCTTTTTCCCGGCTTCCAAACCGGTGGCGAAATTGGGACATTTGCGAAACGTATCGTCGCAACCTGGTCTCAATGTGATCAGGAGCGGGCTTGATGGGAGACGCATTCCGCTTGCGGAGCGCGAATCAAACCATCGATGGACAAATCCTCGTCAAGCAACGGCCAATGAATGCCATAGCCTGAAGTCGAAACCTGAAATTTCTCGCGCTCAAAATCGCGGGCATTGGCCAGTCTGGCGGAAATACTCTTCAAATCCCAGACGCAGTCCTTCCCATCCACATGCATGAGCATCTGGGTTTCGGTAAACTTGATGTCCTTAATCTGGTGATACGCGTTCATGCCTGCTTTTTCTGTTGGAAGGAATCCCATTCCGCTTCGATTTGTTCAAAGTGCTGAAAGATAATTTGTTTCACTTCCCGCCGGTCAGCGCTACCCATATTGTAGCCGAACGCTTCCTCAATGTCAAAAATCTCGCTCTTCAGCCAGCGGTTCCGAATTAGGGATTTTTCGGGTTCGTCCGGCCAAAATCCGGCACGACGGTGGGTCCAGCCATCGCGCCAGACTTGATTGAGAGGCAAAACGCTCCCCTATGCGGGGAGGGTGCCTCC
>JAQUAF010000144.1 GCA_028687435.1 Verrucomicrobiia bacterium | reverse complement strand
CACTCCCATGTCTCTGGCTCCACATGTTCAGTTACCCTCCCATGTGCAGAGCACGGTTCCAGTTCGCTGGCTAGGCGTTCTCTGGGCTGGGTTTTCCAGCAGGCACCTACTGATTTCGCTTGGCGCACTCATAAAGATGAATGAGTGTTGGAAATCGCCAGACTTTTTTGCTCCGGCTTGTCGGCACACCAAAGCGGTCTGGCGGCAAAAACCATGGTTTCCGCAAAACAACGCTCATGAATCATGCGAACCGCTTCCCTTGCCATGTCGTCGTACGGAATCTTAAAGGTGGCGGCCAGTCGTTCATCCGGCGCCCCATCATCGTTGCCATCAAAACCGGTTATAACCGGCAAGCGTCGCCGTGCCGCGGCAAACTGACGGGCGACTTTCAGCGCCAAACTGTCGTTGTGGCATGCAATCGCATCATACCCCTGAAAAGCAGCCTCTTCCATCGCTGCGGATTCATGAATGTCACACGACAAACGCCGCCTCCTGGCTGCATTCACAAAAGAGTCTTTTCGTTTCCGCACCGCATCGGAAAGATTGCCGGATGGCACGGTGATAGTCACATAAGCCACCCGGCGGCAGCGCCGCCGGACAAGCCAGGCGGCCAGTTGAGTCATCGCGGCGCGCTCGTCGATCCGCAGGTGGTTGATCCGGCCATGATCCGGACGATTGAAAAGCGTGACAACCGGCGTCTTTTGCATGGCCGCCAGCCGGAGTTCCTCCCGGGCCTGCCCGATGGGAAAGAGAATCAGCCCATCCACGCGCCGCTCAAGAAACCGCTTCAAATAACGGCGTTCCAGTCCGGGATCCTGATTGGTAAAGGCTGTCAACAGATCATACCCCTGCCCGCGGGCCGCCTCGTCAATGGCACGGACCAGACGCCCTGTAAACTGGTTGCTCAGGCCGAAAAGCACCAACCCGATCAGATGGCTTGCGCCGGTCGCAAGGCTGCGCGCGGCCGCGTGCGGCACGTAACCGCACCGGGCCGCAGCCTGCAAAATCCGCTCGCGGGTGCGCGCGGCAATGCCGGGGCGGTTGTTCAGGGCCCGGTCAATGGTTCCCTGCGAAACACAGCACACCCGGGCCAGATCATGGCTGGTGGGATGGATCATTAATTTTCGTGTACGTACACGAAAAAAGACGTTTTGTCAAATTTTTCCTTAATCTCCGGCCTTTACATTAAAGCGATAAAACCGGTTGATCCCCTCGCAACCGGTCAATCCAACTTGAAACGCTTCAGGCAGTCCGGGGTGTTTGCAGCCCAAGCCGTGATCATCCACCGTGATTTGAAGTTCGTGTTTCAGAATCCCCACCCGCAACACATAACGTTGTTTGGGGGCAAAACCGAAATCAGACTGGCCGATTTTGGTCCAGGAAGGCTTTCCTTTCTCGTAAACATGCTGCCAGACATTCAAGCCTTTGTCGTAAAGAACGACTTCCATGTGCCGCCGGTACTCGGAACGGCCTTTCGCGTCAACGCCGCATGGTTCGGCGATGACCACCAAAGGGGCCATCCTGTCATCGAAACTCATTTCGCATTCAACCTGAACCGGCGCCTGCCACAGGCGCCTGCATAGCATGCTGCTATAGGTCAGCCCGGCTTTTTCCCCAAGCATCTCGCTTTCCGTCGCGCCAGGCGGGGTTTCGTTGCGAATATGATCCTCCTCCTGAATCCATCCGCCAAAGTGATCCCATCGCGGGCTTTTCACCAGCATCCAGTCGCGCGGATCCCACTGCCCCCTTCCGAATCCGCTCGAGAAAACCGGCGGCGTATTCCCCTTTATTCCCGTTTTTTTCATGGTTTCATTCGTTTTCCAACCATCAACCGCAACAGGCCCCAAAAACATGGAGCGGCCGCAAGTTTGTTCAGTGTATTTCACACAACAATAATCGACAATTAATAAAAAGCAAACAGACCAGCCGCTTGATCAAGCGTGGAACCGATGAATCATATCTCTATCATAGGCGGTGCGGGAGCCCCGCCCTCCATTGTCTGCACGGCAAAAATGGAGGGCGGGGCTCCCGCACCGCCTCCATCAGAACGGAATGGTCCCGGATTGGGCAAATGTTAGCGGCGTTGGGCGGGACGCCCTCGTTTCCAGGAAAGGATCTCAATTAAGTTGACGCGAATGCGCGAAAGCGGGAATCCAAAGGCCGCCGCAAAACAGGTCTAGATTCCTTGAAAACCAAAATATGATGTTAAAAAATCAAAATTTTGAACCGCCATGGCGCCAGATCATTTTGAATTTTAAATTTTTACTTTTGAATTGCGAGGCTTTGCCTTGCCTGCCTCGCCGCAGTCGGATGAAGGCGGGTCGGTCGCGATGAGGCAAAGCCTCGCTAGCGGATGTAGAACGTCGTATTCACCCATTTGCCGCCCTGGCGGGTCACACGATGCCAGGCGGACTTGTCGTTCAACGACACCCAGCGGCGTTCTTCCTTGCGATAATGCCAATCCTTGTCCACCTGGTAATAAACCTGCACTCCGTCGCTTTCGAGAATGTTGCAAATCTCGTTATTGTGGTAGTTCTGCTGGTCGTAATCCGTCAGCAACGGCTGTGCCATGGTGGAATAAAGGGCGTTGATCTCCCGCAGTTGGGTTTCGATTTCCATTTTCAAGGGCTTGATGTTCAGCCCCAACCGGATCGCCTCCCGGGCGGTGATGGGATACGAATGCGAGGGATAGGCTGAATTCAGTTCCCGGCTGATGCGCTCGGCCCGCCGCTGATCCTTCATGTGATAACCCAGCAGCTCTTTGCAGATGCGGATGGACAGCGAACTGGACCGGTCCAGCGCGCCAATCACCAGGGGATGCAAATACTTGTAAACCTCGGGATAGGGGTTGTCTTTCGACTGGGTTTCCTTCCACAGCCGCAGAATGCGCATCACCTCGTCCTGGCTGACGGAAACCAGATTGTTGCCATGATCGATCGGGGACAGGTCGTGTTTGAGGGACGTATCCACCGCCGTCAGGTAGGAAGTCGATCCCATATGGATCTCATCCGATCCCAAGGCAACCATGGTCGCCGCCGAGGCGCATTCAAAAGGCGCAAAAAGAACGATCCGCTGGTAATAATTGCGCAGCAAATGCATCAACCGCAACGCCGCCTGCGGATTCCCCCCCTCGGACTTGATGAACAACCCCAGCATCCGGTGACGGGGCTTGTTATGGATCAACTGGGCCATCGTCATCACGTCATCCTGGCAAATGCTGCCGCCCGAAGAAGTCCAGTAGGAGATGCACGGAAACCCCAGCATTTTTCGGAGCCGCGCAAAGACCGCCTGGGTCTCGTCGGTCAGGACCGGGGATTTCTTGGGACGTTTGCTTTTGCTGGCGAACTCGGGTTCTGGCATCCGCGCAGCATAGCGTCCGCATGAAAGGATACAAGCAGGTTTACCATCTCACTGACGTGATTGCGGCCAATCCCCGCTCCGTCGGGCACGCACCCAAATCAAAAATCCCAAAAGAGTCACTGGCTTGACCGAAGGGCTGCCTCCATTCATCATCCCCATTCAAATCCGCCAATCACCCCATGCCTCCCTCCCGCCTCCGGCTCCACATTTCCCAGAAGGCCGAAACCGCCATTCGCGGCGGCCATCCGTGGCTGTTTGCCGACAGCATTCGCGAACAAAACCGCCCTGGCGAAACCGGAGAGTTGGCCATCCTTTACGACCGGAAAGACCGTTTTCTGGCCGTCGGCCTCTTCGACGACGGCTCCCCCATCCGGGTGAGACTGCTCCATTCCGGCAAACCCCAAAACCTCGACGACACATGGTGGAAGGAACATCTCCGGCAAACCCTCGCAAAACGGGAAGGTCTCTTCGACGCCGAAACCACCGGCTGGCGTTGCTGTCACGGAGAAAACGATCGCTGGCCCGGTCTCGTCCTTGACCGGTACGACGCCACATTGGTTCTGAAACTCTACACCGCCGCCTGGTTCCCATGGTTGGACAAACTGTCCGCCCTGCTGACCGAACTCATTCCCCATGAACGGCTGGTTCTCCGCCTCAGCCGCAACATCCGGGAAAAAGCCGCCCAATCCCATTTGGACGACGGACAGGTTTTGCGCGGTGTCATCCCCGAACGTCCCGTCATCTTCAAGGAAACCGGCCTCCGTTTCGAATCCGACGTGATTCGGGGACAAAAAACCGGATTTTTCCTCGACCAGCGCGAAAACCGGCGGCACGTCGAAAAATTATCCGCCGGACGCCGGACGCTGAACGCCTTCAGTTTTTCCGGCGGATTTTCCCTGTATGCCGCCCGCGGCGGCGCGGCATCGGTCACCGATCTCGACATCAGTTCCCACGCCCTTGAAAACGCCCACCGCAATTTTGAGCTTAACCGGGATTGCCCCCCCATCGCCCGTTGCCAGCACGAAACCGTCCAAGCAGACGCCTTCATCTGGCTGAAGGAAGCTCCGCGCAAAACATTCGATCTGGTCATCCTGGACCCGCCGTCCCTGGCCAAACGCGAAACCGAACGAGCCGACGCCATCAATGCCTATTCCTTTCTGGCCCGGCAGGGACTGGCCCTGCTCAGACCCAACGGCATCCTGGCAGCGGCCTCCTGTTCCGCCCATGTCTCCGCAGGGGAATTTTTCAACGCCATCCGTGCCGCCGCCCAGGACATCCAACCCCGGTTCCATGAAATCCAAACCTCCCTCCAGCCCCCCGACCATCCCGCCGCCTTTCCGGAAGCCCATTATCTGAAATGCATTTTTTTGAGGCTTTGAAAAGCTTGTCTGAAAACACATCTGCCAACCCGCATGTTTCATCAAAAGATGAACTATGCGTCCTACGGACTTCGACTCCAGTCCCGACAAGCGGGACTTCCGCTCAGGGTTAATCCTGAGCAAGGTGACTTCGACACCGCGTCGAAGTCAGCGCGATAAAATCGCCTATCCAAACAAAATCATCCACCCATTTGCATTTTTTAAAAAAATGTGGTTTATTAATTAACTTGAGAGTACCGAATTCTGGACTACTCCTTCAGTGATTTTTTAGCTTCCTCAACTTCCAGTCTGGAGAGCGTCAGGGCGAGGTCGATCCATTTTTGGGTCAACATTTTGAATCGTTTGAAGT